>NZ_PDJD01000001.1:0-653743 GCF_002563925.1 Serinibacter salmoneus | reverse complement strand
CCCTCAACCCCACCAGCGAGACCCTCGCCCTCGTCGGCTCCACCGAGTCCGAGCAGTTCCACACCGACCACACGCCCGAGAGCTCGCCGCAGCTGCAGCACTGAGCCTCGGCGACGCAGACACTGGGAAGGACTCCCGCCATGACCATCATGATGGACCGCACCACCACCCCGACGAGCTGGATCACCCGCGTGGAGATCCTCCACGACGACCACGCCGAGGACCTGCTCACCCCCGAGGCGCTGGACTTCATCGCCGCCCTGCACGAGAAGTTCGCCTGCGAACGCGACGCGATCCTCTCCGAGCGGCAGCGCCGCCGCACCGAGGTCGACAACGGCCGCGACCCGCGGTTCGACCCCGAGACGGCCTGGATCCGGGAGGACCCGAGCTGGCAGGTGGCGCCGCCGGCCCCCGGCCTGGAGGACCGCCGCGTGGAGATCACCGGCCCCACCGACCCCAAGATGGCGATCAACGCCCTGAACTCCGGGGCGAACGTGTGGCTCGCCGACCAGGAGGACGCCACGAGCCCCACCTGGCAGAACGTGATCGGCGGGCAGCGCTCACTGCGCGAGGGGATCCGCGGCACCCTCACCTACACCTCCCCCGAGGGCAAGCACTACGCCGTCACGGCCACGGAGACCCCGACGATCGTGATGCGTCCGCGCGGCTGGCACCTGGTGGAGAAGCACGTGCGGCTGTGGAACCGGGAGGGTGATGCCCGCCTGGCCTCCGGGTCACTGGTCGACTTCGCGCTGTACGCCTTCCACAACTCCCGGGCGCTGATCGCGGCCGGTCGCGGGCCGTACTTCTACCTGCCGAAGCTGGAGTCGGCGGCCGAGGCACGGCTGTGGGACCAGGTGTTCACCTTCACCGAGGACCACCTGGGCCTGGAGCACGGCACGATCCGCGCCACCGTGCTGATCGAGACCATCCAGGCCGCGTTCTGCATGGAGGAGATCCTGTACGAGCTGCGCGATCACATCTCGGGGCTGAACGCGGGACGGTGGGACTACCTGTTCTCCATCATCAAGGCGTTCCGCACCCGCGGCGGCCGGTGGGTGCTGCCGGACCGGTCGAACCTCACGATGACCGTGCCGTTCATGCGGGCCTACACCGAGCTGCTGGTGGCCACCTGCCACAAGCGGGGCGCAATGGCCATCGGGGGGATGAGCGCCTTCATCCCCTCGCGCCGGGACCCCGAGATCACCGAGCGGGCCCTGGAGGCGGTCGCCGCGGACAAGCGCCGCGAGGCCACCGACGGGTTCGATGGCACCTGGGTGGCGCACCCGGGGCTGATCGAGACCGCCCGCGCGGAGTTCGACGAGGTGCTCGGCTGGGCGCCCAACCAGATCGGCCGGCAGCGCCCCGATGTCCAGGTGACGCAGGCGGACCTGCTGAACCTGGACTGCCCCGGGGAGATCACCGACGCCGGGGTGCGGCAGAACATCTCCGTGGCCATCCGCTACCTGGACTCCTGGCTGCGGGGCACCGGGGCGGCCGCGCTGGACAACCTCATGGAGGACGCCGCGACGGCGGAGATCGCCCGGGCCCAGCTGTGGCAGTGGCGCACCCAGGAGCGGGCGACGGCGGAGGGTCACCGGATCGACCTGCCCTACCTGGAGGAGGTGCTCACCGAGGTGGCCGGGCAGCTCCCGCGCGGTGAGGGCGACCGGATCGACGACGCGATCGACCTGGTCCGTGAGGTGGCGTTCGGAGAAACCCTCCCGACGTTCCTCACCCTGCCGGCCTACGCCAACTACCTGTAGGCCCGCGAGGCGGTTCTGTCCCCACCGCGAGGCAGTTCTGTCCCCACCGCGAGGCAGTTCTGTCCCCCTCACGGGTCCGGCCTCCACAAGAGGTGCGCACAGACCACGGCGCCCGCCCCTACCCGGGGCGGGCGCCGTCGTCATGCGAGATGGTGCCGGATGATCACGAACGGTGACGCAACGACCTCGCGGATCAGTCCTCGGTGACATCGAGGTGCACCTCGATGTTGCCGCGGGTGGCGTTGGAGTAGGGGCAGACCTGGTGGGCGGCGTCCGCCAGGCCCTGCGCCACCTCGTGCTCAACCCCCGGGATGACGACCTCGAGGGTCACGTCCAGGCCGAACCCGCCGGCGCCGTTGGGGCCGATGCCCACCCGGGCGCCGACAGAGGAGCCCTCGACGTCGACCTTCTGGTTGCGCGCCACGAGCTGCAGCGCCGAGTGGAAGCACGCGGCGTACCCGGCGGCGAAGAGCTGCTCCGGATTGGCGCCCTCCCCGCTGCCGCCCATGGCCGTGGGCACGGCGAGGTCGAGGTCGATCCGCCCGTCGCTGCTGCGGGTGTGGCCGTTGCGGCCGGCGCCCGTGGCGAGCGCCTCTGCGGTGTAGACGATGTCCATGTGGTCTCCTCTCAGTTCTCCGCGGCGGGGGCCGCGGACGTGTGTGGGGCGCTCGTCGCGGGCCGTGGGGCCTCGGCGACGGCAGTCATCGCCTCGGTCAGCAGCCGCAACCGCGAGATGAGCTCGCGCGCCTCGACCTCACCGATGCCCATGTGCCGCCCGACTTCTTCGCCGACCCCGGTCATGTGCTCGCGGATCTCCTCCGCCTCGGGAGTGAGGGCGATCAGCACGGAGCGGGCATCCTCGGGGTTGGGCCGGCGAGCAATCAGCCCACGGTCTCGCAGCCGACGCAGCAATGGGGAGAGCGTGCCGGAGTCCAGTCCAGTCTCCTCCTCCAGCCGCCGCACCGGGCACTCCCCCACCCGCCACAGCACCACGAGCACGAGGTACTGCGGATAGGTCAAGCCCCACGGCCGCAACAGCGCGCGGTAGGCCTGGGTCGTGGCATGGCTCGCCCCGTACATCGCGAAGCAGACGAGATCGTCCAGGGCTGCGGCCACGCCCGCCACCGTACGCGGCATATAGGTTGCGCACAACCATAACGGCGGACCCGGAGCTCCGGCGTGCCTCGGGCCGAGCTCTCCACGCCGCGCCGACCCTTCGCTGGCGGCGGATCGTCCTCGCGCGCGGCGGATACGCGAGACCTCGCCGCCGGGCGCAGCTCGCTGGCCTGCGGGAACGCGCCGGGCCGGCCGACGCGCCGTCACGCAACCGCCGTGCGCGAAGGCGATCCGCCGTGCGCGAAGGGAGCAGCCACCCCGCCCGACGGCGCAGCCCACCGAGCGCCCAGCCCACCCGACGGCGCAGCCCACCCGACGGCGCAGCCCACCGAGCGCCCAGCCCACCCGACGGCGCAGCCCACCCAAGCGCCCGGCCTCCCCCTCCCGATGGAGGAACCACAATCCGCCGCGAGGCCGAGGCGCCGAACCCCGGGAGTTCCTACGGTGGAGTCATCACCACCCGTCCAGCGGAAGGAGCCGCGATGCTCACGCTCCGGCACATCAGCAAGTCCTACGGCAGCCGCCGCGCCCTGCACGACGTCAGCTTCGACGTCGCCCGGGGCCGGTTGACCGGATTCGTCGGAGGCAACGGCGCCGGGAAGACCACCGCCATGCGCATCATCTTGGGCGTGCTCGGGGCGGACGCCGGCGAGGTCGCCCTGGACGGTCGCCCGGTGGACGGTGACGCCCTGCGCAGCTTCGGGTACATGCCGGAGGAACGCGGCCTCTACCCCAAGATGGAGATCGCCGAGCAACTCACCTACCTCGCACGCCTGCACGGCATCGACCGCGGCGCCGCCACCAAGCGCGCCGACGCCCTGCTGGACCGCCTCGGCCTCGGTGAGCGCCGCAGGGACAAGCTCGACGCCCTCTCCCTCGGCAACCAGCAGCGCGTCCAGGTCGCGGCCTCGCTGGTCCACGACCCCGATGTGCTGGTGATGGACGAGCCGTTCTCCGGCCTCGACCCCCTCGCGGTGGACGAGGTGCTCGCGGTGATCTCCGAGCATGCCGCCCGCGGCATCCCGGTGCTGTTCTCCTCCCACCAGCTCGACGTGGTGGAGCGGCTGTGCGACGACCTCGTCATCATCGCCGGCGGCGAGATCCGTGCCGCCGGCACCCGCGAGGACCTGCGCGAGCGCTACTCCGGCAGCCGCTGGGAACTGGACGCGCTGGCCGACGCCGGTTGGGTGCGCACCGTGCCGGGTGTGAGCGTGAGCGAACTCGCCGGCAACCTCGTCACCTTCACGGCGGGCGAGAACGCCGCCCAGGCCGTGGCGCGCGGCGCCGTCGAACGCGGCGGCCTGCGCACCTTCCGCCCCGTGCGTCCCACGCTCGGGGAGATCTTCCGCGACATCGTCGTGGATCACACCCGCAACGAGAACGAGGCAGCCTGATGAGCACCGTGACACCCACACGCACGCCCGCGGGCACCCCCGGCGGCACGCCCACCACGGGCGCGAGTGCCGTCTCCACCACGGCCGCGATCGGCCTGGTCGCCGAACGGGAGATCACCAGCCAGGTGCGCTCCAAGGCGTTCCTGATCTCCACCGCGATCACACTGCTGCTCATCCTGGGCGGCATCATCCTCAGCTCCGTGCTGGGCGGGGGCGGCGACGAGGAGGCCACGGACACGGTCGCCCTGGTCGGCACCAGCGAGACGGTCTCCGCCTCCACCCTGGACGTGCGCGAGGTCGCCAGCCGCGCCGAGGCCGAGGAGTTGCTGCGCTCGGGTGAGGTCGACGCCGTCGTCCTGGCGGATGACTCCCCCGCCGGTGTCACGGTGCTGGGCCTGGAGGAGGTTCCCGGCGGCGTGGTCGGCACCCTGACCGTGCAACCCGAGATCGAACTGCTCGAGCCGCCCACGGGGAACCCGGGCCTTCGCGCCGTCGTCGGCATCGGCTTCGGGTTGGCATTCATGATCACCGCGCTCGGCTCGGGCACGATGATCGTGCAGAACACGGTGCAGGAGAAGCAGTCGCGCGTGGTGGAGATCCTGCTCGCCGCGGTCCCCGCCCGGGTGCTGCTGGCCGGGAAGATCCTCGGCAACTGGGTGATCGGCGTCAGCACCGCCGCAGCGATGGCCGCCACGGCCGCCCTGGGTCTGGCCGTCACCGGGCAGGGGGAGTTGCTGGCGATGCTCACCGCCCCGATGCTCTGGTTCGTGCTGTTCTTCCTCGTGGGGTTCGTGCTGATCGCCTCGGTCTTCGCGGCCGCCGGCGCGCTGGTCTCCCGCCAGGAGGACACCGGCACGGTCATGCAGCCCGCGATGATGCTCGTGCTCCTGCCCTACTTCGGGGTGGTGTTCTTCGCCGACAACCCCCTCGTGATGACGATCCTGTCCTACGTGCCGTTCAGCGCCCCCGTGGGAATGCCGCTGCGGCTGTTCTTCGGGGATGCGGCCTGGTGGGAGCCGCTGATCTCGCTGGCGATCCTCGTGGTGACCGCGTGGCTGGTCTCGCTGGTGGCCGCTCGGATGTACGAGAACTCGCTGCTCAAGATGGGCTCGCGAGTCCCCCTGCGGGAGGCGCTCAAGCGCACCTGAGCCACCCTCATTCCCGACGGCGTCGCCCACCCCGGGCGGCGCCGTCGCGCTGTCTGCGGGGTCACCTCCCGAGCGGTGTCACCTCAGGATCAGCGCCACGACCCAGGTGCCCGCGATCAGCAGGGCGAAGGAGAGCTCCACGAGGATCGTCAGGCCGCTGGCCTTGATCGCGGCGAGGGTGGCGCGCCAGGCGTGTTGGTGAGCCCCGAGCCGGATCCGCTCCATCGCGTAGACACCGAGCACGAAGCCCACGAAGAGCCCGATGACGGGGATCACGAAGAAGCCGACGATGCCCAGGAGGCCACCCACGAGCATGGTGCGCCCGGGGACCTGCCGCTTGCGCAGGTACCGGCCGGCCACGACGTACCCCATCACCCAGGCCAGGGCCGTGAGGACCAGGGCGATGATCGCCGTCGTCCAGCCCAGGGTGCCGCCCGTGACGAGGCCCCAGATCGCCACCGCGGTCCCCACCAGGGTGGAGCCGGGCAGGACCTGCAGCACCGAGCCGAGCAGCCCGACGGCGATCGCCAGCGCGACGAGCAGGTCACCCCACCACGGCATCGGTCAGCGCCCCCTCAGGGCTGCAGAACCACCTCGCGGTGGCGGCAGAACCACCTCGCGATGTGATCAGCGCCAGAGCACGGCGATGAAGATGTTCACCACCGTGAGGGCCGCGATGAGGATGACGAAGCTGCGCTCCACCTTCTCGCGGCGCCCGCCCCACCAGACCAGGCCGGTGATGACCAGCGCGATCATGAACTTCACCGCGAGCTTGATGTGGTCCGGACCGCCGCCGTCGCTCGCGGCGATGGCCAGGAACGCCGCGAAGGCGCCGGCGATCAGCGCGGTGAGCGCACCGTGCAGCATCCCCAGGGGGATCTTCGGCTCGCGCACCGACACCAGCGAGCCGCCGAGCACGATGGCCCAGCCGATCATGTGGATGGCGACAAGAATCCCGATGGCAACGTCCATGGTGATGACCCTACGTCACCACACCCTCACAGCAGGCGACGCTGCGCGGCCCAGCGCGTGAGTTCGTGGCGGGAGGAGAGTTGCAGCTTGCGCAGCACCGCCGAGACGTGGGTCTCCACGGTCTTGATGGAGATGAACAGTTCCGAGGCGACCTCCCGGTAGGAACGTCCGCGGGCGATCAGCCGCATCACCTCCCGTTCCCGGGCGGTCAGGCGGTCCAGTTCGTCGTCGTGCTCGGCCTGCTCAGCGCTCCCGGCCGCGCCGACCGCGCCGAACGCGTCGAGCACGAACCCGGCCAGGCGCGGGGAGAACACCGCATCGCCGCCGGCCACGCGCAGCACGGCATCCACCAGGGCGTCCGGGGCGATCGACTTCGTCACGTAGCCGCGGGCCCCGGCACGGATCACGGCCACCACGTCCTCCGCGGCGTCGGAGACCGACAGCGCGAGGAACCGGGTGCCGGGCGCCAGGTCGGCGCAGGCCCGGGCCACCTCCGCGCCCCCACCCCCGCTGCCACCGGGCAGGTGCACATCGAGCAGGACGACGGCGGGGCGCGCCTCGTGCACCACGGCGACGGCGGAGGGGACGTCCCCCGCCTCCCCCACGATCCGCACCCGGCCGTCCAGGCTGGCGCGCACCCCGGCGCGGAAGACCGCGTGGTCGTCCACCAGCACCACCGGCACGGGTGCGGCGTCCGACCGAACCTGGGCTGCGCCGTCGGGCCCGTCACCGGGGAGGTTCGCTGGGGTGGTCATGACTGCTCCGTTCGCTCGTTCTCCTCCGGGCTGGTCTGCGAGCCCGGATCCGCGCCACCGGAGGGGTCCAGCGGCATCTCGAGGTGCACCTCGGTGCCGCCGTCGGCCAGCGTGGTGATCGTCGCCTTGCCCGCGCGCCGCCGCACCCGCCCCAGGATGGACTCCCGTACGCCGAACCGGTCCTCCGGGATCGCCGCCAGGTCGAATCCGTCCCCGTGATCGCGGACGACAGCCTCCACGGCGGTGGGGTCGGCCTCCACGTACACGCTCACCGGCGGCCGGCCGTGCGCGACGGCGTTGAGCAGGGCCTCGCGCATGGCGCGCAGCAGGGCGGTGGTCTCCTCCGTCGGGACCGCATCACCCACCACGACCGCCTCGATGTCGGCGGGGCTGCCGTCCGCGTGGGTGCGGGTGTCCTCGACCTCGGCGACCATCTCCTTGACCTGCGCGGCCACCGAGGTGGCGGCGGGGCTGCGGTCCTCGTACAGCCACTGCCGCAGGTCGCGCTCCTGGGCGCGGGCCAGGCGCACCACCTCGGGGTCACTGGAGCGGGCGCGGATGATGGACAAGGTCTGCAGCACCGAGTCGTGCAGGTGGGCGGCGATGTCGGCCCGCTCGGATTCCCGCTCGCGGGCGGCGCGCTCGTCGGCCAGCGCCCGGACCATGCCCAGCCACCAGGGCGCGAGCACGAGAGCGACCCCGGCCAGCACCGCGATCGCGGCGAGTGCCGACTGCAGCACCACGGTCGGCTGCGCGTCCTGGCCTACGAAGAGCACGATGGCGATGGCGGCGATCGCCACCCCGCCCACCAGGCGGATGACCCGCAGCCCCCGGCCCTCGGGGGCGCCGTTCTGGGCACCGTTGTGGGCGCCCTGTGGGGAACCGGCCTGCCGGGAGGAGGCCCATTGCCCCCACACCAGCGCGACCGCGACCACCAGCAGCAGCGCCGGGATCAGCCAGCCGTTGTTCCCGCCCAGGCGGTCCACCAGCAGCAGCGCCGCCACGGCGAGCAGGCTCAGGGCGATGACGACGGTGGAGGTGCGCAGCGGATCGAATCGGGTGCCGGACTCCTCACCGCCCGGCTCCTCCAGCGGCTTGGCCAGGCGCCGCCACGCCGGCGGGGTGGCGGTGCGCGGATCGGTGGGATCCCCCGCCGGGATCGTGAACCACCAGAAGACGTAGGCGACCACGCCCATCCCGCCGGCGAGGGTGGCCGCCAGGAACGCCAGGCGCACGAAGGTGACCCGCACCCGCAGGTGCAGGGCGATCCCCGTGGCCACGCCGCCCACCCAACGTCCGCGCTTCGGGCGCAGCAGGGGCGGCCGGGTCGGTGCGCCGGGTTCGGCGCCACCGCCCGTGCCGGAGGCCGCGGTGCTGGACACGACCCGATCGTTCCACGCCGGGGCCACCGAGGGAACGCCCGCAGGTCCGATCCGGGCCGATCTCCGGGGCGATCTCAGGGGACTCCCTGATGGTCCCGCGGGGCGAGGGAGAGCAGGCTGGAGCCATGTCCACTCCCACGTCCCCGACCCCGGGCCACACGCCCGGTGACGACTCCGCTGCACCGACCGGTCGTTCCACTCCCGGCCCCACGCCCACCACCGCCCCCGGAAGCGGCGGCGGGAGCGGCCCGGGGGTCGGTCCCGGTGAGCAGCCGCGCGGCGGCGCCGCCTTCTGGGCCTACCTGCGCGCGCTGCAAACCCCCCGCAGCGCGCAGCGCTGGTTCGGCGGCGTCGCCGGCGGCCTTGCCGCGCGGTGGGGCTGGGACCCGCTGCTGGTGCGCGGGCTGTTCGTGGCGGCCAGCCTCATCGGCGGCATCGGGTTCCTCGCCTACGCCGTGTGCTGGGCGCTGCTGCCCGAGCCCGACGGCCGCATCCACGCCGAGGAGGCCCTCAAGGGACGCGGAGACACCGCCTACGTCGGCATCGTCATCTTCACGCTCCTCGGCCTCGGGCCCGCCGGGACCCTCGGCCCGTTCGGCCTGTGGGGGCTGGGAACCGGGGAGGACGGCTTCAGCGTCTTCTGGCGCCTGGTGCTCATCGGCATCGTGATCTGGGCGATCGTCGCCCACCGCAGGCGCCGGGACGCCTGGCGGGCCGCGCACCCGGCGAGCGCACCGCCGCGGGAGGCTGCACCGTCGGGCACAGCGGGTTCCACGGAACCCGCCGCTCCGCAGGCACCTCCGGCCGAGCCGGGGGCGACGACGAGTGCGGCATCAGGACAGACCGCCGGCGGCTGGGGCTCCCCCGAGGCGCCCGCGCCGATCCTGGACGCCCAGGACGCACCCGCAGGTGCGGGCGACGGCAGCGACGGCGGTGCCCCACCGAGCTGGCACGGCTACACCCCGCCCCAGCCCGTTGCCACGACGCCGCGCCCGGCACGCCCGGTGCGCCGCGGCCCGGGGACAGCGGTGATCGCCAGCGTCCTGGGTGGAATCCTGCTCCTGGCCGCGTTCACCCTCCTGGCGGGCCGGGTCGGGGCGCTCCTGCACCCGGAGCTGGTGTTCCTCGGCGGATCGCTGGTCATCGTGGCCCTCGGGTTGATCGTGACCGCGCTGCGCGGACGCCGCGTGGGACTGTTGACGTTCCTTGCGATCATCGGACTCGTGGCGGGATCGAGCGCGGCCGGCGGAACGTTCTTCACGACCACCGGCTGGGTGGACGGGGAGACCTACGGCTCCGCCGCCGTGGTCCCCGCCACGATCGCCGAGGCCGAGGAGGGCGTGGCGTTCAATGTGGGCGACCTGACGCTGGACCTCACGCAGGTACCGCTGCCCTCGTCCGCGGCGCTGGATTCCGGGGCCGCTGCGTCCCTGACCGTGCCGGTGGACGTCTCCCTGGGCGACGTGGCGATCCTCGTCCCCGCCGAGGCCGACGTCCGCATCGACGCGGAGGTGAGGGCCGGTGAGGTGCGCTGGGAGGTGGGCGAGGGCCAGAGCACGCGTTCGGGCACCAGCCTGTCCGTGACCGAGCAGACCGCCGGCGTCGCCGAGGGCGCCGCGCCGCAGATCCAGATCGACCTCACCCTCGGTGCCGGTGTGGTCCGTGTGATCGGAGTAGAGGAATGAACCAGCAGTACGACGACAGCCCGCGCCCCGGGGCCCTGGTGTGGAGCCTGCTGGTGCTGGCCGCGGGCGTGGTGGTGCTCCTGGCCGCCGCGGGAGTCACGCTCGACCTGGGGCTGACCGCGATCGTGGTGGTCGCCGGCCTCGGCGGGCTGCTGCTCCTGACCGCGGTGCTCTCGGGGATCCGGGCGCGGCGGCGCAGCACCCGCTGAGCGCTGTGCCTGCAGAACCACCTCGCAGTGCCTGCAGAACCACCTCGCGGAGGGTGGGTCAGCGGGTGCGCGCGGCCACGTGCGCGGCGCGTTCGTACTCCCCCGCCGCGGCGGCCACCACATCGGCCCAGTCGGTGCGCGGCGGCACGGACGCGTTGTGCTCGCGGATCCGGCCGAGCAGCGCGCGGTCCTGCGCGAGCTGCACGATCGCCTCGGCCAGTCCGTGATCGTCCGCTGCGATCAGGCCCTCCTCGCCGTGGCGCACGAACGTGGTGATGCCGGTGCCCTCCAGCGCCACCACCGCCAGGCCCGCGGTGCGCCCCTCCAGTGCCGCGATCCCGAACGCCTCCAGACGCGAGGGCGAGAGGAACACGTCCCGCTCCCGGTACAGCGCGGGCAGGTCCTCGCGGGGCACCCGGCCCAGCAGGTCCACCTGGCCGCTCAGCCCCCGCCGCTCCACCTGGTGGCGGGTGTCGGCGAGTTCGGGGCCGCCGCCGGCGATCGTGAAGTGCACCGCGTCCGGGCCGAGCCGCCGGCTCACCTCCTCGGCGACGTCCACGATCACGCCGGTGCGCTTGCGGGGCGCCACGCGCTGGGTGGAGACCACTCGCAGCGGCAGGCCGCCCTCACTCGACTGCGCCGCACCCGTGATCTCGTGGGAGCCGGCGGGCGGCGCCCAGGTGGCCACCTCGATCCCGTTCGGCAGGATCCCGACCTCGTGCGCGCCGTCGCCGAACACGGCCCGCACCCGGCTCGCGGCGACCTCGCTGACGGCGGAGAGCGCCGCCGTCCCGGCGTTCCAGCCGGTCGCCCGCGCCCCCCAGTGCAGCGGGGTGCGGATCCCGTCCAACATGCAGTGCCAGGTGATCGCGAGCGGCAGACGCAGCCGTCGCGCCACGCTCGCGCCCTGGTAGGCGAACGGGGAGACCATCCCGGCCTGCACGTGCACCACATCGGGGCGCAACTCGCGCAGCGCGGTGGCGATGCGGGAGGAGCCGTTGACCGTGACCGGCAGGCCGCGGGTGACCCGGGAGGTGATGCGGTGCACGACGACGCCGCTCGCCAGTTCCTCCCGCTCGCCCCAGGCGGTGTGCACGGGGGCGCCGCCGGGCGCCAGGGGCGGCGGCGCTGCGCCGTCGCCCTCCGCGGTGGCGGTCAGCACATGCACCTCATGACCGGCCGCGACCTGATGCGCGGCGAGGTCACCGACCTGCGTCTCGATCCCTCCCACCCGCGGCGCGAAGCAGTCCGAGACGTGCACGATCCTCATGCGGTCACTCCCATTCGTGGTCACTGCCCGGCGAGTGTCACTCCCACTCGATGGTGCCGGGGGGCTTGCTCGTCACGTCGAGGGTCACGCGGTTGACCTCCGCGACCTCGTTCGTGATGCGCGTGGAGATCCGGGCGAGCACCTCGTAGGGGACGCGGGTCCAGTCCGCGGTCATCGCGTCCTCACTGGAGACCGGGCGCAGCACCACCGGGTGGCCGTAGGTGCGCCCGTCGCCCTGCACGCCCACGGAGCGCACATCGGCGAGCAGCACCACCGGGCACTGCCAGATCTCGCGATCCAGGCCCGCCGCGGTGAGTTCCTCGCGGGCGATCAGGTCGGCGGCGCGCAGCGTCTCCAGCCGCTCGTGGGTGACCTCACCCACGATCCGGATCCCCAGTCCGGGGCCCGGGAACGGCTGGCGCCACACGATCGCCTCGGGCACCCCGAGCTCGAGGCCGACGGCGCGCACCTCGTCCTTGAACAGGGTGCGCAGCGGCTCCACGAGGTCGAACTGCAGGTCGTCGGGCAGGCCGCCCACGTTGTGGTGGCTCTTGATGTTCGCGGCGCCCTCACCGCCCCCGGACTCCACCACGTCCGGGTAGAGGGTGCCCTGCACGAGGAACTTCACGTCCTCGCCGTGCGCGCCGGCGGCCGCGACGACGTCCCGCGCCGCGTCCTCGAAGACCCGGATGAACTCCCGGCCGATGATCTTGCGCTTGGTCTCCGGGTCGCTCACGCCCGCGAGCGCCGCGAGGAACCGCTCGGCGGCGTCCACCACCACGAGGTTCACCCCGGTGGAGGCCACGAAGTCCTGCTCCACCTGCTCGGCCTCACCGCTGCGCAGCAGCCCGTGGTCCACGAACACGCAGGTGAGCTGGTCCCCCACCGCCTTGTTCACCAGGGCCGCGGCCACGGAGGAGTCCACGCCGCCGGACAGGCCGCAGATCACCCGGGCGTCGCCCACCTGGGCGCGGATCGCGGCCACCTGCTCGGCCACCACGTTGCCGGGGGTCCAGGTGGGAGCCAGGCCCGCGCCGTCGTACAGGAAGTGCTCCAGCACCCGCTGGCCGTGCTCGGAATGCTTCACCTCGGGGTGCCACTGCACCCCGAACAGGCGGCGGCCGGTGTCCTCGAACGCCGCCACGGGGGCGCCCTCGGAGGTGGCGAGCACGGTGAAGCCCTCGGGTGCGGTGCGCACCGCGTCGCCGTGGCTCATCCACGTGTTCTGCTGCTCGGGTGTGCCGGCGAGCAGGACCCCCGCCTCGCACACCTCCACGTCGGTGCCGCCGTACTCGCGCAGCCCGGTCCGGGCGACCTCGCCGCCCAGCGCCGCAGCCATGGCCTGGAAGCCATAGCAGATGCCGAGCACCGGAACCCCTGCCTCGAACAGGGCCGGGTCCACGGCGGGTGCGCCCTCGGCGTACACCGAGGAGGGGCCGCCGGACAGGATGATGGCCGCGGGCTTCTTCGCGAGCATCGCGGACACCGGCATGGTGTGCGGCACGATCTCGGAGTACACGGCCGCCTCGCGCACACGGCGAGCGATGAGTTGGGCGTACTGGGCGCCGAAGTCCACGACCAGGACGGGCGCGGGTGTCGCGGCGAGGCTCGGGGTGGGAGACGTCACGGGCTCCACTCTAGGCGGAGCGACCGGGGAGACCCACTCGCGGTCGCCTCACACGGCTGCGGAGGGGGCGGACCGGCTCAGTGGCGGCTGCGGTCGGCGGCATGCTCGACGGGCCGGCCGGTGCGACCCACGGGCCAGCGCGCGGCCCGCGCCTCCACGATGAAGGACATCACCGGCACCACGCCGCCGGCGATCATCGCAGCCAGGCGACCCAGACCCCACCGCGCCTTGGACCACACCTGCAAGCACGTGACGGCGTAGACCACGTAGATCCAGCCGTGGATGATCGCGATCCAGTCGCCGAGCACGGCCTGATCTGGCCCGTTGACCTGCAGCACGTACTTCAACAGCATCTCCACGCACAGCAGCAGCAGGAATGACCCGGTCACGAACGCCATCACCCGGTAGCGACCGAAGGCCGCGCTCGTGAGCGGATTCCACCGCACCCCCGGGCCGCCGGCCGGGGACGTGGGCTCGGCGTCATGGGGGGTCTGCGCGGATGCGCCGTCGGGCGCGGAGGGGTGCGACATGTCCAGCCTTCCATCACGGTTCCCCTCCATCCTCTCACCGCGTGCGGACCGCTCGTTCACGCATCTGGACCGGTGTGCGTGTGCCGTGCGCAGGTGAGCAGTCCGTGGGAAAGTTGGCGCGTGCCCCCCACCGCCGCGATGTATCGCCGACGCCGCATCGCCACCGTCGTCGCCCTCCTGCTGATCGTCGTCCTCGGCGTGGCCGCGGTCTTCGGGGTGCGCTGGTTCCAACAGCGGGCCGAGGCCGAGCGCCAGCAGGAGCTGTACGCCACGAGCGCCGAGGCGGTGCGCGCCTACGAGGACTCCGTCCTGGCGCTGCTGAGCCCGGGGGTGGTCACGCTCGCCATGGTGACGGGCACCGCGGACGAGAGTGCCGAGACCGTGGCGGGGATCCAGGAGGAGTGCGCGAGGGTCAGCGAGTACGCCGACACCGTGGAGAGCGCGTGGACGACGCTGGGCGAGGCTCCCGAGGTTCCGGACGACCTCGACGAGGACTTCCCCGGGGCGGCCCAACTCCGGGTCCGCCCTGGGCAGGCTCAGTCCGCCGCGCAGGAGTACGCCGCGGCCATCGCGGACGCGGCCAAGCAGGTGGCGCGATTCTGCGGCGGCTATCCCGCCCTCGCGCAGATCATGGCGCAGCAGGACACGGCGGTGACCTCCCTGACCGAGTCCCTCACCGCGTGCACCGAGGCCGAGGAGGGTTGCCTCCCGCAGGACACGAGCGCGTGGCCCGCGCTGCGAGGCGACCTCGAGGCCGTGTTCGTCACGCCGCACCGCGAACGTGCCCAACTCCTGGCGGAGTGGTGCCCCACGGACGCGCTGGCGCCGGTGTGCGCGGCACGCGCCGAAGGGGACTCCGCGCTCGCGGCAGCCGGGGATGCGTACCTGGACGCCGTGGACTCCCAGTCCCGTGAAGCCGTGGCCGCCGCGCGGGCCGGGATCGCCGAGGAACGCGAGGCCGCAGATGCCCTGCTCGCGGCCGCGGTCACCGAAGCCCTGGGTGAGTCCGGGACCGGCGGCTCAGAGGAGCGGATCGCGGCCGCCATCCGGGAGTGGACCCGCACGGTGCAGGCCGAATGGCTTGCGGCCGACGAGGCCTTGATGCGGGCGGTCGGCTAAGAGCCCCGCCTTGCTCCCCACAGGCGTCGCCGCGCCCACGCCGGGGATAATCCCTGGGAGGTTGTCACCCTCCCGGCCTACCGTGAGCGCGTGATCGACCTCCACCGCTCCGCGAGCGCACCGCCACCCACCGCCGGGGTGTGGCGCCTACTCGCGTGGCGCGCCGCGCAGCAGCGCCGGCTCGTCGTGCTGGGCGTGCTGGTGGGTGTCGTCAACGTCGGGACCCAGGCAGCAGCGCCCTGGGTGCTCGGCCAGGCTGTGGACGACGGGCTCGAGCTCGGAGTCTCGGGCCCCCTGCTGACATGGTGCGCAATCCTGCTCGGGCTGTGGGCGGTGCGGGCCGTGAGCGGTGTGGTCGCACACCGCCTGGACGTGGCGAACTGGGTCCGCGCCGCCCTGGGGACCATCGAGGTGACGGGTGATGCGGTCGCGCGCAACGGCGAGGCCGTCCGTCGTGAGATGTCAACCGGGGAGATCGTGGCCACCGTGGCCTCCGACGCGCCACGGATCGCGGAGGTATTCGCCTTCGTCGGGCGTTTCCTCGGCAGCATCATCGCCTACCTCGCGGTCGCGGCGATCCTGCTCTCCGCCTCAACCACCCTGGGCACCGCCGTGCTCCTCGGCATCCCGCTCGTGGCCGGTGTGCTCGCGCTTGTCGTGCGCCCGCTGCAGGCGCGCCAGGCCGAGCACCGCGAACAGAACGGCCGGCTGACCACACTCGGCTCGGACACGGTCTCCGGGCTGCGGATCCTGCGGGGCATCGGAGGTGAGGCGGCGTTCGTCCGCCGCTACCGCGACCAGTCCCGGCGGGTGCAGGCCGCAGGCGTGCAGGTCGCCCGCACCCAGTCGTTGCTCGACGCGCTCCAGGCACTCCTGCCGGGACTGTTCCTGGTCGGGGTGATCTGGTACGGCGCCCGACTGGCGATCACCGGTGAGATCGAGCCCGGACAGCTCGTCGCGTTCTACGGGTACGCGGCCTTCCTCACCGAGCCGCTGGCAGCCGCAACCCAGGGGGTGCAGATCCTCACACGCGCCCGGATCGCGGCGAAGCGGGTACTGCGTGTGATCGGCCTTCCCGGCGAGATGACCACGGCCGCCGCGCCGCGTCCCCTCCCCTCGCAGCCCGCTGACCTGCACGACCCCGCAAGTGGGCTGCGGGTGTCGCCCGGTGCGGACATCGCGCTCGTCAGCGCGGATCCGGACGAGACCGCCGCCATCGCCACCCGCCTGGGTCGGTTGCGACCCGAGAGCACCTCGGCGCGTTACGGCGGCGTGCCCCTGGCCGAGGCCGCACTCGATGAGGTCCGCTCCCGCATCGTGGTCTCCGAGGCCACACCAACCCTGTTCTCCGGGATCCTCGCTGCGGAACTCGACGTCCGTGACCACGCGACCCAGGCCCAGGTGCTCGGCGCGATGCACACCGCAGACGCAGACGACGTGCTCGACTCGCTGCCGGGTGGACTCGCCGGGTACCTCCCCGAGAAGGGACGTTCCCTCTCGGGCGGGCAGCGCCAGCGTGTGGCGCTCGCCAGAGCGCTGCTCACCGAGGCCGAGGTGTTGGTGCTGGTGGAGCCGACATCCGCCGTCGATGCCCACACCGAGGCCCGCATCGCCCGGCGACTGCGCACCGCTCGAGCGGGGCGCACCACCGTGATCGTCTCGGCGAGCCCGCTCGTGCTGGACCAGGTGGAGCAGGTCGTGCTCGTGCAAGAAGGCCGCGTCGTGGCCAGCGGCCGACACCACCAGTTCATGCAGGACGCCGAACGTGCCGCGCGCGGGGAACTCGCCGGGGAGGCCGCTCACACCGCGATCGCCTACCGGCGGATCGTCTCGCGCAGCGTGGACGACTCCCCTGCCGAGACCCCCGGGACGAGGCCGGCCCACGCGTCGGACGCGACCGACACTGCCGACACTGCCTTCCCGCACGAGCCCCAGGAGGTGAGATGACCACCACGACACCGACCCCGCCGGCCAGCACCGGGACCGAGGCCGCGCTGCCGATCGCGGACGCCGCCCAGGTGCGCCGCGAGAGCACCGCGCTGCTGCGCCGGCACCGGCGCTCGCTGGTCGTGGTCGCGGTGCTGCAGGCGCTCGCGGCGACCGCCGGGCTCGCCGGGCCCTTCCTGCTGGGGCGCATCGTGGACGCCGTCATCGCGGGAGCGCAGGTCCGCACCGTCGACCTCGCCGCCGCAGTCCTCGTGATCGCCGTCATCACCCAGGCGGTCACGGTGCGCTACGCCCAACGCTCGGCCATCGTGCTCGGCGAGACGGTGTTCGCCGAGCTGCGCGAGGAGTTCATGGCCACGGTGACCGCGCTCCCGCTGTCCACGGTGGAACGAGCGGGGACCGGGGACCTGGTCGGCCGCACCACCAACGACATCGACCGCGTGCAGCACACGGTGAGGTTCGGCATCCCCCGGGTGCTGGTGGCGGTGACCACGATCGCCCTGACCGTGCTCGCCGCGTTCCTCACCGACGCGCGCACCGCGCTGGCCCTGCTGGTCGGCGTGCCGATCCTCGTGGTCGCGGTGCGCTGGTACCTGCGCCGCGCGACCGCTCGCTACCTGCGGGAGTCTGCCGCGTACGCGGCGATGAACGGCACGTTCACCGAGACCGTGGAGGGTGCGCGCACCGTGTCCGCGCTCGCCCTGACGGCGCGGCGCCGCGCGCGTCTGGAGGCCGACATCGCCGAGACCGTGGCGGCGGAGGCGGGCACCCTGCGGCTGCGCCAGGTGCTCTTCCCTGCGGTGGACATGGCCTTCGGCCTGCCCAGCGTGGCGGTGCTGCTGTGGGGCGGATTCCTCATCTCCCGCGGCGAGGTGACCGTGGGCGCCGTCACCACCATCGCGCTGTACACGGTCCAGCTGATGGGGCCGGTCTGGGAACTCATCTTCTGGGTCGATGAGATCCAGGTCGGCGCCGTGTCCCTGGCCCGCATCTTCGGGGTGAAGGATGTGCCGGGCGACCGCGAGGCTGGTGGGGACCGGCCCGTGGACGAGCACGTGAGGGCCGAGGGTGTGCGCTACGCCTACCGCGAGGACGTGGAGGTCTTGCGCGGGATCGACCTCGACCTCGCAGTCGGGGAGCGGCTGGCAATCGTGGGGCCCTCGGGTGCCGGGAAGTCGACGTTCGGCCGGATGCTCGCCGGAATCCACCCACCGACAGCCGGGCGGGTGGCGGTGGGCGGGGTGCCCCTGATCGAGTTGCCGTTGGACGAACTGCGCGGCCATGTGGCCCTGGTGACGCAGGAGCATCACGTGTTCGTGGGGACCCTCGCGGACAACCTGCGGCTCGCCCGGGCCGAGGCCGACGAGGCCGCGCTGCTGGAGGCGCTCGCGGCGGTGGACGCGGACTGGGTGCGTGACCTGTCGCAGGGTCTGGAGACGCAGGTCGGCTCCGGTGGCCACGAGCTGACCCCCGCCCAGGCTCAGCAGGTGGCGCTCGCACGCCTGGTGCTCCTGGACCCGCACACGCTCGTGCTCGACGAGGCGACCAGCCTGATCGATCCCCGCCAGGCGCGCGAGCTGGAGGCCTCGCTCGCCGGGGTGCTGCAGGGCCGCACCGTGGTCGCCATCGCGCACCGGCTGTACACGGCCCACGACGCCGACCGCGTGGCCGTGATCGAGGCGGGGCGCATCACCGAGATCGGTTCGCACCACGACCTGGTGGATGCCCAGGGCGAGTACGCCAAACTCTGGCACTCCTGGCAGAGCGAGTAGTCCCGGAACCACCCCTCGCCACTTGGCGGACCCGGGTCCGCCGAGCGTGCCCTTGCGCCTCCGCCCCCGCGCCGAGCGTGCCCTTGCGCACTGCGCAGGCAAGAAATCCCTGCGCAACCACACGCTCGGCGCACCGGGGCGCACCCTCATCTCTCGGCGTCGGCGTCTGCCTCCTCGCGGCGCTGCAGTGCCTCCTCGCGCACCAGGCGATACCAGACCACCAGCGCGAACGCCCCAAAGACGTACCACTCGACGGCGTAGGCGAGGTTGCGCAGGTCGACCTCGCCCCCGCCGTCGAGCTCGGGGCCCGGAACAGTGCGCAGGGCGGCGTCGTCGCTCTCGGCGAGCACCAGGTAGGCGTTGTAGATGGGCAGCCCCCACTCGCCCGCGAGGTAGGCAGCCGAGAGCGAGGGGATCTGCCCCGCGGGCAGGTCGGCCACCTGGTAGGACTCCGCGGCGGTCACGGCACCGGTGAGCTCGACCTCGCCCTGGGGCAGCGCGGGCGGCTGCTGGTCCGTGGTCTGCCAGCCGCGCACCACCATCAGCCAGGCACCCTCTGTGGTCCGCAGCGGCGCCACCACGAGGTAGGCGTCCTCGCCGTCGACCACGCGGTCGGGGACCACCAGTTGCTCGCCCTCATAGGTTCCCGTCACCGTGACGGGCAGCCCCACCATGGTCCCGGTGACGTGCTCGCCCGGGTCCACCATCTGTGCGAGCGGGGTCGGCGCGGTGGCCTGCTGCACCTGCGCCGCTGTGGCCGCAGCGACCTCGGCACGCTGGAACGCGCGGTCGATCTGCCAGGCACCGAGCCGTCCGCATACGATCGCAGCGGCGACCAGGAGAACGAGAATGGCCAGCAT
Organism: Serinibacter salmoneus; assembly: GCF_002563925.1. NCBI lineage: Bacteria > Bacillati > Actinomycetota > Actinomycetes > Micrococcales > Beutenbergiaceae > Serinibacter > Serinibacter salmoneus. The sequence continues at coordinate 634,191 of NZ_PDJD01000001.1, read as the reverse complement.
CCGGCGGGTGCGCGCCGCACGCCAGAACTCCCCGGCCGAGACCCTCGGACGGGTCGACCCGGCGGCGCGGCTCGAGTCGGCCTCCTCACGCGGCGCGGTGCTGGTCACCCGATCAGCCTACGACGAGCGCCGGGCACCGGATCCGGCCGGGGCATCACCCCGCTGCGATGGATTCAGGACCTCCAGCCCTCGCACAGCGGCCGAGATCGGGGCAGGCTAGGAACCATGGTCATCGAGCACACGGATTCCGCCGCCCCCACCTGGAACGCTCGTCCCGCCGAGCCCGTCTCGCAGGAGACTCTCGAGCGCATCGACAAGTGGTGGCGCGCCGCGAACTACCTGTCCATCGGTCAGATCTACCTGCTGCGCAACCCCCTGCTGCGCACCCCGCTGGACCGCGACGACGTCAAGCCGCGCCTGCTCGGGCACTGGGGCACCACGCCGGGGCAGAACTTCCTCTACGCCCACATGAACCGCGCCATCAACGAGCGCGACCTGAACGCCCTGTACATCTCCGGCCCGGGTCACGGTGGACCCGGCCTCGTGGCGAACACCTACCTCGAGGGCACCTACAGCGAGACCTACTCCGCGATCACGAAGGACGAGGAGGGTCTGCGCCGGCTGTTCAAGCAGTTCTCCTTCCCCGGCGGCATCCCCAGTCACGTGGCCCCCGAGACCCCCGGCTCGATCCACGAGGGCGGCGAACTCGGCTACTCCCTCTCCCACGCCTACGGCGCCGTCTTCGACAACCCCGACCTGCTCGCCCTGACGGTGGTGGGCGACGGCGAGGCCGAGACGGGGCCGCTGGCCACCAGTTGGCACTCCAACAAGTTCCTCAACCCGCTGACCGACGGCGTGGTGCTGCCGGTCCTGCACCTCAACGGGTACAAGATCGCCAACCCGACCGTGCTGGCACGCATCGGCGACGACGAGTTGCACGACCTCATGCGCGGGTACGGTCACAAGCCGCACGAGTTCGTGGCAGGGTTCGACGAGGAGTCCCACGCCTCCATCCACCGCCGCTTCGCGGAACTGCTGGACGTGGTGCTGGACGAGATCGTCCAGATCAAGCAGCGCGCCGCGGCCGGCGAGGAGACCCGCCCGCAGTGGCCGATGATCATCTTCCGCACCCCCAAGGGCTGGACCTGCCCGAAGTTCATCGACGGAAAGAAGGCCGAGGACTCCTGGCGCGCACACCAGGTGCCGCTCGCCAACGCTCGGGACACCCCCGAGCACCTCCAGGTCCTCGCGGACTGGCTCGCCTCCTACCGGATGGAGGAGCTCGTCGACGCCGAGGGCCGGATCATCGAGGACGTCACCTCCCTGTCCCCCGTGGGCAATCGTCGGATGGGGGCCAACCCGCACGCCAACGGCGGGGTCCTGACCAAGGCCCTGCGCCTTCCCGACTTCCGCGACTACGCCGTGGACGTACCCGAACCCGGCAGCGGCCTGTACGAGAACACCAAGGTGCTGGGCACCTGGCTGCGTGACGTGGTGAAGCAGAACCCGGACAACTTCCGCATCTTCGGACCGGACGAGACCGCCTCCAACCGGCTGCAGGACGTGTTCGAGGTCACCAAGAAGGTCTGGAACGCCGACTTCCACGACGGTGACACCGACACCACGCTGGGCCTGGAGGGCCGCGTGGTCGAGATGCTGTCGGAGCACCAGATGCAGGGCTGGCTCGAGGGCTACCTGCTGACCGGTCGACACGGCCTGTTCAACTGCTACGAGGCGTTCATCCACATCATCGACTCGATGCTGAACCAGCACGCGAAGTGGTTGAAGGTCACCGACGACATCCCGTGGCGCCGCCCGATCCCGTCGCTGAACTACCTGCTCTCCAGCCACGTGTGGCGCCAGGACCACAACGGCTTCAGCCACCAGGACCCCGGATTCATCGATCACGTGGTCAACAAGAAGCCCGAGGTGGTGCGGGTCTACCTGCCGGCGGACGCGAACACGCTGCTGTCCACCTACGACCACTGCCTGCGCAGCCGGGACTACGTCAACGTGGTCGTGGCCGGCAAGCAGCCGGCGCCGCAGTTCCTCACCATGGACGAGGCGATCGCGCACTGCACCCGCGGCCTGGGCATCTGGGAGTGGGCCGGCACCGAGGTGGACGGCACCGAGCCGGATGTGGTGCTCGCCTGCGCCGGCGACGTGCCCACCCTGGAGACCCTCGCGGCCGCCGATCTGCTGCGCCAGAACATCCCGGACCTGAAGGTCCGGGTGGTCAACGTGGTGGACCTGATGCGACTGAACAGCGAGACCGAGCACCCGCACGGGCTCTCTGATCGCGACTTCGACGGGATCTTCACCGACGACAAGCCGGTCATCTTCGCCTACCACGGCTACCCGTGGCTGATCCACCGCCTCACCTACCGTCGCACCAACCACAGCAACATCCACGTGCGCGGCTACAAGGAGGAGGGCACCACCACCACGCCCTTCGACATGGTGATGCTCAACGACCTGGACCGATACCGCCTGGTGATCGACGTGATCGACCGCGTCCCCGGCATGACCGAGCGGTACGCCGGGCTGCGTCAGCGGATGGAGGACAAGCGGATCGAGGCCCGCGCCTACACCCGCGAGCACGGCGAGGACCTGCCGGAGGTGTCCACCTGGGTATGGCCGGATGCCCGCGAGGTCACCGACACCGCTACGGTTGACGCAACGGCCGCCACCGGCGGCGACAACGAGTGATCGCTGCAGGTCAGCGGCACACGTCACACAACGAGTGAGTGGGAGTCATGGCGCGCACTGTCTACCTGACATCGCCTGAGGGGAACACCGGGAAGTCCACCATCGCGCTGGGTCTGCTCGACCTGTTCAGCGCGCGAGTGCAGCGCGTCGGGGTGTTCCGGCCCGTGGTCGCGGCCGACACCGGCCGCGACCGCGTGCTGGAACTCCTGCTCCAGCACGACGGCGTCGACCTGGCCTACGAGGAGTGCGTGGGCGTCACCTACGAGAAGGTGCACTCCGACCCCGACGCGGCCCTGGACGAGATCCTCACCCGGGCCCGCGAGGTCGCCGAGAAGTGCGAGGTGCTCCTGGTCGTCGGTTCGGACTACACCGACGTCGCCGGGCCCACCGAGCTCTCCTTCAACGCCCGGATCGCGGCGAACCTCTCCAGCCTGGTGCTGCTCGTACTGGGCGCACCCGAGCGCTCGGCCGAGCAGGTCCACCAGGTCGGCGAGGTGGCCCTCGCCGAACTCACCGCCCACCACGCCCAGGTGGCCGGTGTGATCGTGAACCGCTGCGATCCGGCGGTTCTCGACGACGTGCGCGCCCTGGACCTGGGGGTTCCCCTCTGGGCGGTGCCCGAGGTGCCGCTCCTGTCGGCACCGACGGTGCGGGCCCTGATGCACTCCCTGAACGGCGAGCTGGTCTCCGGGGAGGACGCGCTGCTGGACCGGGAGGCGGAGCACCTGCTCGTCTCCGCGATGGGCATCGAGCACCTGCTCGAACGCATCAAGGAGGGCTCGTTCGTCATCACCCCGGCAGACCGGGACGACGCGATCGTGGCACTGCTGGCCGCCAACGCCGCCCCCGACTTCCCCACCCTCGCGGGTATCGCCCTCAACGGCGGCTTCGAGCTCGGCAGCCAGGTGGAACGCCTGGTGGGCAGCCTCGGCCAGCGCCTGCCGATCATGCGCTCGGACCTGGGGACCTTCACCGCCGCGAAGGTGGTCGCCGCGACCCGCGGCCCCCTGTCCTCCGGGTCCCAGCACAAGATCGAGGTGGCACGCTCCACCTTCGAGGCGGCCGTGGACGCCGACGGGCTCATGGCCGCCCTGGACGTGGCGCGATCCGATGTGGTCACCCCCCTGATGTTCGAGCACATGCTCTTCCAGCGGGCCCGCTCCGACCGGCGTCACATCGTGCTGCCCGAGGGTGAGGACGACCGCGTGCTGCGCGCGGCGAGCACGGTCCTCTCCCGCGGCGTGGCGGACCTGACGATCCTCGGGGTGGAGGCCTCCGTGCGCCAGCGCGCCACGGAACTCGGCCTGGACATCGCCGCCGCCACCGTGCTGGACCCGGCCACCTCGGAGCATCTGGAGGCCTTCGCCCAGGAGTACACCCGGCTGCGCGCCCACAAGGGCATGACGGTCGAGCGTGCCCGCGAGATCGTCATCGACGTGTCCTACTTCGGCACGCTCATGGTGCACCTGGGAGTCGCGGACGGCATGGTCTCCGGGGCGACGCACACCACCGCACACACGATCAAGCCGTCCTTCGAGACGATCAAGACCACCCCGGGCGTCTCGGTGGTCTCGGGGTGCTTCTTCATGTGCCTCGCGGACAAGGTGCTGGTGTACGCCGACTGCGCGGTGAACCCGGACCCGGACGCCGAGCAGCTCGCGGACATCGCCATCTCCAGCGCCCGCTCGGCGGTGCAGTTCGGGATCGACCCGCGTATCGCGATGCTCTCCTACTCCACCGGGCAGTCCGGGAAGGGCGCCGACGTGGAGAAGGTGCGTGCCGCCACCGAGTTGGTGCGGATGCGCGCACCCGAGCTCGTGGTCGAGGGCCCGATCCAGTACGACGCCGCGGTCGACCCGGGTGTGGCAGCCGCGAAGATGCCCGGCTCGCCCGTCGCCGGTCAGGCCACGGTCCTGATCTTCCCGGACCTCAACACCGGCAACAACACCTACAAGGCGGTGCAGCGCTCCGCGGGAGCGGTGGCCGTCGGCCCGGTGCTGCAGGGTCTGAACAAGCCGGTCAACGACCTCTCGCGCGGCGCGACGGTCAAGGACATCATCACCACGGTCGCGATCACCGCGATCCAGGCCCAGGGCGAGAGCCGCCCGGGCCAGGAAGGCTGAAGAAGCATGGGTTCCGTCCTCGTTCTCAACTCGGGGTCCTCCTCGCTGAAGTACCAGCTGGTGGACGCCGACTCCGAGGTGGCACTGGCCACCGGATTGATCGACCGCGTCGGTGAGGACCTCTCGAACGTCAAGCACGAGGTCGGCGGCGAGAAGACCACTCGCCAGCTGCCGATCCCCGACCACGCCGCCGCCCTGCGCACCGTCCTGGCCCTGTTCGAGGAGCTCGGGCCGCGGCTGCAGGATGCGGGGATCCTCGCCGTCGGGCACCGCGTGGTGCACGGCGGGACGGCGTTCCTGAAGGCGACCGTCGTGGATGAGGCAGCGGAGGCCGCCGTCGAGGCGCTCTCCCCGCTCGCCCCGCTGCACAACCCGGCCAACCTCACCGGGATCCGGGTGGCGCGCCAGTTGCTGCCGCAGGTGCCGCACGTCATCGTGGCCGACACCGCGTTCTTCACCGACCTGCCCGAGGAGGCCGCCACCTACGCGCTGGAGAAGGAGATCGCGGAGAAGTACCAGGTCCGCAGGTACGGCGCGCACGGCACCTCCCACCGGTTCGTCTCCCGTACCGCGGCCGCCTTCCTCGGCCGGGACGTCGAGGCCGTCAACCAGATCGTGCTGCACCTGGGCAACGGGGCCTCGGCCTCGGCCGTGCGCGGTGGCCGCGCGATCGACACCTCCATGGGACTCACCCCGCTGGAGGGCCTGGTCATGGGGACCCGCACCGGGGACATCGACCCGGCCGTCGCCTTCCACCTGCACCGCAATGCCGGACTCTCGATCGATCAGATCGACGTGCTCTTCAACCGCCAGTCGGGCGTGAAGGGCCTGTCCGGGGTCACCGACATGCGCGAGCTGCACGAGTTGATCGCGTCGGGCGATGCCGATGCCAAGCGCGCACTCGGGGTGTACCTGCTCCGGCTGAAGAAGTACGTGGGCTCCTACCACGCCGAACTCGGCCGGCTCGATGTCATCTCCTTCACCGCCGGGATCGGCGAGAACGACGACATCGTGCGCGCCGGTGCCCTGGCGGGCCTGGAGGGCTGGGGCATCCACGTGGATCCCGACCGCAACGCGGTGCGCGGCGGCGAGCCGCGCGTGATCTCCCCGGACGGCGCCCCCGTGACCGTGCTCGTGGTCCCCACGAACGAGGAGTTGGAGATCACCAGGCAGACGCTCGCCGTCATCTGAGGACGCCGGCTGCCTCACCCGGGGTAGTACGGCGACGGGCCCCGATCGCGTGCGATCGGGGCCCTTCGCCATCGCTCGCCCGGGAGACGACCCGGGAGTCGGTCAGTCCAGGATGAGGTCGGTGACGGGCCGTCGTGGTGTGGCCGCGTAGGTGATCGTCCCGGCCGGGTGACCCAGGCGCAGGATCTGGTGCACCACCACGGGCGCGCCGAAGGACTCCTCCGCTGCGCCGTCGACCGCGGCCCGCGAGTCCGGCTCCTCCAGCGCCTGGCCGAGCACACCGATCCCCAGGCCCAGCGCGGTGGCCTCCAGCATGGCGCGCTGCATCGCGTACCCGGCGCGCAACTGATCGACGGGCGTGTCGGATGCGGCGTGCAGCACCAGCAGCGCCGGCGGGTCCTCGAAGAAGACGGCCTCCCCGTCGCCCGAGGACCCCATCGGGGTCTGGGTGAAGTCGCGGATCGGCACGTGCCCCTCGGCATCGGGGGCGCCGATGGCGCCGCGCGGGATCCCGGTGCCGGACGGCGCCTCGTTCTCGACCCAGTTCTGGATCTCCTCGAGGTAGTCCTCGTCCTCCTGGCGGGCATCCTCGGCGCGCGCTGTCAGGGACAGCAGGGAGCGCACCAGCGGCTCACTCGCCGGGGTCGCCTGGATGCCCGGCGCCCAGGCCACGGCGGCCTGCAGTTCGGCCCACTCCTCCTCGGTGGGAGGGCCCCCGAGCAGCGGCCCGCGAGTGGTGTGCCGCTCCTTGATGGCGCCGTGCAGGCGGGCCGCCGTCATCGCCGTGGTGGTCTCGGCGGCCTCCCCCAGGGTGATGACCGCCAGCGGTCCCTCCCCGTAGGCGGCGCCGCCCGCGAGGTCCGCGGCCTCGGGAATGGAGTCCCCCAGTGTGATCTCGGTGACCACCGCACGCCCGGTGCGTGAGGTGAGCGCCAACTCGAGGTTCGCGACCACGGCGCCGATGGAGGCGAGCGCCCATCGGCCGACCGGGTCAACGGTGCGGGGCGTCACTGTCGGGTCGAGGTGGACGGCCACGCCGCCCTCCACGAGTCGGAACCGCCAGGGCTGGCTGTTGTGGATGGAGGAGGCGTGCGTGGCGTCCTCCAGCGCGGCGATCAATCGGTCTCGCTCGACCATGAGAGTCCCTCCGGTTCGGTTCGTGGTGCGCCGTTCGTTCCCCACACTAGGGGGCGCGGGGTCCCAGGGCGCGGGCGGAAGGTCCCGCCCGCGCCGGTGTCGGGTTCGCCTCGCGGCTCAGGCGCGAGGCGCGGTCATCGCGGCCACGTCCAGCGCCGCATCGAGCTGCTCCTCGGTGAGCTCGCCCCGCTCCACGTAGCCGAGGTCGAGCACGGCCTGGCGGATCGTGGTGCCGTCGGCCACCGCCTTCTTGGCGATCTTCGCCGCGGCCTCGTACCCGATCAGCCGGTTCAGTGGCGTCACGATCGAGGGTGAGGACTCCGCGAGCGCACGGCAGCGCTCCACGTTCGCGGTGATGCCGTCCACACACCGCTGCGCGAGCACCCGGGAGACGTTGCCCATCAGCGTCATGGACTCCAGCAGGTTGTGCGCCATCACCGGCAGCATCACGTTGAGCTCGAACGAGCCGGTGGTGCCGGCGAACGCGATCGTGGCGTCGTTCCCGATCACCTGCGCGCACACCTGCAGGGTGGCCTCCGGCAGCACCGGGTTCACCTTGCCGGGCATGATCGAGGAGCCGGGTTGCAGGTCCGGCAGCGCGATCTCCGCGAGCCCCGTGAGCGGACCGGAGCCCATCCAGCGCAGGTCGTTGCAGATCTTCACCAGGGACACCGCCACCGTGCGGATCGCGCCGGAGGTCTCCACGAAGGAGTCCATCGCGCCCTGCGCCTCGAAGTGGTCGGTGGCCTCCACCACAGGCAGTCCGGTCTGCTCGGCCACGTAGGCGATGACCTTCTGCGGGAAGCCGGCCGGTGTGTTGATTCCCGTCCCCACCGCGGTGCCGCCCTGGGGGAGCTCGGCCAGTCGCCCCAGGGTGGCGGTGACCCGAGCGATCCCGTAGCGGATCTGGGTGGCGTACCCGGCGAACTCCTGGCCGAGCATCACCGGGGTGGCGTCCATGAGGTGGGTGCGTCCGGACTTCACCACATCGGCGAACTCGCTCGCCTTGGCCTCCAGGGACGCCGCGAGGGTCTCCAGGCCCGGGATGAGGACCGTGGTGGCGGCCTCGAGCGCCGCCACGTGGATCGAGGAGGGGAAGACGTCGTTGCTGGACTGGGAGGCGTTGACGTGGTCGTTGGGATGTACCTGGCGACCCAGGGCGCGGCTGGCGAGGGTGGCGATGACCTCGTTGGTGTTCATGTTCGAGGAGGTGCCCGAACCGGTCTGGAACACGTCGATCGGGAAGTGGTCGTCGAACTCCCCCGAGATCACGCGGTCCGCTGCGCCGATGATGGCGGCTGCGACGTCGTCCTCCAGCACCCCGAGCTCATTGTTGGCGCGGGCCGCGGCCTTCTTGATCTGCGCGAGGGCGGCGATGTGGTGGGCGGCGATGGTGTGATCGGAGATGGGGAAGTTCTCCACCGCGCGCTGGGTCTGCGCGGCGTAGGCGGCGTCCCTGGGGACGCGCACCTCCCCCATCGTGTCGTGCTCGATGCGGTACTGCTGCTCATCAGCGGGCATGGACATGGCGCTCCTTCGCGGTGTGGTGGGGTCCTGATGTCAGTCTGCCAGCCTCGGGCGGCGCGTGCGGTGACCACGCCGGCAGGGGCATCGACCTGGCTGTGCCCTGCTCGGGCCCTGGTGGGTTCAGGCGTTACCGGCGAACGCCTCCTCGCACCAGATGCCACCGTCGGTGAGCCCGCCACAGGTGTCGGCGAACTCCTCATACTCCGAGCCGGACGGTGACTGCTCGAACAGGGAGTCGCAGGCGAGCATGTCACCCTCCTCGCAGGAGTCCCACAACAGGTCGAGCTCGGGGTCGTCCCCGTAGTAGTGAGCATCGCCGAAGAGACTGGAGGAGGGGTCCTCGAGGAGCGAACTCCCGGTGCGACTGTCCTCGAGCGCGGTGAAGAACCCGATGGCGACCAGCACCACGATCACAGCCGTGAACAAGGTCTGAACGATGCCGAGCACCAGCCCGACGACCGCCATCCAACGCCCCTGCCGCACACCGTCCCTCGTCCTGCCGAGACCGAGGATGCCGAGCACGAGAGGCACGATCATGAGCCCAAGGAGCGCCGTCACGAATGCGGCGACGGACACACCGTCCCACTCCCGCTGCGGCCCCGTGTATTGCGGCCCCATGTACTGCGGCGCCGCATACTGCTGGCCCGGATACTGCTGGCCCGGATACTGCGGCACCGCATACTGCTGCTCCGGCTGCCCCCCGGGCGGATAGCCCTGCCCCGCAGCCGCGTACGGGCTCTCGCCGGCGCCAGCGGGCGCCCCCCATGGGTAGCCGCCGCCCGAACCCGCAGCCTGCGCCCCAGTCGGCGACGTGCCGGGGTACGGCGAGGAGTACGGCGGCTGCCCGCCTTCACCTGGCGAGGACGAGGCCGAGTCGCCGTTCGCCGTCGTCCCCCACGGCGTGCCGCTCGTCGAGGGGTACGGCGGCGGATCGTTCGGGTTACGCCCCGGCCCGTGTCCCGGGTGGTTCGGATCGCTCATGGTCCCCCTCCTGGTTGTCAGCGCGGCGCGTACGGGCTGAGGACGACCTCGACCCGCTGGAACTCCTTGACGTCGGAGAACCCGGTCGTGGCCATCGCGCGGCGCAGCGCGCCGATCATGTTCAGGGTGCCGTCCGGTCGCCCGCCGGGGCCGTGCAGGATCTCCTCCATCGACCCGACGGTGCCCACACGCACACGGTCGCCTCGCGGGAGGTCGGGGTGGTGCGCCTCCGGGCCCCAGTGCCAGCCACGGCCGGGAGCCTCGGTCGAGCGCGCGAGCGCCGCCCCGAGCATCACCGCGTCGGCGCCGCACGCGATCGCCTTGACGATGTCACCGCTGCGGCTCACGCTGCCGTCGGCGATCACGTGGACGTAGCGGCCGCCGGACTCGTCCAGGTAGTCCCGGCGCGCGGCAGCGACGTCGGCCACCGCGGTGGCCATCGGGGCGTGGATGCCCAGGCTCGTGCGGGTGGTGTGGGCGGCCCCGCCGCCGAAGCCGACCAGGACGCCGGCGGCGCCGGTGCGCATCAGGTGCAGGGCGGCCGTGTAGGTCGCGGCGCCGCCCACGATCACCGGCACGTCCAGCTCGTAGATGAAGCGCTTGAGGTTCAGCGGCTCGGCGGTGTTGGAGACGTGCTCGGCGGAGACCGTGGTGCCGCGGATCACGAACAGGTCCACCCCGGCGGCGAGCACCGTGTCGGAGTACTCCTGGGTGCGCTGCGGGGTGAGGGCGCCGGCCACGGTCACGCCGGCGGCGCGGATCTCCCGGATCCGCTCGGTGATGAGTTCCGGCACGATCGGCGCGGCGTAGAGCTCCTGCATCCGGCGGATCACGTCCCCGGAGGGGATCGTGGCGATCTCCGCGAGCAGCGGTTCGGGGTCCTCGTACCGGGTCCACAGTCCCTCGAGGTCCAGCACACCGATCCCGCCGAGGCGACCGAGCTCGATCGCCGTGGCCGGGGACATGACGGAGTCCATCGGTGCGGCGACCACCGGCATCTCCACCTGGTAGGCGTCGATCTGCCAGGAGACCGAGACGTCGCCGGGGGTGCGGGTGCGCCGGGAGGGGACGACGGCGATGTCATCGAAGGTGTAGGCGCGACGCCCCTGCTTGCCCTTGCCGATCTCGATCTCGTTGCTCACCCCACCAGGCTAGTGGGTAGGGCGCGGCGTGCGCGGCGGGTGGATGTCGGAGGCACCTGGCATGGTGGGGACATGACCTGGACGAGCGGCCGACTGTTGGGCTTCGACACCGAGACCACGGGTGTGGACACCTCGAGGGACCGCATCGTCACCGCCGCGCTCGTGATGCGCGATGGCCTCACGGGACTCTCCCGCACCCGCACCTGGTTGATCGACCCCGGGGTGGAGATCCCGGAGGGTGCGAGCGCGATCCACGGCATCACCACCGAGTACGCGCGCGCCCACGGTCGACCGCCCACCGAGGTGCTGGAGGAGGTCGCCACCGCGATCGCCGGTGCGATGGCCGACGGCGTCCCCGTGGTGGCCTTCAACGCCGCCTTCGACCTGACGATCCTGGAGTACGAGCTGGCGCGGCACGGGCTGCCGACCGTCACCGACCGGCTGGGCCGGGCACCCGGACCCGCCGTCGACCCCCTCGTGCTGGACCGGGCGCTGGACCGCTACCGCCCCGGCAAGCGCACCCTGGGAGCGCTGTCGGAGCACTACCGGGTGGTGGCTTCCGGTGACCTGCACGCCGCCGACGTGGACGTGGAGGCGACCCTGGACGTGCTGCGGGCCATGATCGCCCGGTTCCCCGAGCTCGCGCAGGTGCCGTTGAGCTCCATGCACGAGCGGCAGATCCGGGCCCACTTCGCGTGGGCACGCTCCTTCAACGAGTGGCTCCAGGCGAACGGGTACGAACGCCCGCCCGCCGACGGGAGCTGGCCCACACAGGGCGAGTACGCCCTGGACGAGGCCACGATCGCCGACATCGTCGCGAGGGCCCGCGCCGCGGCGATCGCGCACCGGGTTGACCAGGCCGCAGGGACGCAGGCCGCAGGGGTCGCGGGGGCTCAGACCGCAGGGGCCCGCGAGAGCAGTGCGGCGCGGGCCGCCGGATGACCACTGTCTCGAACACGTCCGTCGCCTGGGCCTCACGGTGGAGGAAGCGGTCACCCTGGTGCGCGACGCCGCTCGCCCCTGATCCGCGTCGGCGGTGACGTCACTGCCGACTCACTCAGCGGGCGACGGCAGCCCGCTCGTCGATGGCCTCCTGGAGTGCGGGGTCGCGCAACGCCAGCCTCCCGGTGCCTGGCTGCACCAGGCGCACCAGCAGCGCCAGCAGACCGTCCAGCACGAGCGCCAGCGCCGTCACGAGCACCGCGCCGACCAGCACCCGGGTGTAGTCGTACAGCGCCAACCCGTCGAAGATGTACCGGCCCAGACCGCCCAGGTTCACGAACGCGGCGATCGTGGCGGTGGCCACCACCTGCAGGGTCGCGCCGCGCAGCCCCCCGATGATCAGCGGCATGGCGTTGGGCACCTCCACGCGCCACAGCACCTGCCAGGGGGACATCCCCATGGCGCGCGCCGCGTCCACCACGGTGCGGTCCACGTTCGCGATGCCGGCGTACACCCCCGCCAGCAGTGGGGGCACCGCGAGCGCCACCAGCGCCGTGATCGGGGGGATCAGCGTGGAGGGGATGAGCAGCACCAGCAGCGTCATCAGCCCGAGGCTCGGCAGCGCACGCATGGTGTTCGCGAGCCCCACCACGAGCCCCTCCCCGCGGCCGGTGTGCCCGATCACCATGCCGGCGGGCACCGCGATCAGGGCGCCGATGCCGAGGGCGAGCACGGTGTAGTAGAGGTGCTGCAGCACGCGGGTGGTGATGCCGTTCGGGCCGACCCAGTTCGCGCCGTCGGCGAGATAGGCGGCGAAGTCAGCGAACATCAGCGACCTCCCGGGGCATCGGCGGCCTCCCGCAGGCTCGCGGAGCCGGGGATCTCCCGTGCGAGGCGGCGCAGCCGACGCTGTGAGGACGCCATGCTCGAGCCGCGGATCCACGGCGTCAGCGCACGCCCGAGCAGGGCGATCAGCCGGTCGAAGATGATGGCGAGGATGAGGATCAGCACCATGCCGGTGAGGATCTGCTCGGGGAAGTTGCGCTGGTAGCCGGAGGTGAAGAGCTGGCCGAGCCCACCGATCCCGATGACCGCACCGACCGAGACCATCGAGACGTTCGTGACCGCCACCACGCGGGTGCCGGCGGTGAGGACCGGCACCGCCAGCGGCAGGTCGACCGCGGCCGTCCGCCCCAGCCTGGAGTACCCGATGGCCTCCGCCGCCTCCCGCGTCACCTGCGGGACGGCGTCGAGCGCCTCGAAGGTGTTCCGCACCGAGAGCGCCAGGGTGTACAGCGACAGCGCGATGATCACGTTCAGTGGGTCCAGCACCTGCGTGCCGATCAATCCCGGGAGCACCACGAACAGGGCGAGACTGGGGATGGTGAAGATCGCGGAGGACACCACCACGGCCACGCTGCGAGCGGCCGGGCGGCCGTGCAACGCCAGGCCGATCGGGACTGCCAGGATCACCCCGACCACCGTGGGGATCACCGCCAGGTAGATGTGTTCCACCAGGTAGGGCTGGACGGCGGTGCTCCAGTTGCGGATGCCCCACAGGTCCATCAGGGCTGCTCCGCCCGGTCCGCGACGGCGCTCCCCGCGCCCCGCAGCGGCAGCGCCTCCACATCCCCCAGGATGCGCAGCGCCCCGACCACGTCCTCCGGGGCCAGGACGCCGCGGGCGGCGCCCTCGCCGTCCACGACCACGCCGGCGCTGGAGGGCGAGGAGAGCACGGCATCCAACGCCTGGCGCAGCGTGGAGTGGGGAGGGACCACCGAGCCGGGGCGGTGCTCGCGCCGCGACCCCGGTTCGATCCAGGCCAGCGGTCGCCCCTGCTCGTCCAGTCGCAGGATCCACTCGCCGCGTTCCGGCGCGGCCTGCCCGCGGGCGAGGGTGGGCACCTGGTGCACCGGCAGGTCCTCCACCCCGCGGAAGGACAGCGCCCGGTAGCCGCGGTCCTTGCCGATGAACTCGGTGACGAAGTCGTTGGCGGGCGCGGTGAGCACCTGCGCGGGCGAACCCACCTGCTGCAGCACGCCGCCGGTGCCGAAGACCGCCACCTGGTCCCCGAGGCGGACCGCCTCGTCGATGTCATGCGTGACGAACACGATGGTCTTGTGCAACTCGGCCTGCAGCCGGATCATCTCGTTCTGCAGGTCGGCGCGCACCACGGGATCCACCGCCGAGAACGGCTCGTCCATCAGCAGGATGGGTGGGTCGGCGGCCAGCGCCCGGGCCACCCCGACGCGCTGCTGCTGACCGCCGGAGAGCTGCGCGGGGTAGCGGGTGGCCATCCGCACGTCCAGGCCCACGCGTTCCATCGCCTCGAGCGCGGCACGGCGCGCCGTGCGCCGACGCTCCCCGCGCAGCAGCAGCACGGTGGCCACGTTGTCGATCACGGTGCGGTGCGGCAGGAGCCCGGCGTTCTGGATGACGTAGCCGATGCCGCGCCGCAACTGCGTGGGCTTGACCCCGGAGACATCGGCCCCGTCGACCAGGACCCGCCCGGCCGTGGGGTCGATCATGCGGTTGATCATCCGCATCGAGGTGGTCTTACCGCAGCCGGAGGGGCCCACGAACACCGTGAAGGAACCCTCCTCGACCTCGAGGTCGAGCGAGTCGACCGCCACGGTGCCCTCGGGGAATCGCTTGGTGACGCCGTCGAAGGTGATCATCGCCCGCCCCCGTTCAGCCCTGGATCAGGCCCTTCTCCTCCAGCCAGGCCCGGGCGGCCTGGGCGGGCTCCATCCCGCCCCCGGCCACCTCGCCGTTGAGAGCGAGCAGGTCCTGCGTGGTCAGCTGCGCCGAGACCGCATCCAGTACCGCGGCGATCTCCTCGGTCATCGCCTCGGCCGACATCACCGGCACTACGTTCTGCGCGGCGAAGTTGTTCTCGGGGTCCTCCAGGACCACGAAGCCGTTCTCCTCGATCGCGGGCGTGGTGGTGTAGATGTTCGCGGCCTGCACCTCGTCGTTGGCGAGGGCCTGCACGGTGGCGGGGCCGCCGCCGTCCGCGATCGCGACGAACTCCACCGGCTCGAAGCCGTAGAGCTCGGCGAGCCCGGGCAGGCCGGAGACCCGCTCGGCGAACTCCGCGTTGGAGGCGAACCGCACCTCCTCGTTGTACTCGGCCAGGTCACCGATGGTCACCAGGTCCCACTCCTCGGCGCGCTCCCCGGTCACCACGACCGCATCCTTGTCCTCGGCCGGCGCGGGCTCCAGCATCACGAGGTCCTGCTCGGCCAGGGCGTCCGGGAGGGCGGCGTTGACGTCCTCGGCGGAGGTCGCCGTCGCCTCGTTGTCCACGTACAGCAAGAGGTTGCCGGTGTAGTCCGGGATGAGGTCGATGCTGCCGTCCTGCAGCGCCGGGATGTACGCCTCGCGCGAGCCGATCTGGAAGCGCTCGGTCACCTCGAACCCGGCGTCCTGCAACGCGATGGAGTAGATGTTCGCGATGATCTCCGACTCGGTGAAGTTCGCCGAACCGATCGCGATCGTGCCGCCGCCCTCCGTCCCGGCGGAGGTCTCCGAGCCCGAGTCCTCGCTCTCGCCGCCATCCGTGCTCAACGGGTCCGAACCCCCCGAGCAGGCGGCCAACGCCAGGGCGCCGGCGAGCGTCAGGGAGGTCAGCAGGGTCCGCGTGGTGGTCATGACAGGCTCCTCGTGGGTCGCGGGTGACCCTCGAGGCTAACCACACCACGCCCACCACGGATACCGCAGGCGGAGAAGTCTCACCTGACGTTCGCGATCAGCGTGACCGGGAAGCCCACGCGTCCACGCGGTGTTGCGGGCGTTCTGCCCGCTACCGCCGCGCGTAATTCGGGGAATCGGCCACCATCTGCACGTCGTGCGGGTGGGATTCCTTCAGCCCGGCGGGGGTGATGCGGACGAATTCACCCCGGGCCTGCAGTTCGGGAATGGTGCGGGCACCCACGTAGAACATCGACTGGTGCAATCCGCCCGTGAGCTGGTGCGCCACGGCCGCCAACGGCCCGCGGTAGGGCACCTGACCCTCGATGCCCTCGGTGATGATCTCGTCATCACTCAGGTCGCCCTGGAAGTAGCGGTCCTTGGAGTAGGAACGACGATCGCCACGCGACTGCATCGCCCCGAGCGAGGCCATGCCGCGGTAACGCTTGTACTGCTTGCCGTTCATCAGCACCAGGTCGCCCGGGCTCTCGTCGGTGCCGGCGAGCAGCCCACCGAGCATCACGGTCTCCGCGCCCGCCACGATCGCCTTGGCGATGTCACCGGAGTGCTGCAACCCGCCGTCGCCGATCACGGGCACCCCCGCCTCGTGTGCGGCGAGGTAGGCCTCATAGATGGCGGTGACCTGCGGGACGCCGACGCCGGCGACCACCCGGGTGGTGCAGATCGAGCCCGGACCCACGCCGACCTTCACCGCGTCCACCCCGGCCTCGACCAGCGCCGCCGCCCCGGCGCGGGTGGCGACGTTCCCGCCGATCACCTGCACGCCGCGGGTGGCCGGGTCGCTCTTGAGCCGGCGCACCATGTCCAGCATGAGTCGGGCGTGCCCGTTGGCGGTGTCGACCACCAGCACGTCCACGCCCGCCTCCACCAGCGCCGTCGCGCGTTCCCAGGCGTCGCCGAAGAAGCCGACCGCGGCTCCCACGAGCAACCGCCCGTCGGCGTCCTTCGTGGCCTGCGGGTACTGCTCCGTCTTGACGAAGTCCTTCACGGTGATCAGTCCGCGCAACCGGCCACCGGCGTCCACCAGCGGGAGCTTCTCCACCCGGTGCTTGCGCAGCAGGGCCGCGGCGTCCGCGCGGGGAATGCCCACCGGCGCGGTCACCAGGGGGGCGGCGGTCATCACCTCGCGCACGCGGGTGGCCTCGTACTCCTCCCGGGGCACGAACCGCAGGTCGCGGTTGGTGATGATCCCGACCAGGATGCCGTCGCCGTCGACCACCGGCAGGCCGGAGACCCGGTAGGCGGCGCACAGCGCGTCCAACTCGGTGAGCGTCGCATCGGGTTCCACCGTGACCGGGTCGGTGATCATCCCGGACTCCGAACGCTTCACGAGGTCCACCTGGGCGGCCTGGTCGGCGATCGGCAGGTTGCGGTGCAGCACGCCCATCCCGCCCTGGCGGGCCATGGCGATCGCCATCCGGGACTCCGTCACCGTGTCCATCGCCGCCGAGATCAGCGGGATGCGCAGCGAGATCTCCCGCGTCAGGCGCGTGGTGGTGTCCGCCTCGCTCGGGATGACGTCCGTCTCTCCCGGCAGCAGCAGGACATCGTCGTAGGTGAGGCCCACGAAGCCGAACTTGTCGGCCACACTGCGGGCTGCCGGGGCGCCCATCGAGGCTCCGGTCACCGCCTCGCGGGTGGCGTCACTGGCGCTTAGGACTGCGGGCTGGATCGCGGCGTCTGACACCCCGCCATCGTACGACGGCGAGTGCGTCAGGGCGTCAGGCCTCGCCCTCCCCTGCGCTCGCGCGGGAGGCGAGCACGTCCAGCGCCTCAGGCAGCGCGGCGGACAGCGTGCGCACGCGGTGCGCCACCACGCCGGAGTCCGCATGCGAGCCCACCAGCATGAGGTCGTGCTCGCACTCGTCGCGATTCACCTCCACCCGGGTCCCGCCCACCACGTGGATCTCGATCGCCAGCGCAGCGCGCCCACATCCGTGGTGGGTGCTGGCCCCGTCCGCCCGTGGCCTGGCCACTCGCGCCCGGACACCGTGCTCGCCGAGGGCGCCGGCCAGGACGTGCGCCGAGAGCGGGAACCGCCCCTCCCCGACCACCAGGACTTCGCCGTCCACGCTCGGCGCGGCGAGCGCCGCGTGCTCGCGGACGATCTCCAGCATCGCGGCAGTGACCGCGACCTCCGGCTCGTGCCCGGGCACATCGGATCGCTCCGCATCCGCGAGGATGCCGAACGCCGGCTCCACCCGGCTCAGGTACGTCTCGAGAAGACCTCGGCGCCCGACCGAGGCCCGCAGTACCGTGACCAACCGGTCATGACCCGAATCGATCGCCGCCGCCGCGAGCGAGAGCGCATCGAGATCCTCCACGAGCGCGTCCGGCACCGGCGCGGACTGTTGCGCCATGCGTGCGGCATCGCCCAGTGCGACACCGCGCTCCGTCAGCGCTCGCATCGTCTCCAGTCGTGCCAGGTCCTCCTGCGAGTACCGGCGATGAGAACCGGCGGCGCGCCCCGATGGTCCCAGGCCGTAGCGCCGATCCCACGTACGCAGCGTCGAGGCGGCCACGCCCAGTCGCGCGGCGACCGCGGCCACCGTCAGGTGCGCCTCGACCGCGGCCCGCTCACCGCCGTTGGATGTTCCCCCATCCCGCTGGCTTGACATCGGTTCCCCCTTACCTCGGTCATGCAGCCACACGACGAGTCTGCCAGGAGGACGGCCCCGGGTGCGGAAGAAGTTTTGCGTGCAGTCACACCGCCTCAGACCGCAGCGAACGACCCCGAGGCCGCCCACGAACCACATACCCGCGCACAACGTCGTCCCAGGTCAAGAGCGCAACGACGCTCCACGACCCCGGTCGCGACCAGATGCGCAGGTCCTCATGCGTTCACCTCCGAGCCACCTCCGAGACGCCTAATGCCGCGAACTGGTCACGGACGCCCCTTGAATCGGAATTGAGTCGAATATAAGGTCGTCTCAGCCCGTCAGCCCCCCGACAGGAACGGAAGCCCTCATGGCTGAACTCTCCCGCCTCCCCGGACCCGCGATGCATCACTGGGAATGGCAGTACGAGGGCGCCTGCCGCAAGGCAGAACCGTCGATCTTCTTCCACCCCGAGGGTGAGCGCGGCAGCGCGCGGCGCCGCCGGGACGAGGCAGCAAAGGCAGTGTGCGCACAATGCCCCGTGGTGGCGATGTGCCGCGAGCACGCGCTGTCCGTCCGCGAGCCCTACGGCGTGTGGGGCGGACTGTCCGAGGACGAGCGGGTCGCCATCCTCGACGGCTCGCTGCGCCGGGCCGGCTGAATCGCCCTTCCCGCAACCGGCGCGCGCTCGGGAATCGACGACGGCATTCGCGAGCGCGCCGGTCCTCGATGCCCCTCGACCGGGAATCGCAATGCGGGATTGCGCGTGAGAGGTGCTGACACCGACGACAAACGCCCCGCTCCGGCATGGCCGGAGCGGGGCGTTTGTCGTTGCGCGGGTCAGCGCCCGCCGCGAATCACTTCTCGACGATCGCGAGGATGTCGCGAGCCGAGAGGATGAGGTAGTCCTCACCCGAGTACTTCACCTCGGTGCCGCCGTACTTGGAGTAGATGACGACGTCGCCGACTGCGACGTCCACCGGGACGCGGTTGCCGGAGTCGTCCACGCGACCCGGGCCCACCGCGAGCACCTTGCCCTCCTGGGGCTTCTCCTTGGCGCTGTCCGGGAGCACGAGCCCCGATGCCGTGGTCTGCTCGGCCTCGAGCGTCTGAACGACGATCCGGTCCTCGAGCGGCTTGATGGAGACCGACACGTCGGACCTCCCCTTCCGTATCTGATGGGAACGACAGGTTCAGCACCCTCCCTCGCACGGGTCCGCCGTCGCGGGGGTCGAACCACCACGAGCTCGGGTACTGGGCGAGGACCGCGCCCTCACGGGTGCGACCTCGATCCGCCGCCAGTCTAGGAAGCCGATTAGCACTCGGTCAAGGCGAGTGCCAACGGTCCGCTCCGCACCGAGAATGCGGCAGGATCGTGGGGTGGACCTCGACGCACTCTCCGCCCTGGCCGAACCCGCGGGATGGGCGCTCCTGGCCGAGCTCCCGCCCTACGACGAGAAGCGGAGCCTCGCGCTCGGCTCGGCGCTGCGGGAGGCCGGCTTCGATCCCGCCCTCGTCGCTGCTGCCTTGACCCAGTCCCGGCTGCGAGCCAAGGCGGTCACCAAGTTCGGCGACCTCGCGCGCGACATGCTCTTCACCCCCGACGGCCTGGAGCAGGCCACCCGGCTGAGCCTGGCCGGGAGGCACGCCCACCGCTACGCCCAGGCCGGCGTGCGCACCGTGGCGGACCTCGGCTGCGGCATCGGGGCGGACGCGATGGCGCTGGCCGGCATGGACCTGCGGGTGCTGGCCGTCGAGCGCGATCCCGCCACCGCCCTGGTCGCCGGCGTCAACCTCCGTCAGCTCCCCGAGGCCCGGGTGATCCAAGCCGACGCCCTGGACCCCGCGGCCGTGGACCTGAACGCGGTGGACGGCATCTGGGCCGACCCCGCGCGCCGCACCGGCAAGGGGCGCGTGCACCGCCTTGCCGACCACTCCCCCGACCCCCACACCCTCATGGCGCTGCGCGAACGCGTCCCCGCTCTGGGCATGAAGCTCGGGTCCGCCCTCGCCCACCGGGAGATCCCCGATGACGCCCACGCCCAGTGGATCAGCGTGGACGGCCAGACCCTGGAGGCCGACCTCTGGTTCGGCCCGCTCGCTCCCGAGGGCCCAGGGCGCAGCGCCCTGGTGATCCAGGGCGAGTCGGCCACCAACCTGACCTGGCAGGGCACGGCGAGCTCCGCCGTCGAGCAGGCCCCGGACGGCCCCCTGGCCGGGTATCTCTATGAACCCGACGGCGCGATCATCCGCGCCGGCCTGGTCGCCGAGGTGGCGCGCACCGTGGGTGGGCACCTCATCGACCCGACGATCGCGTACATCACCTCGGCCACCCTCACCCCTACCCCCCTGGCGACGGCGTTCCGCGTGCTGGACTCCATGGGCTTCTCCCTCAAGCGGCTGCGGGCCTACCTGCGCGAGCGCGGCGTGGGGCGCCTGGAGATCAAGAAGCGCGGCAGCGCCCTGGACCCCGCGACGCTCCGTGGACAACTCTCGCTTCGTGGCCCGAACTCCGCCACGATCGTGCTCACACGCATTCGTGGGGCGGCGCAGGTCCTGGTCGTCGAGCGGGTGCCCCACGCCGAGGAGACCTGATGGCCCAGCCTCACCCGCTCACCTTCGCCGAGTCCGCACGCGGCACCATCGGCCTGGAGTGGGAACTCGCCCTGGTGGACGTGGACTCCGGTGACTTGCGCCAGGTGGCCGAGCCGATCATCGAGGCGGTCGCGCCCCCCGGCGGTGGGGAGCACCCCAACATCAAGCAGGAGCTGCTGCTCAACACCGTCGAGGTCGTCTCGGGAATCAACACCACGGTCGACGGCGCCGCCACCGATCTCGATCGGGCGATCGAGGAGATCCGCGGGATCACCGATCCGCTGCGCGTGGAACTGCTGTGCGCGGGCACCCACCCCACGGCGCGGTGGCGGCGGCAGAAGGTCACGAACAAGCAGCGCTACGCCACCCTGATCGACCGCACCCAGTGGTGGGGGCGGCAGATGCTCATCTACGGCGTGCACGTGCACGTCGGCATCGAGGACCCCGCCAAGGTGCTGCCGATCATGCGCGCGCTGCTGACGGTGGTGCCCCACCTGCAGGCCCTCTCGGCGTCCTCGCCGTTCTGGGGCGGGGACGACACCGGCTACGCCTCCAACCGGGCGCTGATCTTCCAGCAGCTTCCCACGGCCGGGCTGCCGTTCCAGTTCGAGACCTGGGGTCAGCTGGAACAGTACGTCGGCGACATGATGCACACCGGCGTGATCGACACCTTCGACGAGGTGCGCTGGGACATCCGCCCCTCGCCCCGGCTGGGGACCATCGAGGTGCGGGTGTGCGACGGCACCACCAACGCGATGGAGCTGCGGGCGCTGGCCGCGATGGTGCACTGCCTCGTGGAGCACTTCTCCCGGATGCTGGACGCGGGCGAGGACCTGCCGACGATGCCGAGCTGGTTCGTGCAGGAGAACAAGTGGCGCTCGGCGCGCTACGGCATGGACGCGATCATCATCACCGACCGCGCCGCGAACGAGGAGCTCGTCACCGACTCCGTGGCGCGGTGGGTGGAGGACCTGCTCCCGATCGCCCGCGACCTGGGGTGCGAGCAGGACCTCGCGAACCTCCGCGTCGTCCTGCGGCTCGGGGCCTCCTACCAGCGTCAGCGCGCCGTGGCGCGCCGCAACGGCGGCGAGCTGGACGCCGTGGTGGGCTCGCTGATCCGGGAGATGCGCGCCGGGCGGCCGCTCCCCAACCCCGCGCGCGGCGCCTGAGCCCCGTTCCCCTCCTTCGCGAGGCAGTTCTGCAGCCACCGCGAGGCAGTTCTGCAGGTCAGTCGCTCAGGATGGCCCGGACCGGCTCGACGCCGTCGAGCACCACGGGCCCGCCCAACAGTGCCTGGTTCGCCTCCCGAACCTGCGCGAACCGCTCCCGGGTCATCACCCAGCGTCGTTGCTCGACGGCCGCGCCCTCCCGCACGAGGCGAGCGGCGCCGTCGGGCACATAGCCCACCCGCGCGGAGACGGCGTTCGAGGCCGGGTTGTCCGCGAACGCACCGGAGCGCACCACCTGCGCGCCGAGCCCGTCGAAGAGCAGCTCGAGCATGAGCGCCCGCATCCGGGTCCCGATCCCGCGCCCCTGGTACTCACGGCCGAGCCACGAACCGGTCTCGACCTCCCCGAGCACCGACCAGTCGGCGCCCGAGGCGCCCTGGATCCCGACGGGGACCCCGGCCACGAGCGCGCCGAGCTCGAGCACCACACGCGAGGGCCCGACGGCGCCGCGCACCTGCCACTGATAGGTCACCACGTTCCGGGCGACCTCGAGGGGCGTCCCGCGGGTCCAGGGCTGGTAGAACGGCATCGCGCCCGGGTCGTGGATGCCGCGCGAGGCGAGGTCGGCGAGGTCGACCATCAGAGCGTCGCCGATCCACCGCAGCTCCAGGTCGCCGGCGCGGGCGCGCAGGCCCGCGGCGGGCCATATCTCGGTGAGGTCCATGTGCCGATGCTGGCACAGGTGGCACCTGCAGAGTTGCCTCGCGGCGCCTGCAGAACCGCCTCGCGGTACCTGCAGAGTTGCCTCGCGGTGCCTGCAGAACCGCCTCGCGGCGCCCGCAGAGTTGCCACGCGGTACCCGCAGAACCACCTCGCGGCGTTTAGGCGGCGGGCGGCACCACCGTGACGCCCAGCGGCATCTGGGAGTCCACCGGCAGGTCCCACGGCGAGGCGGGCAGGCCGGCGCGCGCCACCGCGGAGCCGAGCGCCGCGATCATCGCGCCGTTGTCGGTGCAGTACCGGATCGGCGGGATCCGCACCTCCACCCCGGCCTCCTCACACCGCTGCGCGGCGAGCTCCCGCAGCCGCGAGTTCGCCGAGAACCCACCCCCGATCACCAGCGTGGAGGCGTCGTAGGCGGCGCATGCCCGCAGGGTCTTGGTGACCAGCACATCGGCGACCGCCTCGGAGAAGGAGGCGGCGACGTCGGCCCGCGAGTACGCCTCTCCCGAGGCCTCGTGGGCCTCCAGGTAGCGCGCCACGGCCGTCTTCAGGCCGGAGAAGGAGAAGTCGTAGGGGTGGCGCGCGAGCTCCTTGCCCTTGGACAGGCCGCGCGGGAACGCGATAGCCGCCGGATCGCCCTCCTTCGCGAGCCGGTCCACGTGCGGCCCGCCGGGGTAGGGCAGGCCCAGCAGGCGACCCACCTTGTCGAACGCCTCCCCCGCGGCGTCGTCGATGGTCTGCCCGAGCTCGACCACGTCGGTGGCGATGTCGTTGACCAGCAGCAGCGAGGAGTGCCCGCCGGAGACCACCAGCGCGAGGAATCGCTCCGGGAACGCGCCGTGCACCAGTTCGTCGACGGCGGCGTGGCCCACCACGTGGTTGACGCCGTACAGCGGCACCCCCAGGGAGAGCGCGAGCGCCTTCGCCCCGGCGGTCCCCACCGTCAGTGAGCCCACCAGGCCCGGGCCGGCGGCGACGGCCACGGCCTCCACATCGCCCAGGTCCACCCCGGCGCGGTTCAGCGCCTCGTCCAGGGTGGGGCGCAGCGCCTCGAGGTGGGCGCGCGAGGCGACCTCCGGCACGATCCCGCCGTAGCGCGCGTGCTCGTCCATCGAGGTGGCCGTGACGTCGGCGAGCAGCTCGCGGCCGCGCACCAGGGCGATGCCGGTCTCATCACAGGTGGACTCGATACCGAGAACGAGGGGTTCAGTCACGGGCACCGAGCCTACCGGCGCCGGGATCTGTGACACGCGCCACGGCGCGGAATACTCCGCCACCACGAGGGATTGCCCAGATCATGACCGCCGAGTCGACCACTACGCAGGAGTCCGAGATCGTCGCTGCCCTCTTCACCGAGGGCCGCACGGTGAACCACTTCACCGGGGGCGAGGTGGATCCCGCCGAGGTGTA
Organism: Serinibacter salmoneus; assembly: GCF_002563925.1. Classification (NCBI taxonomy): domain Bacteria; kingdom Bacillati; phylum Actinomycetota; class Actinomycetes; order Micrococcales; family Beutenbergiaceae; genus Serinibacter; species Serinibacter salmoneus. Next base: position 610,231 of record NZ_PDJD01000001.1, on the reverse strand, counting down.
CGCGGCCTACGAGGTGATCAAGTGGGGGCCGACGGCAATGAACGCCTCTCCCCTGCGCCTCGCCGTGGTTCCGCAGGGCCAGGCGCGGGAGGCCCTGGCGCCGCACATGAGCGCCGGCAATCGGGACAAGACCGTGGCGGCGCCGCTGGTGGTGATCGCCGCCGCCGACTCCGACTTCCACGAGCAGATCCCGCTGCTGGCGCCCCACCGCGCCGCGTGGGCGGCGCAGTTGGCCGAGAACCCGGAGCAGCGGGCCGCATTCGCCCGCACCAACGCGCTGATCCAGATCGGCTACCTGATCCCCACGCTGCGCTCCCGTGGTCTCCAGGTGGGGCCGATGGCGGGCTTCGACGCCGCCGGGGTGGACGCCGCGTTCTTCGCCGGGTCGGGGTGGCGCAGCCTGCTGGTGCTCAACCTCGGGTGGGGGATGGCCGACGGCGGAGCGCACCCGCGTGCACCACGCCTGGATGCGGAGCTCGCCGTCCGCACGCTGTAGCGACAACACCGAGCCGGCATGTCCGGACTACCTCGCGATCGGAGCGGGACGGCCTCGGTCAGGCGGGCCCGGCGGCGACCTCGCGGTCGGGATCGTTGCTCCACTGGGAGAACGATCCGGGGTAGAGCGCAGCGTCGATGCCGAGCGAGGCCAGCACCGCGACGGTGTGGGACGCGGTGACGCCTGAACCGCAGTACACCGCGACCTCGGCTGCGGCGTCGTGCGCCTGCGCCACCACCCCGAGGGCGGCGAAGCGGTCCCGCAGGTCCGCCCGCAGGTGCCCGTCGCCGGTGAGGTTCTCGGTGGTCGGCGCGCTCACGGCGCCCGGGATGTGGCCCGCTCGCGGATCGACCGGCTCCACCTCACCGCGGAATCGCTCGCCCGCCCGCGCGTCCAGGAGGACGCCGTCGGCCGAGGCGGCCAGCGCCGCCGCGCCGTCGGCATCCACCACCGCCAGGTGCGCTCCCGCTGCGGGGTCCTCGAGGGTGATGTCGCCCGGTCGTGGGCGCACCGCGCCCTCCTCGAGGTGCTCCCCCGCCGCCACCCAGGCGCGCAGGCCGCCGTCCAGGATCGAGACCCTCCTCACGCCGGCGGCGCGCAGCAGCCACCAGGCGCGGGCCGCGGAGGTGCCGCCGGCGTCGTCGTACACCACCACGTCCCGCTGCGCGGTGATGCCCCAGCGGCGCGCGGCCTCCTGCAGGGTTGCGGTGGTCGGCAGCGGGTGCCGCCCGAGCGCGGGTGAGGCGGGTGCCGCCAGCTCGGTCTCCAGGTCCACGAACACGGCGCCCGGCAGGTGCCCGGCGAGGTAGGACTCGCGCCCATCACTGCGCCCGAGGGCCCAGCGGACGTCCAGCAGGACGGGTGCGTGCGGGCTCCACACCGCGCGACGCACCGCGGTGACATCCACGAAGGCGGGGGCGATCGGCGGCGGCGGCGTCGGCGCCGTCGTCGGCGTCTGGGGCTCGGCCGGTGGCAGGGTGGCCTCGGCCCCCACCGGCCCGACGCCGGCCGTGCGGGAGGGCGCGAGCGGCAACCGCATCACCACCGCGTCCAGCCCCTCGGGCTGGTAGTACTTGCGCCGCAGCGCCACCGGGGAGAACCCGGCGTTGCGGTACATCTGGGCGGCGGCGCCGTCGTTCGCGCGCACCTCGAGGAACAACTCCTCGCCACCGGCCTCGCGGACCGCCGCGATCAGGGCGTCCAGCAGCGCCGTTCCCACGCCGCGGCGCTGGGCGTGCGGGGAGACCCCGATGGTGGTGACCGTCCACTCCGGGTCGAGCGCCACGCCGGCCCAGCCGAGCAACACTGTGGGGTCCTCGTCCTCCACCGCGGCGACGTAGGTCTTGCCGGGGTGAGCGAGTTCGGCCTCGTAGGAGGCCCGGGACCATGAGCCCGCGCCGAACAGCACCGCCTCGAGGTCCATCACCGTGGTGAGGTCCTCGGGCGTGAGCGGCCGCAGCCTCATCGGCCGCCCGCCATCGCCGAGGCGGGCTTGCCGTGGATATCGGGTCGCCGCAGGTACAGCGGTTCGGTCGGTACCGCCTCGCCGCGCTCCACCCGCGCCGCGGCGAGCAGCGCGATCTGGGAGACGTCGAAGCTCGCCGCGAGCACGCGGGCCGCGGCGAACTCCTGCGGGTACAGGTCGGTGCCAGGTCCGGCCACCGCCTCACCCGTGGCCGCCAGGCCGGCGGAGCGCACGACGGCGTGGGGCTCGCTCAGGCGGATCCCGCCGGCGCTCCCGGGCTCGAGGCGGTAACGCGCGGTGTAGACCTCCTTGCGGCGCGCATCGGTGACGATGCGCACCTCGGAGAGACCCTCGGGTGCGTGGGCCGCGACGCCCGCGGCCCATGCGTCCAGGCTCGGCACCCCCCACACCGGCAGGTCGCGGGGCCGGGCGAGCATGGCGGCGGTCACGAGCCCCACGCGCAGACCGGTGAAGGGAGCGGGACCGGTGCCCACGGCGATCGCGTCGAGATCACCGATGCCGACACTCGCCTCCTCGAGGACGCCGGCGACCAGGGGCGTCAGGCGCTCGGCGTGCCCCCGCGGGTCGGGACTGCTCGCGCTCGCGAGCGTCACGCCGTCGCGCACGAGGGCGACGGCGCTGCCGGAGGAGGTGTCGAGGGCGAGGATCGTGGCCACCCCACCAGCCTAGATCCCCCCGCGCGCGCACCCCATACCCGCCGAACGATGAGTTACGCCGCCCCCATACCCGCCGAACGATGAGTTACGCAGCCCCGCAACACCGAAACCCGGCACAACCACCCGCTCGGCGAGAGGGTGCCTGCACAACAGCACGCTCGGTGGCGGGCAGAGGCAGGAGGTCTGGTGAGGGTGGGGGCCGCTCCGGAGTGGCTGGGCGTGAGGCGCGAGGAACGAGCGCCTGGGCAGAGCGGCCCCCACCCTCACCAGGCCGGACCGGACCCGCAGCGCGCCTCAGACCCGCAGCGGGGTGAGGTCCACGCCGGCCCAGCGCTCCCCCACGGCGACCAACGTCACGCTGCGGCCGCGCTCGACCTCGTCCCCGCGGGCCCGATCGATGCGCACCTCCAGCCGGTCGTCGCTGAGGTTCTCCGCGAGGCCCTCGCCCCACTCCACGACCGTGACGGACTCCTCCAGCGAGGAGTCCAGGTCGAGGGCGTCGAGCTCCTCCAGGCCGCCGAGGCGGTAGGCATCCACGTGCACGAGGCCGGGGCCCTCCCCGAGCGGTGGGTGCTCGCGAGCGATGACGAAGGTGGGCGAGGCGACCTGACCGCGCACCCCGAGACCGGTGCCGATGCCCTGGGTCAGCGTGGTCTTCCCGGCGCCGAGGTCGCCGGTGAGCACGAGCAGGTCGCCGGCGCGCAGCAGCGAGGCGAGCGCCGCGCCGAGGGCGCGGGTGGCGTCGGCGTCGGGCAGATGGATCTCGATGGCGGTCTGAGTCTGAGTCATGGGGTCCTCTGGGTGGTGGGCTGGATCGCCCCGTCGCGGTGGTGGACGCGCGGCACCCGCACCCCGAGTCGCGTGACGATCTCGTAGCTGATGGTCCCGGCGGCCTCGGCCCAGTCCTGGGCGGTGGGTTCGCCGTCGGTGCCGGCGCCGAACAGCACCGCCACGTCCCCGGCGGCCGCGCTCGAGTCGGCGCCGAGGTCGAGCACGAACTGGTCCATGCAGACCCGGCCGGCGATCGTGTACCGCCGCCCGGCCACCTGGACCGGTCCTGCGGACCCGGCGTGCCGCGGGATCCCGTCGGCGTAGCCCAGTGGCACGTCGGCCAGGACCGTCTGCGCGGTGGTGGTGTAGGTGTGGCCGTAGCTGACGCCCTGTCCGGCGGGCGCGTGCTTGACCACCATGAGGGAGGCCTCCAGCCGCATCGCGGGCTCCAGGCCCACCTCCCCGGCGCTCACGCCGGGCAGCGGGCTGAGCCCGAACACGGCGAGCCCTGGCCGCACCAGGTCGAAGTGCAGGTCCGGGCGCACCAGGGTCGCGGCGGAGTTTGCCAGGTGGCGCAGCTCCAGGTGGGCGCCGCCTGCCTCGGCGAGCGCCACCGCCTCCAGGAACACCTCGCGCTGGGAGGCGGTGGTGGCGGAGGTGACGTCCTCCGCGGAGGCGAGGTGCGACCACACCCCGACGACCTCGACCTCGCCGGCCGCCTGCGCGCGCAGGGCCTGGTCGAGCATGTCGCGCCAGGCGGGCAGGAACTGCCCGCCGCGCCCGAGGCCGGTGTCGACCTTGAGGTGGATCCGGGCGGTGCGCCCGGTGGCGGCGACGGCGGCGCGCACCTCCGCGAGCGCCCACGGTGCCCCGACCGACAGGTCGATACCGGCCCGAACGGCCCGCGCCAGCGGTGCCCCGGGGGCGTAGATCCACGTCAGCAGGGGCGCGTCGACCCCGGCGGCGCGCAGGTCCAATGCCTCGGACAGTTGCGCCACACCGAGCCAGGTCGCCCCGCCTGCCAGCGCCGCGCGGGCACTGGGCACCAGGCCGTGCCCGTAGGCGTCCGCCTTGACCACGGCCATCACCGGCGCGGTGGCCCGCTCGCGCAGGGCGGCGACGTTGCGCTGGATCGCCGCGAGGTTGATCAGGGCGCGTGCCGGGTAGTCGCTCACCCTCCCAGTGTCCCATCGAGCAGGTCACGGATCACGGACGGGAGCGCCTCGGCCACGTCGAGCGCCGTGATCGGGCCACCCACCGACCCGCCGGCTGGCGCACGCCTGGTCCTCGACGCCTCCACCCCTGCGGCCCCCTCCACCCCGGCCGCCCGCCGCGCCGCGCGCCCGTGCACCGAGGCGGCCACCGCCCCCAGCCGCGCGGTGAGTTCGGGATCGGCGCCGGCGCCCGTGAGGTCGCCCGCCCGGGAGGCGAGCACCATCCCGGCGAGCCCGGCGAGCACGTCCCCGGCGCCGGCGGTGCCGAGCCACGGCGTCGCCTCGGCCTGGGAGTGGACCGGCCCGCTCGGCCCGGCCACCAGCGTGGTGGCGCCCTTGAGCAGCACGGTCGCCCCGGTGAGGTCCACGGCGCGGCGCAGCGCCCGCACCGGCAGTGCCTCCACCCGGGCACGGTCCCAGCCGGCGCGGGGGTCGCGCGCGGCGAGCAGCCCCGCGAGCTCCCCGGCATGCGGCGTGAGCAGCACGGTGGCGGGCAGCCGCTCGGGCAGCACCGCGAGCGCCCCGGCGTCGGCGACCACGGGGATCCCGCGCTCGACGGCGTGGGTCAGGGTCCGCTCCAGCCACGCCAGGCGCTCGGTGTCCCCCGCCCCGACCCCGGAGCCCAGCAGCCACGCCTGCACGCGGCCCACCTGGTCGGCCTCACCCAGTCCGCGCACCACCTCGGGGTGCCGCGTGAGCACCTGGGCGGCCGCGGCGTCGGGCCCGGCGTAGCGGACCATGCCCGCGCCCGCGCGCACGGCCGCGCTCGTGGCGAGCACCGCAGCGCCGGGGTAGGTGTCCGACCCCGCGGCGATGCCGAGCACGCCGCGGGTGTACTTGTGGTCGGCCGGTCCGGGAACGGCCCACTCCTCGGCGAGGTCACCCGCCTCGAGGCGCACGACGGCGTGGCTCGCCCCCGTCAGGTCGAGGCCGAGCGCCACCGTGGTCACCTCCCCGGCCGCGACCTCGGCCGGCGGCAGGAGCAGTGCCGGCTTCGCGGTGCCCATGGTGACCGTGCGGTCGGCGGGGAGAACGCCCTCGGGGAGCGCGCCGTCGTCCACCCCCACACCGCTGGGCACGTCCACCGCCACGACCCAGGGCCGCTCACCACGTGGCCGGGAGGCCATGGCGCCTCGCAGCGCGGTCACGACCTCCAGCGCCCGCCCGCGCAGGCCGCTGGAGGCGCCGATCCCCGTGATGCCGTCCAGCAGCGCCGCGCAGCCGGCGAGGCGCCCCGCGAGCTCGCCCGCGTCCTGGTCGGCGTCCAGGAACCGCGCCCCGGCCGCCCGCGCCCGCGCGGCACCGGCCTCGTGCATCGCCCGCCCGACGCCCACGATCTCCACCGCCGCCCCGCGCCGCGCCAGGTGGGCGGCGGCGATGAGGGCGTCGCCCCCGTTGTTGCCGCCACCCACCAGGACCCCGATCCTGGCTCCGACCACGCGGCCGCGCCGCGCGCGCAGGTCACTCGCGACCGCGAGGGCGAGGGCGAACGAGGCGCGCTCCATCAGCGGGACCCCGGCTGCCAGCAGGGGCGTCTCGGCGTCGACGACGTCCGTCACCCGGTGCGCGGTTCTCATGCCCCTATCCTGCCGCGCGCCCCACCCGCGCACAGGGCCCGTGCGACCGAGGGGGCAATATCGCCGCAAACGGGTTAGCGTGTCGTCAGGCGCGCTTACGCGCCCTCGCACATTTTCTCGGTATTCCTGGAGTCTCCCCTCGTGACGACCTACAAGCAGATCGATTCCCACCCCGAGGCGGTGCGGTTCCCGCTGATGGAACTGCCCGTCATCGGATTCGTCCTCGCGTTCGTCTGCGGAACGCTGAACGCGTGGACGCTGATGAATGCCGCCACGTTCGCGACCGTGCAGTCCGGCAACGTGGCCTCCTCCGGCATCTACCTGGCCACCGGTGAGTGGTCGAAGTTCTTGTTCGCCTGGGGTTCGGTGATCGCGTTCGGCCTCGGGTCCTTCGTCTGCGGTTACTTCATGACCACCTGGCTGCGCAAGGGTCGCGTCTACACGGTGCCGGTGCTGTGGGCGGAGGGCCTCATCATCGCCCTCATGGCCGTGCTGTGGGCCACCAGCGTGATCCCCGAGACCAAGACCGGCGCGCAGATCGTCTGCTTCGTGGTGAGCTTCGTGGCCGGCGCCCAGGGCAACTCCTTCCACAAGAACCACGGCATGCTCTACGGCAACGTGGCGGTCACCTTCGTGGTGCAGGCCGCGTTCAACTTCCTCGTGCAGTCCTTCATCAACAAGAAGGGCATCAACGGCGAGCCGAACCTGAAGTGGTCCGGGATCTTCTTCCTGGTGCTGCTGGGCTTCGCCGGCGGTGGCGCGATCGGCGCCCTGACCAACGTGTGGCTCGGCTGGGAACACGACGCGACCCAGGACGGTGTGCTGGTCAACGGCACCCCGGTGGCGGGGACCGGGTGGGCGCTGCTGCTGCCCGCCGCGCTGACGATCATCCTGGCGCTCATCGCCGGCCGCCAGAAGCACCGCAACCTCGACCCGGACCCGACCGCCGGCGGCCTGATCCCGTGACCGGCTGACGCCGGCACACGCTCAGCACACGCTCAGGACAACCACAAGCGCCCGCGACCCATGGGTCGCGGGCGCTCGTGTGTGCGGCAGGTCGACCTCAGCCGCGTGCGGCGGCCGTCCACCGGGCGTCGGCGGGCAGGACCGCCTGCGCATCCCAGGTCCGGCTCGCCTGCTCGACCCAGGCCGCGACGTCGGGCAGCGTCATGGTGGTGGAGTTGATCTGGATGTCCGCCACCACCCGCTCCCCCTGCGCCGCCTCGGGGTCGGGGATGTGCTCGACCGTGACCCGGGAGTGCAGCTCGATCGCGCCCCACCCCTCCTCCGGCTTACCCGCCGCCACGGCCTTCGCCCACACCTCGGCCATGAAGGAGCTCGCCACTGCCCCGGCGTACAGGGTGTGGGTCGTCTCCTCGCCGCCACCCGAGCCGTGGGTGATGCTGTGCTCGGCGAACCCGGTCAGACCGGGAACGAACGGGGTGGCGGCGACCTCGGTGAACGGAGTGGCCATCAGGCGAATTCCGCCCGGATCGCCTCACCGTGCTGGTTCAGCGTGGGCGCGTCGTGCTGCGCCCCGTAGGAGTTCCAGGTGCCGAACTTCATCGGCGAGCCCGGCACCTCGCGGCCGTCCACGACCTTGACCATGCCGCGCTCGATGATCTGCGGCAGGCGGCGGGTGTCGTCCACGTTCAGCACGATGCCGACCGGCACACCCGCGGTCTCCAGGGCGTCACGCCACACCTCGGCGACATCGGTGGTGGTGACCGACTCGATCGCGGCCTTCACGTCCGCCCAATTGGTGGCGCGGTCGGAGTTGGTGACGAACCGCTCGTCGGTGACCCACTCGGGGTGCCCGAGTGCCTCGGAGAACACCTTCCAGAGGTGGTCGTTGCCCACGCAGACCGCCAGCGGCTGGTCCTTGGCCTCGAAGGTGTCGAACGGGTACATGAACGGGTGGCGGTTCCCGATCCGGGTGGGGCGCTCGTGCAGGCCGAGGGCGTCCATGAGTCCGTGCTCGAGCAGCACGAACGTGGAGTCGAGCATGGAGACGTCCACCGTGGAGCCCTTGCCGGTGCGCTCGCGCGCCACGAGTGCCGTGACGATCGAGGAGTACCCGAAGATCCCGGCGATGATGTCGGAGAGCGAGGTGCCCACGCGGGTGGCGGGACCGTCGGGGAAGCCCGTGGAGGCCATCACGCCGGACAGCGCCTGGATGATCGTGTCGTACGCGGCCTGGCTGCTCATCGGGCCGTACTGCCCGAACCCGGAGATCGAGGCGACGATCAGGCGGGGGTTCTCCTGGACCAGCGTCTCCGGCGCGATCCCGAGCTTCGCCATGACGCCGGGGCGGAAGTTCTCCACCACCACGTCGGCCTTGGCGATGAGCTTCTTCAGGAACGCGAAGTCGTCGGCGTCGGTGAAGTCCAGCGTGATCGACTCCTTGCCCACGTTCGCCAGGCGGAAGTACTCGCTCGAACCGTCCTCGACGTAGGGGCCCATGGCGCGGGTGTCGTCGCCCTTGGGCGGGCGCTCCACATGGATCACGCGGGCACCGGCATCGGCGAGCATGCGCGCACAGGTCGGTCCGGACAGCACCCGGGTCAGGTCCACCACGAGCAGCCCCTCCAGCGGGTAGGGCTTGCTGCGGTCGAGGTGGGCGTTCTTCGCCTCGAGGTTCTCGTAGTCCGGCTCGGGGGCGACCTCGGGCGTGACGGGGGGAATACTCATGACGAGTGCGCTCCTTACTTCGTGGGGATGGCCGTGGCCGGGTTGAGGTTCGTCAGGTGCCCGCTCTCGGTGCCCAGCGTCGGATCGATGACGGCGTTGATCACCGTGGGCGTCCCGGCGGCGAGCGCCGCGGTGAGGGCCTCGTCCAGTTCGGCCGGGGTGGTCACGTGGTAGCCGGTGCCGCCGAACGCGGTCGCGAGCATGTCGTAGCGGGCCTGGAGGTCCAGCACGGTGGGTGCCGGGTCGCTGCCGTGGGTGTTGACGCCGTCGCCCTTGTAGACGCCGCCGTTGTTGAGGATGACCACGACGATCGGCAGCCGGTAGCGGCAGATCGTCTCCACCTCCATACCGGAGAACCCGAAGGCGGAGTCGCCCTCCAGCGCGATCACGGGTCGTCCGGTCTCCACCGCGGCGGCGATCGCGTACCCCATGCCGACGCCCATCACGCCCCACGTGCCGGTGTCCAGGCGGTGGCGCGGCAGGTGGATGTCGATGACGTTGCGGCCGATGTCGAGCGTGTTCGCGCCCTCGCTCACCAGGTAGGTGTCCGGTTCGGCGTCGATGGCCTTCTTCAGCACCCCCAGCGCCCCGAAGTAGCCCATCGGGGTGTGCGGCGCCTGCAGGCTGGCGGCCATCTTGGCGGCGTTCGCCTCGCGCTTGGTGGCGAGTTCGGCGCGCCAGTCGCCGTCGGCCTGCACCCCGGCGGCGCGCAGCGCGGGCGTGAGCTTGCCGAGCACCGAGACGATGTCCCCCGCCAGCGGGGCGGCCACCGGCTGGTTGGAGTCGAACTCGGTGGCGTCGATCTCCACCTGCACGAAGCGGGCGTCGGGGTTGAAGTGCGGCGCCTCGCCGTGGGAGAGCAGCCAGTTCAGCCGGGCGCCGACGAGGATGACCACATCGGCCTCCTTCAGCGCGAGCGAGCGCGCGGCAGCCACGGACGCCTCGTGGGTGTCCGGGATGAGTCCCTTGGCCATGGACATCGGCAGGAACGGGATGCCGGTGGCCTCCACGAGCTCGAGCGCCTCCTGCTCCGCCTTGGCGTAGGCAGCGCCCTTGCCGAAGATGATGAGCGGCTTCTTCCCGGCCGCGATCACGTCGACGGCGCGGGCCACCGCATCGTCGGCCGGCAGCTGGGCGGGGGCCGGGTCGGTGACGGTGAACACCGAGGCCGCGGCCTTCTCGGCGTCGATGAGCGCGGAGAGGGTCTTGGCCGGCAGGTCGAGGTAGACACCGCCGGGGCGTCCCGAGGTGGCCGTGCGCACGGCGCGCGCCACGGCGAGGCCGATGTCCTCCGGGCGGTCCACCCGGTAGGCGGCCTTCGCGTACGGCTTGGCGGCGTTGTACTGGTCGAGTTCCTCGTAGTCACCCCGGGAGAGGTCGACGATCTCGCGCTCGGAGGACCCGGAGATGAGGATCATCGGGAAGCAGTTCACCGTGGCGGCGGCAAGGGAGACCAACCCGTTGAGGAACCCGGGGGCCGAGACCGTGAGCGCGACCCCCGGCTTCCCGGTGAGGTACCCGGCGGCGGCGGCCGCGGTGCCCGCCGGCCCCTCGTGGCGGAACCCGAGATAGCGCATTCCGCGGACCTGGGCCAAACGCGCGAGGTCCGTCACCGGAATCCCGACCACCCCGTACATCGTCTCGACGCCATTGGCCTGCAGCGCGTCGATGACCACGTTGAATCCATTGGTCTGCGCTGATTCGTTCTGCAGTGTCATTCCACAAGTCCTCTCAAGGCCCAGCTGCTGGGAATACGCGCGCACCGGGTGTTCCCGAAGCGAATCCGGTCCAGGGGCGACGGGGGTCGCCGCGTGCGCGTCACACCTCAACCCTAAGTTGCCGGACGGCGTGTTGCCAGCGGGTAAGCACCTCAAACGGGATCGGGCGCAATTTCCCAGCGCGCGCCTGCCCGTGCGTGGAGTAGGTCAGCCCTCGGCGATCACGAACGCGGAGGCGATTCCCGCGTCGTGCGAGATCGACAGGTGCCAGGTGGTGATGCCGAGTGACTGCGCGCGCCGCAGCACCGTTCCCCGCAGGTCCACCGTCGGCGGCCCGCCGGGTGTGCGGTGCACGGTGGCGTCGTGCCAGACGAGGTCGCCCGGTGCCCCGAGCGCCTTCGCGATCGCCTCCTTGGCCGCGAAACGCGCGGCCAGGGAGGCGTCGGGCAACTCGCGCTCCGCCGTCGTGAACAGCTTCTCCCGTAGCCGCGGGGTCCGCTCGAGGGTGGCGATGAACCGGGCGATGTCGACCACGTCCACGCCGATCCCGACGATCACGGCTACTCCACGGTGACGGACTTGGCGAGGTTGCGCGGCTGGTCCACGTCCAGACCCTTGGCGGTGGCGAGCTCGCTGGCGAAGATCTGCAGCGGCACCACGGCCACCAGCGGGGACAGCAGCGTGGAGGTCTGCGGCACCCGGAAGATGACATCCGCGTAGGGCACCACGGCCTCGTCGCCCTCCTCGGCGATCACCAGGGTGCGCGCCCCCCGGGCGCGGACCTCCTGGATGTTGGAGACGACCTTCTGGTGCAGCACGTCCCGCCCCCGCGGGGAGGGCACGATGATGAAGACCGGCTGCCCCGGCTCCACCAGGGCGATCGGCCCGTGCTTGAGTTCGCCGGCGGCGAACCCCTCCGCGTGGATGTAGGCGATCTCCTTGAGCTTGAGCGCGCCCTCCAGGGCAACCGGGTAGCCGACATGGCGGCCGAGGAAGAGCACCGAGGTGGCCTCGTGCATGGCCCGCGCCTCGGCGCGGACCTCCTCCTCCCGGGAGAGCACCTCGGCGACCTTGTCCGGGATCGACTGCAACTCGGCGAGGGCGTCACGCAGTTCCTCGGGGAACTTCGTGCCGCGCAGCTGGGCGAGGTAGAGGCCGAGCAGGTAGCACGCGGTGATCTGCGCGAGGAAGGCCTTGGTGGAGGCCACCGCGACCTCGGGGCCGGCGTGGGTGTACAGCACGGCGTCCGCCTCGCGCGGCAGGGTGGAGCCGTGGGTGTTGACGATCGCCAGCACGTGGGCGCCCTGTTCGCGGGCGTGCCGCACGGCCATGAGGGTGTCCATGGTCTCCCCGGACTGCGAGATCGCGACCACGAGGGTGCGCGGGTTCACGATGGGGTCGCGGTAGCGGAACTCGTGGGCGAGCTCGACCTCGACGGGGATGCGGCACCAGTGCTCGATGGCGTACTTGGCCACGTGGCCGGAGTAGGCGGCGGTGCCGCAGGCCACCACGATGATCTTGTCCACGGCGCGCAGCACCGACTCCTCGATGCGCAACTCGTCCAGCACGAGGGCACCGGTGGGGCTGGTGCGCCCGAGCAGCGTGTCGGCCACGGCCTTGGGCTGGTCGTGGATCTCCTTGTCCATGAAGGAGGGGTATCCCTCCTTCACGGCCGCGCTGGCGTCCCAGTCCACCGTGAAGGCGGTGGGCTCCACCCGCTCACCGGCGAAGGTCTCCACGCGGACCTCCTCGCCGGTGATCGTGACGATCTGGTCCTGCCCGATCTCCAGGGCGCGGTTGGTCGCGGAGATGAACGCGGCGACGTCGCTGCCCAGGAAGTTCTCCCCGTCCCCGAGGCCGACGACGAGCGGGGAGTTGCGCCGGGCACCCACCACGACCCCGGGCTGGTTGGTGTGCACGGCCAGCAGGGTGAAGGCGCCCTCGAGGCGATCCACGACGGCGCGCATCGCCTGGGTGAGGTCCCCGGTGTAGGCGCGCTCCAGGAGGTGGGCCACCACCTCGGTGTCGGTCTCGGACTGGAAGTGCGCGCCGTCCGCCAGGAGGGCCTGCTTGAGTTCGGCGTAGTTCTCCACGATCCCGTTGTGGATCAGCGCCAGGTCCCCCACGCGGTGCGGGTGCGCATTGGCGTCGGTGGGGGCGCCGTGCGTGGCCCACCGGGTGTGCCCGATGGCAGCGGTCGCCGGCGGGAGCGGCTCGGACTCCAGCGCAGAGGTCAGGTTCACCAGTTTCCCGGCGCGCTTGGCGGTGCTCAGTCCGTCCGGGCCCACCACCGCGACGCCGGCGGAGTCGTACCCCCGGTACTCCAGCCGGCCAAGACCGGCCAAGACGACCTCCAGGGGCCGGACCGATGGGCTCGCGCCCCCTGCGTATCCCACGATTCCGCACATGGGGGACACGATAGCCGCCGACCCGGGGTGTGGCCGGACGCGCACATCCTCGGCGTGCGGGAGACTGGTGCCGTGAGCCGCCATGTCCCCGACCTCATCGACGAGGTCCGCCTGCCCGATTCCGCCGCATCGGGGGCACCGGGTGCGAGTCCGTTCGTGGAGTTGGACCGGGCGGACTGGAGCAGGCTGTCGGCCTCCACGCCGCTGCCGTTGACCACGCACGACGTGGTGCGCCTGCGCGGACTGTCCGATCCGATCGACCTGCGTGAGGTGGACACGGTCTACCGGCCGCTGTCCCGGTTGCTCGGCCTGTACGTGGCGGGGGTGCGCGGGGTGCACCAGGCGGTCACCACCTTCCTCGCGGAGGGCGGCCGGCCCACCCCGTTCGTGATCGGGATCGCGGGGTCGGTGGCGGTGGGCAAGTCCACGACCGCCCGGGTGCTGGTGGAGATGCTGCGGCGCTGGCCCGAGATGCCGCGCGTGCAGTTGATCACCACCGACGGCTTCCTCCACCCCAACGAGGAGCTGAAGCGGCGCGGACTGATGGAACGCAAGGGGTTCCCCGAGTCCTACGACCGACGGGCGCTCCTGCGCTTCCTCGCGCAGGTGAAGTCGGGGATCCCCGAGGTCACGGCGCCGGTCTACAGCCACGTCACCTACGACGTGATCCCCGAGAAGCGGCAGGTGGTGGATCGGCCCGACGTCCTGGTGGTCGAGGGGCTCAACGTGCTGGCGCCGCCGGTGATCGAGCCCGGCACGCAGCGGGGACTGGCGGTCTCGGACTTCTTCGACTTCTCGATCTATGTGGATGCCGAGGTGCAGGACATCCGACGGTGGTACGTGGAGCGCTTCCTTCGGCTGCGGCGGACCGCCTTCACCCAGCCGGAGAGTTACTTCCGCCGGTACGCGGATCTGGACGACGACGCCGCGCAGGATGTCGCCAGTGGCATCTGGTCGCGGATCAATGAGCCCAACCTGCGCGAGAACGTGCTGCCGACCCGCTCCCGCGCCACCCTGGTGATGACCAAGGACGCCGACCACCGCATCCAGCGGGTGCTGCTGCGCAAACCCTGAGCAGGCACGCCCGGGGGTCCACGCTCACCCGCGCGGGGCGGCCTGGGCCGTACGGGGTTGCAGTTCCGCGGGCGCAACGCCCACCGCGCGCAGCACCCGATCGATGACCACACCCAGCGCGATGCCGCCGGCCACCCCCACCACGATCGCCACGAGCGGCGAGGACCCGAACAGGGCGCCCGAGACCGTGCCGATCGCGACGCTGTACAGGGCCCACAGGGTGGCCCCGATCGCGTCGAAGGCCACGAACCGACGGAACGGGAAGCCCACCATCCCGGCAGACATGTTCACGAGCATGCGTCCGACCGGGATGTAGCGGGCGGCGATGATGTAGGTGCCGCCACGCTTGGTCAATTGCCTCTCGGCGCCCCGGATGAGCGCCGCACCCCGCTCGCTGCGCAGGTAGGGGAGCGTGCGGAACGGGACCGTGCGGCCGATGAGGTAGGCCACGCAGTCACCCGCGAGCGCACCCAGCGCGGTTGCGAGGATCACGGCCCACAGCGGCTGCCCGACGCCGGTCATCGCGAGCGTCGCCATCGTGATCACAATGGACTCGCTGGGGAGCGGCGGGAAGAACCCGTCGATGAAGCACAGCGCGAACACGACCAGGAGCACCCAGGGTTGGCCGGCGGCAGCCACCACCCACTCCTCGATCGCCGAGATGATCTCCACGCCCCGCACCTTCCTGATCCGCCGGTTGCTCCATTCCACCGTGGCACGCGGGAGCAGCGGGCGCCTCCGCCCGCGGACTGATACCGCCACGGGGATCCACCCCAGGGACCACCCGGAGAACCTGCGGGCCGCCTCGGTGTCGGCCCGCGAAGCGGTCAGGCGCGCCGTCGCCCTCGTGGGCGACTCGGCCTCACAGCGCCAGGCGCGCCCGGACCACCTCGGCGAGCGACTCCGCCACGCGCGTCGCGCGGCGCGCGGTATCGGCCTCCACCATGACGCGCACGAGAGGTTCTGTACCCGAGGGGCGCAGCAGGACCCGCCCGGACTCCCCGAGGTCCGCCTCGGCCGAGGCCACGGCCTCAGCGAGCGCCTGGTCGCTACCCGCGCGGGTGCGATCCACGCCGCCCACGTTGATCAGGACCTGCGGCAGGCGCCGCACGAACGAGGCGAGTTCACCCAGGTCGCCCTCGTTGGCCACGAGCGCGGCCAGTTGGAGCGCGGTCAGGGTGCCGTCGCCGGTGGTGGCGTGGTCGGAGAAGATGATGTGCCCGGACTGCTCGCCGCCGAGGTTGAAGCCGCCCTGTCGCATCCGCTCCAGGACGTAGCGGTCCCCCACCCCGGTCTGTTCGATGGCGATCCCCTCGGCACGCATGGCCTGCAGCAGGCCGAGGTTGCTCATCACGGTCACCACGAGGGTGTCGTGGGCCAGGGTGCCGGCGCGGTGCATCATGCGGGCCATCAGCCCCATGATCTGGTCGCCGTCCACGAGGGCACCGGTGCTGTCCACGGCGAGGCAACGATCGGCGTCGCCGTCGAAGGCGACCCCGAGATCGGCGCCGGAGGCCACCACCGTGGCCTGCAGCTGCTCGGGGTGGGTGGAGCCGCACTTCTCGTTGATGTTGCGGCCGTCGGGCGAGGCATTGATCGCCACCACATCGGCGCCGGCCGCCCGCAAGGTCTCGGGCCCGACCTGGCTCGCGGCTCCGTTTGCACAGTCCACCACGATCCGCAGCCCCTTGAGGGAGGTGTTGGTCGAGGCGAGCAGGTGCTCCACGTACTCGTGGCCGGCACCCCCGGCGTCCCGCGCCAGGCGCCCGACGTCCGGGCCGATGGGCCGCTGCCACGGGTCGGCCATCCGCGCGGCGATCTCGTCCTCCACGCTGTCGGCCAACTTGTGCCCACCGCGCGCGAGGAACTTGATGCCGTTGTCCGCCATCGGATTGTGAGAGGCGGAGACCACGACGCCGACATCGGCGCGCCGCACCGCGGTCAGATGCGCAATCGCCGGCGTGGGCAGCACACCCACGTCGACCACATCGGCACCCGCGGAGGCCATGCCAGCGGCCAGCGCGGCGCTGAGGAACTCGCCGGAGGCCCGCGAGTCACGCCCGATCAGTGCGAGCGGACGGTCGTCGTGCGCCGTGAGGTGCCCCGGGTGGGGTGCGGAGATGTCCTCATCCTCGCCGCGGTGCGAAGCGAGCACATGCGCAGCCGCGACGCCAAGCCCGAGCGCGAGCTCGGGCGTGACGTCGCGGTTCGCGAGGCCTCGGACTCCGTCGGTGCCGAAGATTCTCGCCATGGCTGCGTGGATCAGCGCTTGGAGTACTGGGGCGCCTTGCGGGCCTTCTTCAGACCGGCCTTCTTCCGCTCCGTGACGCGGGCGTCGCGGGTCAGGAATCCGGCCTTCTTCAGCGCGGGGCGGTTGGACTCCACGTCCATCGCGTTCAGTGCGCGGGCAATGCCCAGCCGCAGCGCTCCGGCCTGGCCGGACACGCCGCCGCCGTCGATGCGGGCGACCACGTCGAAGCGGTCGACCAGCTCGAGCAGCGTGAACGGGGAGTTCACGAGCTGCTGGTGCAGCTTGTTCGGGAAGTAGTCCTCGAGGGTGCGGCCGTTGATCGTCCAGTTGCCGCTGCCGGGGACGAGGCGGACACGCGCCACGGCCTCCTTGCGGCGGCCGACGGCGGCGCTGGGAGCGGCGATGCTCTGGCCGCGGTTGGCGACAGGGGCGTCCGACTCGGTGGTGTAGCTGGCGGGTGCGTTCTCGTCCAGCTCGTCAGTCATGGGCTGAGCCACGATTCTCCTTCAGGTGATGTCGTCAGGCGCGGGACTGCGCGACCTGGCTGAACTCGTAGGACTGCGGCTGCTGGGCGGCGTGCGGGTGCTCAGGGCCTGCGTAGACCTTGAGCTTGCGCAGCTGGGCGCGTCCGAGAGAGGTCTTGGGGAGCATCCCCGCGATGGCCTTCTCCACGGCTCGCTCCGGCTTGGTGGCGAGCAGCTCCGAGTAGGTCACCGCCTTGAGGCCACCGGGGTGACCGGAGTGGCGGTAGGCGAGCTTCTTGTCCGCCTTGTCGCCCGTGAGGACGACCTTGTCCGCGTTCACGACGATGACGAAGTCGCCAGTGTCGACGTGGGCGGCGAACGTCGCCTTGTGCTTTCCGCGCAGCAGGGTGGCCGCGTGGCTTGCCAGACGCCCGAGGACGACGTCGGTCGCGTCGATGACGTACCAGGTGCGGTCGACGTCAGACGGCTTCGGGGTGAACGTACGCACAGTCGTAGCCTTCATTTCGGTGCATGGGCCTCACTGGCAGGGTTGGGGCCGACGAACACGACCCCTCCCCACCGGCGACGCCGGGTGGTTTCGGCGAGTGCGCCGATCCGGTGCACATGCGCGGGTCGCAAGACTCCGCCACGTGGCACCGCCCTGAGGAAGGACGCCGGGGCGGACTCCTGGGTCCGCGTCAGCGTCGCGACCGTGGGTCGGCAGGGCCGACACGAGCGCACAACGAGTCACTACTGTACTGCCTCGGTGTGCAGGTGGTCAAAACGGCCGGCTACGCCCCGCGGGGACTGCTCGCCGCCACCCGTTCGACGACCGCACACGCCGTCCGCATGCCCTGGCGTGAGCATCGCGGCAGTGACACAGTAGGGCAATGGACGCACAGCCGGGTTCACAGGCGGACTGGGACCACCACTCGGACATCGTCCCGGGCGAGAACGGCGCCGAGATCGACGGCGACCAGCTCGACCAGGACGACACCCTGGAGTCCTCGCGGGTGGAGGACGCGCTGGACGAGGGGGTCATCCCGCGCGAACGGGACACGCGGGACCATTGGGGTGAGACCGCCTGGGAGGCACGGCACGCCGAACCGCTGGACTCCCGCCTGGCCCAGGAACTCCCGGACACCGCCGACTCGGTCCGACGGGGTCAGGAACCCGACCGCGCCGGGCGTCTCGAGGCCGTGCGCGACGGCGCGTGGGGCCAGGACTCCTTCGCGCGCGACGCCGGGGTCGCCGGCGGCGCGGCAAGCAGTGAGGAGGCGGCCATGCACACCACCTCGCTGGAGGAACTGGAACGCGTGGAGGCGCGCGAGCGCGAGGGTCTGGACGGCTACGACGAGGAGGACTGACCCTCCTGCGGGGCACACCCGGCGCCGCCCACGCCACGCCGTGCGCCTTGGACGGGGCCATGGACAGGGCCACGGACCGCGCGTGCTTGCCTCGCTCGCTGGGCGAGGCCCTGCGAAGGTGGGTAGCCGACCTCCTCCAACACCAGGCCCGGCGCCGGCGCCAGCGGTACCGCGCCGTCGCGATGTCGCCGATCGAGCACCTCCCGGGGCCACGCCACTGCGCGGCGTCCCTCCCCCACCACCATCAAGGCGCCTACCAGCGAGCGCACCATCGAGTGGCAGAAGGCATCCGCGCGCGCCTCGATCGTCACGATGTCCCCCGCGCGGGCCACCGACAGACCGAGCAGGGTCCGGATCGTGGTGGCACCCGCGCGTGGCTTGCAGAACGCCAGGAAGTCGTGTTCCCCCACGAGTGTGCCCGCCGCCTGCGCCATCGCGAGCTCGTCGAGCGGGCGGCGGTGGTGGACCACCCAGGAACGCAGCAGGGGGTCGGGCGCCGCGCCGTCGTGGATCCGGTAGCTGTACCGTCGCCACAGCGCGGCGAACCTGGCGTCGAAGGCGGCGGGCACCACCTCGACCCGCCCCACCACGATGTCCGGCGGGAGCAGGCCCGCCATCCGGGCCAGCAGCGACGATTCCGGTGTGCGCTCGCTGCGCCCGGGCAGGGCGGCCCACTCCCGCTGGGTCACGTCGAGGTGCACCACCTGCCCGCGGGCATGGACACCGGCGTCGGTTCGGCCCGCCACGGTGACGGGGACGGGTCTGCGCAGCAGTGTGCTCAGCGCCTCCTCCAGGACCCCCTGCACCGTGCGCAACCCGGGCTGACGCGCCCAGCCGTGGCTCGCCGCGCCGTCGTAGGCCAGATCGAGCCGTACCCGGATCGACTCGTTCGGGAATGCGTCGGTCACCGCACGAACCTACCGCCCCAGGCGTCGCGGCGGCGTCCGAGGTATCGGTACGTTGGCCTCATGGACGCCACGCTCGCCGTCGACTGCGGCGGCGGCGGGATCAAGGCGTCGGTCCTGGACGAGACCGGCACCCCCCGTTGCGCCGCGCTGCGCGAACCCACCGTGTACCCGCTCCCGCCCGAGTCGCTGCTCGGTGTCGTCTCCAGCCTCGTGGACCGGCTCCCGCCGTTCGAACGGATCACCCTCGGGATGCCCGGGATGATCCGGCACGGCGTGGTGGTGTCCACGCCGCACTACGTCACCAAGGCGGGTCCGCGCACGCGCGTGCTGCCGGACCTGAGGGCGGCGTGGGAGGGTTTCGACATGCGAGCCGCCGTGGCGGCGCGCTTCGGCGTGCCCGCCCTTGTGCTCAACGATGCCGAGGTGCACGGGGCGGGCAGCGTGGCCGGGACCGGACTCGAGGTGATCGTGACCCTGGGCACGGGCCTCGGGAACGCCGTGTTCGACGGCGGGCGGCTCGCTCCGCACCTGGAGCTCTCCCAGGCACCGCTGCGGTGGGGGCTGACCTACGACGACTACATCGGCGAACACGAGCGACTACGTCTGGGCGACTCGCACTGGTCGCGGCGTGTACGCCGCGTGGTGGACGCCCTGCGCCCAGTGATCGCATGGGACCGCCTGTACCTCGGCGGGGGCAACTCCCGCCGCATCACGGCGGTGGCACGCGCTCGGCTGGGTGAGGACGTGGTCATCGTGCCGAACTCCGCGGGGATCGTCGGCGGGGTGCGCGCGTGGTCCCTGCCGCGGTGACGGACTCTGCCTGGGTCCGCATCAGTTCGCCCAGCAGTGCCCGGTTGTAGGCACGGGGCCGATGCAGGCTCACCAGGTGGTGGGCCCGCCGTATCAGCACCCACCGCGCCCGACCCGCGGCCACGGCCCGGAACTCGCGCTCGTGCAGACGGAAGTGGTCGAACTCCCCGATCAGGAACGTGGTGTCCATCCCGCGCATCAGGACCCGTTCGAGGTCCCCGAGCGGATCCAGGGGCAGTAGCGCGCGCAGCGCCGCCAGTTGCCCGCCCACGCTCACCCCGCCGGCGGAGATGTCGTGCGCGGCCTGCTCCCCCACCGCGAGGCGGGCGGCGCGGGCGCTGAGCCGGCGCCCGCCCGAGTCCCCGAGCACGCGCGTGAGCGCGAGGAAGCCACGATGCAGCACGCCCCCGGTTCGCGCCGTGCACGAACTCACCACCAGGATCTCGGGTGGGCAGCAGGTCCGCGCCGCCCAGTGCAGCGCGAGGTAGCCCCCCAGCGACAAGCCGACCACCGCCACGCGGGGGCAACGCACGCGAAGGGCCTCGACAGCCTCCTGGATGCGCTGATCGCAGGCGTCGAGGCTGAAGCGCTCAGCGAGCGCGGTGCCGTGGCCCGGCAGATCGACAGCAGTCACCTCGGCGCCCTGCCTGCGCAGGAGGTCGACCTGGTCGCGCCACATGGTGCCCGAGGTCCGCACGCCGTGCAGGAACACGACGCCGAGGCCCGCAAGCGGCATCGGGTCCGACGGCGCGCACGGGCCGGGAGCCGTGGTCGTGCTCACAGCTCGATGGCGCCGCTCGCCACGCCACTGGCCAGCGCCACGCGGCCCGAGACCCCGTACTGCTGGTAGACGCGTGAGAGATACAGTTCCACGGTCTTGACGCTGTAGTGCAGACGCTGCGCGATCTGATGATTGGTCAGGCCCTCGATCGCGAGCCGGGCCACCACGCCCTCGACCTCGCTCGCCTTCCCCCGCCGCCGGCGCTGCCGGGGTATCGGGATGCCGGCCGAACGCATGTGCCGGCGAGCCGTACTGACCAGGTCTGCGGCACCGAGCGTGCGGAAGAGATCGTGCGCCGCCACGAGGTGGGAGGAGGCATCGACACCGAGGGCTCCCAGGACCAGCCCGCTGCGCGCGGACTCGGCATGCATCCCGTGTGCGTGGGCGATCTCCCAGGACACGGACGCGTGCCGGGCCGCCGTGTCCGGGTCGGTCGCGCAGTACATCCGAGCGAGCGTGCGGTTGAGGTAGACGTCGTTGGCGGGCCAACCCAACGGCGCCGCCAGTTCGTGCGCGCCTCGAATGTGGGACAGCACCTCATCGTCCGTGTCGGATTCAGGCAGACGCGCCAGCTCCTCCGCGACCAGCCCGATGAAGATCGGTAGACCACGTTCGAGCTGCCAGTCGATCTGGCGGATGAGCCGGTCCCTGGCCGAGGCGATCTCACCGCCGCTGACGAGAACGCGGGCGTGCGCCGCCTCGACCAATGGCGCGCCTGCTGGTGCCCGCGCCACCAGCCCCCGCGAGAGGTCCGCTGCCTCTCGCGGCCTGGCCAGGTCGTCCAGCATCAACACGCCGAGTGCCCTGACCGCGTCCCGAGCGACGGACATGCCGGCGGACTCCTCGCCGCTGCGGCCCAGGTCCGCCCACGCCAAGGCCTCGTCCCAGGCACCCTCCACGAAGGACAGCTCGGTCTGTGCCAGCATCTGCGTGCTGTCCAGCCTCGGGGCCCAGTCCTCTCCGGTGAGTTCGGCGATCCGCCGGGCGTGGCGGCGCGCCTCGTTGGCACCACCGCCACCTTCCATGGCCAGCACCATGAGCGCGGCCCGCGCCTCGCGCTCCAGAAGTGGACCGAACTCACCCGCCTCCCGTTCGAGGCGCTCACGCAGTGCATCGCGGTCCTCACGGGCGAGCACCTGGGCGTCGAACGCACTCATCACCAGCCAGGCGAAGTACGCATCGCGTTCCATCGGTTCGTTCCTGGCGGCGAGGAGCGCCGCGGCGTCGGCCTCCTCCCGCCGACCCAGGCTGTACAGCGCATGTGCCCTGACCGGGGCGTGCGCGGGATCGACGACCCCGCTGCGCTCAGCGCGCGTCAGGACCTCCAGCGCATCCGCGAATCGACCCACCCCGAGGAGGTTCATGGAGTGCTCCCGCGCGAGGCGGGCGGTCCGCCCCCCGATCCCGTTCTTCTCCAGGACCTCCTCCGACAGCGCAATGGCCTCGGCGAGCCTGCCACCGTAGGACAGCAGTCCGACCCGGGTGGCATCGACATCGAACTCCCGTGGATCGCCGGGGAGCAGGCGCTCACGGGCGAGCCCGACCCATTCCGCCGCCACCAGCGGGGCTGACAGTCCCACGTGCTCGGCAACCTCGAGTGCCGCATTGAACCCGGCGTCGTCTCCCGGTTCGGTCGACTTCACAACGTGTGTCGCCCAGCCCACCAGATCGGTGACCCGGCCACCGCGCGCCTCCAGGTGTCTCGCCGCTCTTGCGTGCATCCGCACCCGCTGCGCTGCCCCGAGCGCGTCGTAGAGTTCCTCGCGCAACATCGGTTGCGCGAAGTGGAACTCGCGCCCCTCCTCGTACAGCACACCCATCCGGACCAGGCGATCGAATGCGCCCTCGAGGTCCGATGCCGGATAGCCGATGGCCTCCTGCACACACTCCAGGTCCACGAGGCGGATCGAGGTGAGGACGCTGAGCGCCTGTGCCACGCGAAGCGCCAGTGCGTCGTACCCGAGCAACCACTCCTGCAGGTGCATCCTCGTGCGCCGCGGATACGTGGACGCGTTGGCGGCGCCCTCGAGATGCTGGTGTACATAGGTATCAAGGAACAGAGGAAGCCCGCCCGTGCGTTCGTACGCGTCCGCGGCCAGCGCATCGATGTCCTGGGGACCGATCCCACTGCCCGCCTGGGCCACCCGCGCCTGGACGAGTTCACGCGCATCGGCGCGGGACAGCGGTTCCAGGTCAAGGACGACGGCACGCTTGTCCGCGGCTCGACGATTGACGAACGACTCCAGCTCACCTGTCCGGTCCTCGAACCCGTGACGCAGCGAGAGGAGGAAGACGACCGGCACATGGTCCAGGCTTCGCAGGCCGGTGGCGAGCATCTGCATCATCGCGGCATCCGCGTGATGCAGGTCCTCCAGCACCACCACTTGGGGGCCCTCCTGCGCCGCGGTGCGCAGGGCTCGCACCGTCAGGTCGAGCACACGTTCGGAGCCACGTGCTGCCTCGGCACCCGGCCGCGCCCTGACGGCGACCGGATCCACCACTGCGCGGAGGGTCTCCAAGGCCTCCCGCATGGCGTCCGAGAGCAACTCTGAGCGATTGATCGTGTCGAGCAGAGCCGCGTACGGGCGCGCCGCGTCCAGGGCATCCGCCCGGCCACGGGCAACCGAATAGCCCCGCTCGCGCATGCTCACGACGGCCTGGTCGAGCACGGTCGTCTTCCCCGAGCCCGGTGCGCCACGCACGAGCAACACCGCTGCGCGCGTGCCTTGGACCGCGGCATCCGCTTCAGTCAGGATCGCCGCGATCTCCGCTTCACGCCCGACGCAGAGCGCCCTGGTCACACCATCCCCCTTCTCCGTCCGCCGCTACGACATACTAGGGCCGATCCCGATCTCCTACCGCTGGGGAGAACCCCAGTATCCGATCGGCACCGCCGTGGGCATAGTGGAGGCAGTGAAGGACGCAAGCCCCTCACTACCCGGGTCAGCGGGGCCGAGGTGTCCGCCCCCTACACCTCGACCCCGCCCCCGGGTGCCACTGTCCGCAGGCGGACGGACCCCGTTCACGACGCCTCCCCCGACGTATGATCCCGTTCGACGCGGGCAGTTCTACACACGAAGGGCCCGGATCCTCACGGATCCGGGCCCTTGGTCATCGCGGGCTCACTTGGCCTCGTCGGTGCCTTCCTCGGCGCTCTCCTCGGCAGGTTCCGGCGCAGCCGGCGTCTCCTGCACCGGGGCGGTGGCCTCGGTCTCGGGCTTCGCGGCACGCTTGGTCGCGGCCGTGGCCTCCGCCACGGTCGCCTGCTTCGGGCTCAGCGGCTCCAGCACCAGTTCGATCACGGCCATCGGTGCGTTGTCACCCTTGCGGGGACCGATCTTGGTCACACGCGTGTAGCCACCCTGACGCTCAGCCATCTGCGGGGCGATGTCGGTGAACAGCTCGTGGACCACGGACTTGTCCTTGATCACCGTCATCACGCGACGGCGGGAGGACAGGTCGCCCCGCTTGGCGAAGGTCACCATGCGCTCGGCGAGCGGACGCAGGCGCTTGGCGCGGGTCTCGGTGGTCGTGATACGGCGGTGCTCGAAGAGCGAGGTCGCCAGGTTGGCCAGGATCAGCCGCTCGTGCGCCGGCCCGCCTCCGAGGCGGGGGCCCTTAGTGGGCGTAGGCATGGTGTCTCCTCATCGCAAGGTCACGGTCCGTGACCTCAAAGTGGTCTGGGCTCAGTTGTAGGTGTCGCCGTACTCGGTGTCCTCGCTGGCGTAGCTGTCGGACACGAGAGACGGGTCGAAGTCAGCGGGGCTGTCCTTCAGCGCGAGTCCGAGACCCGCGAGCTTCTCCTTGACCTCCACGATCGACTTCGCGCCGAAGTTGCGGATGTCCAGGAGATCGGCCTCGCTGCGCGCCACGAGCTCACCCACGGTGTGGATGCCCTCACGCTTGAGGCAGTTGTAGGACCGGATCGTCAGATCGAGGTCCTCGA
The DNA here is from genome assembly GCF_002563925.1 of Serinibacter salmoneus. Classification (NCBI taxonomy): domain Bacteria; kingdom Bacillati; phylum Actinomycetota; class Actinomycetes; order Micrococcales; family Beutenbergiaceae; genus Serinibacter; species Serinibacter salmoneus. Next base: position 585,613 of record NZ_PDJD01000001.1, on the reverse strand, counting down.
TCGGCTGCGCGAGGTCCTGGGCGAGTTCGACGTCCGTGGGCGAGGGGCCGATCTCGATGCCCTCGGCGGCGGTGTTCAGCTCACGTGCGAGACCGAACAGCTCCACCAGCGTCTTGCCGGCCGAGGCCAGCGCGTCACGCGGCGAGATGGCCCGCTTCGTCTCGACGTCGACCACCAGGCGGTCGAAGTCCGTACGCTGCTCCACACGGGTGGCCTCGACCTTGTACGTGACCTTCAGCACCGGCGAGTAGATCGAGTCGACCGGGATCCGTCCGATCTCGTTGTCGAAGGCCTTGTTCTGCGCCGCGGAGACGTAGCCGCGGCCACGCTCCACGGTCAACTCGACCTCGAGCTTGCCCTTGCCGTTGACCGTCGCGATGTGCAGGTCGGGGTTGTGCACCTCGACACCGGCCGGCGGCGTGATGTCGGCGGCGGTGACCGTGCCCGGGCCCTGCTTGCGCAGGTACATCACGACCGGCTCGTCGTGCTCGGAGGAGACGACGATGTTCTTGATGTTGAGGATGATCTCCGTGACATCCTCCTTGACTCCCTCGACAGTCGTGAACTCGTGCAGCACACCGTCGATGCGGATGCTGGTCACGGCTGCGCCGGGAATCGAGGACAGCAGGGTGCGGCGCAGCGAGTTCCCGAGGGTGTAGCCGAAGCCGGGCTCCAGCGGTTCGATCACGAACCGGGACCGGTACTCGTCCACGACCTCCTCGGACAGAGCGGGGCGCTGTGCAATGAGCACGTGTCATTCCTTCCTGTGACGTCCGCTATATGACGTCAATAGGTGACAGCCGCGCACCGGGACGGCGCGCGACGAGCCCGGCCACCGCCGAAGCGAGGGCCGGGCAACGAATCAGACGCGGCGGCGCTTGGGGGGACGAACGCCGTTGTGAGCCTGCGGCGTCACGTCGGAGATCGAACCGACCTCCAACCCGGTGGCCTGCAGGGAGCGGATCGCAGTCTCGCGGCCCGAACCCGGGCCCTTCACGAACACGTCGACCTTCTTCATGCCGTGCTCCTGCGCGCGGCGGGCAGCGGCCTCGGCCGCGAGCTGCGCCGCGAACGGGGTCGACTTGCGCGAGCCCTTGAAGCCGACCTGCCCGGAGGACGCGGACGCGATCACTGCGCCACTCGGGTCGGTGATCGAGACGATCGTGTTGTTGAACGTGGACTTGATGTACGCGTGGCCGTGGGAGACGTTCTTCCGCTCCTTGCGGCGCGCCTTACGTGCGCCGCCGGCGGCGGCACGAGTCTTGGGAGGCATCTGTGAGTTCCTTCGTCGAGGTCGTCGGACCGCTGCTGACCGAGGTCAGGCGGCTGCTAGCGACCGGCCTTCTTCTTGCCGGCCACGGTGCGCTTCGGGCCCTTGCGGGTGCGCGCGTTGGTCTTGGTGCGCTGTCCACGCACGGGGAGGCCGCGACGGTGACGCAGTCCCTCGTAGGACCCGATCTCGACCTTGCGACGGATGTCGGCAGCGACCTCGCGGCGGAGGTCACCCTCGGTCTGGAAGTTCGCCTCGATGTAGTCACGCAGGGCCACGAGGTGGGAGTCCTCGAGTTCCCGCACCCGCAGGTCGGGGCTGATGCCCGTGGCCTGGAGGGTCTCGGCGGCGCGCGTGCGACCGATGCCGTAGATGTAGGTGAGCGCAACCTCGAGCCGCTTCTCGCGGGGGAGGTCGACGCCGACTAGACGTGCCATGTGCACACTCTTTCGTCATGCAACCGGAGGTCGGTCGCCTCGCCGCCCCCAAGGGGCCCCGGCCTCCGGACCGGGCGTCTCCCGCGCTGGCGGGACTCGGCGAAACGCTGGTGGCAGGTGCGCCACCGTGGGGTGCTGCTCAGCCCTGGCGCTGCTTGTGGCGCGGGTTGGAGCAGATGACGATGACGCGGCCGTGCCGGCGGATGACCTGGCAGTGCTCGCACATCGGCTTGACGCTGGGCTTGACCTTCATGATGGTTCCCTTGCCGCCGCGCGCCCGCAGGGGCGGCGACTCCTCGTGGTGGTTACTTGTAGCGGTAGACGATCCGGCCGCGGCTCAGGTCGTAGGGAGTGAGCTCCACCACGACCCGGTCCTCGGGGAGGATCCGGATGTAGTTCTGGCGCATCTTGCCCGAGATCATCGCGAGCACCTTGTGACCGTTGCTCAGCTCCACGCGAAACATCGCGTTCGGCAAGGCCTCGACCACGACGCCCTCGATCTCGATGACACCGTCCTTCTTCCCCATATCCTCCGCTAACTCCTGGTGGCTGACCAGCCTTGCGGCCGCTGGCTCAGTGTGGCGCCGCCTTGCGACACCGGGCGCCCTGTGAAGTCACGGCAGGCGAACCCAACGAGACATCATACGCCATGGATCTGCGTGCTCCAACTCGGTGGCCGGCCGCACGGGCGAACCGACCGAACCGACCGGATCAGCGGGCGCGCAGCGCCTGCAGGATCTGCTCGGTGATCTCCGAAACCTCACCGGTCCCCTGCACGCTGACCTGCAGACCACGCTCGGCGTAGAGAGCCAGCAGCGGCTCAGTCTCCTGCTCGTAGACCGCCAGGCGCCGTTCGATCGCCTCGGCGGTGTCGTCCTCACGGCCTTCCTGCTCGGCACGCTTGGCGAGCCGGCTCAGCAGCTCATCGCGCTCCACCGTCAGGTCGACCACGGCGTCCAGTCTCACGCCGAGCTCGGCGAGCGTGACGTCGAGCGCACCGACCTGGGCCGCATTGCGCGGGTAGCCGTCAAGGATGAAGCCGTTGGCGACGTCCTCCTGCTGCAGTCGGTCGCGCACCATGTCGTTGGTCACCTCGTCGGGCACGAGCTCCCCACGCGCGCTGTAGGACTGCGCCAGCGTGCCGAGCTCGGTGCCACCCTTGATGTTCGCGCGGAAGATGTCACCGGTAGAGATCGCCACGACGCCCAGCGCCTCCGCGAGCCTCGCGGCCTGTGTGCCCTTGCCGGATCCCTGCGGACCCATGATCAGGAGACGGTTCACTTGAGAATCCCTTCGTAGTGACGCTGCTGGAGCTGGGAGTCGATCTGCTTCACGGTCTCCAGGCCGACGCTCACGATGATCAGCAGCGAGGTGCCACCGAACGGCACGCCCTGGATGTTCAGCAACACGAAGCCGATCGTGGGCAGGAGCGCCACCAGCAGCAGGTAGATCGAGCCGGCGGAGGTGATGCGGTTCACCACGTAGCGCAGGTACTCGGCCGTGGGTCGCCCGGCGCGGATCCCTGGCACGAAGCCGCCATAGCGCTTCATGTTGTCCGCCACCTCGTCCGGGTTGAAGGTGATGGAGGTGTAGAAGAACGCGAAGAAGACGATCAGCACCGAGAACGTCGCGAGGTAGAACGGCGAGGACTGTGTGGTGAAGTGCTCCACGATCCACCGCACCCACCCGGCGTTCGGGTCCCCGAACTGCGCAGCGAGCGGCGGGAGCATCAGGATCGAGCTCGCGAAGATCACGGGGATCACGTTCGCCATGTTGATCTTCAGCGGGATGTAGGTGCTCGTACCGCCGTACATGCGCCGGCCGATCATCCGCTTGGCGTACTGCACCGGGATCCGGCGCTGCGACTGCTCGACGAAGACCACCACGGTGATCAGCACGAGCGCCAGCACGAGCACGAGCGCGAAGGTGGTGAGCCCACCCTGCGCCGTTGCCACCGCCCACAGGGCCGACGGGAAGGTCGCGGCGATGGAGACGAAGATCAGCAGCGACATGCCGTTCCCGACGCCGCGCTCGGTGATCAGCTCCGCGAGCCACATCACCAGGCCGGTACCGGCCGTCATGGTCAGGATCAACAGCAGGATGCCCGGGACGGTGTCGTTCGCGATCACCGCGAGGCTGTCACCCGCCGCGCCACAGCCGTTGAACAGCACGCCGGTGCGGGCGGTCGTCACGATGACCGTTGCCTGCAGCACCGCGAGGAAGATCGTCAGGTAGCGGGTGTACTGCGTGAGCTTCGCCGTGCCTGCCTGCCCCTCCTTGTGCAGCGCCTCGAAGTGCGGGATCACCACGCGCAGCAGCTGAGTGATGATGCTCGCCGTGATGTACGGCATGATCCCGAGCGCGAACACGGAGAGCTGCAGCAGCGCACCGCCGGAGAAGAGATTGATCAGTCCGAGGACGTCACTGTCCGCGGTCGACGCCACGCACTGCTGCACGTTGATGTAGTCGACGCCGGGTGAGGGGACGAACGACCCCAGCCGGAAGATCACGATGATCCCCATCGTGAACAGCAGCTTGCGCCGCAGGTCCGGCGTCCGGAACGCCTGTGCGAATGCGCCTAGCACTCATTCCTCCAGGTCTGGATGGGCCGGTGCGCCGAGGTGCGCACCGGTCGTGGGACGACAAAGGGGTGGCGACGTAGATCCTACGCCGCCACCCCTGTCGTCACGATGTGGCCATCAGGCCGTGGTCACCGTACCGCCCGCGGCGACGATCTTCTCCTGCGCGGACGCGGAGAAGGCGTCGGCCGTGACGTCGAGCGCCACGCCGCCCAGGTCGCCGGCGCCGAGCACCTTGACCTTGTGGCCGTCGCGGACCGCACCTGCCGCCACCAGATCGGTGACCGTGACGGTCCCGCCCTTCGGGAACAGCTCCGCCAGCCGGTCCAGGTTCACGACCTGGTACTCGGTCCGGAACGGGTTGGTGAAACCACGCAGCTTCGGCAGCCGCATGTGCATCGGCATCTGGCCGCCCTCGAACCCGGCGGGCACCTGGTAGCGGGCCTTGGTGCCCTTGGTACCGCGACCCGCCGTCTTACCCTTGGAGCCCTCACCACGACCCACGCGGGTCTTCGACTGGTGGGAACCGGGTGCGGGACGCAGGTGGTGCACCTTCAGGGTGCGGCTCGCCGGCGTGCGCTCGGACTCGGCGGGCTGTGCCGCCTTCTTGCTCTCGGCCATCAGTCGACCTCCTCGACCGTCACCAGGTGGTCGACCACCCGGATCATGCCGCGCACCTGGGAGTTGTCCTCCTGGATCGAGCTGCGCCCGATCTTCCCGAGGCCCAGGGTGCGCAGCGTCTCGCGCTGGTTGTGCTTGCCGCCGATGGCGGATCGCGTCTGGGTCACCTGCAGCTGTGCCATCAGGCCACCCCCTCAGCGATCTTCGCGGCGGCCTCGGCCCGAGCCTGCGCCTGTGCACGCAGCAGCGGGGCCGGGACGACGTCCTCGATCGGGAGCCCACGACGCGCGGCGACGGCGGCCGGCTCCTCCAGGGAGCGCAGCGCTTCCACCGTGGCGTGCACGATGTTGATCGCGTTGGAGGATCCCAGCGACTTGCTCAGCACGTCATGGATCCCGGCGCAGTCCAGCACGGCGCGCACCGGACCGCCGGCGATAACACCGGTACCCGGCGAGGCCGGACGGAGCATCACGACGCCCGCGGCGGCCTCACCCTGCACCATGTGCGGGATGGTGCTGCCGATACGCGGCACGCGGAAGAAGTTCTTCTTCGCCTCCTCGACGCCCTTGGCGATCGCCGAGGGCACCTCCTTGGCCTTGCCGTAGCCGACGCCGACGGTGCCGTCGCCATCACCCACGACCACGAGGGCCGTGAAGCTGAAGCGGCGACCACCCTTGACGACCTTCGCCACGCGGTTGATCGTGACGACGCGCTCGACGAACTGATTGCGCTCGTCGCGGCCGCCGCGACCACCCCGGTCGCCGCCGCGACGGTCGTTGTTGCGGTCGTTGCGGGAGTTGCCCCGCTCGTTCTCGTTGCCACCGGCCGAGCCGGCGGACCTGCTGCGCTGCGGTGCAGCCATCAGACGTTCCTCTCCTGCTTCGCGTCGGAAGCGCTGGTCACGGTGCTCACAGGGTCAGCCCGCCTTCCCGTGCGCCGTCCGCCACGGCCGCGACGCGCCCGTGGTAACGGTTACCACCGCGGTCGAAGACCGCGGTCGTGATGCCGGCTGCGGCGGCCCGCTCGGCAATGAGTCCACCGACGACCTTGGCCTTGTCGACCTTGGCCTCGCCGCTGGCGCGCAGGTCGGCCTCCAGCGTGGAGGCCGAGACCAGCGTCGTGCCGGTGGCGTCGTCGACGAGCTGCGCGACCATGTGGCGGGACGAGCGAGTGACGACCAGGCGGGGGCGCTCGGCGCTCCCGGTGATGTGCTTGCGCAGGCGCATGTGCCGACGACGGCGGGCCGTGGCCTTGGATGCTCCGGCGTTCTTGATCGAGACGACCATGGCTACTTACCAGCCTTTCCGACCTTGCGGCGGACCTGCTCGTCCGCGTAGCGCACACCCTTGCCCTTGTACGGCTCGGGCTTGCGGATCTTGCGGATGTTGGCCGCGACCTCACCGACCTGCTGCTTGCTGATCCCGGAGACCGAGAACTTGGTGGGCGACTCGACGGCGAAGGTGATGCCCTCCGGTGCCGTAACCGAGACCGGGTGGCTGAAGCCGAGCGCGAACTCGAGGTCCTTGCCCTTGGCCTGCACGCGGTACCCGGTGCCGACGATCTCCAGCTTCTTCTCGTAGCCGTCCGTCACGCCGGTGATGATGTTCGCCAGCAGCGTGCGGGTGAGCCCGTGCAGCGAACGCGACTCGCGCTCGTCGTTCGGCCGCGTCACCACGAGGGTGCCGTCGGCCTCCTCGACCTTGATCGGGCTCGGGACGCGGTGCGTCAGCGTTCCCTTCGGACCCTTGACCGTCACGACGTCACCCTCGAGCGACACCTGCACGGCGGAGGGCACCACGACGGGGAGCTTCCCAATGCGGGACATGTGGTTCCTCCCTTACCAGACGTAGGCGAGGACTTCCCCGCCAACGCCCTTGGACTCGGCCTGACGGTCGGTGAGCAGACCCGAGGACGTGGACAGGATCGCCACGCCGAGTCCGCCGAGCACCTTCGGCAGGTTGTTGGACTTTGCATACACCCGCAGACCGGGCTTGGACACCCGGCGCACGCCGGCGAGCGAACGCTCGCGCTGCGGTCCGTACTTGAGGGTGAGCACGAGGGTCTTGCCGACCTCGGCCTCCTCCTCGCGCCACCCCGCGATGAAGCCCTCGGCCTGGAGCATCTCAGCGATGCGGGCCTTGAGCTTGGAGTACGGCATGGAGACCGTCTCGTGGTACGCGGAGTTCGCGTTGCGCAGACGCGTCAGCATGTCTGCGATGGGGTCTGTCATCGTCATCGGGCCTTAGCCCTTCCTCACCGTGGTTTCCCCCACGCGCGCGTGGGTGGGACCTGCGGTGTAGTTGTTACCAGCTGCTCTTCGTGACACCCGGGAGCTGACCCGCCAGGGCCATCTCGCGCAGGCAGATCCGGCACAGGCCGAACTTGCGGTACACCGAACGGGGACGCCCGCAACGGTTGCACCGGGTGTAGCCGCGCACGCCGAACTTCGGCTTGGCGGCCGCCTTCTGGACCTTCGCGGTCTTCGCCATATCAGTTCTCCTTGAAGGGGAAGCCGAGGTGGCGCAGCAGCGAGCGTCCCTCGTCGTCGTTCGTCGCCGTGGTCACGACCGTGATGTCCATGCCGCGGACCCGGTCGATCGCGTCCTGGTCGATCTCATGGAACATCGACTGCTCCGTGAGACCGAAGGTGTAGTTGCCGCGACCGTCGAACTGCTTGGGCGAGAGCCCACGGAAGTCACGGATACGCGGGAGGGCGATCGACAGCAGACGGTCGAGGAACTCCCACATCCGGTCGCCGCGCAACGTGGTGTGCGCACCGATCGGCTGACCCTCGCGCAGCTTGAACTGTGCGATGGACTTGCGGGCCTTCGTCACCTGCGGCTTCTGCCCGGTGATCAGGGACAGGTCACGGATCGCGCCGTCGATGAGCTTGGAGTCGCGCGCTGCGTCTCCGACACCCATGTTGACGACGACCTTCACGAGGCCCGGCACCTGGTTGACGTTCGCGAAGGAGAACTCCTCGCGCAGCGCCGGCACGATCTCCGCGCGGTAGCGCTCACGCAGTCGCGGCGCCACCTTGACGGCGGCGTCCTGCGTGGTCTCGATGGTCTCGGTCATCAGACGTCCTCCCCCGAACGCTTGGCGACGCGCACACGCGTGGTGCGCGTGCGACCGTCACGCTCGACTTCCTCGGTGCGGTAGCCCACCCGGGTGCCGCGCTTGGTCTCGGGGTCCACCAGCATCACGTTGCTGATGTGGATCGGGGCCTCGACGATCTCGATGCCACCGGTGCGGGCGCCGCGTTGGCTCTGCCCGACCTTGGTGTGCTTCGTCACGCGACGCACACCCTCCACGATCACGCGGTCGGAGTCCGTGAGCACGTCGAGCACGCGGCCCTGCTTCCCACGGTCCTCACGGTTGCCCGTGATGACGACCACCAGGTCGCCCTTCTTGATCTTCGCCATCTCTACAGCACCTCCGGGGCGAGCGACACGATGCGCATGAACTTCTTGTCACGCAGCTCGCGGCCGACCGGTCCGAAGATGCGCGTACCACGGGGGTCGCCGTCGGACTTGAGAATGACGGCTGCGTTCTCGTCGAAACGGATGTAGGAACCGTCGGGGCGACGGCGCTCCTTACGGGTACGGACGACGACCGCCTTGACGACGTCACCCTTCTTGACGTTGCCGCCGGGGATCGCATCCTTGACGGTGGCGACGATGGTGTCGCCGATGCCGGCGTAGCGACGTCCCGAGCCGCCGAGCACCCGGATGCACAAGATCTCCTTGGCCCCCGTGTTGTCGGCGACCTTGAGTCGCGACTCCTGCTGGATCATTCACCTGCTCCTGTCGTCGTGCTGGTTCTCGGCGCAAACCGAGCCTGGCCGAACGGATAGTTTCCTGTGGTCAGCGAGCCTTCTCGATGACCTCGACCACGCGCCACCGCTTGGTGGCGGAGATCGGACGCGTCTCCATGATCAGGACGCGGTCGCCGACACCGGCAACCTCGACCTCGTCATGAGCCTTGACCTTGGTGGTGCGGCGCAGGACCTTGCCGTAGAGCGGGTGCTTGACCCGGTCCTCCAGCTCGACCACCACGGTCTTGTTCATCTTGTCGCTCACCACATAGCCCTGACGGGTCTTGCGGTAGTTACGGTCCCCACCGTGACCGAGGCGGTGCGCCTCGGCAGCCTGGGCTGCCTCGACGTTCTCCTCGGGCGCGGCGCCAGTCTCGTTCGCCATGGTCTCCTCGCTCACTTCACGCTCTCAGGAGCGGTGCGGATGCCGAGCTCGCGCTCGCGCAGAATCGTGTAGATCCGCGCGATGTCACGACGGACCTCCTTGAGTCGGCCGTGGCTCTCCAGCTGACGGGTCGCCGCTGCGAAACGCAGGTGGAACAGCTCGTCCTTGGCCTTCTTGAGCTCCGCCGCGAGACGGTCGTTGTCGAAACCGTCCAGCTCGGAGGTCTGCAGGTCCTTCGAACCCACTGCCATCACAGGTCACCACCCTCGCGCCGCACGAAGCGGGTCTTCATCGGGAGCTTGTGCTCGGCGCGACGAAGAGCCTCGCGCGCAAGCGGCTCGGGGACGCCGGCCAGCTCGAAGAGCACACGACCGGGCTTGATGTTGGCGATCCACCACTCGACCGAACCCTTACCGGAACCCATCCGGGTCTCGGCGGGCTTCTTGGTCAGCGGGCGGTCGGGGTAGACGTTGATCCACACCTTTCCACCACGCTTGATGTGGCGGGTCATCGCGATACGTGCGGCCTCGATCTGACGGTTCGTCAGGTAGCCGCCCTCCACCGCCTGGATGCCGTAGTCACCGAAGGAGACGGCGGTGCCGCCCGTTGCGGTGCCGTTGCGGCGGGGGTGGTGCTGCTTGCGGTACTTGGTCCGCCGAGGGATCAGCATCTCTCAGGCCTCCGTTCCGGCGCGAGCGGGAGCGGGAGCGTCGCCGTCGCGGCGGCCACGGCCACCACGGCGAGGACGGGAGGGAGCCTGGGCCTGCTCGGCCGCGTACTCGCGCTCGGTCTCGTCACCCTTGTAGATCCACACCTTCACGCCGATGCGGCCGAAGGTCGTGCGGGCCTCGAAGAACCCGTAGTCGATGTAGGCGCGCAGCGTGTGCAACGGCACACGACCCTCGCGGTAGAACTCCTTGCGGCTCATCTCGGCACCGCCGAGTCGACCGGAGCACTGCACCCGCACACCCTTGGCACCGGCGCGCAGGGCCGACTGCATGCCCTTGCGCATCGCGCGGCGGAACGCCACGCGGCTCGCGAGCTGCTCGGCAATCCCCTGCGCCACGAGCTGGGCGTCCACCTCGGGGTTCTTCACCTCGAGGATGTTCAGGGTGACCTGCTTGCCCGTGAGCTTCTCCAGCTCGCCACGAAGGCGGTCCGCCTCGGCGCCACGGCGACCGATCACGATGCCGGGACGCGCGGTGTGGAGCGTCACGTGCACGCGGTCACGCGTGCGCTCGATCTGCACCTTGGAGATACCGGCGCGCTCGAGGCCCGCCGACATCAGGCGGCGGATCTCGACGTCCTCACGCACGTAGTCGCGGTAGCGCTGACCCGGCTTGGAGGAGTCGGCGAACCACTTCGAACGGTGCTCGGTGGTGATGCCGAGCCGGAACCCGAGCGGGTTGACCTTCTGACCCATCAGCGAGCCCCTTCCTTCGGTGCGACGACCACGGTGATGTGGCTGGTGCGCTTGAGCACGCGGTTCGCGCGCCCCTGGGCACGCGGCCGAATGCGCTTGAGGGTCGGGCCCTCGTCGACGTAGGCCTCCGCGATCACGAGCTCGCTCGGGTCGAACCGGACGCTCGCGGCGTCCGCCTTCACCCGTGCGTTCGCGATGGCGCTGGAGACCAGCTTGCGAACGTCGACCGCAGCGGCCTGGGGTGCGAACCCCAGCTGTGCCACGGCCTCCTCGGCCCGCTTGCCACGGATGGTGTCCACGACGCGGCGAGCCTTCTGGGGCGTGACGCGGACGTACCGCGCCTGCGCCTTGGCTTCCATGTGTCTGTCCTTCGTTTCCTGACCGTCAGGCATCGCTCACTGACCGGGGGTCAGCGGCGACGACCCTTCCGGTCATCCTTGTCGTGTCCGCGGTAGGTGCGGGTCGGGGCGAACTCGCCGAGCTTGTGACCGACCATCGACTCGGTCACGAACACGGGGGTGTGCTTGCGACCGTCGTGCACCGCAAAGGTGTGGCCGAGGAAGTCCGGGGTGATCATGGACCGACGCGACCACGTCTTGATGACGTTCTTGGTGCCCTTCTCGTTCTGGGCATCCACCTTCTTCTGAAGGTGGTCGTCCACGAAGGGACCCTTCTTCAGGCTGCGAGGCATTCTCCGTACTCCCTATCAGCGCTTCTTGCCGGTACGCCGACGGCGCACGATGAGCTTGTCGCTCGGCTTGCCCGGGCGACGGGTGCGGCCCTCGGGCTGACCCCAGGGGCTCACCGGGTGGCGACCACCGGAGGTCTTACCCTCACCACCACCGTGCGGGTGGTCGACCGGGTTCATGGCGACACCACGCACGGTCGGGCGCTTGCCCTTCCACCGCATGCGGCCGGCCTTGCCCCAGTTGATGTTGGACTGCTCGGCGTTGCCGACCTCACCCACGGTGGCGCGGCAACGCGCGTCCACGTTGCGGATCTCGCCCGAGGGCATCCGCAGCTGGGCGTAGGGACCGTCCTTGGCGACCAGCTGCACGGAGGCGCCGGCCGAACGAGCGATCTTCGCTCCCCCGCCGGGGCGCAGCTCCACGGCGTGGATGACCGTACCGGTGGGGATGTTGCGCAGCGGCAGATTGTTGCCGGGCTTGATGTCTGCCCCGGCTCCCTGCTCGATCGGGTCGCCCTGCTTCAGGCGGTTCGGCGCGATGATGTAGCGCTTCTCGCCGTCGGCGTAGTGCAGCAGCGCGATGCGCGCGGTGCGGTTGGGGTCGTACTCGATGTGCGCGACGGTCGCGGGAACGCCGTCCTTGTCGTGACGACGGAAGTCGATCACACGGTAGGCGCGCTTGTGCCCGCCGCCCTTGTGACGCGTGGTGATCTTGCCCGAGGAGTTGCGGCCACCGCTCTTGCTGAGCGGACGGACCAGCGACTTCTCCGGCGTCGACCGCGTGACCTCGACGAAGTCGGCGACGGAGGATCCCCGCCGTCCCGGCGTCGTCGGCTTGTACTTACGGATTGCCATTGCTGTGCGTCCTTCTCTCCTCGACGGCCTCAGCCGACCGGTCCGCCGAAGATGTCGATGGTGCCCTCGCGCAGCGTGACGATCGCGCGCTTGGTGTCCTTGCGCTTACCGATGCCGAACCGGGTCCGACGGGACTTGCCCGGGCGGTTCAGCGTGTTCACGTCGGCGACCTTCACACCGAAGATCTTCTCCACGGCGACCTTGATCTCGGTCTTGTTCGCTCGCGGGTCCACCAGGAAGGTGTACTTGCCGACGTCGAGCAGGTTGTTGCTCTTCTCGGTGATGACCGGCTCGAGCAGAACGTCGCGCGGGTCCTTGTCGATGGCGCTCACTTCGCGTCCTCCTTCGCCGTGGTGGCCTCACCGAGGAACGCCTCGAGGGCGGCCTTGGTGAACACGACGTCGTCGTTCACGAGCACGTCGTAGGTGTTGAGCTGGTCCGGCGCGATCAGGTGGATCTCGGGGACGTTGCGCAGGCTGACCCACGCGAGGTCCTCGTCACGGCCCACCACGGCCAGGATGCGACGGGCGTCGGTGACGCCGCGCAGCACGGTCAGCGCGCCCTTGGTGGAGGGCTTCTCGAGCGCCAGCTCGGAGACGACGCCCACGCGGCCGGCGCGTGCACGGTCGGACAGGGCGCCACGCAGGGCGGCGGCCTTCATCTTCTTCGGGGTGCGCTGGCTGTAGTCACGCGGCTGCGGGCCGTGCACGGTGCCACCGCCGGCGAACTGCGGCGCGCGGGTCGAACCCTGACGCGCACGACCGGTGCCCTTCTGGCGGTACGGCTTCTTGCCGCCACCACGGACCTCGGCGCGGGTCTTGGCCTTGTGCGTGCCCTGACGGGCAGCCGCGAGCTGGGCCACCACAACCTGGTGGATCAGCGGCACGTTGGTCGTGACGTCGAACACCTCGTCGGGCAGCTCGACCGAACCGGCCTGCTTGCCCGCGGCGTCGATGACGTTGACGGAGGTCATGTCACGCCCCCTTCACGGCGGTACGGATGACGACGAGGGAGTTCTTGGCGCCGGGGATGGGACCGGCGACGAGCACCAGACCCTTCTCGGCGTCCACGGCCTGGATCGTCAGGTTCTGAACGGTCTTGCGGGCGTTGCCCATGCGGCCGGCCATCCGCAGGCCACGGAACACGCGCGAGGGCGTCGAAGCGCCGCCGATCGAGCCCGGCTTGCGGTGGTTGCGGTGCGCACCGTGCGAGGCGCCGACGCCGGAGAAGCCGTGACGCTTCATCACACCGGCGGTGCCCTTGCCCTTGGTGGTGCCGGTCACGTCGACCGCGTCGCCCGCGGAGAACGCCTCGGCGGTGATCTCCTGACCGAGGGTGAACTCGGCGGCGTTCGCGGTGCGGATCTCGGCGACATGGCGGCGCGGGGTCACGCCGGCCTTGGCGAAGTGGCCCTTGACGGGCTGCGTCACCTTGCGGGGGTCGATCTCGCCGAAGGCGAGCTGGACGGCCTCGTAGCCGTCGGTCTCGGCGGAACGGACCGCGGAGACGACGTTGGTGCCGACCCGGACGACCGTGACCGGGACAAGGCGTCCCTCGGCGTCCCAGACCTGGGTCATGCCCAGCTTGGAGCCGAGCAGCGCGGTGACCGCGCGTGCATTGGTGGTGGAAGTCATGATCGGATCCTCAGAGCTTGATCTCGATGTTGACGTCCGCCGGCAGGTCGAGTCGCATGAGCGAGTCGACGGCCTTCGGCGTCGGGTCAATGATGTCGATGAGGCGCTTGTGCGTGCGCATCTCGAAGTGGTCGCGGCTGTCCTTGTACTTGTGCGGAGAACGGATGACGCAGTACACGTTCTTCTCCGTCGGCAGCGGCACCGGGCCCACCACCGTCGCACCAGCGCGAGTCACCGTGTCGACGATCCTGCGCGCCGAACTGTCGATGACCTCGTGGTCGTAGGACTTGAGCCGGATGCGGATCTTCTGTCCCGCCATGGCTGTCTGACTCTCTCTCTCGTTACCGCTGACAACTACCTGACCGACCCCCGCGCTCGGGCGTGTCGCTTTCGCGACCCACCCGCGCGGTGCACTCGCGTGCTCACGAGTCGGTGCTCGAGTCGGGGTCTACACCCGCGGATCCACCCGGACCGGCAGCGGATTCCTCCGCCCGATGTCCCGGCATTCGTCCGTGGGCATGTTTTGCCTCCGGTCGCGGGTCCGGCTCGCGCAAGGCGCACGCCGAACCCCGCCCCAACGAGGCAACCTGAACAGTCTGCCACATCGGGCCGCACAACGCCAGCCGGATAGCGGCCTGGCCTGGATGACCTGCGGCACAGCGCGCGAAGGCGCACGCCGCTGCCAGACATGGGTGTGGGCCCGGCAGCAACGCTGCCGGGCCCACACTCCTGACGTGCCTGCCCCGTGGGGCGGGTGGCTCAGGCCAGGATCTTGCTCACGGTGCCGGAACCGACGGTACGGCCACCCTCGCGGATCGCGAAGCCCTGGCCCTCCTCCAGCGCGATGGGCTGGATGAGCTCGACCGTCATCTCGGTGTGGTCACCCGGCAGGACCATCTCGGTGCCCTCGGGCAGCTCGATGACACCGGTCACGTCCGTGGTGCGGATGTAGAACTGCGGGCGGTAGTTGGAGTAGAACGGGTTGTGACGGCCGCCCTCCTCCTTCTTCAGGATGTAGACCTGGCCCTCGAACTTCGTGTGCGGGGTCACGGAACCCGGCTTCACGACGACCTGACCACGCTCGACGTCCTCGCGCTTGATGCCACGCAGCAGCAGACCGCAGTTCTCGCCGGCCCACGCCTCGTCCATCTGCTTGTGGAACATCTCGATGCCGGTGACCGTGGTCTTCTGCGCGGCGCGCAGACCCAGGATCTCGACCTCGGAGTTGATCGCCAGCTTGCCGCGCTCGACCTTGCCGGTCACGACGGTGCCGCGGCCGGTGATGGTGAAGACGTCCTCGATCGGCATCAGGAACGGCTTGTCCATGTCACGCACGGGCTCCGGGACGTTCTCGTCCACGGCGTCCATGAGCTCCTCGACGGACTTGACCCACTCCGGGTCACCCTCGAGGGCCTTCAGGCCGGAGACGCGCACGACCGGCGCGTTGTCGCCGTCGAACTCCTGCGAGGACAGCAGCTCACGGACCTCCATCTCGACGAGCTCGAGGATCTCCTCGTCGTCGACCATGTCGGACTTGTTCAGCGCCACGAGCAGGTACGGCACGCCGACCTGACGCGCGAGCAGCACGTGCTCACGGGTCTGGGCCATCGGACCGTCGGTCGCGGCGACCACCAGGATCGCGCCGTCCATCTGGGCGGCACCGGTGATCATGTTCTTGATGTAGTCGGCGTGGCCGGGAGCGTCGACGTGGGCGTAGTGACGCGCCTCCGTCTGGTACTCCACGTGCGCGATGTTGATCGTGATACCACGCTGCTTCTCCTCCGGCGCCTTGTCGATCTCGTCGAACGGCGTGAAGGGGTTCAGCTCCGGGTACTTGTCGTGCAGCACCTTGGAGATGGCAGCGGTCAGCGTCGTCTTACCGTGGTCGACGTGACCGATCGTGCCGATGTTGACGTGCGGCTTGGTCCGCTCGAACTTGGCCTTCGCCACTTTCGTTCCTCCTGGAACTCGGGTAGTTCGTCACCGTGCAGGGTATCTGCAGGCGGTGTCCCTACGGGTCGGTGTATCTGGTTGGTGGAGCTGACGCCCCGTGGGACTACTCGCCCCGGGTCTTCTTGATGATCTCCTCGGAGACGTTCCGAGGAACCTCGGCGTAGCTGTCGAACTGCATCGAGTACACCGCACGACCCTGGGTCTTGGACCGCAGGTCGCCGATGTAGCCGAACAGCTCCGAGAGCGGCACCTGTGCGCGAATCACCTTAACGCCACTCGCGTCCTCCATCGACTGGATGAGGCCACGACGGGAGTTGAGGTCGCCGATGACGTCGCCCATGTACTCCTCGGGCGTACGCACCTCGACCGCCATGACGGGCTCGAGCAGCACCGGGTCGGCGCGCTTGATGCCCTCCTTGACGACCATGGAGCCGGCGATCTTGAACGCCATCTCCGAGGAGTCGACGTCGTGGTAGGCACCGTCGATGAGGGTCGCCTTCACGCCCACCATCGGGTAGCCGGCCAGCACACCCGAACCGAGGGCGTCCTGGATTCCGGCGTCCACACTCGGGATGTACTCACGCGGCACGCGGCCACCCGTCACAGCGTTGGCGAACTCGTACATCTCGCCGTCCGTGGTGTCCAGCGGCTCGAAGGTCACCTGGACCTTCGCGAACTGGCCGGAGCCACCCGTCTGCTTCTTGTGGGTGTAGTCGACCTTCTCGACCTTGCGGCGGATGGTCTCGCGGTAGGCCACCTCGGGCTTACCCACGTTCGCGTCCACCTTGAACTCGCGCTTCATCCGGTCGACCAGGATGTCGAGGTGGAGCTCGCCCATCCCCTTGATCTTGGTCTGGCCGGTCTCCGGGTCGAGCATGACCTGGAAGGTCGGGTCCTCTTCGGCCAGCTTCTGGATGGCCACGGAGAGCTTCTCCTGGTCACCCTTCGTCTTCGGCTCGATGGCGACCTCGATGACCGGCTCGGGGAAGGTCATCGACTCCAGGATGATCGGGTCGGACTGATCGCACAGGGTGTCACCCGTGGTCACGTCCTTCAGCCCGATGAAGGCGTAGATGTGGCCCGCCACGGCCTCCTCGATCGGGATCTCCTTGTTGGCGCGCATCTGGAACAGCTTGCCGATGCGCTCCTTCTTGCCCTTGGTGGCATTCAGCACCTGGGCGCCCGGCTCGACACGGCCGGAGTACACCCGGACGTAGGTCAACTTGCCGTAGAAGGGGTGGACGGCGATCTTGAAGGCCAGCGCGGAGAACGGCGCGGTCTCGTCGGCGGGACGGGTCAGGGTGATCGACTCGTCCTTCACGTCGTGACCGTGCACATTGTCGACGTCCAGCGGGGAGGGCAGGTAGTCGATCACGGCGTCGAGCATGGGCTGGACGCCCTTGTTCTTGAACGCCGAGCCGCACAGCACCGGGTAGGCCTCGGACTTCACCGTGAGCTCACGGATACCGGTCTTGATCTCCTCGATCGTGAGGTCCTCACCGCCGAGGTACTTCTCGAGCAGTTCCTCGCTGGTCTCGGCCACGGCCTCGATGAGTTCCGCGCGGTACTCCTCGGCCTTGGCCTGCAGGTCCGCGGGGATCTCCTCGGTGTCGTAGGTCTCCCCCAGCTTGGTCTCGCCGTGCCAGACCTTCGCGTTCATCTCCACGAGGTCCACGATGCCGATGAAGTCGTTCTCGGCACCGATCGGCAGCTGGATGACCAGCGGCTTGGCCTTCAGACGGGTCTTGATGGTGTCGACCGTGAAGTAGAAGTCGGCGCCCAGCTTGTCCATCTTGTTGACGAAGCAGATGCGCGGGACCTCGTACTTGTCGGCCTGCCGCCACACGGTCTCCGACTGGGGCTCCACGCCCTCCTTGCCGTCGAACACCGCGACCGCACCATCGAGCACGCGCAGCGAACGCTCCACCTCGACGGTGAAGTCGACGTGCCCGGGGGTGTCGATGATGTTGATCTGGTTCTGCTTCCAGAAGCAGGACACCGCGGCCGAGGTGATCGTGATGCCGCGCTCCTTCTCCTGCTCCATCCAGTCGGTGGTCGACGCGCCGTCGTGCGTCTCACCGATCTTGTAGTTCGCCCCTGCGTAGTACAGGATCCGCTCGGTCGTGGTGGTCTTGCCCGCATCGATGTGCGCCATGATGCCGATGTTGCGGACATGGCGTAGGTCGGTACGCACGTCGGTTGCCACAGATGCTCTCTTCTGGTCGTGATGAGCGAAGGACGTGACCGCACGGCGTGCGGTCGGAGGGTGAGGCCGGCGGGGCATGCCCCGCCGAGCGGATCACCAGCGGTAGTGCGCGAATGCCCGGTTGGACTCGGCCATCTTGTGCGTGTCCTCGCGACGCTTCACAGCGGCACCGAGGCCGTTGGAGGCGTCGAGGATCTCGTTCATCAGACGCTCGGTCATCGTCTTCTCGCGGCGCTGCCGCGAGTAGTCCACGAGCCACCGCATCGCCAGCGCGGTCGCGCGGGCGGGACGGACCTCGACGGGCACCTGGTAGGTGGTACCACCGACGCGGCGGGACTTCACCTCGAGCGAGGGACGGACGTTGTCGAGTGCGCGCTTGAGCACGACCGCGGGGTCGCCCTGCGTCTTCTCGCGGACACCCTCCAGGGCGTCGTACACGATGCGCTCGGCGACGGACTTCTTGCCGTCCAGCAGCACGCGGTTGACCAGCTGCGTCACCGTGGGCGAACCGTAGACCGGGTCGACGACGACGGGGCGCTTGGGTGCGGGACCCTTACGAGGCATTACTTCTTCTCCTTCTTGGCGCCGTAGCGGCTGCGAGCCTGCTGACGGCCGCGGACACCCTGGGTGTCGAGCGCGCCACGCACGATCTTGTAGCGGACACCGGGCAGGTCCTTCACACGACCGCCGCGGACGAGCACGATCGAGTGCTCCTGCAGGTTGTGGCCCACACCCGGGATGTAGGCGGTGACCTCGATGCCGGAGGAGAGCTTCACGCGTGCGACCTTGCGCAGCGCGGAGTTCGGCTTCTTCGGGGTGGTGGTGTACACGCGGGTGCACACACCGCGGCGCTGGGGGGACCCCTTCAGCGCCGGCGTGTTCGTCTTGGCGGCCTTGGCCGACCGGCCCTTGCGGACCAACTGCTGGATAGTGGGCACTACATCTCCGTCGTGAGTGGTGATTCGATACGCCCTGGGGTGGGCCGCCGTGTCACGCTGCGCTCGACGCTGGGCGCACCGCGAGGGTCAGGCCGCTCGCCGGGGCGCCGGTGACATCGAGCCACACTGTGACCGCGACCGACGCCCCGAGGGGTACCGTTCAGGCTCGCGTTCACGCGCACACAGAAGCCCGCCGTGGCGGGCACCGGAGGAAACACTACCCGCACCTGGTGACCGCGTCAACTGCCCTCTCCCCGGGCGCGGGTCGCCACCCGGCAGAGACGACGGCGGCCGGCCACCCTGAGGTGACCGGCCGCCGTGCTGGTGTTCACCGGCTGGTGCTCACCGCGCTGCGCGCGGTGGGTGATCAGCGGTAGTCGTCGTACCCGCGACCGAGGTCGAGTTCCTCGAGCTGGACAGCCTCACCCGAGCCGGAACCCATGGGCAGGTAGTCGATCTCGTCGTACCCGAACGCCGGGTAGAGCTCGGCCTTGGCCTCCTCGGTGGGCTCCACCGAGACGTTGCGGTAGCGGGCCAGACCCGTACCGGCCGGGATGAGCTTACCGAGGATGACGTTCTCCTTCAGGCCCAGCAGGGAGTCACTGCGGCCGCTCATCGCGGCCTCCGTGAGCACCTTGGTGGTCTCCTGGAAGGATGCGGCCGAGAGCCAGGAGTCCGTGGCCAGCGAGGCCTTGGTGATCCCCATCAGCTCCGGACGACCGGAGGCCGGCGTGCCACCCTCGGACAGCACGCGACGGTTCTCGTCCTCGAACCGGCCGCGCTCGGAGAGCTCGCCCGGCAGGAGGGCGGAATCGCCCGCCTCCAGCACGGTGACGCGCCGCAGCATCTGCCGCACGATCACCTCGATGTGCTTGTCGTGGATCTCCACACCCTGGCTGCGGTAGGTCTCCTGCACCTGGTCCACGAGGTGGCTCTGCGTGGCCTGGGGACCCAGGATGCGCAGCACCTTCTTCGGGTCCACGGCGCCGGCGACGAGCTGCTGCCCGACCTTGACGTGATCGCCGTCCTGCACGAGCAGGCGCACGCGCTTGGTGACCGGGTAGGCCACCTCCTCGCTGCCGTCGTCGGGGGTGACCACCAGGCGTCGAACGGACTCGCTGTCGTCGACAGCCACGCGACCGGAGACCTCGGTGATCGGGGCCTCACCCTTGGGGGTGCGGGCCTCGAACAACTCCTGGACACGCGGCAGACCCTGCGTGATGTCCTCCGCCGCGGCAATACCGCCGGTGTGGAAGGTACGCATGGTCAACTGGGTGCCCGGCTCACCGATGGACTGCGCCGCGATGATGCCGACGGCCTCGCCGACGTCCACCATCTTCCCGGAGGCCAGCGAGCGGCCGTAGCACTTCGCGCAGGTTCCCACGCGGGAGGCGCAGGTGAGCACGGAGCGCACCTTGATCGTCTCCACCCCGGCGGACACGAGCTTCTCGATCAGCACGTCGCCCACGTCGGACCCGGCCTCGGCGAGCACCTCGCCCTCGAGCACCACGTCCGTGGCGAGGGTGCGGGTGTAGGCACTGGTCTCGACCTTCTCCGAACGCATCGGACGGCCCTCGGAGTCCTTCTCCGCGATCACGGTCACCAAGCCACGCTCGGTGCCGCAGTCCTCCTCGCGGATGATGACGTCCTGCGAGACGTCCACCAGGCGACGGGTCAGGTACCCGGAGTCGGCGGTACGCAGCGCGGTGTCGGCCAGGCCCTTGCGGGCGCCGTGCGTGGCGATGAAGTACTCCAGCACCGAGAGACCCTCGCGGTAGTTGGAGATGATCGGGCGCGGGATGATCTCACCCTTCGGGTTCGACACGAGTCCACGCATACCGGCGATCTGACGCACCTGCATCCAGTTACCGCGGGCGCCCGAGCCCACCATCCGCTGGATGGTGTTGCGCTCGGGGAAGTTCTCCCGCATGGTGTCCGCCACCACGTTCGTGGCCTGGGTCCAGATGTCGATGAGCTCGCTGCGACGCTCCTCGTCGGTGATCAGACCGCGCTCGTACTGACCCTGGACCTTGGCCGCCCGGGCCTCGTAGTCGGCGATGATCGCCTTCTTGGCCTCCGGTGCCACGACGTCCGAGACGGCGATGGTGATCCCGGAGCGCGTGGCCCAGGAGAACCCGGCCTCCTTCAGCGCGTCCAGGCTCGCGGCCACCGCGACCTTCGGGTAGCGCTCGGCCAGGTCGTTGACGATGACCGAGAGCTCCTTCTTGCCCACCACCGAGTTCACGAACGGGTAGTCGGTGGGCAGGGTCTCGTTGAACAGGGCCCGTCCGAGCGTGGTGGTGAACAGCACCGGGGTGCCGGCCTCCCAGCCCTCCGGGGCCTCCCAGCCGACCGGCGGCACGAGGTCGTCCATCCGGATGTCCACCTCGGCGTTCAGGTCCAGCTCGCCGTTGTCGAACGCCATCATCGCCTCGGCCACCGAGGAGAACGCACGGCGCCCGCCGCGCACCGGGTCCTGCGCACCCTTGGCGTCGCTACGGTCGCACGTCAGGTGGTGCAGCCCGATGATCATGTCCTGCGAGGGCATCGTCACCGGACGGCCGTCGGACGGCTTGAGGATGTTGTTGCTCGAGAGCATCAGGATGCGGGCCTCGGCCTGCGCCTCGGCGCTCAGCGGCAGGTGGACCGCCATCTGGTCACCGTCGAAGTCGGCGTTGAAGGCGCCACACACGAGCGGGTGCAGGTGGATCGCCTTGCCCTCCACCAGCTGCGGCTCGAATGCCTGGATGCCCAGTCGGTGCAGCGTGGGGGCACGGTTGAGCAGCACGGGGTGCTCGGTGATGACCTCCTCCAGCACGTCCCACACCACCGAGCGCGCACGCTCGACCATCCGCTTGGCGCTCTTGATGTTCTGCGCGTGGTTCAGATCGACCAGGCGCTTCATCACGAACGGCTTGAAGAGCTCCAGCGCCATCTGCTTGGGCAGACCGCACTGGTGCAGCTTCAGCTGCGGACCCACCACGATGACGCTACGGCCGGAGTAGTCCACACGCTTACCGAGCAGGTTCTGACGGAACCGACCCTGCTTGCCCTTGAGCATGTCCGAGATGGACTTCAGCGGGCGGTTGCCCGGGCCCGTCACGGGGCGACCACGGCGGCCGTTGTCGAACAGCGCGTCCACGGCCTCCTGGAGCATGCGCTTCTCGTTGTTCACGATGATCTCGGGCGCACCGAGGTCGAGCAGGCGCTTGAGGCGGTTGTTGCGGTTGATCACACGGCGGTACAGGTCGTTGAGGTCGGAGGTCGCGAAGCGGCCACCGTCGAGCTGCACCATCGGACGCAGGTCCGGCGGGATCACCGGGATGCAGTCCAACACCATCCCCATCGGGGAGTTGTCGGTGGTCAGGAACGCGTTGACCACACGCAGCCGCTTGAGCGCGCGCGTCTTGCGCTGCCCCTTGCCGGTGCGGATCGTCTCGCGCAACGACTCCGACTCCGCGGCCAGGTCGAAGGTCTCCAGGCGACGCTTGATCGCCTGGGCACCCATGGACCCGGAGAAGTAGTTGCCGTACCGGACCTCGAGGTCGCGGTACAGCAGTTCGTCACCCTCCAGGTCGGCGACCTTCAGGTTCTTGAAGCGGTCCCAGACTCGCTCCACGCGAGCGAGTTCGGCATCGGCGCGCTTGCGCAGCTGAGCCATCTCACGCTCGGCGGAGTCCTTCACCTTGCGTCGGGCATCGGCCTTGGCACCCTCGGCCTCGAGCTCGGCGAGGTCCGCCTCGAGCTTCTGCGCGCGGGCCTCGATGTCGAGGTCACGGCGCTTCTCGATCGTGCCCTTCTCGATGTCGATCTCGTTCTGCAGGCTCGGCAGATCGGCGTGGCGCTTCTCCTCGTCCACGTCCGTGACCATGTACGCGGCGAAGTAGATGACCTTCTCCAGGTCCTTCGGCGCGAGGTCGAGCAGGTAGCCCAGACGCGAGGGCACACCCTTGAAGTACCAGATGTGCGTCACGGGGGCGGCCAGCTCGATGTGGCCCATGCGCTCGCGGCGCACCTTGGAGCGGGTGACCTCCACGCCGCACCGCTCGCAGACGATCCCCTTGAAGCGCACGCGCTTGTACTTGCCGCAGTTGCACTCCCAGTCGCGGGAGGGCCCGAAGATCTTCTCGCAGAAGAGCCCGTCCTTCTCCGGCTTCAGCGTGCGGTAGTTGATCGTCTCGGGCTTCTTGACCTCGCCGTGCGACCAGGTCCGCACCTCGTCGGCCGTGGCCAGGCCGATACGCAGCTCGTCGAAGACATTGACGTCGAGCAAGATGTCCTACTTCCTTCGGTGTGTCACCGGTAAAGAGTTGTGATGATCCGAACCGTGCCCCGGCGCGCCACGTGGCGCGCCGGGGCGAGCGGGCTCAGATCTCGTCGACGCTGCTCGCGTCGGGGCGACGGGACAGGTCGATACCGAGCTCCTCAGCTGCCCGGTAGACCTCCTCGTCGGTGTCGCGCATCTCGATGAGCGTGCCGTCGGCCGAGAGCACCTCGACGTTCAGGCACAGGGACTGCATCTCCTTGATGAGCACCTTGAACGACTCCGGGATACCCGGCTCCGGGATGTTCTCACCCTTGACGATGGCCTCGTACACCTTCACGCGGCCGGGCACGTCGTCGGACTTGATCGTCAGCAGCTCCTGGAGCGCGTAGGCGGCGCCATAGGCCTCCAGCGCCCATACCTCCATCTCGCCGAACCGCTGGCCACCGAACTGGGCCTTACCGCCCAGCGGCTGCTGCGTGATCATCGAGTACGGACCCGTGGAGCGGGCGTGGATCTTGTCGTCCACCAGGTGGTGCAGCTTCAGGATGTACATGTAGCCGACCGAGATCGGGTCCGGGAACGGCTCACCGCTACGACCGTCGAACAGCCGCGCCTTACCGGTGTGGTTGATCATCCGCACGCCGTCACGGTTGATCAGCGTGGAGTCCAGCAGACCCGCCAGCTCGTCCTCACTCACACCGTCGAAGACCGGGGTGGCGACCGGGGTCCCCGGCTCGGCCTTCAGCACGGAGTCGGGCAGGTTCGCGGCCCAGGCGGGGCGGATGCCCGTCTTGGCCTGCTCGATCCCGGCGTCCCAGCCCTGCTTGGAGACCCACCCGAGGTGCGTCTCCAGCACCTGGCCCACGTTCATGCGGCCCGGCACACCCAGCGGGTTGAGCACCACGTCCAGCGGCGTCCCGTCCTCGAGGAACGGCATGTCCTCCACCGGCAGGATCTTGGAGATCACGCCCTTGTTCCCGTGACGCCCCGCCAGCTTGTCACCATCGGTGATCTTGCGGCGCTGGGCCACGTAGACCCGCACGAGCTGGTTCACACCGGGGGGCAGCTCATCGCCGTCCTCCCGGTTGAACTCGCGCACCCCGATGACCGTGCCGGACTCACCGTGCGGCACCTTGAGGGAGGTGTCGCGCACCTCGCGCGCCTTCTCGCCGAAGATGGCGCGCAGCAGACGCTCCTCCGGGGTCAGCTCCGTCTCACCCTTCGGGGTGACCTTGCCGACCAGCACGTCGCCGGCGCCGACCTCGGCGCCGATGCGCACGATGCCGCGCTCGTCCAGGTCAGCGAGGACCTCGTCAGAGACGTTCGGGATGTCCCGCGTGATCTCCTCCGGACCCAGCTTCGTGTCGCGGGCGTCGACCTCGTGCTCCTCGATGTGGATCGAGGAGAGGACGTCCTCCGAGACGAGGCGCTGGGAGAGGATGATCGCGTCCTCGTAGTTGTGACCCTCCCAGGACATGAAGCCCACGAGCAGGTTGCGTCCGAGGGCGAGCTCCCCCTCGTCGGTGGCGGGACCATCGGCCAGCACGGAACCGACCTCGACCCGCTGCCCCTCGTCCACCAGCACGCGCTGGTTGTAGGAGGTGCCCTGGTTGGAACGCTGGAACTTCGCCACCCGGTAGGTGAACGTGGTCGCGTCGTCCTGCTCCACCACGATCGCATCGGCCGAGACCTCGGTCACCACACCCGGCTTGGTGGCCACGATCACGTCGCCGGCGTCCACCGCGGCACGGCGCTCCATCCCGGTTCCCACGAACGGGGCCTCGGAGCGCACCAGCGGCACCGCCTGGCGCTGCATGTTCGCACCCATGAGGGCTCGGTTGGCGTCATCGTGCTCGAGGAACGGGATCATCGCCGTGGCCACCGACACCATCTGGCGCGGGGACACGTCCATGAAGTCGACGTCGCCGGCCGGTGCCAGCACCGCCTCCTCACCGCCGGCGCGCACAAGGACGCGCTCGTCGGCGAAGTGGAAGTCCTCCGTGAGCGGCGCGTTGGCCTGCGCGATGACGTGACGGTCCTCGTCGTCGGCCGTCAGGTAGACCACCTCGTCGGTGACCAGACCGTCCACGACCTTGCGGTAGGGCGTCTCCACGAAGCCGAACGGGTTGATGCGCGCGTAGGTCGCGAGGGAGCCGATCAGACCGATGTTCGGACCCTCGGGGGTCTCGATCGGGCACATCCGGCCGTAGTGCGAGGGGTGGACGTCTCGCACCTCCATGCTGGCGCGGTCACGGGAGAGACCACCCGGGCCCAGGGCCGAGAGTCGCCGCTTGTGGGTCAGACCCGCGAGCGGGTTGTTCTGGTCCATGAACTGCGAGAGCTGGCTCGTGCCGAAGAACTCCTTGATGGAGGCCACGACCGGGCGGATGTTGATCAGGGTCTGCGGCGTGATCGCCTCGACGTCCTGCGTCGTCATCCGCTCGCGGACCACGCGCTCCATCCGGGACAGGCCCGTGCGGACCTGGTTCTGGATGAGCTCGCCCACGGCGCGGATACGCCGGTTGCCGAAGTGGTCGATGTCGTCGGTCTCGACGCGGACCTCGTCCTCGCCGTCGCCCAGCGCGTAGGAGGTCTGCCCCTGGTGGAGCGCGGCCAGGTACTTCACCGAGGCCACGATGTCGGCCAGGCTCAGGACGGACTCCGCGAGCTCGGCGTGCCGGCCCAGCTTCTTGTTCAGCTTGTAGCGACCCACCTTGGCCAGGTCGTAGCGCTTGGGGTTGAAGTAGAAGTTCTCCAGCAGCGCCTGACCGGCCTCCACCGTGGGCGGCTCGCCCGGACGGATCTTGCGGTAGATGTCCAACAGCGCCTCGTCCTGGGTGGACGGGGCATCCTTCTCCAGGGTCTCCAGGACCACCGGGAAGTCGGCGAACTCCTCGCGGATCTCACTCTCGGTCATCCCGAGCGCCTTGAGGAAGACGGTGATGGACTGCTTGCGCTTACGGTCGATGCGCACACCGACGGCGTCGCGCTTGTCGATCTCGAACTCCAGCCAGGCGCCGCGGCTCGGGATCACCTTCGTGGTGAAGACGTCCTTGTCCGAGGTCTTGTCCGCCACCCGCTCGAAGTAGACGCCCGGGGAGCGCACGAGCTGGGAGACGACCACACGTTCGGTCCCGTTGATGACGAACGTGCCGCGGTCGGTCATGAGCGGGAAGTCGCCCATGAACACCGTCTGCGACTTGATCTCGCCGGTCGTGTAGTTGACGAACTCCGCGGTGACGAAGAGCGGTGCGGAGTAGGTGAAGTCCTTCTCCTTGCACTCCTCGGCCGTGAACTTCGGGGGCTCGAACCGGTGGTCGCGGAAGGACAGCGACATGGAACCGCCGAGGTCCTCGATCGGGGAGATCTCCGCGAAGATCTCCTCGAGGCCGCTGGTGGCGGGCACCTGCTGCTTGTGCTTGGTAGCGTCCTCCACACGAGCGCGCCAGCGCTCGTTGCCGAGGAGCCAGTCGAAGGAATCGACCTGGAGGCCGAGCAGGTCTGGGGCCTGCAGCGGCTCGGAGATCTTGGCGAAGGTAACCCTTCGCGAGGCAGTTCGGTTGGCGATGGCGTCAGCGATCGAAGGGTTGCTCGAGGCAGCCAAGAGGGATCCTTCCCTACGATAAGGGTGTTCTCGCGCGCCACCCCGCGACCGCGGCGGTCCGAGCAGCAGGCGCGATCCACACGGATCGAACACGGGCAGGGCAACGCCAGGGGCACAGTGCAGCGCAAAGCGCGAGCATACCGCTCGTGCGAAGCAGAGTCAAACACATGGTCTCGTGCGGCGTGGCACAGTCGGGCCGACGACCGAGACCTAAGGCAAGGCCCGGACCGCGCGGGTGGCGGTCCGGGCCTTACCGAATGCGGCACGTGGCGCCGCAGGAGAAGCGATCAGATCACTTGACGGTGACCTTGGCGCCGGCGCCCTCGAGTGCCTCCTTGGCCTTGTCCGCGGCCTCCTTGGTGGCGCCCTCGAGCACCGGCTTCGGAGCGCCGTCCACGAGGTCCTTCGCCTCCTTCAGGCCGAGACCCGTGATGGCGCGCACCTCCTTGATGACGGCGATCTTGCCGGAGCCGATCTCCTCGAGGATGACGTCGAACTCGGTCTTCTCCTCAGCGGCCTCCTCGGCGCCGCCACCGGCACCCGGGGCGGCCACGGCCACGGCGGCCGGAGCAGCAGCGGTGACCTCGAAGACCTCCTCGAACTTCTTCACGAAGTCCGACAGCTCGATGAGGGTGAGCTCCTTGAAAGCCTCGATGAGCTCGTCGTTGGTGAGCTTCGCCATGATGGGCGTTCCTTCCTAGTCTGGTCGGGCGCACAGCGCGACCCGCCTGATCTGTGTGGGTGATTCCGCCGTCAGGCGGCGTCGGCCTGCTTCTCGCGAAGGGCCTCGATGGTGCGGACGGTCTTGGACGCGGGAGCGTTGAAGAGCGCAGCCGCCTGGCTGAGCTTGGCCTTCATCGCGCCGGCAGCCTTCGCCAGCAGGACCTCGCGCGACTCCAGGTCGGCGAGTCCTTCGAGATCGGCAGGAGCGAGCTCCTTGCCTTCGAGCACACCGGCCTTGAGGACCAGTGCGGGGTTGGCCTTGGCGAAGTCGCGCAGACCCTTGGCGGCGTTGACGGGGTCACCCGTCACGAACGCGATGGCGGAGGGACCCGCCAGCTTGTCCGCGAACTCGGTGTACCCGACCTCGCGCGCCGCGATCGCGGTCAGCGTGTTCTTCGCCACGGCGTAGTGCGTGTCGGCGCCCAGGGCGCGTCGAAGCTCCTGGAGCTGTGCGACCGTCAGGCCGCGGTACTCCGTGAGGACGACGGCGCTGGAGTCGCGGAAGAGCTCAGTGAGCTCAGCGACTGCTGCGGCCTTGTCCGGCCTCGCCATGGCATTCCTTTCGTGTGGACGACCCCAGGACCACAGCGTCGGACCATGAGAAAAGCCCCGCACACAGGGCGGGGCTCACACTCACGGCGCACGGGGCACCACACGGCGGAACTCGCACCTGCGTAGGCTTCCTCACGGAATTTCACCTCACGCAGGGCAGCGTGAGAGACCGACGGTCTTGGGTACGTGTCCGAGAGTACACACCCCCGGCGCGGGCGCCAAATCGTGTCCGGCCGGATCCTCACGCGCCGGTCGCGGTGCCGCCGCGGCCTCCCCGCCCAGGCGCAGGCGCCCGGACGAGCGCCGCACGCCGCGGGGACGACGCAGGCCCGGACCCCCACGGGATCCGGGCCTGCGCTGCAGCGTGGTGCCTCAGGCGGCGTCCTCGCTGGTGAGGTTGCGGGTGCGCGCCACGTCCAGCGGCACACCGGGGCCCATCGTGGTGGAGACGGTGCCCTTGATCAGGTAACGGCCCTTGGAGGAGGCGGGCTTGAGTCGCTGCAGCTCCTCGAACAGCGCGGCGTAGTTCTCGGCGAGCTTCTCCACCGTGAACGAGGCCTTGCCGATGATGGCGTGCAGGTTGCCGTTCTTGTCGACTCGGAAGTCGATCCGGCCGCCCTTGATCTCCCCGACGGCCTTGGCGACGTCCATGGTGACGGTGCCGGTGCGCGGGTTCGGCATCAGGCCGCGCGGACCGAGCACGCGACCGAGACGACCCACCTTGCCCATCAGGTCAGGCGTGGCGATCGCGGAGTCGAAGTCGGTGTAACCCGCCGCGACCTTCTCGATCAGCTCGTCGCCGCCGACCTCGTCAGCGCCCGCGTCCAGGGCCTGCTGCGCCCGCTCACCGACGGCGAACACGAGCACGCGGGCGGTCTTACCGGTGCCGTTGGGCAGGCTGACGGTTCCGCGGACCATCTGGTCCGCCTTGCGGGGGTCGACACCGAGGCGGAAAGCGACCTCGACCGTCTGGTCGAAACCGGTGGACGCTGTCTCCTTGGCGAGGCGGATCGCCGTCGCGGGAGCGTAGAGGGCGGTGCGGTCGATCCGCTCCGCCGCCTTGCGGTAGTTCTTGCCGTGCGTGGCCATGCGTACTGCTCCTTGTGGCAGGTGTGGTGCGGGTCCACGCGGACCCTCCCACGGGGTGAACCCCCCGGGCGGCTGCCCGGGGATCGATTACTCCGAGACCGTGATCCCCATCGACCGAGCGGTGCCGGCGATGATCTTCTCGGCGGCCTCGAGGTCGTTGGCGTTGAGGTCCGCCAGCTTCGTGGTGGCGATCTCCCGCACCTGCTCGCGCGAGAGGTTGGCGACCTTGGCGGTGTGCGGGGTCGCGGAACCCTTGGCCACACCGGCGGCCTTCTTGATGAGCTCAGCGGCCGGCGGGGTCTTCAGGACGAAGGTGAAGGAGCGGTCCTCGTAGACCGTGATCTCCACCGGCACCACGTTGCCGCGCTGCGACTCGGTGGCGGCGTTGTAGGCCTTGCAGAACTCCATGATGTTGACGCCGTGCTGACCGAGCGCGGGGCCGATCGGCGGCGCGGGGTTGGCCGCACCGGCCTGGATCTGGAGCTTGATGAGGCCAGAGACCTTCTTCTTGGGAGGCATGCGAGTTTCCTTCGTGGTGGTGGGCCGACGCCATGGGCGATGACCCGGTTGCATCGGACGGCGGGTCCGCCGCCCGGGTGCTCAGAGCTTGGCGACCTGGCCGAACCCGAGCTCGACCGGGGTGTCCCGGCCGAAGATGGACACGAGAACCTTGAGCTTCGCGGACTCCGCCTCGATCTCGGAGATCGTGGCAGGCATTCCCTCGAAGGGACCGTCGGTGACCGTGATCGACTCGCCGACCTCGAAGTCCACCTCGATCTCGCGGGCGGAGCCCTGGGAACCCGACTCGGCGCCCGTGGCCGCACCGCCGCTCGCCGGCGCCTGCTTCTCCAGCGTGGGCGCGAGCATCGAGATGACCTCGTCCGGCGTGAGCGGGACGGGCTGGTGGGTGTGCCCCACGAACCCGGTCACGCCGGGGGTGTGGCGCACCACACCCCACGACTCGTCGGTGAGGTCCATCCGCACCAGGACGTACCCGGGGATGCGAACGCGCTTGACGACCTTCTGCTGGGCGTTCGCCTTGACCTCCACGACCTCCTCCATCGGCACCTCGATCTGGAAGATCTCCTCTTCCATGTTCAAGGTGGTGATGCGGGTCTGGAGGTTGGACTTCACGCGGTTCTCGTAGCCGGCGTAGGAGTGGATGACGTACCAGTCGCCGGGCATCGCGCGCAGTTCGCGCCGGAACTCCTCGACGGGGTCGACGGCGGCGCCGCCGTCCTCGACGGGCTGCGACTCGGTGGTCTCGGACACGTCCGACCTGCTTTCTGTTGAGAACCTCGCGTGAAACTCGGCTCGGCTGCGTTCAGCCGGCACCCCCTGAGCACCGGCGCACCCGGTGCAAGGGACGGCTCGGATCCGCTACTGCCCGAACGCCCACAGCACGAGGCGGCCGAACACGAAGTCGAGTCCGAACACGAACGCCATCACGATCAGCACGAACACGATGACGACGATCGTGTAGTTCACCAGCTCCGACCGCGTGGGCGTGACGACCTTGCGCAGTTCGGCCACGACCTGGCGGATGAACAGGGCGATGCGCGCAAACAGTCCGGCGCGCTGCTGCGGCGCCTTGCTCGCGCCGGTCGCGGTGGACTCGCTCATCCGTGCTCTTCCTCGCCGTCGTGTCACTGGATCGTTGTGCGCAGGGCAGGCGGGACTCGAACCCACAACCGCCGGTTTTGGAGACCGGTGCGCTACCAATTGCGCCACTGCCCTTCGATGGCCCCGACCCCGCAGCAACGGCGCCACGGGGATTCTCCGGCCGGAGAACCAGCCGCGGTGACGCATGGCTGAGCAGGGCGGTGTAACACCACCGGGGGACTACTGTACGCGACGCGGGGCGCGAGGTCGAACCGGGTCCACCCGCCACGAGATCGCGAGGCCCTCGCACGCTGCCCGCGCGTGGGCCCGGGGCCGCTGTACCCACCCGCAGCGAGCGTGCTCGTGCCACGATAGGACGCGTGAGTACGCCATCGACGGACCCTCAGCCCACCCCCCGCCGCGTCTCGGCCCGGCTCGGCGCGATCGCCGAGTCCGCCACCCTCGCTGTGGACGCCAAGGCCAAGGCGCTGCGCGCGGCAGGCCGGCCGGTGATCGGTTTCGGGGCGGGCGAACCGGACTTCCCCACGCCACCGCACGTGGTGGAGGCCGCGGCGGCAGCGTGCCTCGACCCTGCCAACCACCGCTACTCCCCCGCCGCCGGCCTTCCCGCCCTGCGCGAGGCGATTGCCCAGGCCACGCTGCGGGACAACGGCTACGAGATCGACCCGACCTCGGTGCTGGTGACGAACGGCGGCAAGCAGGCGGTCTTCCAGGCCTTCGCCGCCGTGGTCGATCCCGGCGACGAGGTGCTGCTGCCCGCCCCCTACTGGACCACCTATCCCGAGGCCATCCGGCTGGCCGGCGGCGTGCCCGTGGAGGTGTTCGCCGGCATCGAGGCCAGCTATCTGGTGAGCGTGGACCAGCTCGAGGCGGCCCGGACCCCGCGGACCCGCGCGCTGCTGCTGAACTCCCCCTCCAACCCCACGGGGGCGGTCTACTCACCGGAGCAGATCGCGGCGATCGGTGCCTGGGCACTGCGGCACGGCATCTGGGTGATCACCGATGACATCTACCAGCACCTGACCTACGACGACGCCGTCTTCACCCCGGTGCTGCAGGCGGTGCCGGACCTCGCCGAGACCACGATCGTGTTGAACGGCGTGGCGAAGACCTACGCGATGACCGGGTGGCGCGTGGGGTGGATGCAGGGACCGAAGGACGTCATCAAGGCCGCCACCAACTTCCAGTCGCACCTGACCTCGAACGTCGCCAACGTCTCCCAGCGGGCGGCGATCGCGGCCCTGGCCGGCGGCATGGACGCGGTGGAGGAGATGAAGGTGGCCCTCGACCGGCGACGGCGCGCGATGGTGGCCTCGCTCGACGCCATCGACGGCGTCGACTGCCCGACCCCCCTCGGCGCGTTCTACGCCTACCCGGATGTGCGCGGGGTGCTGGGTCGCACGATCCGCGGGACCACGCCGACCACCTCGGCGCAGCTCGCCTCCCTCATCCTGGCCGAGGCCGAGGTCGCGGTCGTGCCCGGGGAGGCGTTCGGCCCGAGCGGCTACCTCCGCCTCTCCTATGCGCTGGGTGATGCGGACCTGGCGGAGGGTGTGGGGCGCATCGCGGCGCTGCTCGGCGAGGCCTCCTGACCGCAGGCGGCCGGCCACGGCACCACGTCTCTCATCTGCGTCTCATGCAGCGCTGACACACTGCTGGCATGACGGCAGCCGAGGATCCCGCAGCCGACGACGACGCCTCGCCCCGTTCCGGGGCGGGGGTCCGAGGCCGCACGCTGGCCGTGGCCGTGGTGGCGGCGCTCGTACTGGCAGTTGCGGCTCTCGCCGTCGCCGGCGGCCCCGGCCAGGAGGTGCGCGAGGTCGGCGACGCCGTCATTCTGCCGGAGCCAGTCGGCACCGGGACTGCGACCCCCGTCAGCACGCCACCCGCCTCCACGCCGCCCGCCACCACGCCGTCCCCCGCGACCCAGTCCCCCACCGCAGGGTCCCCGGCGCCCTCCTCCCCCACGCCGTCCTCTCTGCCATCCCCCCCGCCCAGGACACCCGTGGCCGTTCCGCCGGCCCCCCACGTCGAGGACGACGACGATGATGACGACGACGACTGGGACGACGACTGGGACGACGACGACGACGACGACGACGGCGACGATGACGACGACTGGGACGACGACGATGACGATGACGATGACGACTAGCCCGCGCACCTTCCCATGAGCGAGGGGTCGTGACCACCGCACCGGACGCGGATCCCGAGCCGGGCACGGCACGCCGCCGATGGTGGGGCTCCCTGCGGGCCCGGATCGTGCTGGCGACGACCGGACTGACCGCGCTCGCCCTGATCTGCGCCGGCGCGGTCCTCTACCTCCTGGAACGGGAGCGACTGGAGACCCAGATCGACGACTCCCTCGAACGCACCGTCGCCGAGGTGCGCGCACTTGCCGAGACCGAGATCGATCCCCGCACGCAGGCGCCCTACGCCTCAGCCCAGGATCTGCTGTATCAGGCCCTGCAACGTTTCGTACCGAGCGCGAACGAGGGTGCCTTCACCATCGACTCCACCGGGGTACTGCAGTACGCCGAACTGAACGCCCTGACGCCGCAGGAGGACATCGGACTCATCGACGCGATCGGCGAGCCGTGGGAGTCGGGCCGGGTGGTCCTGGCCAGCGCCCACACCCCCGTGACCACCTACCGCTACGTCACGGTGCCCATCCAGGTCGGCACGGGCCCGCCGGCCGCCCTGGTGGTGGCCTTCGATGCACAGGCCGAACTCAGGTCGTTGACGACCACCCTGCGCATCTACGGCGCCGTGGCCCTGGCCGCGATCCTCCTCATCGCCGCGGTGAGCTGGACGATCGCCGGGCGGATCCTGCGCCCAGTCGCGCTGGTCAGTCGCACAGCGCGGGAGGTGAGTTCCGGCGACCTGACCCGTCGCGTGCCGGTGGTGGGCAGCGACGACCTGGCTGACCTCACCCGGACCGTCAACGCCATGCTCGCCCGCTTGGAGGGCACGCTCGAGGCCCAACGGCGGTTCATGTACGACGTCGGGCACGAACTGCGTACCCCGCTCACCGTTGTCCGCGGTCACCTGGAGCTGATGGACGCCGGCGATGTGGCCGACGCCACCGCCACGCGCGAACTGGCCCTGGACGAACTCGATCGGATGAACCGGCTGGTGGACGACCTCGCGACGATCGCCCGGGCGGAGCGTCCGGACTTCGTGCGAGCGCAGCCGACCGACGTCGCCGAACTGCTCGACACCGTGCTCGCCAAGGCACGGGGACTCGGGCCCCGCCGCTGGCGGCTGGATGCCCTGGCCGAGGGGACGGCGCTCCTGGACCGCGAGCGGGTGACCCAGGCACTCCTGCAACTCGCCTCCAACGCCGTGCGCTATTCGGCACCGGACACGCACGTGGCCATCGGTTCCGCCTGGGAGGGAGCCGCGCTGCGGCTGTGGGTCCGTGACGAGGGCATCGGGATCCCCCCTCAGGAACACGACCGGGTCTTCGATCGCTTCGTCTCGGGGCGCGGGGCGCCCGCGGACTCCACGGGCCTCGGCCTTGCCATCGTCGCCTCGATCGCGTCCGGGCACGGCGGTGACGTGCACCTAGACAGCGCGCCGGGTCTCGG
This sequence comes from Serinibacter salmoneus, assembly GCF_002563925.1. NCBI lineage: Bacteria > Bacillati > Actinomycetota > Actinomycetes > Micrococcales > Beutenbergiaceae > Serinibacter > Serinibacter salmoneus. Next base: position 551,359 of record NZ_PDJD01000001.1, on the reverse strand, counting down.
GACACGCGTCACGATCACGCTGCCGAGCGCGGCGATCGTGGACGGTGCGGGGAGCAGTGGCGACCGTGCGGCGGGCCGGGCGGCCCCCACACAGGAGGAGGAGTAGCGCGTGAGCCAGATCGTGATCGTGGAGGACTCCGAGCGCATCGCGGCGTTCGTGGCGAAGGGCCTACGCGCCGCCGGGTACCAGCCGACCGTGGTGGGCACGGCCGCCGAGGCGGTCGAGGCGGGACTCGGCGGCGCCTTCGACCTGATGATCCTGGACCTCGGCCTGCCCGACGGCGACGGCATGGAGGTGGCGCGGACGCTGCGCCGCCACGGGAGCTCGATCGCCATCATCATGCTGACGGCCCGCGACTCGGTGACCGACACCGTGGCGGGCCTGGAGGGTGGCGCCGACGACTACATGGCCAAGCCGTTCCGGTTCGAGGAACTCCTCGCACGGGTACGACTGCGATTGCGTTCGTCCGCCGTCAGCGAGAGCGATGCCGTCATCCGATGGGGGGACATCGCCCTCGACATGCGCTCCCGCCGGGCGCGGGTCGGGGACCGCGAGGTGGAACTCTCCGCCCGCGAGTTCGCCCTCGCCGAGGTGTTCCTGCGCCATCCCGGGCAGGTCCTCAGCAGGGAGCAACTGCTCTCCCGGGTCTGGGGATACGACTTCGACCCCGGTTCCAACGTGGTCGATGTGTACGTCCGGTACTTGCGACGCAAGCTCGGTACGGAACTCATCACCACCGTGCGAGGGATGGGCTACCGCTGCGGCTGACGCCGGCGCGGGTACCGGCGTCAGCCGGATCGTCAGTCCGCCGACGCGGGGCTGGCCGGCGACGCGGGGCTCACCGGCGACACGGGGCTGGCCGGCGACGCGGGGCTCACCGGCGACACGGGGCTGGCCGGCGACGCGGGGCTCACCGGCGACACGGGGCTGGCCGGCGAGACCGTGCTGACCGGCGACGCGGGGCTGGCCGCCGACGCGGGGCTCACCGGCGAGACGGGGCTCACCGGCGACACGGGGCTCACCGGCGACACGGGGCTCACCGGCGACACGGGGCTCACCGGCGACACGGGGCTCACCGGCGACACGGGGCTCACCGGCGACACGGAGCTCACCGGCGAGACCGGCGAGACCGGGCTCACCGGCGACGCGGGACTCACCGGACTCACCGGACTCACGACGGACGTGACGCTGACTGTCGTGACCGCCGATGTCGGACCCGTCGTGGTCGCAGTGAGGTCGGCCGTCGACGGCGCGGTCTCCATGGCCGCCTCCGTCCGGGTGAGATCACCGCCCGCGGCAGCCCGCGTGGTCCCGGCCGTGGTGGCCGGATCCTCCTGCGCTGCTGCGGTGCCGAAGCCCACGGCGGCGAGAGCGCCGAGCGTGCCGGTGGCGATCCAGATGCGCTTGCTCATGATGCGTCCTTTCGCTGGTGCCCGCGGCGCAGGTACGCGTCCGCGAGGTCGAGAACGGACGGGACGGTCCCGTCCGGGCAGACCCCCGCGAGCGCCAGGATCGACGCCGCGGTCCGGGCGGCGAGCGCCGCCGGGTCGGTGTGGCGCCGCAGCGCCGGGTGCATCGCCTGCCGCCACCACGCCTGGGCGGCAGCCGCCAGGTGGTCGCGGGCCGCGCCGTCGTTCATAGCGGCGCTCACCTCGGTGTGGGCGAGCAGGCAGGCCACGTCGTCCAGGAGGAACCCGGGGCCGCAGCGGTCCACGTCCAGGACGCCGCAGGGCCGACCGGCCGCGTCCACGATGACGTTGTCCCCGTGCAGATCACCGTGTGTGAGCACCACGGGTCGTGGTGCGGCACTCGCCGCCAACGCACCGTGGAGATCCCGGCTGAGGTCCAGCAGGTGGCGGCGCTGCGTCCCGACCACGCGCGGCTCGATCATCCGGACGTGCTCGGACAGCCGCTCCGAGACGGGCGGGACCCTGGGGATCGCCGCGGCCCCCGGGACCGGTGCGCCGATCAGACGCGCCAGCGGCACGGGGGCACCCCCGGCGGCGACCCATGCGGCCAGCGTCCCGCCTGCGAGTGGCTCGAGCGCCAGCACGCCGGGAGCGGGGCTGCCCAGCACCCGGGGAGCCCCCGGGAACCCGCGGTGCCGCAACGCGAGCGCGGGTGCCGCCGCCGGTCGCACCACCTTGAGGTAGGCGAGCGGCCCCTGCCGGCCCGTCACCTTGATCACGGCGCGGCGCAGCGCGCGGTACGTCATCAACTCCAACCCACGGGCCTCGGGCAGCCAGGCGCGCACCCGTTCCAGGTCGCATGCCTCGGCCAGGCCCGGCAATTGGGGGTCGCCCGGGTGCGACCACACGGCCACCCGGAGTTCGTGAGTATTCGTGGTCACCACAACCGGGGCCGTGGCGAGCGCGGCGGGCACCGTGGACGCCATCAGATAGCACCGCCCGACCGGGGCGTCGACCTGATAGCCCACGCTCACGCCGTCGGGGCGGGCCTGCACGCGCTCCACGTGAACCGACAGCGGGGTGGGGCGGCGCAGGTGCAGCGCCGCGCGCACCAGGGCGGTGCGCTCGGCACCGGTCAGGAGGGTGCGGTCCTCGCCTGGGCTGGTCATGGCATCCAGTTCGCCGCACCCGTGTGAGAGGTCGGTGAGGTGCGGATGAGACTCCTCTCATCTCGCGTCAGGCCCCCGGTCGCCGCGTGGGTCCTCGCGCCCCGGCCATGGCCGGCCCTCCCGCGCCCGGCAGAGGGGTGGGGGTTCGGGGTGCGGGGTGCGGGGTGCGGGGTGCGCGAGCCCACCGTGCGCCACCCGGCCTACAGTGGGCCGTGATGCGTGACCTGATCGCCCTGCCGAAGGCGCACCTGCACCTGCACTTCACGGGATCGATGCGTCCGGAGACCCTCGTCCAGCTCGCCGCCGAGCAGGGCCTGCGGCTGCCGTCGGCACTGGTGGACGATGTGCCGGACGTCCCCGCGGACGCCCGCGGCTGGTTCCGGTTCCAGCGGCTCTACGACGCGGCGCGCGCCGTGGTGCGCTCGGAATCGGCGATGCGCCGGATCGTGCGCGAGGCGGTCCTGGACGACGTCGCGGAGGGTTCGCGGCGCCTGGAGATCCAGGTGGACCCCACCTCCTACGCCCCGCACGTGGGCGGCCTGACACCAGCGTTGGAGATCGCGCTCGACGAGGCGCGGAGCGTCTCGTCCCTCACCGACATCTCGGTGGGTGTGGTGGTCGCCTCCTCACGGATGCGCCATCCCCTGGAGGCCCGTACCCTCGCCCGCCTGGCCGCCCGGTACGCGGGCGACGGTCCCGGCCAGGTCGTCGCCTTCGGGTTGTCCAACGACGAGCGGCGCGGCGACACCAGCGCCTTCGGCCCCGCGTTCGCGATCGCCCGACGCGCCGGCCTGCCCGGCGTGCCACACGGCGGGGAACTCCTGGGACCGCAGCACGTGCGCGAGGTGGTGCAGCACCTGGATCCGGTCCGGCTGGGTCACGGAGTGCGCGCCGCCGAGGACCCTGCACTGCTGGAGGACCTGGCGAGACGCGGGATCGCGTGCGAGGTGTGTCCCGCCTCGAACGTCTCCCTCGGGGTCTACCGGGAGAACCGTCAGGTGCCGCTGGGTTCGCTGCGGGAGGCCGGGGTACCGATCGCCCTGGGCGCGGACGACCCCCTGCTCTTCGGCTCCCGCCTCGCGGCACAGTACGAGGCCGCCCGCCACGTGCACCATCTGGACGACGCCGCGTTGGCCGACCTGGCCCGCGACTCCATTCGCGCGAGCCTCGCACCCGAGTCGATGCGCCGCCGCTGGCTGACGGAGGTCGACGCCTGGCTCGCCACCCCCGGCTAGGGCCCCGGTCCAAGGGTCCACGCCAGAGATCCAAGGCCAGAGAGGCGATTCAGTGGGCGCCGCGGCTACAGGCTGACGCCGAGCAGCACGGGCTCCGGCTCCAGGCGCACCCCGAAGGCGCGCTCCACACCGTCGCGCACCTCGCGGGCGAGGCGCACCAGGTCCACTGCACGCGCTCCGCCGCGGTTCGTCAGCGCGAGGGTGTGCTTGGTGGACAGCGCCGCCGGCCCCGGCAGCCCGTGACCCCGCTCGAAGCCGGCGTGGGAGATCAGCCAGGCCGCGGAGGTCTTCACCCGGCCCTCCCCCGCCGGGAACCGGGGGGCGACCTCGGGGAGCCGGGCGGCGTCCTCGGGCGCCAGCAGTGGGTTGGTGAAGAACGACCCGGCGCTCCAGGTGTCGTGGTCCGCGGCGTCCAACACCATGCCCTTACCTGCGCGCAGGCCGAGCACGGCCTCGCGGACGGCGGCGGACTCCACCCGCTCCCCCACCTCCACGCCCAGGGTGCGGGCGAGTTCGGCGTAGCGGACGGGGGCGCTGCGGGTGGCCAGCGGGAGCTGCAGACCCACCTCGAGCACCACGTAGCGGGGGGTCGGTGACCAGGCCCGGCCCTCCTCGTCTGCCGTGAAGGAGCGCTTGAGCAGGGAGGTGCGGTAGCCGAGGTGGAGCTGGGCGTTCGCGAAGGTACGGATCCGGCCCGCGCCGCGGTCCCAGGTGCGCACGAAAGCGAGCACGTCGCCCACCTCCTGCCCGTACGCACCGACGTTCTGCACGGGTGTGGCCCCCATGCTGCCGGGGATGCCGCTGAGCGCCTCGATACCGGACCAGCCCTCGGCGACCGCTCGCACCACGACCTCGTCCCACACCTCCCCGGCCGGGACCACGATGTCGGCGCCACCACAGGCGGAGGACTCCCGCACCCGCACCCCGCGGCGGGTGTCGCGGACGACCACCCCCTCGAAGGCCTCGTCCGAGGCCAGCACGTTGGATCCCCCGCCGAGCACGAGCAGCGGCTCATCGGCGTCGTCGGCCTCGGCGATCACCGCGAGGAGATCTGCCTCGGAGTCGATCTCGACGTAGCGGGCGATCTCGCCCCCGGTGCGCAGGGTGGTCAGCTCGGCGAGTGTCGTCACACCCCGAGCCTACGACCCCCGGGTCGCCCCGTCCGCGGTTGCCGTCACCCGGGGCGGCCGCGCGGCCCCGGTCACGAGCAGGCTGATCAGCAGCGGTACGGCGATCACCAGCAGCGCGTGGCGCAGCCCCACGTGCTCCGCGAGCAGGCCGAGCAGCGGCGGGCCGGCGAGGAACGCCGTGTAGCCGATCGTGGAGACCACCGAGAGCCGGGCCGCCGCGTGGGCAGGCTCGTCGGAGGCCGCCGACATCCCGACGGGGAACCCGAGCGCCGCGCCGATGCCCCACAGCACCACGCCGATGATCGCGAGCCAGGGCACCGGCGCGAGCGTGAAGGCCAACAGGCCGAGGAGAGCCGCGGCGATGCACACCCGTAGCACCAGCACCCGGCCCCAGGCGTCCAGCAGTCGGGTGCCCACCAACCGCATCGCCGTCATCGCCACGAGGAAGACGGCGAGCACCAATGCCCCCTGGGAGTTGTCCAGTCCGAAGGCGTCGATGCTGGCCAGGGTGAGCCAGTCGTTGGCAGCACCCTCGGTCAGCGCCGCGGAGAGCACCATGAGGCCGATGAGCAGGGTGCGCGGCTCCAGCCATGCGGCGAGCGCTGCGCGCGCACCCGCGCCCGCGCGATGGGCGTTCGCTGCCTCGCCGTCATCCCCGAGCCCACCCGTGCCACCACTGTCAGCCGTGCCATGCCCCTCGGGGGCCGCGCTCGGCTGGGGGAGGAAGCGCCGCACCGCCGCCGCCACCAGGAGCACCGCGAGGGCGGCGGCGCCGAGCAGATGGACCGCTACCGGCACGCCCAGGTGTGCCATGAGAGCCCCGAGTCCCGCGCCGAACACCGTTCCGCCGGAGAAGGCCGCATGGTAAGCGGGCATGATCGCCCGGTGCAGGGCCTGCTCCACCCGGGTGCCCTCGAGGTTCATCGCCACGTCCCACGCCGCGATCCCGGCCTGGGTGAGGGCCAGCAGCGCGGCCATCGCCACGACGGATGACGCGCCGAAGGCGATCATCACCCCGAGCAGTCCCACCGATGCGAGCAGGGCGGCGCCCGCCACGGTGCGGGCGGTCCCCCACCGGGTCACCACCGTGCCGGCGAGGGGAAGAGCGATCACCGACCCGAGGGAGCCCACCAGGAGGAGAAGGCCGATGGTCGAGGGCGTGAGGCCGAGGTCGTCCCGGATGGCAGGAAGGCGGGACAGCCAGGAGGCGAACACGAACCCGTTCAGGGCGAAGACGGTCACCGTGGCCCAGGACGCGGCTCGGACGGAGGTGTGCGGCGAGCCCTTCGAATCGATTCGAGACATGTCGACTAGTGTGGGCCACACCTGGGAGCGCGACCACCAGCACGTGCTCCGACCGCCCGGAGGGAGACGGCATGGCGAGAGCCACACTGGCGGATGTCGCTCGCCTCGCGGGGGTCTCCCCCTCGACGGCCTCACTGACGTTCTCCGGCTCGGGGCCCGTCTCCCCCGCCACCCGCGAACGTGTGCTCGCCGCGGCCGCCGAGCTGGGCTACACCGGCCCCGACCCCCTGGCCCGCTCCCTACGGCGCGGCGCGAGCGGCGTAGTGGGAGTCCTCACCCACGGCGAGCTCGCCTCCTCCTTCCGCGACCCGGTGGCCGTGCGCGTGCTCGACGGCATCGCCGATGCGCTGGGCGCGCACGACCTGGGAATGCTGCTCATCCGTGCCTCCTCCTCCCACGAGGGCGCCGCCATCGCCCGGCGTGCGGCCATGGACGCCGCCATCGTGCTGTCCCCCACCGGCGGTGAGAACCCGGTCGTGACCGCGCTGCGCGAACGCGGCCTGGGGGTGGTGCTGGTGGAGGGTGAGGCCCCCGCGAACGCCCCGGAGGTCGTCGTCATCGGCCTGGCCGACACCTCGGCCATGCGGACGCTCGGTGAGGCCGTCCGCGCGCGCGGTCACGAGCGGATCGCCCTGGTGACGATGGCCTGGGACGAGGACGTGCCCTGCGGGCTGTTGCCCGAGGGCACGAACGATCCCACCTACCCGTTCACGGCGCGTCGGCTCGCGGGGGTGCTGCGCGCCGGGATCGAGCCCGCACATGTCTACGTGACACGCGGATCCTTGGTGGAGGAGGGCTATGAGGCGGCGAAGGCGCTGCTCGCCCAGGCCCCACGGCCGACGGCGATCATGGCCTTCTCCGATCTCCTGGCCGCTGGTGTTGTGCTCGCGGCACGCGAACTCGGGCTATCGGTTCCCGGCGACGTCGCGGTGACCGGGTTCGACGGTGTGGACCTGCCCTGGCTCGCGCCGGATGTGGTGGAGAGCATGTCGCAGCCCGCGTTGCAGAAGGGCAAGCTCGCCGCGCGCGCCGCGATCGCCCTGCTGAATGACGAGTCGGCGGACTCGGTGGAGTTGGAGATCACGGCGCGGCCCGGCACGACCCTGGCCGGCTGACCGGGCGGCTCCTGCCGCGCGGGCGGAAGGTCAGGCGCGGGAGACGAACACCTGGGCCTTGGCGAGCACCGTCACGCCAGCAGCCTGCGCCCGCAGGTCGATGCGCACGCAGGGCACGCCGTCGACGTCCGCATCCAGGGCGCCCACGGTCCCGGTGACCGTGAGTTCGACCTCGCCCGTGGCGGGCACGGGGATCGGCCGGGAGAAGCGGGTGCCGTAGCGCCGCACGCGCGCGGCGCCGCCGGGCGCGAGGGATTCCAGCCAGTCGGTGAGTACGGAACCGGCCAGGCCCATGGTGAGCATCCCGTGGGCGATGACACCGGGTAGGCCCACCGAGGTGGCCACCGTGTCGTTGTAGTGGATCGGGTTGAAATCGCCGCTCGCGGCCGCGTAGCGCACGAGCCGGTCCCGCGAGAGGGCCACGGTGCGGGTGAAGACCTCAGCGCCCTGCTCCAGGTGGTCCAGGATGCCGGTCATTCCTGCGCTCCTCGGATCGCCAGGGTGGAACCGACGGTCGCGACGGCTGCGCCGTCCGCATCGGTGATCTCCGTGCGGGTGGTGACCATCGTGAGGCCGCGGCGCTCCACGATGTCGTCCACGTGCACGGCGGCGCCCAGCGCCTGGCCGGCCACGATCGGGCGGTGGTGGGCGAAGGACTCCTCCGCGTGCACCACCCGGGAGAAGTCGATGCCCGAGGCCGGGTCGGCCACGTACTGGGCCTCGGCCTCCTGCGCGATCACGACCGCGAAGGTCACCGGAGCGAGCAGGTCCGGATAGCCCGCAGCCCGGGCCGCCGCGAGATCGCGGTGGACCGGGCTGGTGGCACCCACCACGTCAGCGAACTGCTGGACGTGACGGCGTGAGACCTCGAAGGCGGGCGTGCCGGTGAAGACCGACCCGATCCGCGAGGAGTCGACTGCCACGTGGGCTCAGCGGGTCTCGCGGTGCGCCGTGGAGGTGTTGCAGCGCGCGCAGTACTTCTTCAGCTCGAGACGGTCGGGGTTGTTCCGACGGTTCTTCTTGGTGATGTAGTTCCGCTCCTTGCACTCCGAGCAGGCGAGAGTGATCTTCGGGCGGATGTCAGAGGTCTTGCTGGCCACGGCCGTGTCCTTTTCGTCGCGTTGCTGCCCGGGCTCACCGCTCGCCGGTGCAGCGGCCGACGCGCGGGACGAAGTGCACCCCGGCGGGGCACACGTGGTAGCGGGAGCGGGGCTCGAACCCGCGACCTCACGATTATGAGTCGTGCGCTCTGACCAGCTGAGCTACCCCGCCACGGTCCTGACCACCGCGAGTGCGGTGGCACGACCAGAGCCCCGAAAGGGAATCGAACCCTTGACCTTCTCCTTACCATGGAGACGCTCTGCCGACTGAGCTATCGGGGCAGCCATGCGAGAGTACACAACTTCTGGCCAGACGCGAAATCGGCTCCACGTGGGCCTCGCCACGCCGCTCTAGGCTGAGCACGTGGCCGCTCCCCTCCCCAGCCGCTGGGGCCTTCCCGCCGGCATCTCGGCGTACCTGCTGTGGGGCCTGATGCCCCTGTACATCGCGGCCCTCGCGCCCGCCGGCGCGCTGGAGGTGGTGGGCCACCGCGTGGTGTGGAGCCTGCTGCTGTGCGTGCTGCTGCTGGCCGTGATGCGCTCCTTCTCCCAGGTGCGAGCCGTGCTGCGCAGCCCCCGTCTGATGCGGCTGCTCATCGCCGCCGCCTTCCTGGTCGGGACGAACTGGACGGTGTACGTGATCGCCGTCTCCACCGGCCGTACCGCGGATGCGGCACTGGGGTACTTCATCAACCCGATCGTGACCTCCCTGCTCGCGGTCCTGCTGCTGCGCGAACGGCTGGTCCCGGCCCAGTGGATCGGGCTCGCGTTGACGGCGCTCGCCGTGCTCGTGATCGGTGTGGGATACGGCACATTCCCGTGGATCGCCCTCACGCTCGCGGGAACGTTCGGACTGTACGGGTTGATGAAGAACCGGGTGGGCGCCGATGTCGCCGCGCTGCCCGGGTTGACCGTGGAGACGATGGTGCTCACGCCCCTGGCCCTGGGGTATCTGGTGTTCCTCGCGGTGACCGGACAGGGCGCCTTCGGCGGCCCCGGCCAGAGCACCGGGCCCGGGTGGTACGCCGTGCTGCTGATGCTGTCCGGACCCGTGACGGCGGTCCCCCTCCTGCTGTTCGCCAGCGCCGCTCGTCATCTCCCCCTGGCGACGGTGGGGACCCTGCAGTACATGACGCCGATCATCCAGCTCACCCTGGCGGTGGTGGTGCTCGGCGAGGAGATGCCCGTGGCCCGCTGGGTCGGGTTCGGCCTGGTCTGGGTGGCACTGGTGCTCATCACGATCGACGGCGCCCGCCGGGTGCGCGCCGAGCGCGCGCTGCGCCGCGCCGAGCGCGCCCTGCACCGCGCCGCCCGCGTCGCGGGTGCGGGCGCGGGCGCGGGTGCGGGCGCGGGCGCCGCGGTCGGTCCTTCGGGCACCCCGGCGGGTGGCGCGCCGGGCGCATGAGGCGACCTGCGCCGTCGTGGATTTCGCATCTCGGGCTCTCGGGGGCTATGATCGACCGGCCCGCGAGGGCACTGGCAGGTTGCCCGAGCGGCCAAAGGGAGCTGACTGTAAATCAGCCGCGGAATGCTTCGGGGGTTCGAATCCCTCACCTGCCACGCCAGGCCCGGACCGCAAGGTCCGGGCCTTCTGCGTTCCCCCACCCCCGCCGACCAGGCCCTTAGGCAGCCCGCCAGCGCGCGAACCCTGCGCAACCACACCCTCGGCGAGGTGGGTGGTGCGCAACCACACCCTCGGCACACCACACCCCCGCCGACCGTGCCCTTAGGCAGCCCGCCAGCGCGCGAACCCTGCGCAACCACACCCTCGGCGAGGTGGGTGGTGCGCAACCACACGCTCGGCGCGCACGGGGGCCGCCTGAGCGCGAGGACGACTACCGTGGGTGGCCACAACCCATCGCGCAGCACGCGTGACCAGCCCAGCCCAAGGAGGCACGAGATGGCCGACTCCTCGTTCGACGTCGTCAGCAAGGTCGACCGCCAGGAGGTCGACAACGCCCTGAACCAGGCCGCCAAGGAGGTGTCCCAGCGCTACGACTTCCGCGGTGTGGACGCCTCGATCGCCTGGAGCGGGGAGAGCATCCTCATCCAGGCGAACTCCGCCGAGCGCGTCACCGCGGCACTGGACGTGCTGGAGACCAAACTCGTGAAGCGGGGCGTGTCCCTGAAGTCGATCGACTTCGGCGAGGACAAGGAGCCCACGCTCTCCGGGAAGCTCTATCGGCTCGCGGGCTCCCTGCGGGAGGGCCTGGGCTCGGAGAACGCCAAGAAGGTCGGCAAGCTCATCCGCGACGAGGGCCCCAAGGGCGTCAAGGCGCAGATCCAGGGAGATGAGGTCCGGGTCAGCAGCAAGAGCCGTGACGACCTGCAGGCCGTGCAGCAACTCCTGCGGGGCGCCGACCTCGACTTCGCGGTCCAGTTCGTCAACTACCGCTGAAACCCTGACCGCAGACACGACGACGCCCGGGAACCGAGGTTCCCGGGCGTCGCGTGGTTCGTCAGCAGGTCAGGCGGCGGCCTTCTCGGTCGCGGCCACCTTGCCGGCGTGACGCAGACCGAACACCCCGAGGATGGCCAGGGCGACGGCGCCGACGAAGCAGACGACCGCGGCGATACCGGCGATGGAGCCGATGGTGGCGAACGCGTACCCGTACAGCAGCAGCCCGCGCAGCGTGTTACCCGTGAAGAGCGTGTCCATCCGGAAGTCGGAGACGGCCTGGGTGGCTTCGGCCTTCACGTCGTCGGACAGGGACTCGTCGGCCTCGATCGCGCTGGAGACGGTTCCGGCGCTGGAGTAGGTGAGCGGGAGCTCCCAGGCGGAGGTGTCCACGCCCATCTCGGACACGGTGGCCTCGAGGCCGTAGGAACCGGCGTTCATGTGGGCCTGGATGTAGTGGTCGGCGTAGGCGCGGGCCGCGGGGCCGGTCACCATCTCCTTGCCGGCGAACGGGTACAGCGCGTCGGCGTCCTCCTGGCTGAGGCGGCCGCTCTCGAGCTGGGCGTCGATGGCCTCGGAGGTGGGCATCGTGATGTCCTGCGCGGAGAGCTGGCTGTTGACCTGGTCACCGACGAAGACGGAGGCCCAGGTCAGCAGGCCACCGGCGACGAGGAGGACGGCGGCCATGCCGAGGCCGGTCCAGGAAATGAGCTTGTCGAATGCGGAACGCATGAGGTGGTTCTCTTTCTAGAATGGGGGCCGGAGTGTCAGTGGTGGATTGCTCAACCACTGACGTCCACGCTATTGGCCGCATCCGCCCACCGCCTGGGCCATGGGTCCCAGACGGATAACTTTTGGGTCACGGTGTCGTGACCTGCCGCACACCGAGGGTCGCTACCGGACGCCGGCCTGGGACTCCAGTCGCGCAATGCGGTCGGCCATCGGAGGGTGCGTGGCGAACATCCGGCTCATGCCACCGCCGCGGAAGGGGTTGGCGATCATGAGATGGGAGACGTTCTCCGTCTGCTGACTCGCTCGCATCGGCGCGGCGGACACCCCTGCCTCGATCGCCCGCAAGGCGGACGCGAGGCCGAGCGGGTCACCCGTGAGGCGAGCACCGTCCTCGTCGGCGTCGTACTCCCGGGTACGGGAGATCGCGAGTTGGATCATGGAGGCCGCGAACGGGGCGAGCAGGGCTGCCAGCAGCATCCCGATCATCGCGATCGGATTGCCCTGGCGGTCCCGGCCACCGCCCCCGAAGAACAGCATGAACTGCGCCACCGAGGTGATGACGCCCGCCACGGCCGCGGCAACGGATGAGGTCAGGATGTCCCGGTTGTACACGTGCATCAGTTCGTGGCCCAACACCCCGCGCAGTTCGCGCTCGTTCAGCAGCCGCATGATCCCCACCGTGCAGCACACGGCAGCGTTGCGTGGGTTGCGGCCCGTCGCGAACGCATTCGGGGTCTCGGTGGGCGCCACGTACAGGCGCGGCATCGGCTGCCCGGCCCGGGCGGAGAGCTCCTCCACGATCCGGTAGAGCGTGGGCGCCTGCTCCCGCGTGACGGGCTGCGCGCGCATGGACCGGATCGCGATCTTGTCGGAGTTCCAGTAACTGTAGGCGGTCGAGAGCAATCCGATACCGGCGAAGACCCAGATGAACGCGGAGTTGCCGGTGCCCCCTGCCAGGAGCGCGCCGAGCACAAGGAGCACCGCCCAGAGCGCACCGAACAGCAGCGCGGTCTTGGCAGCGTTGTGGTGGGAGTGGCCGGGTGCGAAGGGGGTGGTCACCCTGCCATTGTGCGGCAGGAATGCTGGGAGTCCCCTGGAGGCGGGCGGTCCGTGGGCAGACGGCGCTACTCGCCGGCGCCCACCGGGGCGCCGGCGCGGGAGATCGCCACCATCTCCTCGCGGGGAACCACCTTGATGCGCTCGCGACCCTCGGCCTCACCGAGCGCCCTCTCGTGCGCCTCGAGCAGTTCCCAGCCCTGCCAGGTCGTCACCTCGACGCCGCGCTCCGCCAGGAGGGCGAGCACGTCGGCATCGTCCTCGGAGCCTTCGACCACCGGGCGCAGACCGATTCCCTCACGCAGGTCGGCGACCAGGTGGCTCACCGTCTCCCGCGCATCGGACTTGGTGGAGCCGATGAGCCCGACCGGGCCGCGCTTGATCCAGCCGGTGGCGTACATCCCGGGGATCGGCGACCCGTCGGCGCCCAGCACCCGCCCACCATCGTTGGGAATGACACCGCGCGTCTGGTCGAAGGGAACATCGGGCAGCGGTGAGCCGAAGTAGCCCACGGCCCGGTAGAGCGCCTGGACCGGCGTGGTGACCATCTCACCGGTGCCCGTGACCGACCCGTCGCCCACGAGGACCGTGCGCTCGGTGACGAGTCCCGCCACGTGACCGGCACCGTCGGAGACGACCTCCACCGGACGGTGCAGGAAGTGCAGGTGCAGCCGGCGGGAGGCGGTGGACTCCGCCGGGTCGTTCAGCGCCCAGTCGGTGAGGGTGGTGACCACCTGGCGGACCTGATTCGACTCCTCCATCGCCGCCTGGGAGCCCTCGTCGAAGTCGAAGTCCTCGGGGTAGACCACCACGTCCACGTCCGGGACGTGGCCCAGCTCTCGCAGCTCCAGCGGCGTGAACTTGGCCTGTGCGGGCCCGCGCCGGGCGAAGACGTGCACATCGGTCACCGGGGAGGCCGCCAGACCCTGCGCCACGTTCGCCGGGATCTCGGTGGACGCGAGGTCCTTCGGGTGCTTGGCCAACATCCGCGCCACGTCCAGCGCCACGTTCCCCGCGCCGATCACCGCGATCTCCCGTGCCTCCAACGGCCACGTCCGCGGGTAGTCCGGGTGGCCGTCGAACCAGGAAACGAAGTCGGCGGCACCGAAGGAGCCGGTCAGGTCGATACCGGGGATGTCCAGCGCCGCGTCATGGATCGCCCCGGTGGCGAAGATCACGGCGTCGTAGTGCGCCGCCAGGTCCGCCTGCGTCAGGTCGGTGCCGATATCGACGTTGCCCAGCAGGCGGATGTCACCGCGGGCGAGCACTTTGTTGAGCGCGGACACGATCCCCTTGATGCGCGGGTGGTCGGGTGCGACGCCATAGCGCACGAGACCGTAGGGTGCCGGGAGACGGTCGAACAGATCGATCGCGATCCCCGGGATCTCGCGGGAGAGGATGTCGGAGGCGTAGATGCCGGCGGGACCGGCTCCGACAACGGCGACACGCAGACTCAAACGGAACTCCTAGCAGACGGGCATCGGGCGACTGACCACGGGTGGAGTCTACGCGCCGCAGGCAAGGTAACCCTCACCTGGGCCGGCCGAGAGGTCAGGCCATTCGCTCCACGACGAGGTCCGCGAACTCCTTCATCGCGTCCTTCGTGGCGGATTCGGGCAGCACGTCCAGTTGCGCGACCGCGTCACGCGACCACTGCCGCGCCATCTCGCGGGCCTCCTCCATGACAGGGTGTGCGGACAACCGCGCCACCACGTCCGCCAGCACCGCGGGCTGCGCCAGATCGCCGGACTCGCCATCCAGGGCAGCCAGGATGGCCACGCCCTCGGCGTCCCCTGCATCCGCGCCGCTCGCCGCGATACGGCGCCGCAGGAGCAGGACCGGCATCGTGGGAACACCCTCGCGCAGATCGGTGCCGGGCGTCTTCCCGAGCACCTCGGCGGAGGAGGTCAGATCGAGCACATCGTCGGCCAACTGGAAGGCGACGCCCACCCGCTCGCCGTACTCCACCACGGCCCGCAGCGCGTCCCCGGTCACGCCAGCGAACAGCGCGCCGTAGTGCGCGGAGGCGGCGATCAGCGATCCCGTCTTCCCGGCGAGCACACCGATGTGGTGCTCCACCGGGTCGGTCTCGCCCTGCGGCCCGATCGTCTCGTGCAGCTGCCCCACGCACAGCCGCTCGAACGTCTCCGCCTGGATCCGCACCGCCACCGGGCCCAACCCCGCCACGGTCTGGGAGGCACGGGCGAACAGCAGGTCACCGGCCAGGATCGCGACCGAGTTCCCCCACACGTGGTGGGCGCTCGGGGCGCCGCGCCGAGTGCTCGCGGAGTCCATGACGTCGTCGTGGTACAGCGAGGCCAGGTGAGTGAGCTCGACCCCGACCGCGGCCTCGAGGACCTCCTCGGATGTGCCGGTGCCGAGCTGGGCGGCCAGCAGCGCCAGCGCCGGGCGCATGCGCTTGCCGCCCGCGCTCAGCAGGTGGCTGGAGGGCGCATCGTCCAGGACGCTGGTCCGGCTGACCGCCACGGCCAGCCGCCTCTCGATCTCCGCCAGTCCCTCGACCAGGATGTCCTCGAGACCCGGGTCGTGCAGCGGCAGGGGTGTGGTGCTCACACCACGAACATAACTGCCCGGGAGAGCAGATCGAGAACCGGCGCCGGGAACACACCGAGAATCAGCGTCAGCGCGGCGCACACCGCCACCGTGGTGGTGGTGAGCGCCGAGGGCGCCACGACCGTGGCCCCGGGCATCTCCGACTCCTCCGGCTGGGTGAAGAACATCAGCACGATCACCCGCACGTAGAAGAACGCGGCTGCCGCGGAGGCGAGCACGGCGACGAGCACGAGCGGCCAGGCTCCGCCGTCCGCAGCCGCGCTGAACGCCTCGAACTTCCCGATGAAGCCCGCGGTGAGCGGGATCCCCGCGAAGGAGAGGAGGAACAGCCCCATGGCGGAGGCCAGCATCGGGTGCCGACGCCCCAGACCCGCCCACTGCGACAGGTGGGTGGCCTCACCACGCACGCTGCCGGTCTCGTCCTGCTCCCGGACCACGGTGATGACCGCGAACGAACCGACTGTCGCCACCCCGTACGCGAGCAGGTAGAACAACAGTGCTGTGGGGCCCTGCGCCGAGAGCCCCACGAGGGCCACGAGCGCGAAGCCGGCGTGAGCGATCGAGGAGTAGGCCAGGGTGCGCTTGATGTCCGTCTGGACGATCGCGAGCACGGTGCCGAACACCATCGAGAGGATCGCCACGCCCCACAGCAGCGGCGCGAGGTCCCACCCGAGACCAGGTGCGGCCACGTACAGCACGCGGGCGATGGCGGCGAAGGCTGCAGCCTTGGTGGCGGCGGCCATGAAGCCGGTGACCGGGGTGGGTGCGCCCTGGTAGACGTCGGGCACCCACGCGTGGAAGGGCACCGCGCCCACCTTGAACAGCAGGCCGACCAGGAGCAGCACGAAGCCGACAACGGCCATACCCTCCATGCCGGCCGTAGCGCTGGCCGCGGTGGCGAGGTCGCCGTAGATCAGCGAACCGGAGTAGCCGTACAGCAGCGCGATGCCGAACAGGAAGATCGCCGAGGAGAACGCCCCGAGCAGGAAGTACTTCAGCGCAGCTTCCTGGGAGAGCAGTCGACGACGGCGTGCCAGGGCACTGAGCACATACAGCGGCAGGGAGAGCACCTCGAGAGCCACGAACAGCACGAGCAGGTCGTTGGCCATCGGGAACACGAGCATCCCGGTCAGGCTGAACAGCAGCAGCGGGAACACCTCGGTCTGCTGCAGCCCGGCGCGGTTGGCGGCCTCCTCGTAGTCCGACCCGGGAGGCGCGGCGCCCTGCGGCGCGAACGCCTCCTCACCACCCACGCGGGCCGCCACGACGGCGAAGCCCACCAGTGCGATGACGAGGATCACGAGCTGGGCGGCCAGGGCCGGACCGTCCTCGGCGAGCTGGCCGGCGGCGATCACCGACTCCCCGGTGCCCACCACGACCACCCAGCGCCACACCACGAGCAGCAGTGCCACCACCGTGGTCAGGAAGGTCAGAGCGACCTGGATGTCCCGGCGGATGCCGGCTGGTACGAAGACCGCGACGAACACCGCGATCACGCCGCCGAGTGCGGTGGCGATCACCGGGGCGAGTGCACCCCAATCGATGTCGGGGGCGACGAAGGTGGTCACTGGGCGCCTCCCATCACGAGCACCTGCGAGATCGGCGTCAGCACGTCCAGCACCGGACCCGGCACGAAGCCCAGGACCAGCATGGCGGCGACGATCGGAATGAGGGCCCAGCGTTCCCGCGCGAGCAGGTCACGCAGCCCACCGGAGGAGACCTCGGCCACCCGGTCCGGCGGCGGGGGTCCGGTGAACACCCGCTGGTAGACCAGCAGGAAGTAGAGCGCGGCCAGCACGACGGCCAGCGTGGCCACGACCGCGGCGGGGATCGAGACCTGGAAGGAGCCCATCAGCACGAGGTACTCCCCCACGAACCCGGACAGGCCCGGCAGGGCCACGCTCGCGAGACCGGATACCAGGAACAGGCCCGCCAGCACCGGGGTCACCCGCTGCCAACCGCCGTAGGCGTCGATGCGCCGCGAGCCGCCCCGCTCAGCGAGGAAGCCCGCGAGCAGGAACATCCCGGCGATCGAGAGTCCGTGAGCGAGCATGTAGAACATCGCCCCGGTCATGGCGACCTCGGACCCGATGAAGATGCCGAGCACGATGAAACCGAAGTGCGAGACGGACGTGAACGCGGTGAAGCGCATCAGGTCCTGCTGCCCCATCGCCACCAACGCGCCGTAGAGAATCGAGATCAACGCCAGCACCACGATGACACCCGCGGCGTCGGCGGCGGCCTGCGGGAAGAGCGGCAGGCACAGCGCGATCATGCCGAAGGTACCGACCTTGTCCAGCACACCCACCAGCAGGGTGGAGGTCCCCGGTGTGGCGGCGGCGGTGGCATCCGGCAACCAGGTGTGTACCGGCCACATCGGCGCCTTCACCGCGAAGGCCACGAAGAACGCCACGAACAGCCACATCTGCAGCGTCGGATCGGTGATCGAGCCGGCGAGGTTGTCCAGCAGGAAGCCCTGCTCACCACGGGGCCCGTTGAGGTAGGTCACCACCACACCGAGCAGCATCACCAGCCCGCCCGCGAGGGAGTAGACCAGGAACTTCACGGCCGCCTGGCGCCGGTTCGTGCCCCCGAACATCCCGATCAGGAAGTACACCGGGAGCAGCATGACCTCGAAGACCACGTAGAACAGGAACAGGTCCCGCGCGGCGAACACCGCGACCATGAGCCCCGCGAGCATGAGCACGAGGGACACGAACGTGGCCTGGCGCCGGTCGCTGAGGTCACCGTCGTCGGGGACGGCGTTCCAGTCGGCCGCGATGACGATCGGCACCAGCGCGGTGGCGAGCAGCACCATCACCAGCCCGAGACCGTTGAGCCCGACGGCGTAGCTCACCCCGATCTGTGGGATCCACGCCGCCAGCTCGGTGAACTGGTGGCTCGAGGCATCGGCGATGTCGAAGGACGCCGCCATGATGACGGCCACGGCGAGCACGACCAGGGAGACCGTCAGTCCGATGGCGCGTGCGTGCTTGTGCAGGACCGGCAGCACCCACAGGGCGATGGCGGTCAGCACCGGGACAGCAATGAGGACCGTGATCCACGGGAACTCGCTCACGTCTCCTCCGCTCACATTCTCACGAGGTGCAGGACGATGCCGGCGACGACGACGCCGGCCAGGATCAGGGCGGCGTAGCTGCGCACGTAGCCGTTCTGCAGCTTGCGCCAGGACCTGCCCAGGGAAACGGTGCCGCGCGCCAAGCCGTTGACGGAGCCGTCCACCACGGCGGTGTCGGCGTACACCAGGGTTCTGGTCAGGTGCTGACCTGGTCGCATCGTGAGGGCCTCGTTCACATCGTCGGCGTAGAAGTCGCGGCGGGCCGCGCGGGTGAGCACGGAACCGTGCGGGGGCGTGAGCGGTACGGGGTTCATCCCGTACTGGCGCCAGGCCAGCAGGATCCCGAGCGCCACCAGGGTCAGGGTGGTGGTCATGATGAGCCACAACGGCATGACCGGTTCGGCGTGATGCAGCTCGGACTCCCCGACCACCGGCGCGAGCCAGTGCTCGATCGCGGAGTCCCAGGCGAGCAGCATCCCGAGGAAGGTCGCTCCGAGCGCGAGCACGATCATCGGGATCGTCATGACCAACGGGGATTCGTGCGGGTGGCGCACCGGCCGCGGGTCGTCCGGTCCGAGCTTCTCGGCGGAGTCCACCCAGCGCTCCTTGCCGAAGAAGGTCATGAAGAACATGCGGGACATGTAGAACGCGGTGATCCCGGCGCCGATCAGCGCTGCGCCGCCCAGCACCCAGGGCTGCCAGCCGGAGCCCACGAACGCGGCCTCGATGATCTTGTCCTTGGAGTAGAACCCGGAGAAGGGTGGCACGCCCATGATGGCGAGCCAACAGGCCGCGAACGTGAGCCAGGTGATCATCATGACCTTGCGCAGGCCACCGTAGTGGCGCATGTCGGTGGAGTCGTCGTTCGCGTGCATCAGCGATC
Organism: Serinibacter salmoneus; assembly: GCF_002563925.1. Classification (NCBI taxonomy): domain Bacteria; kingdom Bacillati; phylum Actinomycetota; class Actinomycetes; order Micrococcales; family Beutenbergiaceae; genus Serinibacter; species Serinibacter salmoneus. The sequence continues at coordinate 532,173 of NZ_PDJD01000001.1, read as the reverse complement.
CCGCACCGAGGAAGAGCCCGGCCTTGAAGAAGCCGTGCGTGACCAGGTGGAAGATCGCGAACGCGTACCCGATCGGTCCGAGGCCGGCGCCGAGCACCATGTAGCCGATCTGGGACATCGTCGAACCGGCGAGGGACTTCTTGATGTCGTCCTTCGCGCAGGCGATGAAGGCACCGAGCAGAAGCGTGAAGGCACCGATCACGGCCACCACCAGCCGGGCGTCCGGCGCCGCGGAGAAGATCGCGTCCGAGCGCACGATGATGTACACCCCGGCGGTGACCATGGTCGCCGCGTGGATCAGCGCGGAGACCGGTGTCGGGCCCGCCATCGCGTCACCGAGCCACGCCTGCAGTGGGAACTGTGCGGACTTACCCACCGCCCCGAGCAGTAACAGGAGTCCCATGGCGGTCAGGACACCCGCGGAGAGGCCGGGCACCGCGGCGTCGACGTCGGCGAAGCTCACCGAGCCGACGTTCGCGGCCATGAGCCCCATCGCGATGATGAGGCCCATGTCCCCCACGCGGTTCATCACGAACGCCTTCTTGGCCGCGACCGCGTTCTCGGTGTGCTGGTTCCAGAAGCCGATCAGCAGGTAGGACGCCAGGCCGACGCCCTCCCAGCCGAGGAACAGCCCGGCATAGGAGTTGGCGAGGACCAGCGTGAGCATCGCGGCGACGAACAGGTTCAAGTAGGCGAAGAAGCGCCGCTTGTCCGCGTCGTGCTGCATGTAGCCGAGCGAGTAGACGTGGATCAGCGTGCCGACGAATGTGATGAGCATCACGAACGTGAGCGAGAGCGGGTCGATCCGCATCCCGAGGTCCACGGAGAAGTCCCCGGCCGGCAGCCAGCTGTACAGCGTGACGTCGTGGATGCGGTTCTCCGCCTCCTCGCCCAGCACGGTGAACAGGGTCAACAGCCCGACCACGAAGGAAGCGGTGCTCGCGGCGATGGCGAGGTAGGGCCCCCAGGCGTCGCTGCGACGCCCGAGCAGCAGCAGGACGGCGGCGCTGAGCGCCGGAATGGCGACGAGCAGCCAGCTCGCGTCGATCATCGTGGTGCCCCTCCTAGTTCTTCAGCAGGCTGGGCTCGTCGACGGAGACCGTCCGACGCGAGCGATAGAGGGACACGATGATCGCCAGCCCCACCACGACCTCGGCGGCGGCGACGACCATCACGTAGAAGGCCATCACCTGCCCCTCGAGGCCGCCGTGTACGCGGCTGAACGTCACCAGGGCGAGGTTGCAGGAGTTGAGCATGAGCTCCACCCCCATGAACGCGAGGATCGCGTTGCGGCGGGTCAGCACCGTCACGGCGCCGACGGCGAACAGGATGCTGGCCAGCACCAGGTAGTGCACGAGGCTCACCGGTCGGTCTCCTTGTCCAGATCGGTCCCGGTATCGGGGGCGCCATCGCGATCGGCCCGTGGCTGCAGGAACGCGCCCCGGGAGATCTCACGGACGTGACCATCGACCTCGGCGGGCGAGACCTCCTGGCCGCGGATGCGCAGCACACGCGGCACCGAGGACTCGATGGGCTTGCCGTGGGCGTCCATCGCGGGGACATCGGCCGCGTTGTGTAGGGCGTAGACACCGGGTGCCGGCGGCGGGGTGAGCACCTCACCGCCCTCACCGCGGGCGTAGGCCTGCATCCGCAGCGTGACGGTCTCGCGCTGGTCCAACACGGGTCCGAGCCGCTCGCGGTGAGTGAGGGTGATGGCGCCCAACGCGGCCACGATCAGCAGCACGCCCACGAGCTCGAGTGCGAAGACGGTCTGGCCGAAGATGACGTACGCGACCCCGACCGGGTTGGTCACGGCGTTGGCTGCGTCGAGGCCGGTCGCGTCCGGCATCGTCGCGGTGAGGATCACCCCGCCCAGCACGACCACCAGGCCGGCGCCGAGCAGGAACGCGATCCACCGTTGTCCCTTGATCGTCTCGGCCACCGAGTCGGCGGCGTCGACGCCCACGAGCATCAGCACGAAGACGAACAGGATCATGATCGCGCCGGTGTAGACCACCACCTGCGCGACGCCGAGGAACGGCGCCTCCAGCGCGGTGTAGAGGAAGGCCATCCCGATCATCACGAAGATCAGTCCCACGGCGGCGTGCACCGGCTTGCGCGCGAACAGGAGCGCGAGGGAGGCCAGCACCATGAGCGGCCCGATGATCCAGAAGAGCACCTGCTCCCCACCGGACCCTACGACGTCGGTCATTTCACGCCCTTCCCGCTGGTCGCTGCGCGGCGCGCTGCCTCGAGGGTGGGCTCATCGGGACGATGCTCGGCGACCCAGTCCACCTGCGTCTGCGTCGGCCCGGTGACCTCGCCCCGGTAGTAGTCGTCGTCTGTGGTGCCCTCCACCATCGGGTGCGGCGCCGCGAGCATCCCCTCGTTCAGGGGTGCGAGCAGTTCCTCCTTGGTGAAGATCAGTCCCTCACGCGTGGGCCCGGCGAGCTCGAACTCGTTACTCATCGTCAGCGCCCGGGTGGGGCACGCCTCGATGCACAGCCCGCAGAAGATGCACCTCAGGTAGTTGATCTCGTACACCCGCCCGTACCGCTCCCCCGGGGAGTGCTGCTCATCGGCCGTGTTGGAGGCGCCCTCCACGAAGATCGCATCGGCCGGGCACGCCCAGGCGCACAGCTCGCAGCCGATGCACTTCTCCAGGCCGTCCGGGTAGCGGTTGAGGTGGTGCCGGCCGTGGTAGCGGGGGGCTGTGGGGTGCTTCACGAAGGGGTACTGCTCCGTGACCATGGGTCGGAACATGTTCGAGAAGGTCACGCCGAAACCGGCGACGGGGGCGAAGAAGTCGCCCAGGGCCTTGCCCAGTCCCCCACGCTCGGGGGTCGACTCCTGCGGGTCAGCCATCGGAGTTCTCCTTCGGTGCCTCGGGTGCGGGATCGGCGTCTGTGGCGGTGGCGGAGCCGGCCTGGACCGAGACCCGGCGGCGCCGCGGTGCCTCCGGCATCACCTGACCTGGCAGCGGCGGTACGGGGTAACCCCCCGCGAACGGGTCGAAGACACTCGCCTCTGGATCGGGCTCGCTCTCGGGCGGCTTGCGTGCGGGCCAGACCAGCAGGATCACCACCAGCACACCCAGCGGGATCCCGATCCACAGGAGCAGTTCGTTCAGGGGCACGTCGGCGAACTGCCGCACCGCCTGCACACCGGCCACGAGCACGAGCCACACCAGGGCGACGGGCATGAGGACCTTCCACCCCAGGTTCATGAACTGGTCGTACCGGAAGCGCAGCAGGGTTCCGCGGACCCAGAAGAAGAAGAACATGAGCGTCCACATCTTCAGGAAGAACCACAGGAAGGGCCACCAACCCTCGTTGAACATGCCGTCGTTGATCGCGGAGATCGGCCACGGCGCGCGCCACCCACCAAGGAAGACGGTGACGGCCACCGCTGAGACGTTGAACATGTTGATGTACTCCGCCAGGAAGAACCAGGCGAACTTCATCGACGAGTACTCCGTCATGTGACCCGCCACTAGTTCGCCCTCGGCCTCGGGGAGGTCGAAGGGCAGGCGGTTGGTCTCGCCGACCATCGAGATGATGTAGACGACGAACGCGGGCAGCAGTGCCAGCGCCCACCAGAAACTCGTCTGTTCCTCCACGATCCGGGAGGTGGACATCGATCCGGTGACGATGAAGACGCTGACCAGCGCCAGACTCATCGACAGTTCGTAGGAGATCACCTGTGCGGTCCCGCGCACGGAACCCAGCAGTGGGTAGGTGGAGCCGGAGGCCCACCCGCCCAGCATGATCCCGTAGAAGCCGAACGAGGCCACCGCGAGGATGTAGAGGATCGCGACCGGCAGGTCGGTCAGCTGGATCGGCGTCACGACGCCGAACATGCTCACCTCCGGGCCCATCGGGATCACCGCGAACACGAGGAGCGCGGAGAACACCGTGATCAGCGGCGCCAACAGGTACACGAAGCGGTCCGCGGCGCGGACGGTCATGTCCTCCTTCAGCAGCAACTTCATCGCATCGCCCAGGGACTGCAGCAGCCCGAGCGGGCCGTGCACGTTCGGGCCCGGGCGAATCTGCATGCGCCCGAGGATCCGGCGCTCCGCCCAGATCGCGATCAGCACGTTCAGCAGCAGGAACACCAGGATCCCGACGGCCTTGATGACCCAGATCCACCAGACGTCGTTCGAGAAGTCCGCCGCAACGTCGTGGTTCATCGCACGACCTCCACCATCTCACCGATCCTGACGCCCAGTGCGGCGATCGGCGCCGCGTCCTCCCGCGGGTTCGCGGGCACCCACACCACACCGTCGGCCACGTTCGTGACCAGCAGCGGGTAACTCGTCTCGCCCGCCGGCCCGCGCAGCGTGACGCGCTCGGCGCCTTCGACCCCGAGGTCGGCTGCCGTGGTCGGCGACATCATCGCGACGGACCGCCGCGCGGTCCCTGCCAGGTGCGGTTCGAGGTCCTGGCCGCGCGCACCGTCGAGCATGAGGCGCCAACTCGCCAGGATCGCCCGTCCAGGCCCTGGGGAAGGTGGCGGCGGCGCGCTGACCGACGGCTTGGCGACCCGGGTGCCGCGCCAGGCGGTGGCCGGGGCGGTCCCGAGGGTCACGCCGAGTTCGTTCGCCAGCATGGCGAGTGCGTCGGCGTCGCTCTGTGCGGGCGTGTCGAAGACTGCCTGGAACGAGCGGGGACGGCCCTCCCAGGTCAGGAAGGTCCCGGACTTCTCCACGGGTGGCGCGACGGGGAAGACCACGTCAGCCAACTCGGTGACCTCGCTGGCGCGCACCTCCAGGGACACGATGAGACCACCGGCCTCGCGCACCGCGAGCAACGCCTCGCGCGCCGCCACGGGATCGGGCAGGTCGCCCAGTTCCACGCCGCCGACCACGACTCCGGCGAGTGCGCCGGAGCGCAGCGCGGCCAGGATCCCCGCGAGATCGCGTCCGGGTTCGGTCGGGATGTCCCCACCCCACGCCTCGGCGACCTCGGAGCGCGCCGCGGTCTGCGTCACCGGGCGTCCGCCCGGCAGCAGCGAGGGCAGCAGCCCCGCTTCCACGGCGGCGCGGTCGCCGGCGCGGCGCGGCACCCAGGCCAGCTTGGCGCCGGTGCGCTGCGCGAGTCGCAACGCCGCGGTGATGGCACCGGGCGCGGCGGCGAGCCGCTCCCCCACCAGGATGATGCCGGGCTGCTCGGCGCTGCCGAGGGAGGCCACGGCGTCGAGCACCTCCGCCTCGGTGCCGGGCACCGAGGCGAGCAGGTCGGCGCGCATCTTGGTGGCGCCACGGGAGCGCAGTGGCGCCACGGTGGTCACGCGCGCCGTGCCGGCAAGGACACCCTTGCGCAGGCGGAGGAAGATCGTCGGGGCCTCCTCCTCTGCCTCCAGGCCGGCGAGCAGCACGTGGGCGTGCTCCAGGTCGCCGTAGGTGACGGTGAGGCCGGATCCGGCGACGTGCGAGGCGAGCAGTGCTTCCTCCTCGCGACCGCCGTAGGCGCGGGAACGGAAGTCGACGTCGTTGGTCCCCAACACCCGACGGGTGAAGGCGCTCCAGGCCTGGGCATCCTCCAGGGTGCCGCGTCCGCCCGGGAGTGCGGCCAGGGAGCCGCGGCGCGAGGCCAGTTCCGTGGCGGCGACGTCCAGGGCGTCGGCCCAGCTGGTCTCGACCAGTTCGCCGCCATCGCGCACCATCGGCGCGGCGAGCCGATCGTGCGCCGCCTGCCAGCGGAAGGCGAACCGGTCCCGGTCGCTGGTCCACTCCTCGTTGACCGCCGGGTCCTCACCCGCCATCCGGCGCACCACCACGCCGCGGCGGTGGTCGATCCGGATCGCGGCGCCGCAGGAGTCGTGCTCACCGATCGAGGGGGTGGAGACCAGGTCGAAGGGCCGCGCGCGGAACCGGTACGCGGCCGAGGTCAGGGCCCCGACGGGGCAGATCTGAATGGTGTTCCCCGAGAAGTAGGAGGCGAACGGGGCGCCGGCGGCGTCGAGCTCGCTGGCCCCCACCGGGGCCTCGCCGGTGAACCCGAGAACGGTCTCGTCGAATGTGCCGATCTGCTGGCGAGCACCACGCATCTGCAACTCGATGAACGGGTCGCCGGCGATCTCGTCGGAGAACCGGGTGCACCGCTGGCACAGGATGCAGCGCTCGCGGTCCAGCAGCACCTGGGTGGAGATCGCCAGGGGCTTCGGGTAGGTGCGCTTGACGTCGTGGAACCGGGTGACCGGGCGGCCGTGCTCCATCGCCTGGTTCTGCAGCGGGCACTCCCCACCCTTGTCGCAGATCGGGCAGTCCAGCGGGTGGTTGATGAGCAGGAACTCCATCACCCCGCGCTGCGCCTTGTCGGCGGTCTGAGAGGTGAGCTGGGTGTTGACGACCATGCCTGGTGCCACGGTCATCGTGCAGGAGGCCTGCGGCTTGGGCATCGGGCGGACGTTGCCCTCCCGATCCGGCATCGCGACGTCCACGAGGCACTGGCGGCAGGCCCCGGCCGGCTTGAGCAGCGGGTGGTCGCAGAACCGCGGGATGGCGATCCCGAGGTCCTCCGCGGCGCGGATGATCAGCGTGCCCTTCGGCACCTCGGTCGTGATGCCGTCGATCGTCACCTCGACCAGGGGCACCGGGGCGGTGGCGCCCGGCGAGGGCTGGGTGGTGGTCATGCCGGGACCTCCTGGCTGGCCGCGGGGACGATGAGGGACGCACGGGGCGGGAAGAGTTCGTCGGCCGGGGTGTGGGTCCCCGCCTCGAACTCCTCCCGGAAGTACTGCAGGCCACTCTGGATCGGGGTGGCCGCGGCGTCACCGAGGGCGCAGAAGGAACGGCCCAGGATGTTGCCGGCGGCGTCGGAGAGGGTCTCGATGTCCTCCGCCGTGCCCTTGCCTGCCACGAGCCGGTGCATGATCTGCTGCAGCCAGAAGGTGCCCTCCCGGCACGGGGTGCACTTCCCGCAGGACTCGTGCTTGTAGAAGTCGATCCAACGCGCCACGGCACGCACCACGGAGACCGTCTCGTCGAAGATCTGCAGCGCACGGGTGCCGAGCATCGACCCGGCACCGGCCACACCCTCGAAGTCCAGCGGCACGTCGAGGTGCTCGGCCGTGAGGATCGGGGTGGAGGAGCCGCCGGGGGTCCAGAACTTCAGTTCGTGTCCCTCCCGGATGCCGCCGGCGAGCTCGAGCAGTTCGCGCAGCGTGATGCCCAGCGGCGCCTCGTACTGCCCGGGACGGGTGACGTGACCGGACAGGGAGAAGATGCCGTGGCCCGTGCTCTTGGCGGTGCCCATGCCGGAGAACCACTCCCCGCCGCCGAGCACGATGCCGGGTACGGAGGCGATGGACTCCACGTTGTTGACCACGGTGGGCCGGGCGTACAGGCCCGCCACCGCGGGGAACGGCGGCTTGAGTCGCGGCTGACCGCGACGGCCCTCGAGGGAGTCCAGCAGGGCCGTCTCCTCACCGCAGATGTAGGCCCCGGCGCCGGCGTGCACGGTGATCTCCAGCGACCCGAGCAGGCCCGCCTCCTTCGCCTCGCGCACAGCCGCGAGCAGGCGGCGATAGACGTGCACGACCTCGCCGCGCAGGTAGATGAATGCGTGGTCACAGCCGATCGCGTGGCTGGTGATCGCCACGCCCTCCACCAGCACGTGGGGATTGGCCATCATGAGCGGGACGTCCTTGCAGGTGCCCGGCTCGGACTCGTCCGCGTTGACCACGAGGTAGCGGGGTCCGCCGTCCGGGGCGGGCAGGAAGCTCCACTTCAGGCCGGTGGGGAACCCGGCGCCGCCGCGGCCGCGCAGGCCGGAGCCCTTGACGGCGTTCACGAGGTCCTCGGTGGACATCCCCCGCGCCTTGGCCAGTGCCCGGTAGCCGCCGCGGTCGCGGTAGACCGGCAGCGTCCAGGCCCGGGGCACGTCCCAGGAGTCGGTGAGGATCGGGGTGAGCCGGTCGGTCATGACTGCGTCCCTTCCTGGTGGTCCGCGGAGGAACCGGGCTCCCCCACGGCCTCGGTCCCGGCCGTCGGGTCGGCCTCGGGTGCGCCCGGGTAGGCGGGGGCGCGCCAGCCGTGCTCGCGGGCGATCTCCAGACCCACCAGGCTCGCGGGTCCGGCGGTGGGACCGGAGTCCACCAGGCCGTCCTCGAAGCCGGCCAGCACCCGGGAGACCGCGCGGAAGTCCTGCACCACGGGGCCACGGGAGGCGGTGACCTCACGGCCCGCCTGCAGGTCGTCCACCAGCGAGATCGCGCTCGCCGGGGTGACGTTGTCGAAGAACTCCCAATTGACCATCACCACGGGGGCGTAGTCACAGGCGGCGTTGCACTCCACGGCCTCGAGCGTGATCGCGCCGTCGCTCGTGGTCTCCTCGTTGCCGATCCCGAGGTGCTCGGACACGGCGCCGAAGATCTCGTCCCCGCCCATGACTGCACACAGCGTGTTCGTGCACACTCCGACCGTGTAGCGCCCGTTCGGCTTGCGCTTGTACTGGGAGTAGAACGTGGCCACCGCGGAGACCTCGGCACGGCTGAGGTCGAGGGCCTCGGCGCACCAGGCGATCCCGCGCGGCGAGACGAAGGAGTCCACCGACTGGATCAGGTGCAGCAGCGGCAACAACGCGGAACGGGAGTCCGGGTAGCGCGCGATCACCTCGCGCGTGTCCGCCTCCAACTGCGTCGCGACGTCGTCGGGGAACAGGGCCAGCGCGGCCGGCCTCGGTTCGGCGGTCATCGGTCCACACCTCCCAGCACGGGGTCGATCGAGGCGACCGACACCACCACATCGGCGATCTGCCCGCCCTCGCACATGGCTGAGAGCGCCTGCAGGTTCGTGAACGACGGATCGCGGAAGTGCGCCCGGTAGGGGCGAGTGGCGCCGTCGGAGACCAGGTGGACGCCGAGGACCCCCTTGGCGTGTTCCACCTCGGTGTGCACCTGCCCGGCCGGGACCCGAAAGCCCTCGGTGACGAGCTTGAAGTGGTGGATGAGGGACTCCATCGACTCGCCCATGATCTCGCGGATGTGCGCAGCGGAGTTGCCCTGGCCGTCCGGCCCGATCGCGAGCTGCGCGGGCCAGGCGATACCGGGGTCGTCGACCATCACGGGGTGGCTCTGCCCGCTCTTGTCCTGCTTCTCCAGGCGGTCCAGGACCTGGCGAACGATCCGAACCGACTCATCGATCTCCGCGAAGCGCAGCATCACCCGGGAGTACACGTCGGAGTCGGTGCTGGTCGGGACGTCGAACTCGTAGGTCTCGTACCCGCAGTACGGGTCGTCCTTGCGCAGGTCGAACGGGAGACCGGCCGAGCGCAGCACGGGCCCGGTCACACCGAGCGCCAGCGCCGTGGCCAGCGGCAGGTGGCCGATGCCGACCGATCGTCCCTTGAAGATGGGGTTGGCGGCCACCAGCATCCGCAGGTGCTTCACGTGCTGTTGCATCCGCGGGATCATGTCCCGCACCGCGTCCACGGTTCCCGGCGGGATGTCCTGCGCGAGACCACCGGGGCGGACGTAGGCGTGGTTCATCCGCAACCCGGAGATGAGCTCGAAGATCTTCAGGATCTCCTCACGTCCCTGGAAGCCCTCGATCATCATGGTGGTCGCGCCCAGTTCGTTACCGCCGGTGGCGATCGCGACCAGGTGGGAGGCGATGCGCTGCAGTTCCATCAGCAGCACCCGCACCAGCGTGGCGCGCTCGGGGACCTCGACACCGAGCAGCTTCTCCACGCCGAGGCAGTACCCGACCTCCTGGAAGAACGGGGCGACGTAGTCCATACGCGTGCAGAACGTCACGCCCTGGGTCCAGGTGCGGTACTCCATGTTCTTCTCGATGCCGGTGTGCAGGTAGCCGATGCCGACCCGCACCTCCCGCACCGTCTCGCCGTCGATCTCCAGGATCAGACGCAGCACGCCGTGCGTGGAGGGGTGCTGCGGACCCATGTTCACGACGATGCGTTCCTCACCCAGCCGGGCCGCCTCCTCGGCGATCGAGGCCCAGTCGCCGCCGGTGGCGGTGAAGGTGGGGACGCCGTCCAGCTCCTCCTCGATGGTGGTCATCGGTAGGACCTCCGCTGATCGGCCGGGGGCACCGTGGCGCCCTTGTACTCCACCGGAATGCCACCCAGTGGATAGTCCTTGCGCTGGGGATGCCCCACCCAGTCGTCGGGCATCTCGATACGAGCGAGCGCCGGGTGACCGTCGAACACGATCCCCATCAGGTCCCAGGTCTCGCGCTCGTGCCAGTTGTTCGTGGGGTACACGTCCACGAGCGAGGGCACATGCGGGTCGTCCTCCCCGGCCACGACCTCCAGCCGCAGCACGCGCGGACCGTTCGTGATGGAGCGCAGGTGGTACACGGCGTGCAACTCGCGGCCGGTGTCATCCGGGTAGTGCACCCCGCTGACGCCGAGGCACAACTCGAAGCGCAGGTCCTGCTCGTCCCGCAGCATCCTCGCCACGGCCACCAGGTGCTCGCGGGCGATCTCGAGGGTCAACTCACCCCGGTCGACGACCACGCGGCGCACCACGGCGTCGTAGGACAGGCCGGCGTCCTCGATGACCTCGGCGAGGATGTCGACCACCTCGTCGAACCAGCCGCCGTACGGGCGCTGCGCGGGTTCGCCGATCACGACGGTCGTGACGAGCCCGCCGTAGCCGGAGGTGTCGCCGGAACCGGCGCTGCCGAACAGGCCCTGGCGTCGAGCGACCAGGTCGCCCATGTCCTGACCGCCGTCACGCGCGGGCACCAGGCCCAGGTCCGCACGGCCCTCGGCATCGGGTGTCCCGGTCACGCGAGCAGCCCCTTCTGGTCGGAGGTCGGCGTTGCCATCAGCGCGGCGGCCTCAGCGGCCCGGGCAATCTCCACTCGGTTCGCGCCGAGCGGTTCCTTACCGACCTGCTTGTGCAGTTCGAGGATCGCGTGCAGCAGCATCTCCGGTCGTGGCGGGCAGCCAGGCAGGTAGATGTCGACCGGCACCACGTGGTCGCAGCCCTGCACCACCGCGTAGTTGTTGAACATCCCGCCGGAGGAGGCGCACGCACCCATCGAGATGACCCACTTGGGCTCGCTCATCTGGTCGTACACCTGGCGGACCACGGGGGCCATCTTCTGCGAGAGACGACCCGAGACGATCATCAGGTCGGCGTGGCGCGGGGAGGCGCGGAAAACCTCCATCCCGAAGCGGGAGATGTCGAAGCGGGCACCGCCGGTGGCCATCATCTCGATCGCACAGCAGGCCAGGCCCATGGTCACGGGCCACATGGAGGTCTTACGGGCGAGCCCGACCAGATCCCCGATGGTACCGAGCATGAAGCCCGGCGCCTTCTCCTCGAGTCCCATGACGACCTCCTAGTCGAAACTCAGGGCGCCACGGCGCCACTCGTAGATGTAGGGCACGGTGATCAACGCGATGAAGGTGAGCATCGCCACCACGCCGAAGACCGCGAGATCGGTGAACGCGACCGCCCACGGGTAGAGGAAGACCACCTCGATGTCGAAGACGATGAACGTCATCGCCACCAGGTAGTACTTGATGTTCAGGCGGCCGTGCCCGATGGCCTGAGGCGTGGGCATGATGCCGCACTCGTAGGCCTCCAGCTTGGCGCGGTTGTACACCTGCGGCCCGATGTGGCGGCTCGCGGTCAACCCGCCGACGCCCAGCAGGAGGGCGACGGCCATCATGATGAGGATCGGCACGTAGGGATTGGTCATGCCGCTGGCACCACCTTCGTCAGTGCAGTGATGATCCGGTCCATGGCGTCGCCACCCGTCCGGTCATAGGAGTCGGACAACAGTTTGTGCACGAACTTCATCAGCAACGGCCGCGGGAGGCCGTACTTCGTGCAGATCCGCATGATCGTGGGGTGCTCGATGATCCTCACGAACACCGAGCCCAGGCGGTAGTAGCCGCCGAGTTCCTCGGTCATCAGCCGCGGGTAGGCGGCCATGGCGCGCTCCCGACCGAGTGCCGTGGGCCGAGCCAGCGCCTGGGCGATGGTCTCGGCGGCGAACCGGCCGGCCTGCATGCCGTAGGCGATCCCCTCACCGTTGAACGGGGAGACCATGCCGCCGGAGTCACCCACCAGCAGCAGTCCGTCGGCATACAGCGGCTTGCGGTTGAAAGCCATCGGCAGCGCCGCGCTGCGCACCGGACCCACCTGGTTCTCAGGGGTGAAGCCCCACTCCTCGGGGACGTTCTCCATCCACCGCGCGAAGATGTCCTTGTACTTGATCTGCGTGGAGCGCGCGTTGGAACTCACGCTGCCCAGGCCGACGTTGACCAGGCCGTTGCCGAGCGCGAAGATCCAGCCGTAGCCGGGCAGCAGATCGCTCTCGCCCGGTTTTCCGTCCCACAGTTCCAGGTGCGACTCCATCATGTCGTCGTCGTGGCGGGGGCTGCGGAAGTAGGTGCGTGCAGCCACGCCGAGAGGCCGGTCGTCGCGCTTCTCGCGCCCCACCTTGGTGGCCAGGCGCGCGGAGACCCCAGCGGCGTCGACGACATACGGGGCGGTGAAGGTGCGCTCGGCCTCCCCGGTGGCGCGTCCGCGGCCGTCGACGGGCTTGACCGTCACCCCCACCACACGGCCGTCCGGGTCGAGCACGGGACCGGTGACGCTGTGCCCCTCCAGGAGCTTGGCGCCGGAGGCGACGGCGTGGCGCGCGAGCGTCTCGTCCAGGTCGGTCCGGGCGCGCGCGAGGCCGAAGTTCGGGACCGTCTCCAGGTCCGGCCACGGCATCTCGATCTGGTGACCGCCCCCGAGCACCCGCAGGCCGGTGTTGCGGATCCAGCCGTCCTCCTCACGGATGGGGATGCCCATGGAGATCAGTTCAGCCACGGCGCGGGGTGTGAGACCGTCCCCGCAGACCTTGTCCCGCGGGAAGGTGGACTTCTCCAGCAGCAGGACCTCGAGCCCCCGTTGGGCGAGGTAGTGGGCGGTGGCGGCCCCCGAGGGGCCTGCGCCGACGACGATCACATCGACGTGATCCGTCGAAGCCATCGTCTTCACCTCACTGTCGTCATGCCACGTGCGCGTCAAGCACGCGCACGCCAAACCTCACTCTACAAACGCCGCCATGGGGTGTCTGCCAAGGCACACCTAACCTGTCCGGGGCGATGAGACCCTGCTTCGCACGAGCAGGTCAACGGCGTGGAATCATCGCCTCCACTCTATGGGGTTGAGTGCCTCCTCGCCGCTCGAGAACGCCGGCTGCTTCAGCGGGCCACACTGGCAGCACCGGGGTCGCTGCGCCACGCTAGGGGCATGGCGACGAGCATCGATCCCCCGGCGTCACGCCCGGGCACGGCCCCCCGACGCCAGCGGGATCGCCTGCTGATCCCGGACGTGCTGCGTGGCGTCGCGCTGCTGGCGATGGTGATCGCCCACATCGACCCCTTCGTGCGGGAACCCCTCGCCGGATGGGCCTTCCTCTCCGCGCAGATCAACGACCTCGCCTCCCCCCTGTTCGCGCTGGTGATGGGGATGTCGGCGCAGATCATGCTGCGAGCATCCGGCGGTACCACCCGCGCGGTGTGGGTGGTGATCACCCAGAACGCCGTGCGCGGCACGGTGCTGATCGCCCTCGGCCTCTGGCTGGAGACCTGGGGCACCTGGATCGCCATCGTGCTGGCGTTCCTGGGTGTGCTGTTGATCGTGGGCACCCCGCTGGTGGTGCTCGGCACGCGCGCGTTGCTCGTGGTCACGGCCCTCGTGTGGCTGGTCAGCGGCGCCGTGGTCGCCTGGGCCAACGCCTCGCTCGGGACGAGCGCCCTCCCGCCGGTGCTGGACCGCCTCGTCGAGTGGACTCTCCTCGGGCGCAGCTACCGACTGGCGAATCTCCTGCCGTTCTTCCTGCTCGGGGCGTTGCTCCTGCGGCACGGCTTCCAGCGAGATCGTCTGCTGCTGGGAATGGCCATGCTCGCGCCGATCGCCTACCTCGCCCGTCCGATCGCCGAGCGGGTGCTGGGCACCGAGCAGTTCTCCGGCAGTTATCTCGACACGCTGCACGACGTCGGGCTGGTGTTCACCGCCTACGTGGTGGTCGTATGGGCCGCCACCGTGCCCTCCGGGTCCGCGCAACGCGCGCTCGGCTGGGTGTTCACGCCGCTGCGCGCAATCGGTTCCGTGGCCCTGAGCCTGTACGTCCTGCACACAGCGCTCGTGCGCTGGGGCATGCAGCACGCCGCTCAGGACCCCACCACGCTGAACCACATGCTGCCGTGGACGCTCGTGCTCGTGGTGACGCTCGCGGTGGGTGTGCTGTGGTGGCGGTTCGTGGGGCGGGGGCCGATCGAGTGGCTCACCGGGGTGATCTCCGGCCGCTACCGCCTCACCGCGCGCCGGAAGCGGGTCGTGACCTGACCAACCCGCGGGCGGCCCGGACGCGAGGACGGGGCCATCACCCGGATGGGTGACGGCCCCGCCTCGATCCGATGGTGCGATCTCGCGCCGTGGTCAGTCCTGCGTGGACGCCTGATCCGGCGCGTCATTCGCGACGCCGACGCTCACCACGCCGTCCAACCGAGGATCGTCGCGGTCCACGCCCGAGAAGGTGAACTCCCCGAGCAGACCCTCACCGGTCGCATCGACGATGACCTTCTGGCCAGCCTTCAGTTCTCCGAACAGGATCTTCTCGCTCAGGTTGTCCTCGATCTCGCGCTGCAGCGCCCGGCGCAGCGGTCGCGCGCCGAGCACCGGGTCGTACCCGCGCTCGGCGAGCAGCGTCTTGGCGGCCAGGGTCAACTCGATGGACATGTCCTTGTCCTCCAGCCGCTCCGCCAGACGCGCCACCATGAGATCGACGATCTGGAAGATCTCCTCCTGGTTGAGCTGCGGGAAGACGATCACGTCATCGACACGGTTGAGGAACTCCGGGCGGAAGTGCTGCTTGAGTTCCTCGTTGACCTTGACCTTCATCCGGTCGTAGTTGGTCGAGAGGTCACCGCCGGCCTGGAACCCGGTCTGCACGCCCTTGGCGATGTCCCGCGTACCGAGGTTCGTGGTCATGATGATCACGGTGTTCTTGAAGTCCACCACCCGGCCCTGGGAGTCGGTCAGTCGACCGTCCTCCAGGATCTGCAACAGCGAGTTGAAGATGTCCGCGTGCGCCTTCTCCACCTCGTCGAACAGCACCACGGAGAACGGCCGACGCCGCACCTTCTCGGTGAGCTGGCCGCCCTCCTCGTAACCCACGTAGCCGGGAGGGGACCCGAAGAGCCGCGAGACGGTGTGCTTCTCGGAGAACTCGGACATGTCGAGCTGGATCAGCGCGTCCTCGTCCCCGAACAGGAACTCCGCGAGCGCCTTGGCGAGCTCGGTCTTCCCGACCCCGGTGGGACCGGCGAAGATGAACGAGCCTCCCGGGCGCTTGGGGTCCTTCAGGCCGGCGCGGGTGCGCCGGATGGCCTGGGAGAGTGCCTTGACCGCGTCCGCCTGACCGACGATCCGCTCGTGGAGCGCATCCTCCATCTTCAGCAGCTTGGTGGACTCCTCCTCGGTCAGTTTGAACACCGGGATCCCGGTGGCCACCGCCAGCACCTCGGCGATCAGTTCCTCGTCCACGGTCGCGACCGTGTCCATGTCGCCGGACTTCCAGGCCTTCTCCTTCTCGACACGCTCGGAGGAGAGCTTCTTCTCGTCGTCGCGCAGGCGGGCGGCCTTCTCGAAGTCCTGGTCGTCGATCGCGGACTCCTTGGCGCGGCGCGCCTCGGCGATCCGCTCGTCAAGTTCACGTAGCTCCGGCGGCGCCGTCATCCGGCGGATCCGCAGTCGCGCGCCTGCCTCGTCGACCAGGTCGATCGCCTTGTCCGGCAGGTAGCGGTCGTTGATGTACCGGTCGGCGAGATTCGCCGCGGCCACGAGCGCCGGGTCGGTGATCGTCACGCGGTGGTGCGCCTCGTAGCGGTCCCGCACACCCTTGAGGATCTCGATGGTCTGCGAGAGGTTCGGCTCGTTGACGGTGATCGGCTGGAACCGGCGCTCCAACGCCGGGTCCTTCTCGATGTGCTTGCGGTACTCGTCCAACGTGGTGGCGCCGATGGTCTGCAACTCACCGCGGGCCAGCATCGGCTTGAGGATGCTGGCGGCGTCGATCGCGCCCTCGGCGGCACCCGCACCCACGAGGGTGTGGATCTCGTCGATGAACAGGATGATGTCGCCGCGGGTGCGGATCTCCTTGAGGACCTTCTTCAGTCGTTCCTCGAAGTCACCGCGGTAGCGGGAACCGGCGACCAGCGCACCGAGGTCGAGGGTGTAGAGCTGCTTGTCCTTCAGGGTCTCCGGCACCGTGCCGCGCACGATGTCCTGCGCGAGGCCCTCCACCACGGCGGTCTTCCCGACACCGGGCTCGCCCACGAGGATCGGGTTGTTCTTGGTGCGGCGGCTCAGCACCTGCATCACGCGCTCGGTCTCGGTCTCGCGGCCGATCACCGGGTCGAGTTTGCCCTCGCGAGCATGCTGGGTGAGGTTGCGCCCGAACTGGTCCAGCACGGCCGAGCCGGAGGGCGCACCCTCCTGCGGTCCACCTCCCGGGGCCACCGCCTCCTTGCCGCCCTGGCCCTGCAGGAGTTGCAGCACCTGCTGGCGCACGCGCCCGAGGTCCGCCCCGAGGTTGCCCAGCACCTGCGCGGCGACGCCCTCACCCTCGCGGATGAGCCCGAGCAGGATGTGCTCGGTGCCGATGTGGTTGTGGCCGAGCTGCAGGGCCTCGCGCAGCGAGAGCTCCAGCACCTTCTTGGCGCGCGGGGTGAAGGGGATGTGCCCCGTGGGGGCCTGCTGGCCCTCCCCGATGATGTCCACCACCTGCTGGCGCACGACGTCCAGCGAGATCCCGAGCGACTCCAGCGCCTTCGCGGCGACGCCCTCCCCCTCGTGGATCAGACCGAGCAGGATGTGCTCGGTCCCGATGTAGTTGTGGTTGAGCATGCGAGCCTCGTCCTGCGCGAGGACGACGACGCGACGTGCACGGTCGGTGAATCTCTCGAACATGGCGCACCTTCTTTCCGGCTTCGTCGGTCGCATCGCACGACCGTCGGGGCGGCTTGACGTACAGGCTAACCGTGCCCGTTGCCTCGGGATGCCCGTGTTCGCCCCCGGCAGAGTCGGGGCGGCGCGGGCGATGAGTTCTCCCGGTGCGCACGGTCATTCCCTCAGGCGCGTCACCAACGAGGCGCCCCGAGGAGAGGATGCCCATGTTCTTCCCCAACCTGCAGGTCGCGGACGTCGCGCGCACCCGTGAGTTCTGGACCGCGCTCGGCTACTCGTTCAACGAGACCTACAGCGCCGAGAACCTGCCGAGCCGTGACGCGGTGGACACCCTGGTCGAGGGCGTGCTCGCCGGCGGTGGTGCGGCCGCACGCCCCATGGAGGACCTGGGCTTCGTGGACACGCGGGCCTTCCGCGACCTCGACGGGCACATCTGGGAGCCGTTCTTCATGGATGCCTACCGGTTCCCCAGCGCCTGAGGGAGTGGCTCAGACGTCCAGCACGAGCGTGGTGGGACCGTCGTTGACCAGCGAGACCCGCATGTCGGCGCCGAAGCGCCCGGTCGCGACCGCCACGCCGCGCTCGCGCAGGGCAGCGATGACCTCCTCGACCAGAGGCTGCGCCACCGGGCCCGGGGCGGCGGCGCTCCAGGTGGGTCGTCGCCCCTTGCGGGCGTCGCCGTAGAGCGTGAACTGGCTGACCACGAGCACCCCGGCGCCCGCCTCGCTCACCGACCGCTCGCCCCGCAGGATCCGCAGCTCGGCGATCTTGCGGGCCAGCGTGGCCGCGTGGGCGGGTGTGTCCTCATGGGTGACCCCCACCAGCGCCAGCAGCCCCTCCCCCTCGACGGCGCCGGTCACCTCGCCGTCCACCGTCACCTGGGCGGAGTCGATCCGCTGCAGGACCGCGCGCACCTACCAGCCGCCGGAGGAGCGGGGCGGGCGGCGCGTGAAGCGCGCGACCTCGGGCTTGACGTCAGCGAGGTAGATCGCGGCGGGCAGCACCGCGAGGATCATGAACAGGCTGCCACCGAGCCCCGCTCCGAGCACGATCGGCCCGAGCGGGATCGCGGGTAGCGCGAGGTAGCCGAAGAACAGGCCGGCGGCCAGCAGAAGCGACCAGAATGTCTTCGTCCGCTTGTCCGCGGCGGTGAAGGTGTCCGGGGACCGGCGCACGGCATCGATCAGTGCACGCACCTCGATCACCACGGCAACGGCGCCGAGCATCACCCAGACGCCGTAGTTGATGTAGTACGCGATCACCCCTCGAGGGTAACCGGAGCGCGCCCGATCCCGTGAACGATGCTCAGGTCCGGGTGAAGGCGCGGGTGGCCTCGGCCTCATCGGCCCCCGCCGCGCGCAGCAGGTCGAACACCACCGAGCGCAGCAGCGAGAGCACCGTGTGCCGCACCGGGTCCCGCTCACCGGAGGTGCGCAACCGCACGGCGATCGCCTGCAGGTCCCCTCGCACCTGGACCCCCTCGCGGCCGGCGCCGATGTGGGCCGCCAACCGTCGGGTCGCGATGGCGAGTTCCTCCACCAGGCCCGCCAGTTCCTCGTCGCGCCAACCCTCCCGGGCGAGCACGACCTGGCGACGCGCCAGCACCCGGGTGGAGCGGATGGCTCGATCGGTGAACTCGCACGCGGCGGTCAGCCGAGTGAGTTCGGGCAGGAAACGCCGCCAGGCGGGAGAGAGCCGCACCGTGGAGCGTGCGGCCTCGTCCGCTTGCTCCCAGGTGGCCAACTGCCGCCCGGTCGCGCGCGCCCTCGCCAACGCGTCCAGGACCTCGGCCTCTTCGGGAACCCGCAGCGCCGCGCCGAGCGAGGTGAGCACCTCCCCGAGTTCCGCGATCGTGCTGCGCGCCAGCGAGCGGGGACGCTTGCGGGGGTCCTTCGGGATGAAGATCGAGAAGACCAGTGCGACGGCGCCGCCCACCAGGGCGTCGGTCCAACGCCCGACCGGCCCGCCCGTGGCCGCGACCGCAGGCAGGCCGAGCACGACGATCGCCTGGACCACGGACTGGGTGGTGAGCACCGGGGAGGGGTCGAGGAACCGTGCGATGACGGCCGCCACGAACACCACCACGCCGATCTGGATCGGGCCGGAGGAGAAGTGGTACTGCACCAGTTCGCCCATGCCCACGCCCAGGGTGATGCCGATGGCGACCTCCCCCACCCGCCGGGGATGCACATCGGGGCTGAAGCCGAGCGCAGAGAAAGCCGCGACGGCCGCGAAGAACGGGTAGGCGTGCCCGAGCATCGCGCCGGCGACGGCGTAGGCGACCCCGGCCGCCAGGCTCACCCAGGCGATCGGACCGAGGGCGGAGGCGACGCGCGCGTACCCCAGGCGGGCCCCGATCCCCCGCTCCCGCCAGAAGGCCTGCCAGCGCGTGTCCTCGCGCGCGGAGGTCACGGTCAGAGGGTGCGGCGGCGCAGCCCGCCGGCGAGCGGCCCGCGCGGTTGCGGCCGGCCCTCACCCAGGCCGTCCGGGGAGACGATGACCTCCTGAGAGGCCGCGATCGCGCCCCCGGGACCGGCGACCTGCACCTCGGCGGCGGCATCGGTGGACCGCTTGAGGACCGCCAGGGCGATGGGCCCCAGCTCGTGGTGCCTGGCCACCGAGGTGACCCGGCCCACCACCTTCTCCCCCAGCGCCACATCGGCGCCGGCCTCCGGGATCAGGTGCTCGGAGCCATCCAGGTGCAGCATCACCAGGCGGCGCGGCGGCCGTCCGGTGGAGAACGTCCGCGCCACGCCCTCCTGGCCGCGGTAGCAGCCCTTGTTCAGGTGCACGGCGGTGCGCAGCCAGTCCAGTTCGTGCGGGAGACTGCGGTGGTCCACCTCGCGGGCCAGGCGCGGGCGCCAGGCCGCGATCCGCAACGCCTCCCACGCCATCGTTCCCGCGATTGCGCCACCCGCCCGCTCCACGGCGGCGACCGCGTCCTCGAGCGCGTCGGCGGGGAGCAGCACGAGCGCACCCGGCGTCTGGCGCCCCGGGTGGGTGGCGTCGTCGGGGAGCAGGGCGTACCTGGTCCCGCCGGGGACCACCCCGGGCCACGGGTCCCGCCAGATCCCGTGGACCTGCACCGGTGGGTCCGGCGCGGCAAGGACGGCGAGCGCGGCGCCGTCCCCGGCCGCGATCGTGCCCAGGACCGCGACGTCCTCGCGCACGGTGACCTGGACATCGAGCATGAACCGCATGGAGTCGAGGAACTGAGCGAGTGGCTCGGCCCGGCCGGACTCCGTGACCAGCAGCGTGGTCTCGCCGTCGTCCAGGAGTGCCGCGGCGTGCTCCACCCGTCCGTTCGGGTCCAGCAGCAGCAGCTCGGCGCCGACGCCGGGGGCGAGGTCGCGCAGCCACTGGCTGGAGAGCGTGTCGAGCCAGGTGAGCCGATCCCGGCCGGTGACGGCGAGGACGCCGAGGTGGCTCAGGTCCACCACGGCCGCACCGCGCACGAGCGCGCGCTGCTCGCGCATCGGATCGCCGTAGTGCGCCGCGACGCCCCCATCCGGGGCGGTCGCCGCCACGGCGCCACTGCGGCCGAGCACGGCGCTCACGCCGTCGGGTCGTCGAGGCGCATCAGGCGCCCGGTGGCGTAGGTCTGCAACTCGTGGCCGAAGGCCGCCAACTCGGTGGACCAGAAGATCTGGCCGCGCACCCACCCGTACATCCGGCGCTGCGCCACGACCTCCGACGCGGTGGCGGTGCGCGCGATGTGATGTGAGGCGAGGTCGATCCGCGGGCCCTGGGCGGTGCCGACATGAACGGAGACGTGGCCACTGGCCTCGGCCAGCAGCACCTCGATGCCGCTCGGGTCCGGGGCGTCGGCCGGCGCGCCGGCCACCGGCTGCGCCTCGCCCTCGGACGCGGGCCGCCAGAATCCGGACTCCGCCGACCAGACCTCGCCCACCTCCAGCGCGCGGGGGTCGAACGGCTGATCGGGCGGCGGCACCTCCCCCTCCAGGAGCGAGAGGGTTGCCGAGTAGATCAGGTACGGCCCGCCGTCGTGCGTGAGCGAGAGGTCGGCGACGATGCCGCGCTCGGGGATGTCGGGGTAGGACAGCACGCCGGGGCCGCGCCAGGTCCCCACCATCCAGGCCAGCGGGTACAACTCGGGTCCCAGGCCGTCGGGCAGGACGAAGGAGGACATCAGGCGGTGCGCTTCAACAGTCGGTAGACGACGTACCCGGCGAACCACGTGGTGGCCAGTGCGACCGCGATCACCAGCCCGGTGAAGATGATGTGCAGCATGGTCCTACCCTACCCGGGCGGCTACAGGAAGTACTCCCCGATCACCCAGATCGGCAGACCGACCACGAGCACCGGCATCACGGCTGCCGCCAGGGCAGCGGAGACTCGACCCGAGGCCGGGAAGCGCCCGAGCAACTCGTGCAGGGTGGCCACCATGGCACCCGTTCCCGCACCGATCAGCACGCCGATCACCGGGCCGATCGCGGGCAGTGCGAGGCCCGCACCGAGACCGATCAGAGTGGCGACGGTGATCGCCAACGCCGCGTGGGGCCACGGGCGCATGTGCAGCGCTTCGCAGGCCGAGCCACCGGCGATCGCACCGGCGGCCGCCACCACCAGCGCGAGTGAGAGCGGCTCGTCCGGGATGCTCAGCCATCCCGCAGCGGCCAACACGGCCACCGAGCCGGCCACGGTGCCGGAGAGCGACTCGACCAGTCGCGGCCGGCCGTCGCGCCGGAGGAGCTCGGCCACGATCGCGGCCACCACGCCGAGCGCGGCGACCAGCACGAGGTCGCCGGGGGCGCCACCGAGGGCGAGCACGGCGAAGGAGGCGATGGCGATCGCGCCCAGGACGACGCGGCTACCCAGCAGCGCGGGCAGACCGAGCAGTCGTGGCCAGCCGACCGCGAAGGCTCCTGTAAGCACCGCCACCAGCACCAGGGCGGCGGGCCACGCCAGGTAGGCGAGCACGACGACGAGCGCGGCCGCCACCGTGCTGGTGATGGCGCGCAACGACGGGCTCAGCAGCGTGACCACGTGGCTCATTCTCCCGGGGCGGCAAGACGGTCTGGACCTGTCTTCCACGCTACTGCAATAAGGTGGTCACAGTTCTCCCCTCGTCGATAACCGGAGGAACTGTGGCGGAACTGCTCGTTCTGACGTCGGAGCCCGGTGGGTCATCGCAGGTGCTACCCGCGCTCGCGCTGCTCAATCACCGGGTCCGCGTCCTGCCGGTCGAGCCCTCCGCTCTCCTGGACGCGCCGGATTCCGACATCGTGATCCTCGACGCGCGTCGCGACCTGGCAACGGCACGCACGACCTGCCGCCTGATCCGCACCACGGGCCTGACGGTGCCTCTCCTGCTGGTGCTCACCGAGGGCGGGTTGACGGTGGTCGGCGCCGACTGGGGCAGCGACGACATCGTGCTGGACACCGCCGGGCCCGCGGAACTGTCCACCCGGCTGCGTCTGCTCGCCGAATCGGGCAGCACGCATCGCGCTGCGGCGGAGGACAGCGAGATCGAGGCCGGCGACCTCATGATCGACCCCAGCGGCTACACGGTGCGGTTGCGCGGTAGGGCCCTGGACCTGACCTACAAGGAGTTCGAACTCCTGAAGTACCTCGTCCAGCACCCCGGCCGGGTCTTCACCCGGGCGCAGCTGCTCCAGGAGGTCTGGGGGTACGACTACTACGGCGGCACCCGCACCGTGGACGTGCACGTGCGGCGGCTACGGGCCAAGCTCGGCAGCGAGCACGAGGGCCTGATCGGGACGGTGCGTAACGTCGGGTACCGGTTCGAGCCGCCGCGTGAGCGGCGCGAACCCGATTCCCAGCAGGACGGCGCCGCCTCACCGGCCTGAGGCTGCGCCGTCAACGCCCGATTGACACGACCGCGCCACTGCCCGTCCCACCCTGAGTCCCGGGCTCACCCCGGCGTCAAACGGGCGTCATCCTGCGCGATAAGGTGACGCGAACGTCCATCCCCCCGGGCGTCCCGCCCAGCGAACTGGAGGCCCTGTGCGCTTGCGTCTGACCCCGCGCGACGCGGTGATCTTCCCGCTGTTGCGCGCTCAGGCGGCCCTGCCGTCGGTGGCCTGCGGCCTGCTGGTGACCATGATCGGGAGCACGGTCGCTGAGCGGAGCGAGATCCTGGAGCGGATGCGCGCGGTGGAACGGGACGCCGCCCAGGCGCGCAGCGCGGTGCTGGACCGCGTCGTCGCCTCGTTCGTCACGCCCTACGATCGGGAGGACCTGTACCGCCTCGCCACCGCGCTGGACGCCTGCGTGGACGAGATCGCACGAACCGGCGATCGCGTGGCCGCCGCTCGCCTGCCGCGGCTGCCCGAACCCCTGGTGGCACAGGTGGAGTCCATCCAACGCTGCAGCGAACTCGTGGACTCCGCCGGTGGGGAGTTCTCGCGCATGACCGCCCTGCGCGATGTGTGCGTGCAGCTGTCCGGGCTCGTCTCACACAGCCGGCGCGCTCACGAGAGGTTCGTGGCCGACCTATTGGCCGGACACAGCGACGCCGGTATCGACCCGCTCGAGATGATCCGGCTGTCCATGCTGGCGGACGCGCTCGTGCGTGCGCTCGAGCGCTTCCGCGATCTCGCGCAGATCGTGGAGACGATCGCCGTCAAGGAAGCGTGAGCGTGGAGGTCGCCCTCCTGGTCCTGGTGGTGACCGTCGCTCTCACCTTCGGGTTCACCAACGGGTTCCAGGACACCTCCAACGCGATCGCCACCTCGGTGACCACGCGGGCGCTCACCCCGCGTACCGCCATCATCCTGGCGAGCGCGATGAACTTCGTGGGAGCCCTCCTCGGCACAGGTGTGGCCGAGACGGTCGCCACCGGCATCATCTCGGTCGATCCCACCAGTCAGGGCGGAGCGGTGGAGGCGTTGACGGTGATCCTGGCGGCGCTCCTGGGCGCGATCGCCTGGAATCTCCTGACCTGGTGGCGCGGCTACCCCTCCTCCTCCACCCAGGCCCTCGTGGGTGGCCTCGTGGGGGCGGGGATCGCGGGATCCTTCGCCATCCCATGGCACGACGTCGGCTCGGACGTCGTCTTCCCGATGCTCCTGTCCCCCCTCGTCGGATTCGTCCTGGCCTACCTGGCCATGGCAGCGCTGTTGTGGGCGCTGCGCGGACGACCCCGTGGCCGCACACAGCGCGGCTTCGGCCTCGCGCAGACGGTCTCGGCCGCCGCCGTCGCCCTCGGGCACGGCCTACAGGATGCGCAGAAGACGATGGGCGTGATCCTGCTCGCTCTGTTCGCCACCGGGTCGCTGGAACGCGACTCCGGGGTTCCCGTGTGGGTCAAGCTCGCCGCCGCAGCGGCGTTGAGCCTGGGCACCTACGCCGGCGGGTGGCGGATCGTTCGCACCCTGGGGCGCCGCCTGATCCGACTCGACCCGGCGCGCGGGTTCGTGGCCGAGACCGTCTCCGCTGCCGTCCTGTACGTCATGGCCATCGGCCTGCACGCCCCGATCTCGACGACCCAGACGATCACCTGCGCGATCCTGGGGACCGGCACCACCCAGCGGGTCTCCGCCGTGCGGTGGGGCGTCGCGGGCCGGATCGGTGGGGTCTGGCTCGTGACGCTGCCGGCCGCCGCTGTGCTGGGTGCCGCGGGCTACGGGGTCATCGCGGGGGTCGTCGCCCTCCTCGTGTGACGTCGCCCCCACACGGCGTGCGGTCAGACCCGGGCGCGGTGCAGTTCCACAGCCACGATCCTCAGGCCCCGGCGGTGCCGCGGCAGCACGTGCGCCACCAGCACCTCGCCGGTGCGCAGATACGGATTGGCCTGCGGCAGGCGTGCCCGCACCCGGTTGGGCGCCACCGCCGCGAGCGCCTGCAGCACCGTGGGCAGCACCGGCCGATGGGTGCACAGCACTGCGCCGATCGGCGCCTCCTGCCTGCGGCGGAAGAGAGCGAGGATCTCCGAGACCGAACGCCGTGCCCGCCGCGGGGAGGCGGCATCCGCCGCCTCCGTCAGAGTCGGTACCGTCACCGCTGCCACGCCCGCGGCCTGAGCGTAGGGTGCGACCGTCGCCGCGCACCGCTCCCACGGACTGGTGAAGACCTGCTCGGCGCCGAAGGCAGAGAGGGTCTCCGGGAGATGACTGGCCTGCCGCAGGCCGACCGCGGTCAGGGGCCGCGTCTCCTCGCCGCCCGGCCACGCGCTGCGTTTCTTCGCCCGCGCGTGGCGCAACACGACCAGGGCGTGCGTGGCCAGGTGGCCGTCCTCGAACAGGTCCACCAGGGCATCCAGCGGTGCGCGGTCGGATGGACTGGTCAGCATACGCCGCGCCTGGGAGGCCGACACCCAGCGGGCCTCGTCCACCTCCGCCTCGTCGCACGGCGGCACCCCCCCGCGCGCCGCGGCCGCCGGTGAGGAGTGATCGAGCGCCCGGGCCGACCAGTAGTGGCAGATCTTCGCCCGGCCGTCCGGGAGCCGGTAGCGCACGGCGGGCAGCGGCTGCCCGAGCGCGACCACCACCCCGGTCTCCTCGGCGATCTCCCGCACAGCGCAGGCCGGGAGCGTCTCGCCCGCCACGATCTTCCCCTTCGGCCACGACCAGTCGTCGTACTTGGGGCGATGGATGAGCAGTACCTCCAGGGCGCGCCCGACCACCCGCCAGACCACGGCGCCCGCAGCGTGAACCGCGGGCGCCATCAGCGCACCGTTCGAGGCGTCAGCGAGCGCGGCGCGCTGCGCCGTCCCCGTTCCCCCTGCGGCCATGCTCCACCCCCGTTGCCGCGAGCGGTCACCGCACCCGCGCGCGCTGGCGCGGGGTGAGGGAGGCCTGCAGGTCCAGCAGCGGCTGACCCGCCTCGTCCTTGGCGTGGCGCACCCAGCGCTGCTCGCCGTCCTGGTGCACCTGGTGCCAGGAACTGGTGGTGTCCGCGAGCGACACCTCGAACAGCCGCGCGAGCTGCGCCTTGTGATCGGGGTCGGTCAGCCGCACCAGCACCTCGACCCGGCGGTCGAGGTTGCGGTGCATGAGGTCGGCGCTGCCGATGAAGTACTCCGGGTCGCCGTCGTTCGCGAAGGAGTAGATCCGGGAGTGTTCGAGGAATCTGCCCAGGATCGAGCGCACGGTGATGTTCTCACTCATGCCGGGCACGCCCGCCTTGAGCGCGCAGATCCCGCGCACCACCAGGCCCACCGGCACCCCGGCCTGCGAGGCTCGGTAGAGGGCATCGATGGTGGCCTCGTCCACGATCGAGTTGACCTTGATGTTCACCCACGCCGGGCGACCCGCCTGGTGGTTGGCGATCTCCCGCTCGATACGGGAGACCAGCCCGGTGCGGATGTCGCGTGGCGCCACGAGCAGGCGGTGGAACCGGCTCTTCGGGGCGTACCCGGAGAGCTGGTTGAACAGCCGAGTCAGGTCCTGCGCGACCTCGCCGTCGCAGGTCAGCAGGCCCAGGTCCTCGTACAGCCGCGCGGTCTTGGGGTTGTAGTTCCCGGTGCCGACGTGACAGTACCGGCGCAGCCCGTCGTTCTCCTGACGCACCACGAGCGAGAGCTTGCAGTGCGTCTTCAGCCCCACGATGCCGTAGACCACGTGCACCCCGGCGCGCTCCAGTTTGCGTGCCCAGGAGATATTGGCCTGCTCATCGAAGCGGGCCTTGATCTCCACGATCGCCAGTACCTGCTTACCGGCGTCTGCGGCGTCGATCAGGGCGTCGATGATCGGCGAGTCGCCCGAGGTGCGGTAGAGGGTCTGCTTGATCGCCAGGACCGCCGGATCGGCCGCCGCCTGGGCCAGGAACTGCTGCACGCTGGTGGAGAACGCGTCGTAGGGGTGGTGCAGCAGGATGTCGCGCTCACGGATCGCCGCGAAGAAGTCCGTGGGGCTGGCGCTCTCCACCTCCGCCAGGGCACGGGGGGTGCGGCCCGCGAAGCGCGGGTACTGCAGATCGGGCCGGTCGGTGTCGGCCACCACGTTCAGGCCGGTGAGGTCCAGCGGGGCGGGCAGCTCGTACACCTCGTGCTCCTGCACGCCCAGTTCGCGCACCAGGAGACGACGGATCTGGTGGGACATGTCGGGTGCCAGCTCGAGGCGCACCGGGGGGCCGAACCTGCGGCGCAGCAGTTCACGTTCGAGGGCCTTGAGCAGATTCTCCGCGTCGTCCTCCTCCACCTCGAGGTCCTCGTTCCGGGTGACCCGGAAGGTGTGGTGCTCCACCACCTCCATGCCCGGGAAGAGGTAGTGCAGGTGCGCCGCCATCAGTTCCTCGAGGGAGATGTAGCGCGTGGTGGTCTTCTCCACCTCACCCTTGGCCACGGCGTCCTCCACCGCGATCATCCGGGGCAGCGACGGCGGCACCTTCACTCGAGCGAAGTGCTCCTTCTCGGTGGCGGAGTTGCGCACGACGACCGCCAGGTTCAGGGAGAGCCCCGAGATGTAGGGGAACGGGTGAGCCGGGTCCACCGCGAGGGGCGTCAGCACCGGGAAGATCTGCTTGCGGAAGTACTTGTGCAGCCGCTCCTGCTCGCTGGGCGAGAGGTCGGCCCAGTGCACGAATGTGATCCCCTGCTCCGCCAGCGCCGGCTGCAGCAGGTCCGGCAGCACCCGTGCGTGCCGCTCCATCAACTCATGGGCGCGCAGCGAGATCGCCTCGAGCACCTGCCGCGGTGTGAGCCCCGAGGCGGCCGTCACGGCCAGCCCGGTGGCGATGCGGCGCTTCAGGCCGGCCACCCGCACCATGAAGAACTCGTCCAGGTTCGAGGCGAAGATCGCCGCGAACCGGCACCGCTCCAGCAACGGCAGGTCCGGGTCCTCCGCCAGCTCCAGCACGCGCTCGTTGAAGGCGAGCCAGGAGAGTTCACGGTCGGCGAACCGATCGGCGGGCAACTCCGGCTGTTCCGGGCTGGGGGAGGTCTCGGCGACGGCCTGTTCGGTCATGGGGCTATCGTGTCACCCCACCGCCGGGAATGCGACGACGGAACGCACCCGGCACCGCCTGGTCACCTGCTCACCCGGTCGCCGCCACGTACTGGACATCCCGCGTTTCCACCGCGAATCCCTGTCCCTCGTAGAGGCGGACCGCGGCCAGATTTGCGCCGTCCACGTACAGTTCCACCTCGCGCCAGCCACGCCGCGCGACCTGCGCGAGGGCCTCCGCGAGCACCCGGGTGCCCACCCGTCGCCCGGCCTGCTCGGGGTCGACCGCGAGGACGTAGATCTCGGCGCGCTGCGGTGCCTCCGCCTTCACCCACACGCTGGCCGCGGGTCGCGGCGCCACCTCGCCGCTGGCGCTGCGTGGGTAGGCCAGCCACATCAGGGCGGGTTCGAACCACGCCTCCGCCTCTCGGGCCGCGAGGTCGTCCTGGCCCCACCGGCCCTGCTCGGGATGGTCGGCGAACGCGCGCCGGTTGAGGTCCAGCCACAGCGCGCGATGGCGGTCGGGGTCGGTCGCCTCATCGAGCGCGACCAGGTCCAGGGTGACACCGTCCGCTGCATCCACGGCACCGCCCTCGCGTGCCTGCGCCTCCCCCAGTGCACGGGACATCTTCAACAGTTCACGGACCGGCCGCAGGCCGGCACTGGCGGCCAGCGCACGCGCACCGGGCAGATCACCGTGTGCCCACAACCGCGTCTCGGGCTCCTCGGCGAGCACCTCCCCCAGCGCCTGGCTACCCCACCCCAGGCGGCGATGGGCGGGGTCGACCATGAGCTCCACGGCGTCGTGCGCCCGTGCCGCGAGGGCCACCAGGGCCCCGTCCCCACCGCGCCACGCCAGGTGCCCGGGCCTGCCGCCCTCCAGCGCCAGGCGGTGGTCCTCCGAGAGCGCGGCCACGCCGTCGTGCTCGGCCACCCGTGCGGCCAGCGCAAGAGCCTCCGCCACCTCGATGCTCGCCTCGGCCCCGCTCATTCCAGTACTCCCGCCCGGGCGGCGCGTGCCGCCGTCTGCAACTCGGTGGCGGTGCGCGCCAGGCGCCCCGCTCGCTCGGTCGTCTCGCGCGCCTGCTCGCCGTGCGGCAGACCATGCAGATCGGCCCCCAGCGCGGCCCCGGTGGCGACCACGCGGTAGAAGGCCGCGGCCCGGTCCAGGGCCACGTCGAGGTCGGAGGTCACCGCCCCGGAGAGCACGGCATCGGCCAGGTCCGCCACCTCCGCGGGTCCCGGTGGCGAGGCGACGCCCGCCACCGCGTCCGCGACGACGGCGCGCTGCGCCCCCAGCCCGTAGGCCTCGGCGACCTCCCGAGGATCGGTGCGTATCCACTCCCTCATGGCGTACAGCCGCCACAGCGCGCCGGGCAGGGAGTGCGGCGTCGCATCCGCCCACAGCGCCGCCACCACCTCCAGGCCCTCGGTGTCCACCAGTGTGACCACCCGGCGCACCACCTCGGGATCCAGGTCACCCTCGCGGGAGACCACGGCCTGCGCCGTGACGTGGGCGACCTGCACCCGGTCGGCGGGGTCCACCCCGCCCGGGAGTTCTGCGGCCTCGATCGGGTCCAGGGAGGCCGGACGCCTGGGCCGGTGTGCGCCGTCGTGCATCACCCCATTGTCACCCCTGTGTGCCGCGACCCCCTGTGGCGAGGCCCGGACGCCCCGTAGGCTCGGGGGGTGCTTCGCCATGTCACCTCCGCCATCGACCTGACCCTGGGCGACGGCGCTGCCTCCCTGGCCTTCATGGTCGCCCTCGCCCGGGTGCCCGGGCTGCGCATCACCGAGGAGCTGACCCTGCGCGTGGGGGACGAGGAGGTGGTCCCCGAGGAGATCCCGACCGCGCACCACGGCGTCATCCACGCGCTCGAGGTCGCACCGGAGCTCTCCGGGACCCCGCTGAGCCTGCGCTACCGGGCCACGGTGGAGTCCACGTGGGACGAGATCGACGCCGCGCACGACGACGAGGACGGCACCGAGATCATCGGCGAGGCCGGCGGACCGGTGGACCTGCTGATGTACCTGCGACCCAGCCGGTACGCCGAGGCCGACCGCCTGATGGGCATGGCGAAGGCGGAGTTCCCCGGCCTCTCGGGCGAGGAACTCGTGCTCGCGGTGGGCCACTGGGTGTGGGAGTACCTCTCCTACACCCCCGGCTTCAGTCGCGTGACCGACGGCGCGGTGGAGTGCCTCCTGGCGCGGCAGGGCGTCTGCCGCGACTTCGCGCACGTGGTGGTCGCGATGCTGCGCGCCCTGGACATCCCCGCCCGCGTCGCGGCCGTGTACGCCCCGGGCCTGGACCCGATGGACTTCCACGCCGTGGCCGAGGCCTGGGTGAACGGCGCCTGGCACGTGATCGACGGCACCCGCCTGGCACCCCGCCAGTCCTTGGCCCGGATCGCCACCGGCCGCGACGCCGCCGACACCGCCTTCCTGACCAGTCACGGCGCGTGGCTGCGGCTGGACTCCCTGTCCGTCTCCGCCGTCTCCGATCCGTACCTGCCCAAGGACGCCCACGGGCACCTTCTGCGCATGCCGTAGGCCACGGACGTCTCGCGGCTGCGCCTCCTGGCACCCACCTACTGCGCTAATACGGCTCGACGGTGGTGCGCTCCTCGATCGGCAAGTCGCCGGGGAGGATTAGCCAGATGAAGTCACCGATCACGATCCCGCCGTACGTGTCGACCAGCTCGAGGTAGTCGCTCAGATCCGCACTACACAGCGCTCGCAGGCGCTCCCGGGCCCAACCCGTGACGGCGTTGCGCGGCGGGTCAGGCACCGGGAGCACCCGGGCGAGGTCAGTCATCGCTGCCATCCACCGGGAGTGCGCAGACGGAGCTGGATCGTGGCCGGCGCCGGTCGCAGCGCCGCGTTCGGCAGCACGCCGGGGCCACACGCGGCGGTCCCCAAGCCGTGCTGCGCGGCATCCAGGTGCAGGTGCAGCAGCCCGTCGGGCGCCACCTCGTGCGGGTGCGCGGCGGCGTCCAGGGCCCCATCCGACCACGGCCGTGCGCTGAACTCGGCGCCCTCGATCACGCGCGTGCCCAGGGTGACGTCGCCGACCTCCAGCTCGAGGTCGCCGCCCGCCAGACCCAGGCGCACCTGGGTCACGCCGCGCCGGGCGCCGTTCTCCTGCGGCACCGAGTAGGTGGTCTGGAGCTCATCGACCGTGTGGGCGTAGCGCCCGTGCAGCGCCGCCCGGGTCGAGTCCGCATAGGACTCCCCCGGCCCCTGCCCGACCCACTCCACCGCGACCGAACCGGCCTCTGCCTGCTCCAGCGCCAGCCACCAGCCCAGCCGAGCCACGGGACCCGGCCACACACCGTCGGGCACCACACTCACGCTCACCTCCGCGGTGCGCTCGTCCACGACGCGCCAGGTGTAGCGCACGGCGAGTCCGCAGTCGGTCCCGGCCCCGGCGGTACGCCCGGTGACCACCAGCGCCCCGGCCACCAGTCCGGCGTCGTCCAGCCGCTCGTGCAGTCGGGACAGCCCCGCCCGTTCCCAGACCTCGCCGTCGGCGGGTATCGGTACGACCTCGCCCCCGGTCTGCCCGCCGGGCCGCCGGTCGTTGTCGGTGCGGGCGCGCCAGGCATCGATGCGGGAGTCCGCGACGGCGGTGTCGCCGATGCTGACCGGCCGGCCCGCGCCGTCCAGTCGCACCGGGCCCACCTGCCAGCCGTCGGCCAGCGCGACCACCTCACCGGTCGGCGTCTCCAGCCCGGCATGCGGGCTGAGCATGACCTGCCCGGCCCCGAGCACGAAGTCCTCCGGCTCCCACTCGGCGCGCGACTCGGGACGCACCTGCGCCCACATCCGCCACCACACGGCCGGCCCCTCCGGCATTAGGGGGATCTCGGCGCCGACCGCCTCCGGGGTCAGCAGCAGCGACTCGCCCGGTGCGATGACCTCGGCGTCGACCTCGCCCGTGGCGAGCTCCTCGCCGTCGGCCAGCAGCGCCCATGTCAGCGCGACGTGCTCGGTGCTGCGGAAGGCGTACCGGTTGCGCACCTCGATCGTGCCTGGGAGCTGCTCGATCGCCTCGATGCGGATCGGGGCGTACACGGCCGCCATCTCGACCATCCCGGGCGAGGGCGTGCGGTCGGGCAGCAGGAGCCCGTCCACGATGAAGGAGCCGTCGTGCAGTTCCTCCCCGAAGTCGCCGCCGTAGCCGAAGGAGGGCGTGCCGTCGGCGGCACGGGTGGCGATCCCGTGGTCGATCCACTCCCACACGAACCCACCCATCAGGCGCGGGTGGGCCTCGAAGAGGTCGTCGTAGTCGGTGAAGCCGCCGGGGCCGTTGCCCATCGCGTGCACGTACTCGCACTGCATGAACGGCATCGCGCGGCGGCGCGCGTCCAACTCGCCGTCGCCGAGGGCGGGCTCCTCGCCGCGGCCGATCAGCGCCACCTCGTGGGTGGAGGCGTACATCCGGGAGTAGACGTCCACGTGCTCACTGGACCAGTCGCCCTCGTAGTGCAGCGGTCGGGAGTCGTCCAGGCCACGGATCGCCTCCGCCATCGCGGCCAGGTTGCGCCCCGTGCC
This sequence comes from Serinibacter salmoneus, assembly GCF_002563925.1. Taxonomy (NCBI): domain Bacteria; kingdom Bacillati; phylum Actinomycetota; class Actinomycetes; order Micrococcales; family Beutenbergiaceae; genus Serinibacter; species Serinibacter salmoneus. Next base: position 499,804 of record NZ_PDJD01000001.1, on the reverse strand, counting down.
CGCCTCGTTCCCCAGCGACCACATGATGATGCTGGGGTGGTGGGCATCGCGCCGCACCATCCGGGTCACCCGGTCCACCAGCAGCGGGGTCCACGCGGGGTCGTCGGTGGGGTTGCCGCGCCAGCCCTGCAACTCGAAGCCGTGGGTCTCCAGGTCGTTCTCGTCGATGACGTACAGCCCGTAGGCGTCACACAGTTCGAGGAAGGCCGGGTGCGGCGGGTAGTGACTGGTGCGCACCGCGTTGACGTGGTGCCGCTTCATCAGCAGGACGTCCTGCAGCATGGTCTCCGCGGTGACCGCGCGCCCGCGCGTGGGCTCGAACTCGTGCCGGTTCACGCCGTAGAGCTTCACCGGGGCGCCGTTGACGGTGAACACGCCGTCGGTGATGGCGATCGTGCGGAACCCGATCCGGACCTGGACGGTCTCCGCGGGCGTGGACACCGTGGCGGTGTACAGGCGGGGCGTCTCCGCGCTCCAGGGCTCGACGGCGACGCTCACCTGCTCCCCGGCGCTCACCTCGAGGCCGAGCTCGGGCACACGCACGACGGGGGCCTGTGCGGCGTCGGTCGTCTCCGCACTGATGCGCAGGGTGCCGAGGCCGGAGACGTGGTCGTACTCGGCGCTGACCTCGACGTGCTCGATGCCGCCGGCGGGTCGGTGCTCCAGGGTGACCTCGCGGAAGATCCCAGACAGCCACCACTGGTCCTGGTCCTCCACGTAGGTCTGCGCGGACCATTGCGTCACGCGCACCGCCAGCAGGTTCTCCCCCGGGCGAACGAGCTCGGTGACGTCGATCTCGGTAGGCAACCGTGACCCGTGCGAGGTGGCGCACGGCACCCCGTTGACGGCGACCTCGAACCAGGAGTCGACGCCCTCGAAGCGCAGCACGAGGCGGCCGTCGGCGGTCTCCTCGGGCGCGACGGCGAAGGTGAGGCGGTACTCCCCGGTCGGGTTGGCGCGGGGAACCCGGGGCGGATCGACCGGGATCGGGAAGATCACGTTGGTGTAGGCGGGCTTACCGTAGGGCCAGGCATCGGGCGCCTGCGCGAGTTGCCAGTGACCCGGCACGGTCAGTTCGTCCCAGCCCGCGCCGTCGTCCGCCGGATCGGCGCCGGTGGCGGCCTCGGGGAAGAGGCGGAAGCGCCAGGTGCCCGAGAGATCGCGGCGGGAGGCGTTGCGGTCGTACCACCGCGCCGGGCGCACGCCGACCGGCACCTCGAGGCTCTCGTGGCCCGGTAGTTCGGTGCTGGGGGCATCGGTGGTGGATGAGGTAGGAGTAGCAGACACGGTGGCAGTCCTCGTCGTCGGGGCACCGGATGGTGACGTCATCACAGCCTACCGCGGGAGGTCGACCGCGCGCACGGGCCGGATCCGCGCCCTAGGCTCAGATCCTTGACTACCCCCGAGTCTCGGGCTCATGGAAAGAGGACCATCGATGGCCGCTCAAGTGCTGCGCCATGTTCTACCGGAGGCCCAGCGGCGCACGCTGGAGGAACTGAAGGACTCCCTCGACCTCTCCTCAGGGGATCACCGGCCGAAGAAGTCGGCCTACTGGACGATGCTCACCCTCTCCGCGGTGATCGCCTCGGCGGGCGTGCTCTCGGATTCCACCGCCACGGTGATCGGCGCCATGATCATCGCCCCGCTCTCCACGCCGATCATGGGCTTCGCGCTCGGCCTTGCGACGGGTCGCCTCCAGGGAGGGCTGCGATCCTCCGTGCACTTCACGGTGCTCGGGGCGCTGTTGGTGATCGGCATCGGCGTGGCGTTCTCCCTGGTGCTGCCCGGCACCTACAACCTGACCGCGAACGAGCAGATCGCCGGGCGCACCTCCCCCGGGTTGCTGGACCTCATCGCCGCGATCGCCACGGGTTTCGCCGGGGCGATCGCGTTGGCGCGGCGGGACGTCGCGGCCGTGCTTCCGGGTGTCGCGATCTCCATCTCGCTGGTGCCGCCGCTCGCCGTCGTCGGGGTGTGCCTCGGGGAGGGCTCCTGGGGCCTTGCCGTCGGCGCCCTGACGCTGTTCATCTCCAACCTGCTGGCGCTGGTGCTGGCCGGGACCCTCGTGTTCACGGCACTGCGCCTGAACGAGCACGTGGTGCGACCCCAGCGCCGAGTGGTGTTCGCGATCAGCGCGTTGCTGGTCGTGGTCGGCATCCCGCTCGCCACGAACACCGCCTTGACCTACTTGCTGGCGGTCTACACCGACCGCGTGCACTCGGCCGCCGTGCAGTGGCTCGAGGACGACCCCACGGCTCGGGTGACCGAGGTACAGGTGCATTCCAACGACATCGTGGTGGACGTACGTACGGCGGGTGAACTGCCCGAGATCGACGAGCTCGTGGCGATCCTGGACGGCCGGGTGCCGCCGGGGTACGAGGTCGTCGTCGCGACGACGCAGGGCGAACGGATCGAGGCGGGCTTCACCTCGTAGGTGCATCGCTGCCACCGCCTGGGTCGTCGCCGCACGGGTCTCCGCGGCCAGTGTCACCGCCGCGTGGGGCCCATCTCCGGGGTCGGGCCTGCCACCTGGCGCTGGACCCCCTGCGGGGTCGGGCCTGTCTCCGGTGCCACTGCCCGCGGGTCCGCGGCATCCTGGGCCCTCGCCCGCGCCGGGCCTTCCCGCGGGGTCGGGCCGATCGCCGGGGTCGAGCCGTTGGTTGGTGTGCCTGCGCTCGTGGTTCGGGTTGGTGGGTCGGCGCTTGGTGTTCGGTGGTGGCGGGGTCAGGAGGTGGTCGTGGGTGCGGGTGGTGGCGCCCAGGGGGATGCCGGTGGGGGTCGTGAAGGTGAATCCGGTGGGGGTGCGGGTGATGGTCAGGTGGCGGGTGTGGGTCTCGTGATGGTGGTGGCTGCACAGGGAGATGCCGTTGGCCAGGCACGTGTCGCCGTGGTTGTCCCATTCCAGGATGTGGTGGACCTCGCACCATTCGGCGCGCATGGTGCAGCCGGGGTATTGGCAGTGCCGGTCGCGGACCATGACCGCGCGGCGTAGCTCCCCGGTGAAGGTGCGCTGGGCGCGCCCGATGTCCAAGGGTGCACCGGTGGGGTCCAGCACGAGGCGCTGCACCATCGCGTCACATGCCAGGACCTCCAGGGCGGCGTAGGGGATCAGGGTCCCATCCAGCAGTTGCGCCAACGGGGGCGGTGAGGTGAGCCCGCTGGCGGTGAAGGCGCTGCTGCTGGCGCGGGTGATCGCCGCGCCGGGGCAGGTGGCTTGTCGGCGGCGGTGGCGCAGCAGCAGCCAGGTGTCTTCCCGGATGAGGATGTTCAGGTGGGGGCGTACCTGCGCACCTGGCTTGTGCTTACCGCTGCTGAGGGCGTGGTCGGCGAGCATCACCAGGGCATCGGCGTGTCGTTGCTGCCCACTGCGGGTATCCCCCAGGGCGGGGGTGGGGGTCAGTGCCTCCAGGGCGGTGCGCACCTTCGCGCCGGCGACGGGGTCCAGAAACCCCTCCAGGGCAAGGCCCCCGCCTCGGGGGCGCAGCCGCAGGTGCCGCTGGGAGCGAGCGGCCTCGAAGGAGGCGTCGGCCTTGTCGGCTTCCAACGCCGCGGCCTGGGCCTGCAGTTCCCGCCGCAGCTCCGGGACGCTGGCCTGCTTGGCACGTTGCAGGATCATGCCCTCCCGGGAGGCGAACTCCTCGCGCACCGCGGGCGCCAGGCCGCCCAGGACGCTGCTGATCGCACGCACGTGCCCCTCGCTGACCTGCCCGGTCGTGGCGGCCTGCCGCACCTGCGGCAGCAGCCGCAGGGTCGCGCCGGCCTGAGCCTCGGCACGGGCGGACCCCAGGCCCTGACGGGAGGAGGCCGCGCGGTCGGTGACCGCATCACGCGCATCGCGCCCACCTCGCTGCGCCACCGTGGAAGCGATCCCCGCCAACCGGGTGCGTGTCACTCCCAGGACCGAGGCGCAGGTGTCCACCAACGCCAGGACCTCGCCCAGGCTCATCCCACCCGCACCATCCACCCCGCCGGGGTCCAGCACCGCACTCGGACCGGCACCGGCCTCGACCAGCGCCTCCGCCCGCGCCACAACCTGCGCCAGCTCCCCCACCACACCCCGCGCCCGCACAGCCGCGCTGGCGAGATCAGGTGGACTGGCGGGGACGGCAGCAGTGTCAGGGGCGGCAGGGCTAGCAGGAGCCGCAGGTGCGGCAGGCGCCGCAGGTGCGGCAGGCGCCGCAGGTGCGGCAGGCGCCGCAGGTGCGGCAGGCGCCGCAGGTGCGGCAGGCGCCGCAGGGCCACCAAGGGCGGAAGGATCGGCTGGGGACGGGGGCGATGTCGCGGGCCCAGCAACGCTCGCGACGGGGTTGGCGCCACCATCACGAGCGCTCGTGGTCTGCGGCGCCGCGCTCGGCGCGAGCTCTGCGACCATCCCCTCTCACCCCCTGACTGAGATCAGTGATTCGAACTGATGTAGCCAGACTAGAACCAGGGACTGACATCCTCCACCCGCACCGAGTCCCTGTGGACAACCACACCGGAGCCACCACCCCGCGGGGACGTGGCTCCCCGGGGAGGGGGGGGAGGAGGAGGAGGAGGCGTGAGTCTCACGGCGAGATGATTCGCTGGTCGAGCGGGCGGAATCAGGCCGTGAGCCTCTCCAGCAGGACGCCTTCGCCACCCGTGAACTCGACTCCGAGGAACACTGGACCTCGCTCGATCTCGCGGAAACCACACGAGCGGTGCAGCGCGAGGGAAGCGAGGTTGCGGGCGTTCACGATGCTGCGCAGCAGTCCGGCATTGCCCGGGCGGTGCTCATCCAGGGTGGCGAGGAGGAGCCGGGCGACACCACGCCGTCGGACATCAGGGAGGACGGCGAGTCCTCCGACGTACCACCCGTTCGGTGCGTCCTCGGGTTCTCGGAACCTGGCCGAGGCCCAGCCGATCACGCCCTCGCCGGCGGCGCCGAGGTCGGTGAGCACGGCGACGAGCAGGATGGTGCCGTGCCTGCCCATCAGCGCCCGGAGCGCCTCGAGGAATCCCGCCGGGGCCATGCCGCGCGCGGCGCGTTCGACCTCCACGATCGCTGTCACGTCGTCGACGTCGGCGGCTCGCACATCGACGTCGAGCGTCCGGGCAGGGCGGGTCGTCGCCGGTCGGTACTCGGCGTATCCGGACATTGCCGCAGCTCCCCGATGGTTGGAACGACGGGCTCGCGAATCACGAAACCGGGGCCTGTGGGGGACGCGACTGCCTCGCGAAGGGGACGCAACTGCCTCGCGAGCGCGAGGGAACAGGCCCCACCAAGGCACCGCAGCCTGCCGCCCCTCAGGCAGCCACCCGCGGGCTCACTCGGTCGGGTCGTAGCGCAGTTCCACACCCTCGCCCGTGAGCACCAGCCCGCCGTCCTCTACCGATCCTTCGCTCACGCCCTCGAGCGCAGTGGTGTAGGCGTACTCGGCCGTCATCACAGCCTCGTCGCAGGCCATCATGGTCTGCATCAGCGGTCCGAAGGTCACCGCGTTGCCCTCGACGGTTGCGGTGCCGTTGTAGGTGTTGCAGCCCGAGTTGCCGTGCACGGTGCCCTGCCCGTCCACCTCCAGGGTGATCGGGGACCCCTCCACGGGCTCCACCGCCCCGTTCGGCCCCTCGCCGGAGGTCAGCGTCCAGTTCCCCTGGATGCTGAACGCCTCCAGGTCCCCGCTCTCGCTGGACGTGCTGCACGCACTGAGCGCGACCATCAGGCCGAGTGCGGCAGCAACGGAGAAGGGACGGGACGGGCGCATGGGGAACCTCCGGGGACACAGGGTGAGTCAGCGATCCACGTGACATCGAACCACGCGTGCGCAGGCCGCGCGAATGCTCGCTCGCGGCGAGGCGATTACCCTGCGCGCAGGCAGGGCCGTACCCTGGTCGGGCACAGCACGGTGACCGACCAGTGGCCGGGATCCGCCGCGAGCGCGGGCCTCTAGCTCAATTGGTAGAGCAACGGACTTTTAATCCGTGGGTTGTGGGTTCGAGCCCCACGGGGCCTACTGCGACCCACACGCACCTCCCCCCTCGGCGACTCGCGCCCTCAGATCGTGCCAGACTGCGTTCACCAACCATTCACCCCGTCGGCAGGCGGGGCGCTGCGGGGTGGGCGAGAATCCTAGGGCCGGTGACCGCGACCCGGGAAGGCACCCATGCGCAGCGCAACTCCCCCACCCACCACACTCGACCTGCATCAGGCGATCGCCCTGGGCACCCCGAAGGCGATCGAACTCTGGCTCGACCTGGTGGACGACCCCGTCGATCGGGCGGACCAGCTCACCGACCTCACCCGTGAGGAGGTGGTGCAGCTCGCGCGCACCATCCCCCCCGCCCAGGCCGCCGACCTCGTGGACACCCTCGACCTGCACGTGGCGGTGGACGCCACCCGCATCGCGCCGCCGGAGAACGCCGCCGCGATGCTGACCCGGATGGAGTCCGACCGGGCCGCCGCGCTGCTGCGTGAACTGGACCCCCCGGAGCGGGAGCGACTGCTGGCGGCCATGCCCACCGAGCGGGTCCAGGTACTGCGCGGACTGCTGCAGTGGCCGGAGGGCTCCGCGGCCGCGCACATGGTGCCGGATGTCGTCACGGTGCAAGATTCCGCCACGGCCCGTGAGGCGATCCACGAGGTGCGCACCCACAAGGCGAAACTGCGCCAGGACTCCCACATCGGCGCCTACGTCTTCGCGGTGGACGACGAGCAGCACCTGCACGGCGTGGTCTCCTTCCGCGACCTCGTGCTCGCCGACCCCGATGTGGTGGTCCACAACCTGGTGGAGCACGACGTGATCACCGTGGAGGCCCTCACCGATCAGGAGGAGGCCGCCAAGGTGCTGGTGAAGCACCGCCTGCTGGCCCTGCCCGTGGTGGACGGCGACAACCGGCTGCTGGGCGTGGTGACCTCCGACGACGTCTCGGACATCGTGGAGGAGGAGGCCACGGAGGACGCGGAGCGGCAGGGCGGGTCCCAACCGCTGGAGGTGCCGTACATGCGCGCCTCCCCGTGGCTGCTGTGGCGCAAGCGCATCGTGTGGCTGCTCGTGCTGTTCGTGGCCGAGGCCTACACCGGGACCGTGCTACAGGCCTTCGAGGACGAGCTGGACGCCGTGGTGGCCCTCGCCTTCTTCATCCCCCTGCTCATCGGCACCGGCGGCAATACCGGCACCCAGATCACCACCACCCTGATCCGCGCCATGGCCACGGAGAACGTACGACTGCGGGACGTGGGCCGGGTGATCAGCAAGGAGCTGACCACCGGGGTCTTCATCGCGGCGGCGATGGCCACCGCCGGGTTCATCCGGGCGTGGACCCTGGGTGTGGAGTCCCAGGTCATGATCACCGTGGCCGTGGCACTGGCCTGCATCGTGCTGTGGTCCTCGCTGATCGCCTCGATGATCCCGCTGCTGCTGAAGAAGCTGCGCGTGGACCCCGCCGTGGTCTCCGGGCCCATGATCGCCACGGTCGTGGACGGCACCGGGCTGCTGATCTACTTCGAGGTGGCCAGGTGGCTGCTGCCGGAACTGGGCGGCTGATCACGCCCGGCTCGAGGCCGGGTGGCAGGGTTTCCCGACGGCGCAGCCACCTGTGGCGCCATGCCCACCATCGGCAGCACACTGGAGGGCATGACCGCCACGGACTACGACGACGTCGCCATCTCCCATCGCCCGGAGCGGCAACGCTACGAGCTCGCGATCGGCGATGAGGTCGTCGGGATCGCGGCCTACGACGTGATCGACGGCGTCACGGTGTTCAACCACACGGTCGTGCGCGATGCCCACGAGCGGCACGGGCTGGCCGGACGACTGGTGCAGGCCGCCATCAGCGATGTCACCGGGCAGGGCGGCACCTTCGCCGCCACCTGCTCCTACGTGCAGCACTGGCTGGAGAAGAACCACCAGTTCGACGACGCCCTGGTACCGGTGCCCACGCCCTGACGGCACCCGGCGCTACCGGCGTCAGCGCCGTCGAACCGGAACGACCTCCAGTCGGCGCCAACTCCACCACGCCACGAGCGCCGCAGCGATCGATCCCGCGCTTGCGAAGGCCTGGGCCTCCATGAGGACCCGGTAGTCCGGGGAGTCGTTCGCCCCAACGAGCACATCGGTCGTCTCCAGCAGGATCCCGGAGGCGAGGGCCGCGAGCGCGCCGATGCCCATGACGGCCACGAACACGACCCGCAACACGCGAGACCGACCACGTCATCACCAGTGCCATGGCCACCCCGCGCCACCCCCAGGGAACCACCACGAGGACCGCGACCGTGACCGTCATCGCGATCGTGGTGTGACCGGAGGGGAAGGAGTTGTGCGCGATCGGCTGATCCGCGCCGATGAGATCGGGGCGTGGCAGCACGAAGCGCTTGAGGACTTCCGCCGCACCGAGCCCCACCGCGATGATGCCCACACCGGCGGCAGCGAGCCGCATGCCCCCGCGGATCAGGCCGATCACACCGATCAGGGCCATGGCGACGGCGAGGCTCACCTTGGTGATCGCGTCCAGGGTGTCATCGGCCACGGCACGCTCGTCCGTCGGGACATCTGCGGAGCCGGCGAGCGCCGCGTTCTCCCAGCGTTGACCGGTGTCGGTGAGCACCGCCAGCACGTACACGAGCGCGAAGAGCACCAGGGCGGCTACGGCGATCCCTACCCAGCGCGCACGGGCGCGGCGCAGGGTCGCCCTCGGGGCGGGGTGGGTCACGTGGCTCACCCGGCCATCGTCACACCCGGTACGGCCGAGCGCCTACGACTCGCCCTCGCGACCGGGGTCCAGGTCGTCCTCCCAGTGCGCACCGTCCTCCGGCACGTACAGGGCCGACTCGAGCGGGTACTGGTCGTCATGGATCGGGTAGCCGGCCTCGTCCCCGGCCCCGAGGTCCGGGGCATCGGCGGACCGCTGCGTCTCGCCCCCGGCGCCTACCGGATCCTCGCGGCCAGGCACCTCCCGCCCCTCCACCACCCCGGGCCCCGACCAGCCCTGGTCGATCTGCTCGACCTGCGGATCCTGCGCGTACGGGTACAGCGAGTCATCCGGCTGCTCCGGAGAGACCGGGGCCGACGTCGAGGCTGCGTCGCCGGCCGCGGGGGTCTCGTGCAGCACGGGGGCAGCGCCTGCGAGCGCGGGGGCCACGGTGCGCCGCCGGCGCCGGACCGTGCCGCGCAGCAGCACCTGGCGCGGCGCGGTGCCGATGCGCCGCGCGAGGAACTCGCCCAGGGTCACCCCGGCGGCCAGCCCCAGAGCGATCATCGCCGCATCCAGCAGCAAGGCGGCACCGCCGGTCCCCGGGTTGGAGTCCACGAATGCCAGCAGCCCGCGGTAGATCGCGAGACCCGGCAGCAGCGGCACGATCCCGCACACGGAGGTCACGACCGAGGGCACCTTGAGCTTCCCGGACATCGACTCCGAGACGAACCCCACCACCAGCGCGGCCAGCGCCGAGGCCACAGCCGCGCCGAGGTTGGCGTCCAGGCCGGCGGAGTAGACAGCCCACGCGATCGAGCCGATCCCGGCGGCGATCAGGGTGATGCGCCACCCGGCGTGGCAGGCCAAGGCCCACATGGCGGCCACCACGGCCGCGGCGATCAGTTCCACCACCAGCGGCAGCGACACCCCGGGCAGGTCCACCAGGTCCAGGGCGACCCCACGCCGCCGCGCAGCCGCCAGGACCCCGCCCACACCGATCGCCAGACCGAGGGTGAGGACGAGCACCTCCACGGCGCGCGCGGAGGCCGTGAGCGGATATCCGTTCACCGCATCGCCCACGGCACCCACGAAGGACATCCCGGCCAGCAGCACCACGATCGTGGAGCCGACCACGACCGAGGGCCGCACGTAGTTGAACGCCTCCGGCATCCAGGACTGGTCAGCGAGCAACACCACCGCCACCGCGGTCACCAGGCCCGCCCCGGCCATCTGGGTGAAGAAGGCCGGCAGGCCCCACTTGCTGAGCGAGGTCACGAGGGCGTCCAGCGCACCCGCGGCCACCACGGAGATCAGGACCACGAGCCAGGTACCGCCGAGCAGCACGGCCACGGCCCCGGCGAGGACCGCCATCTGCACCGTGACCAACGAGCGGCGGTACTTCACCGGCTGGGAGATGATCGCGTCCAGCTCGCGGTGGGCCCGCTCCAGGTCGACACGGATGGCCGTGTAGTCCTCGTCCGTGGAGTCGGCGCGAAGCCGCGGACCCTCGCGTTCCACGATCTCGTAGGCCAGGGTGCTGGCGGCGGCGAGTCGGCCGTAGTCGGCGCTGCGGATCTCCACCACGCGCATCATCGTCACCGGCGGGCGGGAGGCCCCGGGGTCGTAGGCGACGACGAGCGAGGTGAAGGTCAGGTCGACCTGCAGTTCCAGTCCGTACGCGCGGCCGATGCGGCGCACGGCGTCGGTGACGTCGGCGGCATCGGCGCCGAGCGAGAGCAGCGCCTCGCCTACTCGCACGCACAGTTCGAGGATCCCGTTGACCACCACCTTGGGGTCGATTCCAGCCTCCGTGCGCCTGCCTGCGGGCGCGACAGGGACCCCGCCGGACAGGAGGCGGGAGACACCACTGACGAGTCGCCGGGCACGCACCCCACGAGGCTATCCGCACGGGGCGTGCGCACGCTCACGGCCCCGGTGTCAAGGCCGGGACGAGTATTGCGGGGGCCTTGGACCGGGACGTTCCGGCGGTGTCATCCTGGCGCTTCAGCACCACGAAAGGGGAGATACATGGGCATCATCGGTTGGATCGTGTTGGGTCTCATCGCCGGAGCGATCGCGAAGGCGATCCTGAAGGACCGTGCGCCCGGTGGGCTGCTCGCCACGCTCCTGCTCGGGGTGATCGGAGCGGCTGTCGGGGGCTTCCTCGGCAGTGCGATCTTCGGTGTGGGACTCGAAGAGTTCTGGAGTATCCAGACTTGGCTGTTGGCGATCCTGGGATCGCTGCTCGTGCTGGCGATCTACGGGGCCTTGGCCAAGCGCAGGGCCTGACCCGAGGCGGGTCGTCGTGCCCGGTGCGCCGAGGTCTGGCGCACCGGGCACGTCGCTCGGGGCCATGGGGCATGCCGCGCGGGTGAGTCGCACCCTCCCCCACCGCACGCTGCCCGCCCCGCTAGCACCGGTCGCTAGTTGTGAATCACTCATATCTGTGATGTAGTCATGGGTATGGAGATGACGGTGAGTCAGGAAGGCGCGGCCATGCTGCGCGCCGCCGGGCTGCGCGTCACCCAGCAGCGCCTGGCCACGATCGCCGCGCTGGCCGAGCGGCCCCACGCCGACACCGAGGACGTGCACCGCGCCGTGCGCGCCACGCTGCCGACCATCACGGTGCAGTCCCTGTACGTGGTGCTCGCGGCCCTGACCGAGGCGGGCCTGATCCGCCGCATCGAGCCGGCCGGGTCCCCCGCCCGCTACGAGCTGCGCACGGGCGACAACCACCACCACGTGGTGTGCACCCGCTGCGGCGCGATCGCGGATGTGGACTGCGCCGTCGGGCACGCCCCGTGCCTGACGCCCTCGCACGACCACGGTTTCGCCATCGCCTCCGCCGAGGTGACCTACTGGGGCCTGTGCCCCACCTGTGCCCGGACCGACCCGGACGCGGCACCCGGCCCGGCCACGCCGTCGGGCACCCCTGCGCCCGCCTGAGCGCCCCAGACCCCCACTGTCCAGTTCCACCCCTATTGGAGGCATGCCATGACCCAGCCCCACACGACCACCAACGCCGGCGCCCCCGTCGCCAGCGACGCCCACTCCCAGAGCGTCGGCAACGACGGCTCGATCGCGCTGGTCGACCACTACCTGGTGGAGAAGCTCGCCCAGTTCAACCGCGAGCGTGTGCCCGAGCGCGTGGTGCACGCCAAGGGCGGCGGCGCGTTCGGCACGTTCGAGGTCACGCACGACGTCAGCGCCTACACCCGCGCCGCCGTCTTCCAGCCCGGGACCACCACCGAGACCCTGCTGCGCTTCTCCTCCGTGGCCGGCGAGCAGGGCTCCCCCGACACCTGGCGCGACCCGCGCGGTTTCGCGCTGAAGTTCTACACCTCCGAGGGCAACTATGACCTCGTGGGGAACAACACCCCGGTGTTCTTCATCCGCGACGGCATCAAGTTCCCCGACTTCATCCGCTCCCAGAAGCGCCTGCCGGGCAGCGGCCTGCGCGACCACACCATGCAGTGGGACTTCTGGACGCTCTCCCCGGAGTCCGCGCACCAGGTGACGTGGCTGATGGGTGACCGCGGCCTGCCCAGCTCGTGGCGCCACATGGACGGCTTCGGCTCCCACACCTACCAGTGGACCAACGCCGCCGGTGAGCGGTTCTGGGTGAAGTACCACTTCGAGACCCGTCAGGGGAACGAGACCCTCACGCAGGCGCAGGCCGACCAGATCGCCGGGGAGGACGCGGACTTCCACCGCCGCGACCTGCACGCCGCGATCGAGGGCGGCGACTTCCCGCAGTGGGACCTGTTCGTGCAGGTGATGCCGTACGAGGACGCCAAGGACTACCGGTTCAACCCGTTCGACCTCACCAAGGTGTGGCCCAAGGGCGACTACCCCCTGATCCCGGTGGGCGTGCTCACGCTGAACCGCAACCCGGAGAACTTCTTCGCGCAGATCGAGCAGGCCACCTTCGCGCCCTCGAACTTCGTGCCCGGCATCGGCCCGAGCCCGGACAAGATGCTGCAGGCCCGCATCTTCAGCTACGCCGATGCGCACCGCTACCGCGTGGGCACCAACCACGCCGACCTGCCGGTCAACGCGCCCCGGAACGAGCGCCACTCCTACTCCAAGGAGGGCTCGATGCGGTACAGCTTCACCCCGGCGCACTCCCCCGTGTACGCGCCGAACTCCCTCGGTGGCGCGCACGCCGACCCCGCCGCCGCGGGCGACGCCGGGAACTGGGCCAACGACGGTGAGATGGTGCGCGCCGCCGCCACCCTGCACCCCGAGGACGACGACTTCGGTCAGGCCGGCACGCTGGTGCGCGAGGTGATGGACGACGCCGCCCGCGACCGGCTGGTGAGCAATATCGTCGGCCACGTCTCCCAGGTGGAGCGCCCGGAGTTGTTCGAGCGGATCTTCGCCTACTGGAGCAACGTGGACGCCGACCTCGGGGCACGCGTGGCGGCCGGGGTGCGTGAGATCACGCCCGCGGCTCGCGAGGGCGCGAGCGTCTGAGCCCCTCGCCCACGCAGACCGGCTGAGTCGGTCGCCCTAGCCGGGTGGTAGTTCCGACGGCGGTCCCTCCTTCGATGGAGGGGCCGCCGTTCGCGTCGCCAGTGCCACCGCCACGCTGATCGCGAGCAGTCCCGCGAGTTCCCCCAGGCTCGGGAGCTGGCCGAGCACCACCAGCCCGATGAGCGTCGCGGTCGCCGGCAGCAGGGCGGTGAGCAGCGCGAACGTGCTCGCGCTGAGCCTCGTGAGCGCCACCTGGTCCAGGGTGTAGGGCAACACACTGGAGAGGATCCCCACGCCGATGACCGCCAGGATCAACGTCCAGTTCGCCGTCATCGCGCTCACGCCCCCGATGCCGAGCGGGGCGTATCCCAGGGCCGCGGCGGCCATCCCGATGCTGAGGGAGGCCACGCCGTCGCGTTGGGCGGCGATGCGGCGCCCGAGCACCATGTAGACCGCCCAGGACGCACCGGCGGCCAGCGCGGCGAGCAACCCGATGGCGGCGATCGCATCCCCCGACCAGTCCACCCCGGTCAGGCTGATGGCGGCGACCCCGAGTACCGCGAGCACCAGCGCGAGGGCGGAGCGCCGGGAGCCGCTGCCCCACGCGGCGACCACCACGGGACCGGTGAACTCGATCGCGACGGCCACCCCGAGCGGCAGGTAGTCGATCGCCACGTAGAACAGAAGGTTCATCCCGCCGAGCACCAGCCCGAACACGGCCGAGCCGATGAGCTCGGCGAGGGTCCACCGCAGGCGCCAGGGGCGCACGATCAGCAGCAGCACGACGGCGGCCACCGCCATCCGCGCCCAGCCCACCTCGGTGGCGCTCGCCACCGCGAACAGGCCCACCGCCAGCGCCGACCCCAGGTACAGCGACAGTCCGGAGGCCAGGAAGATCGCCGGGGCGGGGGTGCGATCCAGGGCGCGCGCAGCAACACTCACCGGGCCATTCCAGCACCCACCGGGCGCCGCGCGGTGCACGGGGTCCGGCTGGCCCCGACTCAGGCGAGCAGGGCCGCCGCGAGCAACACCACCGGCACCGAGAAGATGGTGGTGACCAGCACGCTCTCGCGCGCCAGCATCACACCGCGGTCATACCGCATCGCGTAGGTGAAGACGTTCTGCGCCGTCGGCAGGGCGGCGATCACCACGGCCGCCAGCAGCACGTCGCCCTCCAGCCCGACCGCCCGGCCGACACCGTAGGCGAGCAGCGGCTGCACGAACGACTTCAGGATCACCACCACCAGCAGCTGGGCCTTCATCTCCGAGCGGCCGGGCATCGGGGACCCGCGCAGCGAGATCCCGAACGCGAGCAGCATGGCGGGGACGGCGAGCCCGCCGAGGGTCTCGATCGGCGCCATCACCAGTTCCGGGGGCTGCCAGCCCACGACGGCGCTGATCGCCCCCGCGGCCGAGGCCAGCAGGAGGGGGTTGAGCAGGGGCGCGAACGCGCGGCGCCAGCGCCCGGGTGTCCCGCGGTGTTCCAGCGCGTCGAGCACCAGGAAGGAGGTCGGCGCCAGGATGACGAGTTGGAAGATCATCGTGGGCACCGCCGCCTCGGCGCCCCCGAGGGCGTACACGGCGATCGGGATCCCGAGGTTCCCCGCGTTGACGTACCCGGAGGAGAGTCCGCCGATCACGGTCTCCCCCGCGGGCCGGCGCATGCCGAGCCGCGCGATCAGCACGTACGCCAGGATCATGGCCGCCGAGGTGCCGTAGGACACCAGCGACCGCGCATCCACCAGCGCGGAGACCTCGGCCCGGCTGAGCGTGACGTAGAGCAGCGCGGGGGCGCCGACGAAGAACGCCAGCCGGCTCAGGACCGCACCGGCCTCCTCGCCGAGGCTGCCGGTGCGGCCGAGGAGGTAGCCGACGGCGATGATCGCGCCGATGAGCGCGAAACCCTCCAGGACACCGGTCACCCCGCCACCGTAGCGACGGTGCGCCCGCCGTTGCGTAACGGTCCGCCCAGCGGGAAGAAGCCGGCCCGCCGCCGCCCGTGGGCGCAGGGCGGCGGGCCGTGCCGCTCACTCCTCGTCTGCGGCGAAGCTCAGAGCGATCGAGTTCATGCAGAACCGGTCCCCGGTGGGGGTCTGCGGCGCATCGTCGAACACGTGCCCCAGGTGGGAACCACAGGCGGCGCAGCGCACCTCGGTGCGCACCATCCCGAGGCTGCGGTCCTCGATCAGTTCCACGGCGTCGGAGTCCTGCGGGGCGTAGAAACTCGGCCAGCCGCAGTGGGAGTCGAACTTCGTCTCGGCGCGGAACAGTTCGGCGCCGCAGCCACGGCAGGAGTAGATCCCCTCCCGCGTCTCGTCCAGCAGTTCGCCGGTCCAGGCGCGCTCGGTGGCCGCCTCACGCAGCACCGCGAACTCCTCCGGCGCCAGCAGGCTGCGCCACTCCTCGTCGCTCTTCCAGACCTGGTAGTCCATGACCTCTCCTCGTTCGGTGACTGCTCCAGAGTCAACCAGGGTGTGGACGCGACTGTTCCAGGAGCGGCGCCCCGCCCACAATGGGAGACGTGAAGATCCTCCTGCCCACGAACGTGCCCCTGGACCCCGTGCTGCCCGACGGCGTGGAGGCGGTGCCCTACGACACCCGCGCTCCCCTGCCCGAGGCCTCCCGCGACGCGGAGGCGATCGTGCTGTGGGCCTCCTCCCCCACCTGGATGGCGCAGGCGGCGCGCGACCTGCCGAACCTGAGGTGGATCCAGAGCCTGTCGGCGGGCATGGATGCGATCGTGGAGGCGGGATTCGGCGAGGACGTGGTGATGTGCTCCGGCAACGGCCTGCACGACGTGCCGGTCGCTGAGCACGCGCTGGGCTTGATCCTCGCCGCGGCGCGGCGCCTGGACGTGGCGGTGCGCGCCGTCGACGACCACCGGTGGGCGCGGGAGCTCGGCGTCAACCAGCCCCTGGACAACGCGGGGCGCTTCAGCCTGATCTCGGGTGCCAACGTGGTGATCTGGGGCTTCGGCGGGATCGGTCAACGCCTGGCCGGCTACCTGCGGCCGATGGGCGCCAAGATCGTCGGGGTCGCCACCCGTGCCGGTGAGCGGGGTGGCTACCCGGTGATCACCCCGGCGGAACTGCCGG
Source organism: Serinibacter salmoneus (assembly GCF_002563925.1). Lineage (NCBI taxonomy): Bacteria > Bacillati > Actinomycetota > Actinomycetes > Micrococcales > Beutenbergiaceae > Serinibacter > Serinibacter salmoneus. Next base: position 483,581 of record NZ_PDJD01000001.1, on the reverse strand, counting down.
GGATCCTGCCGCACACCGACGTCCTGGTGAACATCCTGCCGGCCACCCCCGCCACCACCGCGGCCGTCTCGGCCTCGACCTTCGAGGCCATGGCGGACCACGCCTGGCTCGTGAACGTGGGGCGCGGCGCCACCGTTGACCAGGAGGCCCTCATCGCGGCGCTGCACGCCGGGAGGATCGGGGGCGCCGCGCTGGATGTGATGACGCCGGAGCCGCTGCCCAGCGATTCACCGCTGTGGGACGCGCCGAACCTCATCCTCACCCCGCACAGCGCCGGAGGCCGTCCGCTCGGTGCGGACGACCTGATCGCCGCGAACACGCGAGCCTTCCTCGAGGGACGCCCACTGCGCAACGCGCTCGGGTAACTGCGCAACGCGCTCGGGTCACGGCGCGCACCGGGCCACCGACCCGCTACAGCCCGAGGTCCTCCACGAGCAACGCGTTCCCGTCCCCACCGCGCAGCACCCGCACCGAACCCGGCACCTGAACCCGGCCCTCGGCCTCCTCGCGGGTCTGCGGGGCGCCCGTCACCAGGTGCTCCACCGGCGTGAGGGTGCGGATCGCGACGGTCTCGACGCGGTCGGGGTAGGCACGCGCGAAGGAGGAGTAGGTCTCGGGGTCGTGCTGCCCGTCGTCGCCCACGAGGCGCCACCGGATCTCGGGAAACTCGTGGGTCAGGCGCCGCAGCTGGGTGCGCTTGTGCTCCGTGCCGGAGCGGAAGAACCGCTGCGCGGAGGGACCCCAGTCGGTCATGAGCAGGGCGCCCGGGGGGAAGTGATGGCGCTTGAGGAAGGCCTCGATGACCGGTGCGTAGTTCCACGCGCCCGTGGAGAGGTAGACCATCAGGCCCGTGTCGGCGGCCTGCGAGCGCAGGAACTTCGCCATCCCGGGCACCGGGCGCCGCTCCACCTCCTGCATCACGAACGTGTTCCAGAACGCGCGCAGCGGCTTGGGCAGCAGGGTGATCATCGCGGTGTCGTCGATGTCACTGACCAGGCCGCGGGCCACGTCCGGATCGACCACGTGCACGACCCCGCGCGCCATCGCCCCACCGGGCGCCTCGACCACCACGTCGTGCTGTCCGAGCGGGAGGTCGGCCTCCAGGCGCAGATCGAGGTAGCCGCCCGCGGCGGTGCGCACCCGGTGCACGCGCTCATGCGGCCCATCGGCGCCGATGCGCACAATCACCTCCACCCCGGCGACGGGCGCGGTGAAGTAACGGCGCCAGCCTCGCGAGAGCCCGTCCCGGGCGTGCGAGCCGCCCTCGGCACTGCGCGGGAGCATCAGCACCCGGCACAGCACGCGCGCCCATCCCCCGCCCTCGACCCCGGCGCTGCGGGCGTAGGAGTTGAACACCACCGGGGTGGGCCGCCAGCCCCGACGTCCGCAGACCCGCACGAGCAGGTGCTCCCAGCGCGCGTCCAGCGCGGCTGCGAGGCGTGGGCCCAGGCGGCTCTGGCTCGTCATACCCCTAGCCTGCCGGACATCGGCCTCCCGCGTGCACCCTGTCAGGAATCCGGCCTAGGCTCAGCGACGAGAGGGCCGGGAGGGCCGGCCCGCGCACACCCGGGGGGACCCATGACCACCGCACCGAGCCCGATCGCCGAGTTCATCGACGCCGTCAACCGCCACGACGAGGAGGCGTTCCTCGATGCGTTCACCACCGAGGGCTTCGTGGACGACTGGGGCCGCATCTTCACCGGCCGAGAGGCCATCAAGGGCTGGTCCGACAAGGAGTTCATCGGTGCGGTCGGCACCCTGACCGTCACCGAGGTCGCCGAGGAGGGTGACCGCATCGTGGTGACCGGTGACTGGCGCAGCAATCATGCCAACGGGCTGAGCATCTTCAGCTTCGAGACGCAGGGTGATCAGATCGCCTCGATGACGATCCGCGCCGGGCACTGACCGCCGGGCGGCCGATCAACGAGCACAGCCCCTCCACCCCGGTCGGGTGGAGGGGCTGCGCCGCGTCCAGATCAGGTCAGCGGTCGGACATCTGCACGAATGCACCGCGCGAGGTGGATCCGCTGGAACTGGTGGTGTAGGAGACCGGGGCGCGGCCCCGGCCCTTGCCGCGGGAGGCGGGCTGTCCGGACTTGCCGGAGGACCCGCGGCGTGGGCGCTGCCCACCCGAGCGGGGGTCCGAGGCGGCCGACTGAGAGTGGCCACCGCTCGCCGTCGCTGCGCGAGCACCCGACCGGGAGCCGGAGCGAACGCCCTGTGTCGCACCGGATCGTCCGCCCGACCGGGGCGCTCGGGCACCGGCCTTGGCACCGGCCTTCTTGCGTGTCGGCTGCGCCTGGGGCTTGCGTGCCGCGCCCTCGGGCAGCTCGCCCTCGGCCACCCGCGGAGCCACCTCGCCGACCAGGCTCACCAGCGCGGTGGCCCCCGGCGTCACCCGCTGCGGGGTCGCGGTGATCTTCGCGGCACGGGCCAACTGGCGCATGTCCGCGCGCTGCTCGGGCAGCACCAGGGTGACGACGTCACCGCTCGCCCCGGCGCGCGCCGTGCGCCCCGAGCGGTGCAGGTAGGCCTTGTGCTCGGCAGGCGGGTCCACGTGCACCACCAGGTCCACCTCGTCCACGTGGATCCCGCGCGCGGCGATGTCGGTGGCGACAAGCACGCGGATCGCACCGGAGTGGAAAGCCCCCAGGTTGCGCTCACGTGCGCCCTGGGACAGATTGCCGTGCAGGTCCGCCGCGGGGATACCCACACTGGTCAGGCGGCGTGCCACCTGCCGGGCCTGGTGCTTGGTCCGCGTGAACAGCACCCGGCGGCCGGTGCCGGAGGCCAGGTGCTCCACGATCTCCTTCTTCGCGCCGGCGTCGGCGACCTCGAGGATGTGGTGCGTGGCGGAAGCCACGGGCGCGCTGGCCGGGTCCACGGAGTGGGTGACCGGGGAGGACATGAACTGCTTGACGAGCTTGTCCACGCCGTTGTCCAGCGTGGCCGAGAACAGCAGGCGCTGCCCGCCGGCCGGGGTGGCCTTCATGATCCGGGTGACGCCGGGCAGGAACCCGAGGTCGGCCATGTGGTCGGCCTCGTCCAGCACGGCGACCTGCACGGCGTCCAGCCGCACGTGCCCCTGGCCCATGAGGTCCTCCAGTCGGCCGGGGCAGGCCACGAGGATGTCGACGCCGGCGTTCAGTGCCTCGACCTGCTTGCCCTGCCCGACCCCTCCGAACACCGTGGTCAGGCGCATCCCGGCGGCGCGCGCCAGCGGGGTGATGGTCTCGGCGATCTGACTGGCGAGCTCCCGGGTGGGGGCGAGCACGAGGCCACGAGGGCGACCCGGACTGCGGCGGCCACCGGCCAGGCGGGCCACCAGCGGGAGGCTGAAGGCGAGCGTCTTGCCGGAGCCGGTGCGGCCACGGCCGAGCACGTCACGCCCGGCGAGGCTGTCGGGCAGCGTGGCCGCCTGGATCGGGAACGGCTCGGTGAAGCCGCGCTCGGTCAGGGAGTCGAGCAGCATGCTGGGCACGCCGAGGGAGGCGAAGGTGTGCTCGACGGCGTCGATCGCCCCCGTGCTGGCCGGGCCCGTGGGCTCATCGGCGGGTGCGTGCTGCCGCGCAGCCTCACCGGCTGCGGGCGGTGCGCTCTCCTCCACAGGGCGCGGGGCGCCGGCCGGGCGGGAGACTCCTCCACGGCCGCGGCCGCCGCGGCGGCGGCGCGGCCGACTCGCGGCTGCGGAACCGCCTGCTGAATCGGGACGAGAAGTGCTGGGCGCGCCAGAGGGCGCGGACGTCGAAGACGACAAGGAAGTCCATTCGGTAGGTGCGGCGCATTCTCCTGCGCCGTGCGGCCGGGGCCGCGGAAGGCGATCGCTGCATCCTGGCCCGGCCGAACGACCGGGACCCGGAGCGCTGAGAGCGTCTCGCGGCACGGCGCCATCGGGCACCGTCCCCCTCAGTGTGACACAGTGCGGGACGTTCGGTGCGCGCAGGTGTCCCAGATCACCAGTAGCCTCGGGAGCGGCGGATCATCGCCGCAGTCATCGCGGGGCCGCATTGGCGCGCTCCAGGGAGGAGAACCATGTCCTGGCTTGTCACGGGAGGCGCCGGCTACATCGGCTCGCACGTGGTGCGGGCGTTCGGCGAGGCGGGGATCGACGTCGTCGTGGTGGACGACCTCTCCTCGGGGCACCGCGACTACGTCCCCGCGCACGTCCCGTTCCTCGAGGCCAGCCTGCTGGAGACCGACGTCCTGACCGAGGCGATGACCGAGCACCGGGTCGCCGGCGTGGTCCACCTGGCCGGGTTCAAGTACGCCGGCGTCTCGGTGCAGCGTCCGCTGCACACCTACACCCAGAACGTCACCGGCACGATCAGCCTGCTGAAGGCCATGAGTTCGGCCGGGGTGGACCAGGTGGTGTTCTCCTCCTCGGCCGCCTGCTACGGCACACCGGAGACCGACCTGGTCACCGAGCAGACCCCGACCCGCCCGGAGTCCCCCTACGGCGAGAGCAAGTTGATCGGGGAGTGGCTGTTCGCCAACGCCGGCCGTGCCCTCGGCATCACCCACACGAGCCTGCGCTACTTCAACGTGGTCGGATCCGGCACGCCGCAACTCGCCGACACCTCCCCGCACAACCTCTTCCCGCTGGTCATCAAGGCGCTCGAGGACGGCCGCACGCCGCGCATCTACGGCGCCGACTACGCCACCCCGGACGGCACCTGCGTGCGCGACTATGTGCACGTATCGGACCTGGCGACCTCACACGTCGCCGCAGCCACCGCCCTGGCGCAGGGCCGCACCCTGGAGCCGGTGTACAACCTGGGCTCCGGGGACGGTTCCTCGGTGCGCGAGATCATGGACGCCTTCGCCGCGGCGACGGGGATCGACTTCACTCCCGAGATCGCTCCGCGACGGGCCGGCGACCCGGACCGGATCGTGGCCGACGGCACGCTGGCCGCCCGCGACATCGACTGGCAGATGCGCCACACCCTGCAGGAGATGGTCACCTCGGCCTGGGATGCCCGCCCCCGCGGGTGAGGGTCGCCCCGATCAGTCCCAGCCGAGTTCGTGCAGCCGCTCGTCGCTGATACCGAAGTGGTGAGCGATCTCGTGCACCACGGTCACGGCCACCTCCTCGGCCACGTGCTGGGCGTCCTCGCAGATCGCCAGCGTCGGCAGCCGGAAGATCGTGATGCGGTCCGGCAGCGATCCCGCACCCCACCAGCCGTCCCGCTCCGTCAGCGGCGTCCCGTCGTAGAGCCCGAGGAGGTCGGCCGGCTCGCCGGGCGGCGGGACGTCCTCCACGAGCACCACCACGTTGTCCATCAGCGCGGTGAGCTCCTCCGGTACGAGGTCGAGCCCGTCGGCCACGCACTCCTCGAACGCCTCGACGCTCATCTCCACGGCCATCAGCCGCGCCCCGGCGCCCACAGCGACGGTGGCCCGCTCGCCCCGGAGGCCGCCAGCGCGGCGCCCTCGAGGCGGTCCCGGTAGGAGGCCCACGCCCCCTCGGGTTGCTCGGGAAGGTTGCCGTCGCCGTTCCCGGCACCGCCGTCGAGCAGTTCGCGCAGGATGTCCGCATGGCCCGCGTGGCGGGCGTACTCGACCACCAGGTGCAGCATGATCTCCCGCAACGTGACCTCGCGCCCGTGCGTGCCCCACCACGGCACGCGCCCCACGGCCTCCAGCGGGTGGGCGGCGAAGGTCGCCTCCGCCTCCCGCTCGGCGAGGTCCGCGAGGGCGAGGATCTCCTCCCTGCTCTCCTGCGCCGTCGCCCACATGTCGGCGTTCACCTCGGCCTCGTCGGCGAACCACGGCAACTCCGGTTCGGGCCGACCGAACACGACGGTGACGTACCCGAGCTCCACCGAGGCGGTGTGCTTGAGCAGACCGAGCAGGTTGGTCCCGGTCCGGGTCAGCGGCCAACGCACCTGCACCTCGCTGAGCCCATCCAACTTGGCGCGCACCTGCGAGCGCGACTGCCGCAGGTGGCGGTTCAGTTCGGCCTTCTCGTCCATGCTCTCAACCTAGCCAGGCAGAACGACATCGTGCGGACCCGGCAGCACGCTTGCGCCCGCGAGCCGCGGAATCCCGCCGATTTGGGGATACCACCCATCCTCGCGTATGCTTCATGAGGTTCTGGGGCGCCACGGCGTCGCGGGCACTGAGAAGTCAGAGGCCCCCATCGTCTAGCGGCCTAGGACACCGCCCTTTCACGGCGGCAGCACGGGTTCGAATCCCGTTGGGGGTACGGATTCGTGCAGTGTGAAAACGCATGGTACGGTCTCGCAGGCAACATCATCGAGGCCCCGTGGCGCAGTTGGTTAGCGCGCCGCCCTGTCACGGCGGAGGTCGCGGGTTCAAGTCCCGTCGGGGTCGCGGAAACGTTCGGCCGGTCACTTCGGTGGCCGGCCGAACGTTCAAGGCTCTGTAGCTCAGTTGGTAGAGCGCACGACTGAAAATCGTGAGGTCACGGGATCGACGCCCGTCGGAGCCACCAGGTCATCACAAAGCCCCACCCCGCCTCGGCGGGGTGGGGCTTTGTCGTGTACCGGCGGGCCCGGTCCAGCGTCACACCGGCAACGGGGATGGCCGCAGCCGGTGCCCGGGAGTCGCGCCCGCTCCCATGCGGGCGCTGTCCACCCGGTAGCCGACGCCGCGCACCGTGACCACCGCCCCGTGCATCCCGATTCGCCGTAGCTTGTGTCGGATCCGGGCCACCACGGCGCTCAGCGCGCTCGGGGCCGAGGGTGACCCCGGCCAGTGTCGCGCCGCGAGGGTGGCCCGGGACACCACGTGGTCGGGGTCGCTCGCGAGAGCGTGCAGCACCTCGAACTCCACGGGGCCCAGTCCCACCCACACCCCCTCCACGCGGGCGTCGTAGGCGCGCACGTCCAGCGTGAGGTCTCCCACTCGGGTCACCGGGGCGATGCCCTCTCCCCGATCCGCGACCCAGGCGAGCACCTCACGGACGAGACCCTCCTCGTCCAGGACCGGGTGTGCCCCGGCAAGGACGGCCTCGGTAAGCGCCTCGGCCCGGTCCGGCGCGAACCACAGCAACACGCGCATGCCGTACTCGTCATGCGCCACCCGCACCAGCGGGGCCAGGAGGTCCTGCGCGATGCGATCCCCGAGCGCGAGGACGCCCGCCCCGTGATCGCCCGCCCATGCCACCGCCGCAGCGGCATCCTCGTGGAACACCCGCGTGGCCACCCCGGAACCGGAGAGCTCCCGGTGTACGCGAACGGCGCGCGGATGGTCGTGACCCACCACGACCACGCGCGCGCCGCCGTCGACATCCAGGAGCGACCCGATGAGAGCCTGTGACACCGTTGTCACCCGATGCTCAGCCGAACCGGCCGGCGATGTAGTCCTCGGTTCGCTGATCGTGCGGGCTCTGGAAGATCGTGTCGGTCGTGTCGAACTCGACCAACAGGCCGGTGCGGTCCCCGGTGCCCTCGTCCACTGCGGCCGTGAAGAACGCCGTGCGGTCTGCCACACGGGCCGCCTGCTGCATGTTGTGCGTCACGATGACGATCGTGTAGCTGTCGCGCAGCTCCACCATCAGTTCCTCGATGCGCAGCGTGGCGATCGGGTCGAGCGAGGCGCACGGCTCGTCCATCAGGATCACGTCCGGCTGGACGGCGATCGTGCGGGCGATGCACAGACGCTGCTGCTGGCCTCCGGAGAGCCCGTAGGCACTCTGCTTCAGCTTGTCCTTCACCTCGTCCCACAGCGCGGCGCGGGTGAGCGCCTCCTCCACCAGGTCGTCCATGCTGGAGACCTTCATCCCCGTGACCCGCGGGCCGTAGGCGATGTTGTCGTAGATCGACTTCGGGAACGGGTTCGGCTTCTGGAAGACCATCCCGATCCGGCGGCGGACCTCGATCGGGTCCACGCCGTCGCCGTAGATGTTCTGACCCCAGTAGTTGATGGCGCCGTCGACGCGGGCGCCGGCCACGAGGTCGTTCATCCGGTTGAGCGATCGCAGGATGGTCGACTTGCCACAACCGGACGGGCCGATGAGGGCGGTGATCTCGTTGTGGCCGATGCTCATCGAGACGTCACGCACGGCCTGGAAGTCGCCGTAATAGACCGAGACGTTGTCACAGTCCAGCACGGTGGTGGCGGCCGTGTCGGCCACGTGGCGGTGGCTGGCGTTGAACTCGGGAGTAGGTGCGTGGCTCGGCTCGGCGTGCGCCGGGGCGCTCTGCTCGGCGGACGTCATGGCGCCGCCGCCCTGGGACGGTGTGCTCATATCGGGACTCAACTCTCTACCAGCGCTTCTGGAACTTGTTGCGGATGATGATGGCGACTGCGTTCATGGCGATCAGGATCCCCACCAGGAGGATCGAGGCGGCGGCCGCGAGCTGGTGGAACTCCACCTGCGGTGCGCCCGTCCACGCGAAGATCTGGATCGGCATGGTGGTGAACCCGCTCAGGAGCCCGTTGGGGTCGAAGGAGATGAACACCAGGCCACCCAGCAGCAACAGTGGCGCGGCCTCGCCCAGGGCTCGCGAGAGCGCCAGGATGGTGCCGGTGGAGATGCCGGGGACGGCGGCGGGCAGTGTGATCCGCCAGGTGGTCTGCAACTCGGTGGCGCCGAGGGCCAGCGAACCCTGACGCAGCTCGCGCGGGACGGCGCGCAGCGCCTCACGGGTGGCCATGATGATGACCGGCAGGATCAGCAGCGCCAGCGCGAGAGCACCACCCACCACGATGTTCTTGTCGCCCACGCCCAGCAGGGACAGGGTGCCGATCGCCAGCATGCCGTAGATGATCGACGGGATCGCGGACAGGTTCTGGATGTTCAGTTCCACGAAGCGGTTGAACCAGTGCTGGCGGTCCGCGAACTCCTCCAGGTGAACCGCCGCAGCCACCCCGAGCGGGATCGCCATCACGGCGGTGGTCCCGATGACCCACAGCGACCCGAGGATTGCGGGGCGGGCCCCGGCCTCCTCCGGCCGCGAGGACGGGTACTCGGTGAAGAGACGCGAGTCGAGCCGGCTCCAGCCCTCCACGACCGTGGTCGCGATGAGCACCACGAGGGTGGCGAACGCGACGAACAGGCTGAGCCACAGCAGGAACAGGAAGACGATCGAGGCGGTCGATCGCTCGCGCGAGGAGCCCGTCTTCAGGCGCTCCGGCGCCGGACGGGAGACGGTGGTGTCGATGGCCATCTCAGTACTCCTGACGGAACTTGCGAACGAGCCGGATGCTGACGGCGTTGACGGCCAGCGTGATGATGAACAGCAGGAGGCCGACCGCGAAGAGCGTGTTGTACTCCAGCGAACCCACGCGGGAGTCACCCAACGCCATCCGCGCGATGAAGCCGGTCATGGTGGAGCCGGCCATCGTCGGGTCGGTCACCATCTGCGCCTGGGCGCCCGCGGCGATCGCCACGATCATGGTCTCCCCGATCGCCCGGGAGATGCCCAGCACGATCGCGGCCACGATCCCCGAGAGCGCGGCGGGGAAGACGACGCGGATGGTGGTCTGCATGCGGTTGGCACCCAGCGCCGCGGACCCCTGCCGCAGGGCCATGGGCACCGCGGACATGGCGTCCTCGGACAGGGAGGCGATCGTCGGGATGATCATCACGCCCATCACCAGTCCCGCGGACAGGATGGAGAAGGTGCCGATGTCCAGCCCGAACCAGCCCTTGAGGATCACCGGGGTGACCCAGGTGAGGGCGAAGAAGCCGAAGACCACCGTGGGGATCCCGGCGAGGAGCTCGAGCACCGGCTTGAGCACCTTGCGCACGCCCGGCGTGGCGTACTCCGCGAGGAAGATCGCCGCACCCAAGCCGAACGGCACCGCGACCAGCAGCGCGATGAAGGTGGTCCAGGCCGTGGCCGTCACCAGCGGGAGCACCCCGAAGGAGGCGTCCGCGAACTGCGGCGCCCAGCGGGTCCCCGTGAGGAACTCCCAGACCGGGACCTCGCTGAAGAAGGACAGCGCCGGCACCAGGAGCGAGAAGACGATACCGATCGTGATGGCCACCGAGAGCCACGCGGAGATGCGCAGCAGCAGCTTCACGACGGCCTCGACGGGGCGGCGCCGGTGGTGCGTGATGGCGGCCGCCGCAGCGTGGGGCCCCGCGTGGCCCGGGGGAACCGGGCCACGCGGGGTAGTCACTGTGGACATCGAGGAGGTCCTCAGCCGATCAGCGAGTCGAGCTCGGTACGCGCGGTCTCGGCCTGCTCGTCGGTGAGGTCGATGAACAGCGCCTCCTCGGCGATCTGCTGCTCGTTCTCCAGGTAGAAGTCCACGAACGTCTGCAGGGCCTCGTTCTCGGCGTACTTGGTGTTGTTCACGTAGATGAACAGCGGACGCCCGAGCGGCTCGTAGGAGCCGTCCTGGACGGTCTCCTTGCTCGGCACCACGCAGCCCTCGCCGTTGTCCACGGCGAGCAGCTTCACGGAGTCGGCGTTCTCCTCGGCGTAGCTCAGGCCGAAGAAGCCCATGGCGCCGGCGGAGCCGGAGACGCCCTGGACGGTGAGGTTGTCGTCCTCGGAGGGCGAGTAGTCGATGCGGATGGCGCCCTCCTCACCGTTGATCGCCTCGGTGAAGTAGTCGAACGTGCCGGAGTCGGTGCCCGCGCCGTACAGTTCGAGTGCCTCGTCCGGGTAGGAGGAGTCGACGTCGCTCCAGCTCATCACGGTGCCCTCGGACTCCGGACCCCAGATGGTGGCGAGCTGCTCGGTGGTGATGCACTCCACCCAGTCGTTCTCGGGGTTGACCACCACGGAGAGACCGTCGTTGGCGATGACGATCTCGGTGTACTCCACGCCGTTGTCGGCGCAGGTGGTGACCTCGTCCTCGGCGATCGGCCGGGAGGCGTCGGAGATGTCGGTCTCGCCGTCGCAGAAGCGCTGGAAGCCGCCGCCGGTGCCGGAGGTGGCGACCGTGACGTTGACGCCGGGCTCGACGTCGCGGAACAGCGTGGCGGCGGCCGAGCTCAGCGGCTCGACCGTGGAGGAACCGTCGATGACGACGTCACCGCTCAGGCCGCTGCCCTCACCGGCCGCCTCCTCGGTCGCGCCGTCGGTCGTGCCCGACTCGTCGCTGGAGCTGGACTGGCCGCCGCAGGCGGCGAGGGTGAGCGCGAGCGCGGTCGCACCAGCAACCGAACCCATGCGGAAGAGTGTCTTGGTCACGCGTGTGATCCCATCGTCGTGGCGAGAACTCGCCGTGTGTCATCAGGCATAAGCCATCGTCAGGGGGCCAGGTGAATGCCCGATGAACGGCGAGTGATACCCGGAGGATCGTTCCGCGATCTTCACGTGACCCGGCGAGTGCACGTGCCCGAGACGCACACGGGCCCGGCGGGCGCACTGGCCCGCCGGACCCGATGGGCCACGCTGCGCGCTACATGAGCTTGGTCGAGGCCAACGACCGCTCGACCCACTCGTTGAAACCGATGAGAGGCTTGCGCAGCACCAACCCCAACAGCAGCATCGGCACCACGAAGGCCACCAGCCATCCCAGCGACACCCAGTAGTCGGCGTGGTAGATCCCCGCCAGCGCGGCCCGGAAGGCGTCGATCGCGTGCGTGGCCGGCAGGAACGGGCTGACGTGCTGGAACCACTCCGGCAGCAGGACGAGCGGATAGGCCCCGCCCGCACCGGCCACCTGGATCACCAGGAGGAAGACCGCGAGGGCCTTGCCCGCGTCGCCGAAGGAGACGATGAGGGTGTAGATGATGAAGGTGAAGACGAGCGAGCTCGTCCACAGCGTCAACATGAGCAACAGCGGGTGCACCGGGTGGAGACCAACCAGCACGATGTTCCCCAGGCCCACCAGGGTGCTCTGCGCCAGGCCGAACATCGCGAAGATGAGGTAGCGGCCGAAGAAGCGCTGGTTCAGGCTCAACTCCTCCCCCTCCTCGCTCGCTCGTGAGGGGGAGGCAACCCGGAGGGTGACTCCCATCAGGAGCGCCCCGACCCACAGCGACAGGGTCGTGTACAGCGGCGCCATACCCGCACCGAAACTGACCACGGGGTAGACCGGGATGCGGTCCAGACCGATCGGCTGGGAGATCGCCGCGGCCAGGACAGAGGGGTCCGACCCGATGATCTGACCGACCTCGCTGAGGTCGCCGGTGTCGTTGGCCCGAGACACGGCCTGAGCCACCTCGTCCATCTGGTCGGCGGCATCGCTGAGAACGGCGGCGGCCGCCTGGTTGTCGGCTGCCGCGGTCTCGAGCACAGGAACGATCCCGTCGGAGGCGCTCGTGGCCGACGTCACCTGATCGGAGATCGCCCCCAGTGCGGACTGCGCGGCACCCAGGGTGGCGGCGAGCTGGTCCAGCGTGGGCCGCAGGTCGTTCTCGTAGACCGCACCTGCGCTCTCGAAGGAGGCCACCGCGTCCGCGAGCTGGTCCTGGAGGTCGTCTCGGAACTGCTGGACGTCCTCGTTGCCCGTTGCCAAGCCGGCGGCGGCCGCGTCCAGGAGGTCCTTGAGTTCGGTCTCTGCGGCGATGGCCCGGTCGAGTCCGGCAATGACCGCGTCCAGCGTCCGCTGCGAGGTGTCGGGGGTCGGTTGAGTCACATCGGGTGTCGGATCGGGGTCCTGCGGCGTCGGATCCCCGTCCTCGGACGTCGGATCCCCGTCCTCGGGCGTGGGGTCGGGCTCGGGCGTGGGGTCGGGATCCGGCGCCGGGTCGGGATCCGTGGGGAGCGTGGGGCTGACCTGGTTGGCCAGTGTGTCGCGCAGCGTCTCCTGCTCCGCGATCAACTGGCCCAGGTCGTCCGAGACGTCCCGAAGACGATCGACACTGCCGTCGACGTCGTTCTCCAGGGCGTCGAGGATCGCGTTGATGTCCTCATTGAAGGCAGCGACCCGCGTCCGGCTGGCAGCCAGGGCAGCGCCCAGCGCCTGACCGGCGTCGGTGATGGAACCCTCGGCGGTTGCTGCGGCGGACAAGCCCTCCTGGACCTTGCCGGTCGCGTCGGAGAACTCCGACCCCGCGGAGGCCAGCAGACCCGAGGCACCGTCGACCAGCGGGATGCTCGCCTCGATGACCGCGGTGAACATCGAGGCGGTCTGCGAGGCGGTGCGCAGTTGGACGGCCACCGCGCTGATGTTGGATTCGACCTCGCTCAGCGCAGCCCCGGCATTGCCCTCGGCCAGCGACGTCGAGAGCCCCGAGATGAGGCTGAGCGCGACGTTACTGAGTTCGTCCATGAACTGGGCGTTGATCTGCGCCGAGAGGTCGTCGGCGCCCTCGGAGGTGATCAGCGGGGCCAGCGGGTTGGACTTGTCGTTCATGTAGTAGTCGATGTGGGTCGGTTCGGCGCCCGGGGCGTAGAACGTCAGCATCCGCTCGCTGAAGTCCTTCGGTAGGACCATGGCGGCGTAGTACTCCCCCGACGTGGTGCCCTCGATCGCCTCCTCCTCGCTGGTGATGATCCAGTCGAGGTCATGGTTGGCCCGCAGGGCGGACTCCACCATGCTGCCGACGTTGACGTGCAGCGGGAAGAGCGGGCTGGTGTACCCCTCGTCGACGCTGGCCACCGCCACCTTGAGGTTCTTCGTGTTGTCGAAGGGCTCCCAGCTGCCGATCACGTTGAACCACGTGAAGGCAGAGGGAATCACCACCAGGCCGGCGAGGACGATCATCGCCATCACGTTGCTGCTCGCTCGCCGCAGGTCGCTGCGGAACAGCTGCCACACGCCCCTCATCGCTGAGCCTCGAGTTCGGTCAGTTCACTCTTGAGTTCAGTCTCGGACATCTGGCCCACCTTGGTCGACAGTTGCAGGCTGAACCGTAGGTACTCGAGCGTCACCAAGGCAGCGAACACGAGGATCAGCCACAGGATCCACAGGCCCACGAGCGTGACCTTGGCATCGGGGAACGCAAGCCCCAGGAACGGCAGCGCGAGGGCACCCACGACGCCGCTGGCCACCAGGGCGCGCTGTGCCGTGCCGTAGACGCGCCCGAAGCGCCTCACCCGCCGCGCAAGGGCCTCGTTGTACCCCGCGCGGTTGGCCAGAGCCCCCAGCACGTGGCCGATCCGGAAGCCCGGCCCGTCCGGTTCGCCGCTGTCGGAGGTGAACAGTTCCGTGCGGGCTACCTGCTGGGTGAAAAGTCGGGTGAGATTGGCGACATGCCTGCGCAGGACCAGTCCCAGGAGGAACGCGACCGCCACGAACACCAGCAGCATGCCGGTGTAGCGCCAGTACGCGAGGCCGGCGAAACCACTGATCACCTCACGCATCGCATCGATTCCATAAGTGAACGGGAACCACGGGTACAGCGCCTGGAAGAACTCCGGCATGAGCTGGATCGGGTAGATCCCCGAGGCGCCCGGGATCTGCATGATCACCAGGATCACCGCCAATCCCTTCCCGATGTAACCGAATGTCACCGACAATGCGAAGATGACGCTCAGATAACTCAGCCCGATGAAGATCGAGGTCCCGAACAGGGCGATCGCGCTCGTGTGCTGCACGCCGATGATGAGATTCCCGATGGTCAGGGTCGTGGCCTGGGCCACGGTGAGCGCCGCGAAGAGCAACCACCGCCCGAGATAGGCCTGGCGCTGCGTCAGCCCAGGAACACCGTCCTTGTCCACATCGGTCCGCAGGATGACGACGAGCACAAAGGCTCCGATCCACAGCGAGAGATTGATGAACAATGCGGCCATCTGCGACCCGTAGGTCTTCGTCTCGAACAGCGTGTGTTGGTCCACCTCGACCGGCGTCGCCATGAAACTGGCGATCTGCTCCGGGTCGAGCGAGGTGAGCGCATCGAGGTCCTGCCACAGGGCGGCGCCACTGAGTGCCCTCACATCGGCGATGGCCACCCCCATGTCGTCCTGCACCGCGCCCAGATCACCCTCCAGGGCCGACAGCGCACCGCCGGTCTCCTCGAGCTGATCCTCCAAGCCACGCAGGAGGGTCTCGGCCTCTCCCACGAGCGTCTCCTGAGCCTGAACGGACGCCGCGAGCGAGGCGACCGCCGCACTCACCTCGCCGACCCCGGCGAGGACGCCGGAGGTGGCCTCCCCCACACCTGTCGCGCCGAGCAGGGAGCCCGTGGTCGTCACCCCCGCAAGGCGGATGAGCTCGGACTGCGCCTGTGCGGCGAGGGAACTCGCGCTGTTGAGAGTCCCGGTGAGATCGCCCAGCGCGCGCTCCACACTCTCCAGCGCCGTCACATCGCCCTCGACATCACCCACCGCCGCCGCCAGGTCTGCCTGCAACTGCACGAGTTGCTCGCGCGCCTCGCCGATCACATCGGCCGCATCCTCCAGGTCCGCGATGACCGAGTCCTGCAGGTCGAGCAGTTCCTGCTCGACCTCCCCCCCGCCCTCGCGGACGGCGGTCGCCACGGCGTCGGCCACCTGCTGCGTGAACGCGTCGACCATCTGGGTCTGCACCGTGGTGGCACCGGTATCGGTGATCTCCGGTGCCACACCATTGAGCTTCTCGTTCACGTAGTAGAGGAGCTCCGGGCGCGTGAAGTCGCCCGTCGTGAGGCTCAGCAGATCCTTGCTGAAGGAGGCCGGGACAACGAACGCGGCGTAACTCTGACCGCTACGGACCGCGTCCAACGCCTCGTCCTTCGTCGAGAAGAAATGCCAACCAAGATCGTGGTTGTCCTTGAGCTGATCGATCAATTGCTCACCCACATTGACGTCACCCGCCAACGAGTTCGAGGCCCCTTCGTCGAGACTCACTACCGCGATATCCAGATTCCGCGTGTTGTCGAACGGGTCCCAGAACGCGACGATATTGAACCACGCGTACAGGGCGGGGGTGACGAGCGCACCCCCCACGATCACCGCCGCGATGGGAACTCTCAGGATGCGCAGGAGGTCCCGCTTGAATACTGTCCAGACGTTTCGCATATCACGTACCCTTGTGGTTACCAATCTCGCGGGCACCACAGGGGTGCATGGTCGGCGCGGCCAGGGTGGTGTTCATTTCCTGCATTTCAGCCATGGGGGGAGAAGATCACGTCCCGACGAGCGTAGCCCCTGGCCACCTCGGACTGCGAGCGGTTGGGCACCGGCGCCCGCGCCGTCGTGGTGAGAGGGAGCCGGACACCACGGAGGCCCCGCTCGGATCATCCGAGCGGGGCCTCCGTCACCGCCGATACTGCCGCGGTCGCAGTGCGTGATCTCAGGTCAGCAGGTCCAGTGAACGGCCGTGGGGGACGCCGCTGGCGAAGCCCACCGGCTGCGGTTCGGATCGGGGCGCCTCCGGGGTGCCGCCGCAGCAGCCACCCGAGCCCGCGGCGTCCGCCTCGGCCTGCCCCGCCTCCTCGGCGAGGTCCGTGGAGCACACCCCGGTCGCCGGAAGACTCAGGGAGACCCGGCCCGCCGCCTCGCTGTCACCGGCGAGCGCCGCGGCCACGGAACGCACCTGCTCGTACCCCGTCGCGAGCAGGAAGGTGGGCGCACGCCCGTAGGACTTCATCCCGACGAGATAGAAGCCGTCGTCCGGGTGACGCAGCAGCGGCTCACCGTGCGGCGGCACGGTGCCGCAGGAGTGCTGGTTCGGGTCGATGAGCTCGGCCAGGCCGGACGGGGACTCCACGACCGCGTCCAGGTCGAGCCGGACCTCACGCAGCATGTCCAGGTCGGGCCGGAAGCCGGTAGCGTCCACGATCGAGTGGACCGTGACCTCGAAGGCCTCCTCACGGGCGAGGCCACGCACCCGGGTGCCCTCCCCCTCGGGCGCCATCTGCGTGATGGTGACCCACTTCATCAGGGTGAGGCGACCGGACTCGGTGGCCTCCTTGAGCTTGGTGCCCAGAAGTCCGCGGGCGGGCAGTTCGTCGTCCGCGCCGCCGCCGAAGAGCCGGCGGGCGGATCCGCCGCGGATGGCCCACAGGATCCGGGTGCCCTCGGCCTGCTCGGCGAGTTCCACGAGGGACAGCAGCGTGTTGGCGGCCGAGTGACCCATGCCGACCACGAGGGTGGTGCGACCTGCGAACCGTTCCCGGTCGGCGGCGAGCACGTCGGGCAGCGGACCCACGACGGCGCCGCGCGCCCGGGCGTCGGCCTCGCCCGGGGCGAGGATTCCGCCGTCGCCGACGGGGTTGCGCTGACCGTAGGTACCGGAGGCGTCCAGCACGTGGCGGGCACGCACGTCGACCGTCTCACCCGCCGCGGTCACGGCACGCACCAGGTAGGGACGGCGCTCGCGGCCGAGGGAGCGGGTGCGGTCGGCGCCCTCCCGGGTCACCGCGATCACGCGGTGGCCGTACCGGATCCGGGGCGCGAGCTCGGCGGTCGCAGCCAGCGGCGCCACGTAGTCGCGGACCAACTCGGCGCCGGTGGGGTTCTCCTCCAGGTCGGGCTCGACCCAACCGGTACCGTCGAGCAGGCGGCGCGCCGCGGCGTCGATGTTGTACCGCCACGGGGAGAAGAGGCGCACGTGGCCCCAGTCGGTCACGGCGGCGCCCGCCGCCTGGCCCGCTTCGAGGATCACGACCTCCAGGCCGCGCTCACGCAGGTGTGCCCCGGCGGCCAGACCCACGGGTCCCGCTCCGATCACGACCACGGGCAGTTCGTCCCGACGGACCATCACACGCTCCTCATATAGACGTACATCAATTCGATCACTATATCCATGACCGTCGATACGTGGCAAGATGGCGGGATGACCGCCGCACCGAGCCGCGAGGCAGGCACCACCGTCGCAGCCGCCACATCGGGGAGCGCCCCCTCCTGCTGCGGCACCACGACTGCGATGCCCGCGGCTCACGCTGCCGAACTCGCCACCGTCTTCAAGGCCCTCGCCGATCCCACGCGCCTTCGGCTGGTCTCCCTGGTGGCGAGCGCGAGCGCCGGCGAGGCCTGTGTCTGCGATCTCACCGAGCCGATCGGCCTCGCGCAACCCACCGTCTCCCACCACCTCAAGGTGCTGGTGGACGCCGGGATCCTCACCCGGGAGCAACGCGGCCGATGGGCCTACTACGGACTCGCCGCGCAGGCGCACACCGCTCTGTCCGCCCACGTGGACACCCTCCTGGCTCCCTGAGCCCCGCCCGCATCCCGACCGGCGGGCGTGGGTGCCGGGCAAGGCCCGGACCTGACAGACTGTGTCGATGGACGGTGTGCGGATACTGCGCGGCCTCGCGGTCGCCGCGTTCGCTGTCCTCGTCGCACTCACCGCCCACGTTCTCGCGGGCGGCAGCATGGCGAGCCCCCTCGGTGTCGTTCTGCCACTGCTGCTGACATGGGTGCTGGCCTCGGCGCTCATCGGGCCCCGCCCCCGCCTGGTACCGGCGATGCTCGCCGCGAGCGCCGCCCAGGGCCTCTTCCACCTCACCTTCTCCCTCGGCACCGCGAGCCCGTCCGCCGCCCAGCAGACCCCGTCGGGACACGCGGCCCACACCGCGGCGGGCATCCGCGCGGCACTCGATGCTGCGGGCGCCTCCCACACCGCTCACCAGGTCGAGTCCAGTGCGCCGATGCTGCTGGCACACGTCGCGGCCGCCTGCATCACCGCGGCGGCCCTGCACCACGGCGAGGTGCTCCTGCGCACCGCTGCCCGCCTGACCCGGCCCTTCGCCGTCCTCCGCCTGCTGCGGGCCTGGCGGCCCGTGACCCCCGACGCCGGCGCCACGATCCCCACGGCGCCGCCCGTGATGCTGACCGGTGCGCTACTCGTGCGCACGCGCCCGGGCCGTGGTCCACCCGCTGTGCTGCTGACCGCCTGACCTCACGCCCTCCGGGCGTCCTCCCGAGAGAAGCAGCCATGCCCGCACGCCTGTGGCGGGCGGTGCGCACGACCCTCGGCCTCGGCGTCCTCGCCGCGGCCTCGCTCGTGCTCGCCCCCGCCGGCCTTGCCCACGACCAGCTCATCGCCTCCACTCCGGCCGCCGGGGAAGCACTCCCGACGCCGCCGGCCGAGGTGGTCCTCACGATGTCCGGGGACGCCCTGGACATCGGGACCACGGTCATGGTCACCGACCTCGACGGCGCCGATCACGCCGGTGCGATCACGATCGCCGGCCCCGATGTCAGGGTCGAGGTCGCAGACCTGGAGGACGGCTTCTACGACGTGCGCTGGCGCATCGTCTCCTCCGACGGACACCCGGTCTCGGGCGTCGTCCCCTTCTCCGTGGGTGACGTCGGCGATCGGCCGACGGCGCAGCCCGACACGGGCCCGGCGGAGGCCTCTGGTCAGGCAACAGCAAACCCCCCACCCTCCGGCGACCACGACGACGACCAGTCCGACGACCGTTCCGACGCGGCTGCCACCCAGGCGGCCACGGGCACCATCGGCCCGCTCCCGCCCCTCGCACGCACCCTCGTGGTCGGCGGCGGCGGTGCACTCGCGGGCCTCGGTGCCCTTGCCCTCATCCTCGCGGTCCGGCGCATCCGCCACCGCACAACCCGAATCGAGACGACATGACCCTCCTTCGCACCCGCCACGTGACCGCCACAGCCGGCGCCGCCCTGCTGGCACTGACCCTCGCCGCCTGCTCCTCCGGCGAGTCCAGTGCCGACGGCGCCGAGGCGACCGAGACCACCGAGTCCGCGCAGCCCACCGAGTCCACCGATGACGCCGGTGAGGCGACGGACGCCACCCTGACCTTCCAGGACGCCTGGACCAAGGCGGCCGAGACGGGCATGACGGCGGCGTTCGGCACCCTGGTGAACCCCACGGACGCCGACCTCCAGGTGATCGGGGTCTCCTCCCCGGCCGCCACCACCATGGAGCTGCACGAGACCGTCATGAGCGAGGACAGCATGATGATGCAGCAGGTCGAGGGGTTCACCATCCCGGCCGGTGGGGAGCTCCTCCTCGAGCCGGGCGGCAACCACCTGATGTTCATGGGCCTGACGGAGCCGATCCTTCCCGGTGACGAGGTCGAGGTGACCCTGGAGCTGCAGGACGGCTCCACCGTCACCTTCGTGACCTCTGCCCGGGAGTTCACCGGCGCCGATGAGGAGTACGCCGGTGAGGACATGGACATGGACCATGACCACGAGGACGGCGACGACCACAGCGACCACGACCACTGATGTCCTACCCCGCTGACCACGATGCACGGCGGGGTCCCAGCCGTCGGCGGTTCCTCCTCGGGGGAGCCGCCGCCGGCTGGGGCGCAGCCATCGCCCTCGGCGCCGACGCCATTGCCAGTCCTGCCAAGCCCGCCGACACCACCGGCTCCGGCCCGGCCGAGCCCACGCAGGACACGGCGGGACTGCGAGGTTCCGCCGTCGTCCCCTTCTACGGTGCGCACCAGGCCGGGGTGAGCGTCAGCCCACAGGCCCACTCCACCTACCTCGCCCTGGACCTGCACGAGGGCGTGGATGCCGAGGCACTGGGCCGTCTCATGCGCCTGCTGACCTCGGACGCCGAGCGGCTCACCCAGGGGCGGGGCGCGCTGGCGGACATGGAGCCCGAACTCGCGCAGAACCCCTCGCGGCTCACGATCACCTTCGGGTTCGGGCCCGGCCTGCTCGAACGTGCCGGGGCGGCATCGCCCGCCTGGCTGGCGCCGCTGCCCGCGTTCGGGATCGACGCGCTGCGGGCGGAGTGGAGCGACGGCGACCTGCTCATCGAGGTCGCCTCGGACGACCCCGTCACGATCGCGCACGCCACCCGCTCGCTGCTCAAGAGCGCCCGCTCCTTCGCCACCCAGCGGTGGCAGCAGCACGGTTTCCGGCACGCCTACGGCAGCCGGCCGCAGGGCAGCACCATGCGCAATCTGTTCGGCCAGGTGGACGGCACCGTGAATCTGGTCCCCGGCACGGAGGACTTCGCCGACCTGGTGTGGATCGCCGACGGGCCGCTCGCGGGCGGGACGTCACTGGTGATCCGGCGGATCGCGATGGACATGGAGACCTGGGATGACCTCGCCCGCGAGGGCCGGGAGGAATCGGTGGGCCGCACCCTGGAGACCGGGGCGCCGCTGACCGGAGTCGCCGAGCACGACGAGCCGGACTTCGAGGCGGTCGGCCCGCTCGGGTTCCCGGTGATCGCCGCGGAGGCGCACATCCGGCGGGCACGATCGGCTGACACCTCCCAGCGCTTCTACCGGCGCGGGTACAACTACGACGAGACCCCGGGCCCGGGTGAGACCTCGCGCTCCGGGTTGATCTTCACCACGTACCAGGCCGACCCGGTGGCGCAGTTCGTGCCCGTGCAGCAGCGCCTCGACGAGCTGGACCTGCTGAACCAGTGGACGACGCCGATCGGTTCCGCCGTGTTCGCGATCCCGCCCGGGTGCCGCGAGGGCGGCTACATCGGCGAGACCCTCTTCTGAGGAACGGCTCCGGGGCGCCCTCGCCGCTGGGCGTACCCTGCTGCCATGGTCCCCGTGGACACCCTGCTGACCTTCGTGCTCGCCTCCGTGGTGCTCATCCTGATCCCCGGGCCGAGCGTGCTGTTCATCGTCGGTCGCTCGATCGCCTACGGTCGGCGCGCGGGGGTGCTGAGCGTGCTCGGGAACGCCCTCGGGGCACTGCCCGCGATCCTCGCGGTGGCCTTCGGCGTGGGGGCGGTCGTCGCCGCATCCGTCACGGCGCTGACGGCGGTGAAACTCGTCGGTGCCGCATACCTGATCTGGCTGGGCATCCAGGCGATCCGGCACCGCGACGCTCACTTGCCAGGAGCCACCCGCACCCCCGCGACCTCCGCAGCGCTGCTGCGCCAGGCGTTCGTGGTCGGGGTGACCAACCCGAAGACGATCGCATTCTTCGTGGCCGTCCTGCCGCAGTTCGTGGACCCCGCCGCCGGGCCGGTCTGGGCCCAGTTGCTGGTGCTGGGGCTGATCTTCCAGGCGATCGGCGTCGTGTGCGACGGCGCGTGGGCGCTGGCGGCCGGGACGGCGCGCACCTGGTTCGCTCGGTCCCCGCGCCGGGTCTCGGCGATGGGCGCGACGGGCGGCACCATGATGATCGGCCTGGGCGGGGCGCTCGCGCTCAGCGGATCCAAGACGTAGCGCCCGGCCTGGCCTCCACTCCCGCTCCGGGCCGGTAGCGTGGCCCGGCGTGAGCCACTCCCCCGCGCCCTCCGCCACCGCCAGCGCCACGCAGACCATTGCGCCCGCCGACGCCGTCGAACTCGCCGTGGTGGAACGCTCCGGATTCGTGGAGTCCCGGCACCTGGGCGCCGCGATCCTGCTCGACCCCGACGGCGCCGTCGCGCGCTCGCTCGGGGACGTGGCGGCACCGATCTTCCCCCGCTCCACCATCAAGCCGGTGCAGGGCGCCGTGGCCCAGTCCCTCGGCGCCGATGCCCGCGACGAGGCGGCCGGTCTGGCCATCGCCTCCCACGGCGGCACACCGCGGCACGAGGCGATGGTGGAGCGGATGCTCACCGAGGTGGGCCTGGAGGTGGACGACCTGCAGTGCCCGCCCGCATGGCCCGGCGACGGCCGGTCCCGCTCGGCCTACGCCGCCGCCGGTGGCGTCCCGGCCCGGGTGCTCATGAACTGCTCGGGCAAGCACGCCGCGATGCTGCGCGCCTGCGTGGCGCAGGGCTGGCCGATCGGCACCTACCTCGATCCGCAGCACCCGCTGCAGGTCGCGATCGTCCAGGCCCTGCAGGCCGCTGCCCAGGAGCACGTGGCGGCCTCGGGTGTGGACGGCTGCGGCGCCCCCGTGCACGCGATCTCACTGCACGGCCTCGCGCGGGCCACGCGGTGGGCGGCGACGGCGTCGCTCACCTCCGACGACCCGCTGCTGGCGGGCGCGGCGCGCGGCATGGACGCGGTGCGCCGCTTCCCGTGGACCATCGACGGCTCCGGCCGGGAGAACACGATCGTGATCGAGTCGCTCGGCACCGTGGCCAAGAAGGGTGCCGAGGGAGTCACCGTGATGGCAGCCCCGAGCGGGCACGTGGTGGCCGTGAAGGTGCTGGACGGCTCGATGCGGCCGGCCTCCCTGGTGGCGCTGGAGCTGCTGGTGCAGGCCGGTGCCCTGGAGCGCGCCGCCGTGGACGAGGTGGAGGCCCACCTCGGGCTCGACCTCGCGGGCGGGGACGCCGTGGTGGGACGGGTCCGCGCCGTCGTCTAGCGCCGTCGCCTCACTCGCCGTCGGGTAGCGCCGTCGCGTCACTCGCCGCGGCGCGCGCTACCGGGTGAGGATCGAGACCAGGAAGTCCGACTCGGGCCCGAACGGCCGCAGGTCCCAGGTCCCCAGGCGCAGGTCCTCGCGCAGCCCTGCCTCGCGCACGTGCGCTGCGTAGTCATCCAGGGCGTAGCCGCGACCGGCGCCGAAGCCGACCACGAGGCGGCCGCTCGCGGCAAGGTGCTCACGCAACCGGGCGAGGGTCTGCGCCTCGCTGCCCTCGGCGAGGAAGGTCATGACATTCCCGGCCATGACGATCGCATCGAACGGTTCGGAGATGCCGCGGTCCGGCAGGTCCAGTTCGCTGATGTCGCCCACGAGCCAGGTCACCTCGGGGTGGTCGGCCTCGGCCGCCGCGATGAGGGTGGGATCCACGTCCACGCCCACCACCGTGTGACCGCGGCGGGCGAGGGAGCCGCCCACGCGGCCGGGTCCGCACCCGGCGTCCAGGATGCGCGAGCCGCGCGGCAGCATCGCATCGATCATCCGGGCCTCGCCGTCCAGGTCCTTGCCCTGCTGGGCCATCTGCCGGAACCGCTCGATGTACCAGGTGGAGTGGTCGGGGTTCGCCTGGACGATCTGCTCCCACCTGCTGGGGTTCGTGCTGCTCACGTCTCGACCCTACGCCGTCGCCCCCCGCGCCTCAGAGCCCCACCCCGACCCCCCGACACCCCCGACCGGGTTCCCTTCGCCCACGGCGGATCGGCTTCGCGCGCGGCGGTTCTGTGAGGCCCGGCCACCCGCGTCATCGCCGTGACCTGCACAGATGCCCACGCGGCAGCCCGGAGCGCGCACGCACCCGCCGCGCGCGAAGGCGGTCCGCCCTCCGCGAGCGCAGCGCGCACCGGGCCGATGCTCGCGACTCCCGTCGTCATCGCTGCGTCGCGGGGCCGCGCGCACAGCGCCGGTTCTCGGCGCGCAGTGCGCTGGCCCGGATCGCAGCAACCTGCACCCGCACGTCCGCTGGAACGCGCGGCGCGAACGGGAGGGGCTCGGGGTTGGCCGCCAGAACGCCCTGCACGGACCCGAGCACGCGCGGGACCGTGCTGTCCTCGTAGGCGAAGCGCAGGGTCGGGTGACCCAGGTGGATGGCGGAGCGATCGCGCCGCCGATCACGCACGTACTCCGCCCGCTCGGAGTGGTAGGCGAATCCGTCGATCTCGGCGACGACCACACCCTCGACGAGGAGATCCACCTCGCCCACGCCCGGGAGCACCAGGCCGGTGGCCGCTCGCAGGCCCGCACGGCGCAGGCCGAGGCGGACCTCGGTCTCGCGAAAGCTCCTGCTGGCGGTGTCGACATCGATGGCCAGCGCCCGCGCGCGTGCGGGTTCGCGAGCGGCGACCAGGGCAAGAACCCGCGCCAGCGCGATGCGCGGGCGTCCACGCCGTGGTCGGCACACGTGGTCGAGGAGCGCCACCGCGTCGTCGTAGTGCAGACAGGTCGCGGCACGGGCCGCGGCGTGGACGCCGCCGACCACGCGGGTCCCGGCGAGAGCGGTCACGTCCTCGTGATGGAGCCGGTGCACGTGGGCCCGGGCTCGCGAGCCCCGACCAGGTGGCACGGAGCAGTGCAGGCCCGTGTCCCTCCCGGGGACGTCAAAGCCCATCAGTCGCAGGGCCGAGACACACGAGACCACACCACCCGCCCGTATCGCCGCGACCACCTCAGGCCTGGCACCCGGGAGCGCGTAGCACCCCCGCGCGGGGCGATCCAGGCGGCCCTCCTCCACGAGGACCCGGAGGTGGTGGCGCGAGGCACCGATGTCGGAGAACCTCGCGGCACCGCCGAGTGCTCGAACCCGTTCGCATGGCTCCATCCGCCCAGGGTGGCCGAGATCGTCGCCGGTCGTTCGCCGTCGGGCAGCGCCTGTGGATGAATCGGCGTGGACCGCCGCTTCGCGGACGGCGGATCACCTTCGCGGACGGCGGATCTGCGACGGGTGTGAACTCACGGCGACGCGCTGACCTGCGACAACGCGCGGCCCCGCGCGCTTCGCACTCGCGTATCCGCCGCAGGCGAAGGCGATCCGCCGTCCGCGAGGTGGGGCGCCGTGGGACGGTGCCTGCGCGGCGGCCGCCAGGGCGCGCGCGCTACACCTGCGACCAGGCGCTGCGGCGGGCGTAGGCCGCCGCGTCGATGCCGCGCAGCTCGGCGAACTCCCGCACCGGGCCGCTGAGCAGCACGTCGGTGCGGCGCAGCGCGCGGATGTCGGGAGCCCCGAGCAGGGCCATGAGGTCGCGGATCTCCTCCAGCCACTCCTGCACCGTGTCCACGAGGGCGCTGGGGCCCTCGGTCACGAGGACCTGCAGGAACTGCCCGGCCACGCCCACCGCATCGGCCCCGAGTGCCAGCGCCCGCACCACGTCGAGCGGGTGCCGCACGCCGCCGGAGGCCAGCAGGGCCACCCGCTCGTCCACCGGGGCAGGCGCCGAGGAGCCGAGCACGCCGGCCGCACCCGCGCCGCGGGTCCCGATCCCGGCGGCGTCCCGACCCCACGGACCCACGCCCTCCAGGCCGGCGGCGTCCACCAGCGCGCTGACGGCCGACTGCCCCCACGAGGCGAGGTAGGACCGCGCCCCACCCGCCCGGCGTGCCGATTCGATGGCGCCGAAGTCCGTGCCCCCGCGCCCGGCAACGTCCACGCCGCCGACCCCGAGGTCCCGCAGCACGGCGATGCTCCCGCGGGAGAGCCCGGCACCGACCTCCTTGACGATCACCGGCACCTCCACGGCGTCGACGATCTCGGCGATGTTGTCCCGCCACGCGGTGAAGTCGCGGTCGCCCTCGGGCATCGCGATCTCCTGCGGGGCGTTGATGTGGACCTGGAGCGCATCGGCGCCCATGATCCCCACGATCCGCGCCGCCTGCGCCCCGGTCACGTTGGCGTTCGTGTTCGCCATCACGAACCCGTCCGGGTTCTCCTCCCGCAGCACCGTGAAGGAGGCCGCGGTCTCCGGCTCGCGCAGCACGATCCCCATCGAGCCGCACGCCACCGCGATTCCGGTCTCCCGACCCAGGATCCCGATGCCGCGGTTGATCTCGTGCGCGCGGGCCGTGCCGCCGGTCATGCCCGTCACGTACAGCGGTGCGCTCCAGGAGAAGGCCGGTGAGGCCAGGGAGACGGCGGCGCTGCTGCCGCCGGCGAGGGCGTGGTGAACGAACCGCACGTGGTCGTAGTCGCGGGGCCGCTCGGGTGCGTGCTGGGCGAGCGCCAGTCGGATGTGGTCGTCCTTGCGCTGCGAGGTGGGGCTCTCGGCCTGGGCCTCGTTCTCGCTCATCTCGCGTCCTCCTCGATCCTCGCGCCTGGCGCGACCCGGACGGGCAGCGGCCGGATCCCGGCGCGGCGCCACTCCTGCAGCATCTCAGTGTCTCGTGCGCCGCTCTCCCCCAGCGCGATCCCGCAGTCCCCGCCGCCCGCACCGGAGGACTTGCCAGCCCAGCCGTGAGCCGCGGCGATGTCCGTGAGCGCCGTCAGCGCCGGGGTCTCGATCGGCACGCCGACCTCGCGACTCATCCCGGTCAGCACCTCCCGGGATCGCCGCACCGCGGCGAGCGCGGCGGCGGTGTCCCTCGCGCTCAGCGCGCTGGCCAGATCACCGGTGGCCGCGGCCGAATCGACCAGGAACGACGGCGGGGTCCCCACCCGGCGCACCGCCGCCACCAGGGAGACGGTGGAGGCGGGCGCCCCCGTCCACCCCACCCGCAGCTCGGGCAGGGTGGGAGGACCGGCCGCCGATTCCCCGTCGTCCGCGCAGTGCAGGTGGTCCGGAGAATCGGGTGCGGGCGCCAGTCGCCGCGCCGAGAGCCCGGGCCAGGGACCGGTCACCAGGTCGATCACGGCATCCGGGTCGAGAGCCCCGGCCCCGAGGCGTCGCGCGACCCAGTCGCGGTCCGGCGAGGTGTACTCCACCCATCCGCCCAGCACCGCCGCCGCCACGTCACCGCCCGAGGCAGCGGGGTTGACCCGCAGCGTGGCGAGCAGGGCCGCGCGCATCCAGGCCTGCTCATCCAGACCCGCCGTGCTGGAGGCGCCGGCCCACCGCGCGAACGCGAGCGTGGCGGCGGCCGTCGCCGCGGCGGAGGACCCGAGTCCGTACTTGCGGGCGGGCCCCGAGTCCGTCGGCGGGTCGTCCAACCCGCTGACGGTGGAGACCTCGCACGGCGGGAGGGTGCGCCCGTGCGCCGCGGCGACGGCGCGGACCACATCGCGGGCGGCGGCGACGTAGGCCCACCGGGCGCCCACCAGATCGGCCTCGCGTGTGGCCTCGCGCACCGTGAGGGTCAGCCGGCGGTCCACGGCCACCAGCACGGCGGGCTGCCCGGCCTCGACCACCGCGTACTCGCCCGCGAGGAAGAGCTTCCCGGGTGCGCTCGCCACCACGCCCGGGTGCCCGGCGGGGGTGGTCACTCGCGCTCCACGCGCAGCCCCGGGCCGGGACGCGCGCGCAGCACGGTGCGCCGGCCACCGTCGGCGAGCGCGGCGACCACGGCCTCCAGGTCGCTCGCGGCGCACAGCACCTTGACGTTGGGGCCCGCGTCCATGGTGGCCCACGCCCCGGTGCCCGCCGCGCGCAGGGCGGCGACGGCGTCGAGCACCTCCAGGGAGGCGGGTGCGAGGTAGCGCACGGGCGGCGCGGCGGCGAGCATCGTGGCGTGCATGCGCATCGCGGAGGTCTCGGTGATCTCCCCGAGCCGCTCCAGGTCACCGGCCGCGATCGCCTCACAGGCCGCGGCGGCATCACGCTCGGTGTGCTCGGCCCACGCGGGGAAGTAGGGGGAGGTCGCCACGGTGTGCGCCATCGCCTCTCGGGAGCCGATCGCCTTGGGACCGGCGGCGAGCACCACCACGGCCATCGCGACGTCCAGATCGGGCGAGGAGGGCAGCGGCTCGGCCACCGAGGCGAGATCGGCCTCGGCGGGAGGCAGTTCGGCCGCGGCGCGCCACTGCACGAAGCCGCCGTAGACGGACCGGGAGGCGGACCCCGAGCCACGCCGGGCCAGGCGGGAGAGCCCCGCGCGGTCCAGCGCCACGCCGTAGGCACCCGCCGCGGCTCCCGCGAGGGCGGCGAACGCGGAGGCGGAACTGGCCAGCCCGGCGGCGGTGGGGACGTCGTTGCGGGAGGCCACGCGGGCGCGGCGCCCCGCCACCCCCGGGGCAGCCTGCGAGCGCACGAGGTCGAGGAACCGCTCCACCTTGACCAGGGCGCCACCCGTCAGGGGCGCGCCGTCCAGGCTCACCTCGTCGGCATCACCCTCGTGCAAGCCCACCGACGTCGTCGTATAGAACGCGTCCAGCGTGAGGGAGACCGAGGAGGCGGAGGGCAACATGAGGGCGGCGTCCCGCTTCCCCCAGTACTTCACCAGGGCGATGTTGGCGTGGGCGACGGCGCGGACCGCGCTCATGAGGTCTCCGCTCGATCGTTGTCCGGGGTCACGGGTCCGAGCCGGTGCCACCAGGTCGCGACGGCGCCCGCCTCCCGCACGGCCGCGTCGATCCGCACGGCGGCCAGCTCGTCCTCGGCGAGAGCGATGATGCAGCCGCCCTGTCCGCCGCCGGTGAGTTTCGCGCCGAGCGCCCCGGACGCCACAGCCGCATCCACTAGCGCGTCCAATTCCTGCGAGGAGACGCCCAACTCGCGCAGCATCCCCTGTGCGGTGGACATCTTCTCCCCCAGCGCACGCGGCCGGTTCGCCGTGAGATCCCGTGCGCCGCCGTGCGCCAGCGCCCCCAGGCCCGCCACGAGGGTGGCCCCCCGCACGGGGTGTCGCTCCAGGAACGAGGCGACGCTCGCGACCGCCTGCCGGGTGCGGCCGTGCACCCCGGAGTCGGCCACGACCAGCACACCGGTGAGGGTGCTGGCCAGCACGCGGGCGGCGCCGGCCTCGAACAGCAGCGGTCCGCTCGCCGCGGTGGCCCGGGCGTCCAGGCCGGAGGGTCGCCCGTGTGCCACGCGCTCCCCGACGGCCACGAGCTCGAGGTACTCCTCCTCCGAGAGTTCCCGCCCGGCGAGGTCCGCGAGCGCCGTCACCAGGGCCCCGGCCACCGCGGCCGAGGAACCCAGCCCGCGCTCGGCGGGGATCTCCCCGCTCACCTCGATCGCGATGCCCTCGCTGGGTAGGTCGAACGCGGTCAGGCAGGCGTGCACGACGGCGATCGGCGCCTCCAGCAGGGCGGGCGCCTGGGCCAGGGGCCCGGTGAACAGGGTGCTGGCCAGCGTGAGCGGGCCGTCCCGCCAGGTGGCGGTGGCGCGGATCGGCAGATCACCCAGCGGCAGTGCCACGGCGGCGGCGCCGTGCACCACGGCGTGTTCGCCGAACAGGATCACCTTGGCGTGGGCCTGACCCCGCCCCGTCGTCCGACCCGTCCGCAGCACGAGGTCACGCTACCCCTCGCGGGGGTTGAGGGCCGAACCGGCAGAACCCTCCCGGCTTCCGGTGGCCGCGGCCATCGCCGCGGTGAGTCGAGCGACGGCGGAGCCCACACCCCAACGCTCGGCCAGTGCGGCCAGGCGATCGGGGTCGGCGGGGACGGCGGGGAGTGCGTCCTCGTGCGCGGGCAGGTCGGCGTCCCGCAGCACCCCGACCACCCGGGGCGCCGCCGCGAGGTACTCCTGCGCTCCGAGGAGCTTGGCCCGCACCGACGGCGACATCGCCGCATCCTCGCCGCGGGCGGCCTCCATGACCGCCTCGAGCGTTCCGTACCTGGCAAGCAGACCGGCGGCGGTCTTCTCCCCCACCCCGGGCACACCGGGCAACCCGTCGGAGGGGTCGCCCCGCAGCGTGGCCATGGCGGCGTAGGCGGCGCCGTCGGCCACTCCGTACTTATCGGCGAGCCGCGCCGTGGTGACCGTCTCGAGGTTGCGCATCCCCCGGCCGGTGTACAGCACGCGCACGGGGGTCACCGGCGCGGGGTCCGCCACGAGCTGGAACAGGTCGCGATCCCCGGTCACGATCTCCACCTCGCGCGAGCCGGCCGCGACCGCGCGGGTGGCCAGGGTGCCGATCACGTCGTCCGCCTCACAGCCCGCAGCCCCGACCCGGGCGATCCCGACGGCGGCCAGCAGGTCCACGATCACCGGCACCTGCGCGGACAGGGCGTCCGGGACCTCCTCGGCCGCGCCGGGCTCGGTGCCCTCCCCCTCGGCCACGCGGTGCGCCTTGTAGGTGGAAATGGCCTCCACCCGGAAGGCCGGGCGCCAGTCCTCGTCCCAGCAGGCCACCACTCGATCAGGTCTGCGGGAGGAGATCAGGGTGGCGACGGCGTCCAGGAAGCCCCGGATCGCGCCGACCGGTTCGCCGCGCGGCGAGGTCACCTCGCCCTTCACGCCGTAGAACGCGCGGAAGTACATCGAGGCGGAATCCAGCAACAGGAGCGATCCGGGTGTGCTCACGCCGCGCAGTCTGCCATGAACCACCGACAGCGATGTGATCCGCGCCACCGAGAATCACCGCGTTAGTTGCCACATCCAGCCTCGCGCGGTTGGGTAGGAGTGGTGGCGCGTGCCGTCGCCGATGCACAACGCTGCACACTGCCGGTCCTGGAGGAGAAGATGACGAGCAACTCACCGCTGCAACCGACGCTCGGGGAGCTGTTTGCGACCCTCACGCAGCAGATCCAGTCCCTGCTGCGCGGCGAGGTCGCCCTCCTGAAGGCCCAGGTGAAGGAGAAGGGCCAGAAGATGGGCCTGGGCATCGGGCTGTTCGTGGGAGCCGCGGTACTGGCCGGCGTCGCGGGCCTGGTGCTGGTGGCCACCGCGATCCTCGCGCTCGCCCTGGTCCTGCCCGCATGGCTCGCTGCGCTGATCGTGGCCGTGGTCTTCCTTCTGATCGCCGCGGTGCTCGCGCTGGTCGGCAAGAAGCAACTGGACGCCGCGAACCAGGTCAAGCCCGCGATCAAGGACAACATCCAGCAGGACATCACCATCGTCAAGGAGGGCCTGAAGTGAGCGAGAACGACCGCGCGAACATGAGCGCCGACGAGATCGCCGCGGACCTCGAGCGCACCCGCGAGGAGATGGCGCGCACCATCGACGAACTCGCCGCTCGCGTGGACCCCCGCACCAAGGTCAAGGAGGTCACCGCGCAGGCCAAGGAGGGTGCGCAGCGCGCGCAACAGGCCGGTCTCGGCTTCGTGGAGGACCTCAAGGCGAAGGACACGCGGGCGATCGCGATCGCCTCCGGAGCGGTGCTCGCGATCGGCTTGCTCATCACCCTGGCGATCCGCCGCCGCTGACCACTCCGGAGCGCGTGGTGCGCGACGCCACAGCGCGCGCTTTGGTGACGGCAGGCCCGGCCATGTAATCTGGTGCGGACACAGATTCCAGCAACCGGTGCGACTACGTTTCGGCGGTGTCGCCCCGGCATCCAACGTGGAGGGGGTCGAGTCCATGGGACGCGGCCGTCAGAAGGCAAAGCAGACGAAAGTCGCCCGCCGGCTGAAGTACTACAGCCCCGAGACCGACTACGCCGCGCTCGAGCGCGAGTTGACGACGGGAACGGGAGGCGTCGACCTCGACGACGACGCCGATGAGGGTGAGGACGACTGGTCCTCACCCAGCCAGCGCTAACCCTCCGGGGAGCCTCGAAGGACCCGCGTACGCACCATGGGTGCGTGCGCGGGTTCTCGCGCGTTCGCGCACGAGCGCACGTCCACGCCGCCACCGACCACCCTGCTCGCCGAGCCCGTGCCACCCGCGACGAGGACGTTGCCCCCGGGCACGCTCTCGGCGCACGCGGCACGGTCTCGCGGGGTGGTGGGGCGAGCGCGCGCGGTGTTGAGGCGAGCGCGCGGGGTGGTGGGGCGAGCGCGCGGGTGCCCCTCAGGTCGTGCGGTAGCTCCCGCCCATCGCCACGGCGCCGCCGCGCACGCCCTTCGTGCCGGTCACGAGCGTGTGGTGGGTGACGTCGTCGGGCGTCTCCACGCCCACCCGGCCCAGCTCCCAGGTCGGGATGCCGGCCCGGGTGAGCTGCGCCGTCGCGCCCGCCACGCTCTCCGGCGGCACGATCGCGATCATCCCCACGCCGAGGTTGAGGGTGCCCTCCAGCGCCACCAGGTCGCTGTCCGCGCCGCGCGCGAGCAGCGAGTAGATCGGCGGGACCTGCCAGGAGGAGCGGTCCACGTGCGCCACGAGCCCGGCGGGCAGGACCCGCGCGAGGTTGGAGGCCAGGCCGCCGCCGGTGACGTGGGTGTAGGCGTGCACTTCGTGTGACGCGGCGAGGTCCAGGCACGCCGCGGTGTACAGGCGGGTGGGCTCCAGGAGCTCCTCCCCCAGGGTGCGACCGAGGTCGGCGACATGGGCTTCGAGCTCCCATCCGGTGCCGGCGAGCACATGGCGCACCAAGGAGTAGCCGTTGGAGTGCAGACCGGAGGAGGCCATGGCCAGCAGCACGTCCCCCTCGCGCACCCGGTCGGGGCCGAGCACGTCAGCGGCCTCCACCACGCCGGTGGCGGCACCCGCCACGTCGTACTCCTCGGGGCCGAGCAGCCCCGGGTGCTCGGCGGTCTCGCCGCCCACCAGGGCGGTGCGGGTGAGCTCGCAGCCGCGCGCGATCCCGGAGACGATCGCGGCGATCCGCTCCGGCACGAGCCGGCCGCAGGCGATGTAGTCGGTCATGAACAGGGGCTTGGCGCCGGAGACCACGATGTCGTCCACCACCATCCCCACGAGGTCGATGCCGATGGTGTCGTGGATGTCCAGGCGCTGCGCGAGCGCCACCTTGGTGCCAACGCCGTCGGTGGAGGTCGCCAGCAGCGGCCGGGTGTAGTCCCGCAGCGCGGAGGCGTCCCAGAGTCCGGCGAACCCGCCGACCCCGCCGAGCACCTCGGCGCCCTGGGTGCGGCCCACGGCCGCCTTCATCAGCTCGACGGCGCGGTCTCCCGCCTCGACGTCGACTCCGGCCTGGCTGTAGAGATCGCTCACGGCCACAACCTATCGCGCTGCGTGCCCACGCACCCGTTGCCGGTCAGGGTGCGGACCGCCCACTCGCCCGGCGCCACGACGTGACAGAATCACTCTCGGCATCCCTTTTCCTCCCCTTGGAGCGCCTCAACTCATGTGCGGCATCGTCGGTGCGGTCTCACCCGGACCGGTCTCCCAGCTCATCTACGACAGCCTCTCCCTGCTGCAGCACCGCGGTCAGGACTCCACCGGCATCGCCACGGCCGAGGGCAGCGTGTTCCACATGGTCAAGGCCAAGGGCCAGGTCCGTGAGGCCTACCGCACCCGCGACATGCGCAAGCTGCTGGGCACGATGGGCCTGGGGCACGTGCGCTACGCCACCCAGGGCAAGGCGAGCGCCGAGGAGGAGTCGCAGCCGTTCTACGTGAACGCGCCGTACGGGATCATGCTGGTCCACAACGGCAACCTCACCAACACCCGCCAGCTCCGGGAGGACCTGTTCGGGGTGGACCGGCGCCACATGAACACCCAGTCCGACACCGAACTGCTGCTGAACGTGCTCGCCACCGAGCTGCAGGGCGTCATCTCCGGCAACCAGCTCGACGCCGATCAGGTCTTCACCGCGGTCCAGCGGGTGCACGAGCGCGTGGAGGGCTCCTACGCGGTGATCGCGATGATCGCCGGGTACGGCCTGCTCGCCTTCCGCGACCCGTACGGCATCCGGCCCCTCAGCCTGGGACGCCGGGAGGCGGACAATGGCACCACCGAGTGGGTCGTGGCCTCGGAGTCCCTGGTTCCGGAGGCGAACGAGTACGAGCTGCTCGGGGACGTCGCCCCCGGCGAGGCCGTGTTCATCGCCATGGACGGGGAGATGCACCGGCGGCAGTGCCACCCCACACCGCGGCTGATCCCGTGCGCCTTCGAGTACGTCTACCTCGCCCGGCCGGACTCCACGATGAACGGCATCTCGGTGTACGAGGCGCGGCTGCGCCTGGGCGAGCGGCTGGCCACCACCGTGGCGCAGTACGCCCCGAGCGGCTCGATCGACGTGGTCATGCCGATCCCGGACTCCGCGCGCCCGGCGGCGATGCAGGTCGCCCGCCAGCTGGGCCTGGAGTATCGCGAGGGCTTCTACAAGAACCGGTACGTGGGTCGCACCTTCATCATGCCCGGGCAGAAGTCCCGCAAGAAGTCCGTGCGGCAGAAGCTCAACGCCATGGCCTCGGAGTTCGCGGGCAAGAGCGTGCTGATCGTGGACGACTCGATCGTGCGTGGCACCACCTCCCAGCAGATCGTGCAGATGGCGCGGCAGGCGGGTGCGGCGAAGGTGACCTTCGCCTCCGCGGCGCCCCCGATCCGCTACCCGCACGTGTACGGCATCAACATGCCCTCTCGCGCCGAACTGGTGGCGCACGGCCGCACCATCCCGCAGGCGAACGAGGTGCTCGGCTCGGACTACCTGGTCTACCAGGAGGTCGAGGACATGAAGGAGGCCATCCTGGACGGGCAGGACGCCGTGACGGACCTGGAGATGAGCTGCTTCGACGGCCGCTACATCGCCGGACGGGTGGACGAGGAGTACCTGCGGTTCGTCGAGGAGACGATCACGAGCTGAGCGCGAGCTCCACCTGCCGCTGCGGCACGTCGACGGCGCGGATCACCACGTCCACGTGGGTGCCCGGGCGCAGCGCGCCCTCGGGCCCGACCACGCGCGTGCGCACCACGGGGTCGCTCAGTAGGACGTCGGCGCGCACGCCGTCCTCCTTCGGCCTACCGGCGTTCAGCACGAGGGCCCGCAGCCGCTGACCGACCCGGTCGCGCAGCACGAGGGCCTCCAGGAGGTCCACCGCCTGGCGGTCGTAGGTGTTGGCGCGGGAGGCGCTGGCCGCCATGATCCCCGGCATCGTCTCCAGCGCGCCGCTCACCCATGCCGGGACGGGTGTGCCGGCGCAGTGCGCCAAGGCGATCTCGGTGCCGTAGCGGTCCACGAGGCGCCGCAGCGGCGCGGTGACGTGGGCGTACTCCGCGGCGATCGCGCTGTGGGTGGCGCCCTCGGGCACCTGGGGGGCCGACGGCGTGCCGAACGCCACGTACCCGGCGCCCCGGAAGAGCCGCACCGCCTCGGTGGCGAACGCGGCAGCGGCCGGGTCGCCGACCTGCAGGCCGGCGGCGAAGGCGCCGTAGCCCTGCTCGGCCGGCCAGTCCAGGCCGAGTGACCGCGCCACGCCGCGCAGCCGGTCCACGTCGCGCTCGTCGGCCGGGTCCAGGGTGCGCCACAGCCCCACGCCGGCCTCACGCTGCAGCCGCGCGGCCGCGATGCCGGTGGCCAGCGACAGGTGCGCATTGTGGTCCTCGATCGGGAGCGGCACCCGGCTGACCAGGTGGTAGCGGCGCTGCTCCCCCTCGCCGTCGGTGTGCACCTCCTGCTCGGGCACGTCGATACTGGCACCGCCGCGGGCGATCTGCGCGGCCGCGCGCAACGCCCCGAGGCGCGCCAGGAGCACGAAGGGCTCGGAGGCGGAGCCGTCGTCGAGTTCCGCCTGCACCTCGGCGTAGGCGAGCTGGGCACGTGAGCGCACGACGGCGCGGCGCACCGTGGCATCCGCGAGGGTCCCGGCAGCATCGAACCTCAGCCGCCACACCGCGGCACGGCGGTCCTGGCCCTCGAGCAGGCTCGCGGCGTCCTCCGACAGCACCGGCGGGTGCAGCCCGTTGCGCCCGTCCGGGCCGTAGACGGTGAGGCCGCGGCGGTGGGTCTCGGCGTCCAGCGGGCCGCCGGGGGTGACGTAGGAGGCGACGTCCGCGATGGCGTACTCGAGCAGAAAGCCATCACCGTCCGCGGCGAGGTGGAAGGCCTGGTCGAGATCCCTGGCCCCCGGCGGGTCGAGCGTGACGAACGGCACCTCGCGCAGGTCCACGCGGTCGTGGTCGTCCCAGACGTCCTGTGCTGCGGCCTCCTCGGCCTCGGCCAGGGCGGCCGGGTCGTAGTCCTCGGGGATGTCGAGGTCGGCTCGCAGCGCCGCGAGCAGCGGCGCCGCCTCCTCGGCGGCCGCCCCGGCCCGCACTGCCCGCAGTGCCATCGCGCTGCCCCCTACTGCCCGCCGCGCGTGGTGGTGGGGCGCGATGCCTGCCGGCTGCGCTCCATGCGCCGCACGCTGCGACGATCCAGCGCGACGGCGATCGCGTACGCGGCGAGGACGAAGAACGCGGACAACCCCAGCCACAACAGCAGGAACATGCCGCCCGCCCCCAGGGCTCGTCCCACGAGTTCCTCGGGGGGCAGGAACGCGTCGCGTACGAAGGTCGCCAGGCCCGCCAGCAGCGCCGCGAGGATGACCGCGGTGAAGACGAAGGAACCGAACCGCGGCGCGCGGCGCACCCGGGTGGGATCGGCCACGGCGGCAACGTTGACCGGATCGGTGCCGACCGGTTCGGGTTGCGGCACGGCCGGCGTGCTCGACTCAGCGGCGCTCTGCGGCGCCTGGGGGTCTGGTGACTCTTCCGTGCTCACTCCAGCAACCTACCCGCCGCGTGCCGCAGATAGCCCATCGCCTCGGAGAGGTCGGCGCGGGTGCCGGACGCGCTGACGCCGCCTGCGTCGATCGGGCGTCCGGCCACCTGGGACCAGGCGACCTCGCCCGTGGCGAGCGCCAGGAAGGTGTGCGGCCGGCACTCCACCACGTTCGGCGGGGTGCCACGGGTGTGTCGCGGACCCCCGAAGGCCTGCACCGCACCGGCCGGCGGCACCCTCACCTCGACGCTGTGCCCGGGGTGCAGCGCCTCGAGCTCCTCCAGGGCGTAGCGCACCGCGGTGAGCAGCTCGGGGCGGGGCGTGTCCTCGCGCTGCTCCCACCACGTCAGCAGGGCGCGCTGTCCGCGCTCGGGGTCGATGCGTCGTCGGGCCACCCCTCGATCCTATGAGCGGACGCGCGGTGCCTGGGCGGCGGCCGGGGCACTGTCCCGAACGGCCGCCACCCGCACGCACGACTCGCGCGCTCAGAGCGCGAGGACCTCCGCGACCTGCGGGTCGCACAGCGCGAGCACCGCGGCACGGCCCTTCGCGGCCGTCGGCGCTGCCAGTGCGGCGGCGGCCATCTTCTGGCAGCGCTCCAGGCTGTGGCGGGCGAGCGAGAACCGCACGGCCGGGACGGCGGCCGGTGACATGGACAGCGACGTCACCCCGAGCCCGGTCAGCACGAGCGCCATGAGCGGGTCCGAGGCGGACTCGCCGCAGACGCCGGCGCTCTTCTCGGCCTCGCGGCCCCCGCGGGCCACCGCCGCGACCAGATCGAGCACGGCCGGCTGCCACGGGTCCAGCAGGTCCACCAGCGACCCCAGGAGCCGGTCGGAGGCCATCGTGTACTGAGCCAGGTCGTTGGTCCCCATGGACACGAAGTCGACCTCGGCGAGGATGTCGCGGGCACGCAGCGCGGCGCTCGGCACCTCCACCATCACCCCGGCCTTGGCGATCCCCGCCTCGCGCGCCATGGCGGCGAACTCGGCGGCCTCGTCGACCGTGGCGATCATCGGCGCCATCACCCACGGCTGCACGCCGGTGGCCTCCTGCGCCGCCGCGAGCGCGGCGAGCTGGTCGGCCATGAGTTCCTTGGCGGTGCGCACCAGGCGGTAGCCGCGCACACCCAGCGCCGGGTTCTCCTCGTCGGTGCGGGTGACGAAGGCCAGTGGCTTGTCCGCCCCGGCGTCCAGAGTCCGCACCACGACCTTGCGGCCGCCGAGCGCAGTGAGCACGCGTGCGTAGACCTCGGCCTGCTCCTGCCGCGTGGGTGCCGTGGTGCGCCCGAGGAAGAGCACCTCGGTGCGGAACAGACCCACGCCCTCCACGGCGGCCTCGGTGAGACGCTCGGCGTCCTCCGCGGTGCCGATGTTGGCCAAGAGCTGTACCGGGTGACCGTCCGAGGTGGCGCCGTCGGAACGGTCCTTCTCCAGGTCGTGCAGGGCCTGCATGCGCTGCTCGGCCTTGGCGGTCAACTCCGGGGCTGGGTTGCGGGTGATGACGCCGGTGGCGGCGTCCACGGCCACGATCTCACCGTCCACGAGCTCGTCCGCGCCGTCCACCCGCACCACGCACGGGATCCCCAACTGGCCGGCAATGATTGCCGTGTGACCGGTGGGGCCACCCTGCGCAATGACGATGGCCTTGACCTTCGCGAGGTCCAGGGTGGCGGTGTCGGCCGGGGAGAGGTCGGTGGCGACCACGACACTCGGCTCCGCGAGTTCGGGGACACCTGGCTCGGGGCGTCCGGCGAGGCGGGCGAGCACGCGGTCGCGCACGCTGCGCAGGTCGGTGACCCGCTCGGCGAGGTAGCCGCCCGCGGCCGTGAACAGGTCCACGTACTCCTCCGTGGCGCGGTCCACCGCGAACAGCGGAGCCTGACCGGTGAGCACCCGCTCCTTGACCGAGCCGATCAGCTCGGGGTCGGAGGCCATTGCGGCGGTGGCGGTGAGCACGTCACCCATGGTGGTCCCGGCGGCGTTCTGTGCGCGGGTCATCAGCGTGGCGGCCACCGCCTTGTAGGCCTCGGCGACCTCCTGCACGGCCGCCTGACGGCCGGCGTCGTTGTCCGGGCCCTCGGCATCCAGCGGTGTCGGAGGCGGCGGGTAGGCCCGGGCGACCGGGCCCACCACGGCGCCCCGCCCGACACCGGAGCCGTGCAGTTCCTGGGAGGTGGGGCCGGGGACCTCGGTCACTGCTCGGCGTCCAGATCGGTCGCGAGCAACGCCACGAGGCGGTCCAGTGCGGCCTCGTCCTCGCCCTCGAGGGTGACGGTCTCGCCGTTCTTCACCCCGAGCGCCATCACGCGCAGGATGCTGGCGGCGTCCACCGGCGTGCCCCCGTCCTTGGCGATGGTCACGCCGGTGCCGGCGGCCGCCTGGGTGAACAGTGTGGCGGGGCGGGCGTGCAGGCCCTGGGCGGATGCAACCTCGACGGTGCGCTGTGCCATGGTGACTCCTTCGTCCGGGTTCCGCCGCCTTGTGGCGGAACATGTCCTGGTTATCACGTCCGAGCGCTGGAGGCCCGAACTTGTGACGCTGTTCTCAGTCTGTCGGTCCCGCGAGCGCGACGGGGAGATCGAGTGGGGAGTGCAGGTGGGCGGCGTCGAGGTCCACCTGCTGCGGTCCGGGGACCCCGGAGCCGGGCAGGGCGACCGCTGCGGCGCCGTAGGCGAGCGCACGGGTGAGCGCGGCGTCGCGACCCTCGGGAAGCCCCGCCAGATACCCGGCAAGGAAGCAGTCGCCCGCCCCCACGGAGGATCGCACGATGCGCGCGGTACTGGTGCCTGCCAGGACTCCTGCGCCGTCGACCATGACGGCGCCCGCGGCACCGAGGGAGATCACGACGCTGCCCACACCCCAGCCGCGCAACTCGCGTGCGGCCTCGACGGCGTCGGCCACGGTGGGCAGGGGCCGCCCGACCGCCTCGCTGAGTTCCTCGGCGTTCGGCTTGATCAGGTCCGGACCGGAGGCGAGCGCGGCAGTCAGTGCGGGCCCGGAGGTGTCCACCGCCACCCGCATCCCGGCGCGGCGTAGCCGGCGAGTGGCGGAGGCGTACACGCCGGAGTCCACCCCGGGTGGCAGCGAGCCGCACAGCACCACCCAGTCCCCGGGGGTGGCGTTCTGCTCGACCGCCTCCCAGACCGCGTCGAGCTCGGCAGCGCTCAGCGCCTCACCCGGGGCGTTGATCTTCGTGGTGGTGCCGTCCGCCTCGGCGATCGTGATGTTGGAGCGGGTGTGGCCCACCACGGGGACCTCCCGGTGCAGCACGCCGTCGCGCGCCAGCATGCCCGTCAGGCGCATCCCGTCGGCTCCACCCACCGGGACCACCGCCAGGGAGTCCACGCCGTTGGCGAGCAGGGCACGGGTCACGTTCACACCCTTGCCCCCGGGATGGACGTGGGTGCCGCTGGCGCGCATGACCTCCCCGCGTTGCAGCGTGGCGATCTCGACGGTGCGGTCGACGGAGGGGTTGAGGGTCACGGTGATGATCATCGTGACGCCTCCCCTGCTTCAGACCGATGGTTCCGCTTCGTTGCGTTCACACCTAACCCCTGTCCGTGAATCTGTGTATACGACTGTATATCGCCAGATACGGGCAGGCGTCAAGTCCGAACGTGTGGGGCCGTGTGGTTTTGTGTGGGATTCAGGCGTCGAGCTGCTCCGGGTGCTCGAGGGCGGCCCGCTGCACCGCGGCCGCGACCGTCTCGTGGACCTCGGGGTGGAACACACTCGGGATCACGTAGGTCGCGTTGAGTTCCTCCGGCGTGACGACGGCGGCCAACGCCCGTGCCGCGGCCAGCAGCATGTCGTCGGTCACCACGTGCGATCGCGCGTCCAACAGTCCGCGGAAGACACCGGGGAACGCCAGCACGTTGTTGATCTGGTTGGCGTAGTCGCTGCGTCCGGAGGCGACCACCGCGGCGTGTCTGGCCGCGATCACGGGATCGATCTCCGGCACCGGGTTGGCCAGGGCGAACACGATCGCGTCCCCGGCCATGGCCTGCACATCGGCCTCGGTGAGGATGTTCGGTGCCGAGACACCCACGAACACATCCGCACCCACGATCGCATCGGACAACGACCCCGTCAGCCCCCGGCGGTTGGTCCGCTCCGCGATCCACTCCTGGGAGGGGTGCAGCCCGGGCCGGCCCTCGTGGATGATCCCCTCCACATCGACCACGGTGACGTGCTCCACGCCCGCGGCGAGCATCATCCGCAGCACCGCGCTGCCGGCCGCGCCGGCGCCGGAGAGCACCACGCGCACCTCACCGATGTCCTTGCCGACCACCTTCAGCGCATTCATCAGCGCCGCGGTCGCCACGATGCCCGTGCCGTGTTGGTCGTCGTGGAACACCGGGATGTCCAGTTCGGCGCGCAGCCGCTTCTCCACCTCGAAGCAGCGGGGGGCGGAGATGTCCTCCAGGTTGATCCCGGCGAACACGGGCGCCACGTTCTTGACGGTCTCAATGATCGCCTCGACGTCCTGGGTGTCCAGCACCAGGGGGAAGGCATCGATGTCGGCGAAGCGCTTGAACAGCGCCGCCTTGCCCTCCATCACCGGAAGCGCGCCGAGCGGCCCGATGTTCCCCAGCCCCAACACGGCCGACCCGTCGGAGACCACGGCGATCGTGTTCCGCTTGATCGTCAGGCGGCGGGCATCCTCGGGGTGCTCGGCCACCTGCTTGCTGACCCGCGCGACCCCGGGGGTGTAGACCAGGGACAGGTCGTCACGGTGTCGGATGGGCACCTTGGAGTTGATGGTGAGCTTGCCTCCGAGGTGCGCCAGGAACACGCGGTCGGAGACACGGCCGATGCTCACGCCGTCGATCCGGCGCAGCGCCTTGACGATGCGGTCGGCGTCGTTCTCCCCGCCGGTGGCGATGGTGAGGTCCACCTGGAGCCGGTCGGCGCCCGATGCGGAGACGTCGACCGCGGTGACCACGCCACCCTCCTCCTCCACCACCGTGGTCAGGGTGGAGACCACACTGGGCCGCGAGGGCAGGTCGAGTCGGACGGTGATGGAGTAACTGACGCTGGGCGCACTCACTTCGGGCTCCTTGGTTCTCGCCGGGACGTGCAGCGAGGGTAGCGCCCTCTCACGCCTCCGAGGGCAACGCCTCGCGAAGCGCGATCCGAGTCCAGCCGCCGACGTACAACCTGGTACCCGGTTCGACCACACGCCGCTCCCCCGGACGCACCGGCGTGACCGGCAGCGGATCTCCCACGGGGCCCAGGAACGTGCCGTTGGCGGACTGCAGGTCCTCCACCGACCACCGCACGCCGTCGAAGGTCAACTGGCAATGCCGGCGGGACACGCCCGGGTCGCCGGAGCAGTCCACGTCCGGGGTGATACCCCGCGAGCGGGACGGCCGCCCGACCAGCACGCTGCGAGCGCGCAGCGGGATCACCTGCGGATGCCCGACCGACGGCAACGGGTCGGGCGGATCCTGCTCGGAGAACCAGTCCGGGTCCACCCAGACCTCCGCGACCCAGCCGGTGGGGCCGGTCGTGACCGCGGACGTGGGGCGCGTGAGCCCCTCGACATCCGCCCCGGCATGCGGCCGCCCGCCGGAGTCGGGCTGCACCTGTGGCGCCGCACCGCGGGGCCGCACGACGGCGGAGACGTCCTCGTCCTCCTCCCCGCCACCGGGTGTGCCCGCCGGGGCCGACCCGCCTGAGTCCAGGGATGCGCGGGAGCCCACGCCGCCGGGCCGCGGCAGCGAGCCGGGCGCGGTACCCGTGGTGAAGTCGTACCCGCAGTTCTCGCAGAACAGGGCGCGCGCGGCCGCAGGCGCGCCGCAGTGGGGGCACTCCCGTGGCTCGAGCGCGGTGGGAGCGACACCCGATTCGGCGGGCGTGGGCGCCGGTGCAGCGGAGGAACTCGCGCCGATGGGCAGTCCGCAGGTATCGCAGTAGTCCTGCGCCTGGGAGAGGTGGCCGTCGGGGCACCGCGCGCTCATCGCTTCACCCGCGTGGTCTTGGTGGAGCCGGCGTCCAGTGCCATCTCGTCGAGTCGGGAGGCATCGCGCCGCAGCCTCACCGTGCCCTGGTCGGCGTCCTCGATCTCCACCACGCGGCGCAGCCGCGTGGTCGCCTCGGTGTTGCCGGTCTCGGCCGCGAGCCTCACCGCCCGGCCGAGTTTCGTCGTCGCGGTGGCCTCGTCCCCGGCCGCCTTGGCGGCCAGCCCCTCCTGGATGGCGGAGGCGAGCTCCGCCTGGCCGGTGTAGTGGGCCACCTGCGGGCTGATGCGCGCAGTCAGGGCGGGGTCATCCGACCAGGTGGCGGTCACCAGCCCGTTGGCCTGGACCTCCCCGGCCACCGCCACCTGCACCCGGGCGACCAACTGTTCGGCGCCCAGTGGTCGCGGTGGTACCCGCACCGCCACGTGGTACTCGCGCTCCTCGTCGCTCCACGCCCCGGTGGGGAAGGCAGCGGTCAGCGGGTTCACGGCGGTGCGTCGGTGCGTGAGGTCCTCCAGGTTCGGTGCCACCTGACGCAGGAACAGCAACTGCGATCCCTGCGGCGTCCATACCCGCAGCTCCGCGTCCGCGACCCCGCGGGACATCGAGGTGCGGATCATGTCGCGGAAGTCCGCCTCGATGCCGGAGGGGTCCGCGATGAGACCGACCTGCCCGAGCAGCGCGGTCGTGATCTGGCGGACCTCATCCACGATCCAACGATCGCCCACGCCGCGGGCGTCGCACTGGAACTCCCCCTGGACGGCGCGGATCGCGCGCTCCAGGTTCCCGGCGGGCTCGGACTCGTTCTTCCCGTCCGTCAGCAGGATGGCGTGCTTGCGGGCATCCGGCGGGACCGAGCGGAAGATCTCCCGAGCGGTCATGAGCCAGGAACTCATCGCGGTGCCACCGGTCGCGGCCACCCGTTGGATCGCGCGCTTGGCCTCGGCCCGCGCCGCCGGCTCCATCGGGACCGCCTTGACCGGCGCGTTGGGGTAGGGGAAGACCCGGGTGGCGATGTGGCTCCCGGCCACGATCGCGAAGTAGGTGCCGTCGGTGATCTGGTCCAGCGCCACGCTCGCGGCGTGCTTGGCCGCTGCCAGGTTGGCGCCCGTCATCGAACCGGAGGAATCGAAGATGATGACCTCGGCGGCCGGCCCGCCGCCGGAGTGCGACTGCGCACCGGCGGCCGTGACGGACACGATGGCGTGCACGTCGGTGGCGCCCTGCGGGAGGTAGGCGTTGGAGAAGACCCGTGCCTCGAACGTTGCCATGTGTGTCCCTTCTGTTCCTCGGCCCAGGCTACCGAGCACTGATGCGGATCAGTGCCGCGGTGATGTTGTCCCGGCCGCCCTGGGCGTTCGCCCAGGCGACCATGCCGCTCGCGATCTCCTGCGCCGCCGCGGGCCCCGCGGACGCGGGCTGCGCGATCGACGACACCTCGAGGAGCACCCGAGC
Source organism: Serinibacter salmoneus (assembly GCF_002563925.1). NCBI lineage: Bacteria > Bacillati > Actinomycetota > Actinomycetes > Micrococcales > Beutenbergiaceae > Serinibacter > Serinibacter salmoneus. The sequence continues at coordinate 439,748 of NZ_PDJD01000001.1, read as the reverse complement.
GATCGCCTGGGGTTCCGCCGCGTAGTTCCACAACCCGTCGGAGCACGCCAGCACCCATCCGGGGCCCGGCGGGTCGAAGCGGGCGGTGGAGGCCACGTCATCCGGTGCGTCGATCCCGATCCACCGGGTGATCGCGTGCGCCTGGGGTGCCCGGGCCGCCTCCTCGGGGCTCATACCGCTCGCCATCAGCTCGGCCGCCCAGGAGTGATCGCGCGTGATCAGTCGCGCCTCGCCCTCGTCGGGCAGCCAGTAGCAGCGGCAGTCCCCGAGCCACCCCACGGCGACGAGTGGGGCGGCCACCCGTTCCCCGCCATCGAGTTGCCCGCCACCTAGTTGCCCGTCGTCGGGGCAGCCCGCCGGCTGTTCGACGATCACCGCGAGGTAGGTCGCCGAGGGCGGTTGCGCGGGATCGCCGAGGTCGGCAGTGACCCGGGTGACCGCGCGGGACGCCGCTCGGGCGCCCGCTGCGGTGAGCGCACACAGGACCTCGCCGCGGTCCACCGCAGCCAGGCGCGGCAACTCGGCCGTGTCTGCGGGATCGAGGGCCTGCGAGGGTTCGACGGCGTGAGCCGGACCCCCTGCGCCGGCGAGGTCCCCGCCGCCGGCGCCCAACCCGTGGCCGATGCGGGCCGTGGCTGCCTGCACCGCCGCGAGGCTCGCGACCTCGGAGCGCGGAGCCGCCGCCACGCCGTCGCACACCACCACGGCGGCCAGACCGGGCGGGGCCTCAGACGCTGCCGGGAACGCCGCACTGGGCGGCGGCGTTCCCCAGGCGGGCGCCGGCGCGAGACCGGGCACCAGGACGTCCAGGGCGTCCTCGTTGCGCTCACGTTCCCGACCACGATCGCTCACCCCCGCCACCCCGGGCGATGGGCACAACTCCACGTGATCGCGCTCGCTGGGCGCCGGGGTGCCGCAGCGCAGGCAGTAACCGTCGGATGCGAACACGTCCCCGCACTCGGGGCAGCGGGCGGCCATCAGACCAGAGTCCTCGGACGCACCTGGTTCGCCCGGTCCACCAGCGCAATGCGCTCGGCGTCCGTGACGGCGAGCCGGGCTCGCGCTCGGTAGGCCTCCTCCAGCGCCAGCCGCATCGGTTTCTCCCGCGCCGGCACGCCGTGCACGTCCCGCGGCGCGCCCCCGAGGTCCGCGCCGGGATCCTTGGCCAGTACACGCCGAAGGCACGCGGTGCGCACCGCGATGGTGAGGTCCAGCCGCAGGGAGTCGGCGACCGAGACGCCGTCGATGCTGGTCAGTGCCTCGGCGAGGTCGTCGAAACTGCGTGCGGTGTCCACCAGGACACCGGCGCGACGCACCCGCGCGAGGGAGTAGGAGGACCGGGTGGGGGCCACGAGATCGAGCGCGCGCAGCGTGCCCGCCGCATCCTGGCGTCCGGCGCGGATGCGCGCCATGCCGAAGGCCGCCGCACCCGCATAGTTCGCGTCCGAGGCGGCACACACCCGGTAGAGCCCCTCGGCGATCTGCAGTTCCTCGCTGCGCTCACACACCGCGGCCAGAGCGAGTTTCGGGGCCAACTCCCCGGGCACCTGGCTGTAGACCGCGTTGAAGGAGCTGCGGGCCTCCACGTCATCGCCCGTGGCCAGTTGACGCAGGCCGGCGAGCCACAGCGCACGCCACTCCCACGGGTCGTCGCTGAGCACCTGGGCGATCTCGGCGTCCGCCATCGCGTACTGCTCGGCGCGGATCGCCGCGTGGATCCGCGCGAGTCGCACCTCCAGGGTCACGGTGGGCGCCTCCCGCAGTTGCATCACCCGGGTGCTGGTGTCGGGGATCCCCGCGAGCCAGGAGGCCATGGGATCCTCCTGGTCGACCCTCAGCCGCGGCAACTCCCGCCAGCTGATCGGGGCGTGCGGGGCGTCCGAGGCCGGTGCCTCGAAGTTCGCCGAGGCGTGGGAGTGCCGGGCGGCGTACTCCTCGGTGCGGTTCACGGCCACCACGTCACGCAGCACGCCCAGCACCTGGTGACGCAGCTCGGCGACGCTGGCGAATCGGTCGTTGGGATCCAGCGCACACGCCTTGGCCACCAGGCGGTAGAAGGAGTCGTAGCGCGCGAAGACGGGCGTCTCGGCCACCGGCGGCAGCGAAGCCACGTAGGTGGAGGTGTTGCCCCGGAAGTCCAGCACGAGGGTCACCAGTGTGCGCCCGATCGTGTAGATGTCGGAGGCCACGCTGGGGCCCTCGGTGGGCACCTCGGGAGCCTGGTAGCCGACGGTCCCGTAGATGGCGGAGACGTCGTCGTCGATCCGGCGCACCCCGCCCATGTCGATGAGCTTCACGCTCTCGCCCTGCTGGATGAGGTTGTCCGGCTTGAAGTCGCAGTACAGCAGGTTCTTCTCGTGCAGGTAGCTGAACGCCGGGAGGATCTCCAGGATGTAGGCCAGCGCCTGGTCCACCGGGAGCGGGTCGATCCGCCCTCCGGCGGCCGCCCGCCGCTGCATCAGGATCTCCTTGAGGGACCGCCCGCCCACGTACTCCATGACGGTGTACCCGGCGCCCTGATGCCGCGCGAAGTTGTAGATCTCCACGATGAGCGGGTGCTCGACCTCCGCGAGGAACTCCCGCTCGGCCACCGCGGCCTCGTAGGCGTCCCGATCGCCGGAGTTCAGCAGGCCCTTGAGGACCACGAAGCGGCCCGAGACGTTGATGTCGCGGGCGAGGTAGATCCACCCCAGTCCCCCGTGCGCCATGGGCCCGACCACCTCGTACTGCCCGCCGACGAGGTCACCGGCAGCGAGAGTGGGATCGAAGTCGAACGCCGACCCACAGCTCGGGCAGAATCCCGCGGTCCGGGCGGGCACGCCGTCACGCGAGCGCCCGACCTTGGCGCCGCAGACGGGACAGAACCTCTTGTGCTCGGCCACCTGCGGGTCGGCGAGTACCGCCTCGAGGGGATCGGTGATCGGCACCGGCGGGATGGTGGTGATCCCCGCCCCGAGTTGCTTTCCGCGGAAGCGTGTGGAGGCTGCGGCGGTGCGCCGGGTGGCTCGGCTCCCAGCGGTACGCGCGGACCCGAAGGCCGCACTGGCCAACCGGGAGGAGGTGCGCGCCGACATCGGCTGCGAGGCCGGGAACCGGGCGGATGCGCCCGGGTCGCTCCCTGCGCCTGCCCGGCGCCCAGCGGCCGTCGGCACGGACCCGGCCTCGAGCGCCATGGGCCCGCTCGCCGGCGCCATCCCGCACACGGTGCAGTAGCCGTCCTGGACCTGCCCGGTGCACCCGGGCTGGCTGCACGAGGTCATGACGTCCCCCTTCGTTCTCGCGCGTGCGGTAGAGGCTGTACGAGGTACTCGTACTGCTCCACCAGATCCGTGGCGAGGGTGACGTCGCACGGCGTGTGCTCGACGGCGTCACTCGCCTCTCCCCGAGCCGCGACCACGGTGGGGCTGCCCTCCCGCCCCGCCGCCCGGGCCCGCTGCTGCGCCGTACCGAGGCGGTAACGCAGGGCGGCGCGCTCCCGAAGCGGCCGCGCGTACTGCGTCTCCACCACGTCCATGGCGCGCTCCACACTGGCCAGTCGTTGCAGGTAGTCGACCACGGCCGTGCCCTGCGGCACGGGCCCCAGGCGTTGCGGATCGGGCACCGCGAGCAGTGGCGGGTCCAGGATCTCCCGGCGGCAGCGCTCCACCAGGTCCCGCAGCGGCGCCACACGCTCACCCAGCTCCGCCAGCAGTCGCTCCGCGCGGTCGGCGTCACGACGGTGCTCGCGCCGGGTGGCGGCGGAGACGATCGCGTCCCGTTCGAGCCGGGCGACCGCGTCCTCCAACTCCCGCAGTCGGCCGGCGATATCGGCGCCACGCATCGAGTCCTCGCGCAGCCGATGATGCGCGGCGCGCAGTTGCCCACACCGTTGCTGCAGGTCGGAGCCGACGTCCGCGTGATCCTCGCTGCGCACGATCGAGGCGAGCGCTCGGCGTAGCCGCGCGATGATGTCGGCGTGCTCGACGTCGAACGCGAGTCTCCCCCGCAGTTGCGTGAGCAGGGCGTCGGTCAGGCGCGTGCCCTCGGGGAGGGTGGTCTGCCCGCTCTGCCCTGCCTCGGAGCGCAGCCGTCCCCAGATCGTGCGGGACATGGCCTCACGAGCGGTGGCGTCGGCGCGGCCGGAGTCCCACAGCCTCAGGAGCTCGGTCACGCGGTCGTTGACCGACTGCCACATCGACATCGCCAGCACGAGGTCGCCGGTGAGTGTGGCCAGCGTCGTGGGCGCCCGGTTCCCACCGGCGTCGGGGTGGGCGTCGGCGCCCTGCGCCCCGAGTCGCCTCAGCTCCCCGTCAAGTCCGTCCAGCGTGGCCCGCCGGTCACGAAGCCAGGCGTCCAACCCCGCGAGGTAGTCCAGGAGGTCGACGGCGGGGATCGGCTCACCGAGGCGCCCGGGTGCGTGCGGCGCCGCCACCTGCGTGGCGGCCATCAGGTGCGTCCGTACACGGGTTGCGGCGGCTCGCCCTCGGTGCCCAGGGGGTCGGCGAGCCAGCGGTCGTAGCTCTCGTCCCACCGCCCGTCCGCCACGCGCTGGGCGAGTACCGCGTTGACCACGGCGACGAGTTCCCGCGCCCCGGCCTGGACGCCGACGCCGTAGGGCTCCACGGAGATCGCCTCGCCCACCACCTTGGCGTAGGGGTCCTGGGCCGAGAGCCCGGCCAGGATCGTGTCGTCACCGGCGATCGCGTCGACCAGGCCCTGCTGGAACAGCACCAGGCAGGCGGAATGGGTTGCTCCCCCCACCGCCGTGACGTCGAACTCCTCGACCCGGCTCATGGTGGTGGTACCGGCGGGGGCGCACACGCGGGCATCGCCCATGGCCGCCAGGTCCTCCAGGGAGGTCGCCTCGGAGTCGGTGGAGACGAGGAGCTTCTGGCCGGAACGGTAGTACTCGGTGGAGAAGGCGATCTCATCCCAACGGTCGCAGGTGATGCTGAAGGCACGCACCACCAGGTCCACGTCGCCCGACTGCAGCGCGGGGATCCTGTCGGCCGAGGTGATCACCTGGAGTTCCAGGGCGTCCGGATCCCCGAGGATCGCCTCGGCCAGATCCCGTGCGATGTCGATGTCGAAGCCCTCGATCTGCCCGGTGAAGGAGTTGCGCGCACCCATCAGGTAGGTGTCCGAGGAGACGCCCACCACGAGCCGACCGCGCTCGCGGATGGCGGAGAGCGCGGGTGAGGACGCAGCCGCGATGTCCTCGGCGGCGTCATAGCTGGCGGTGACGTTCTCGCACTCCGGCGCAGCCGCCGGCGTGCTCACCGCCTCCTCGTGCGTCTCATCCTGTGCATCGGCGGGTCTGACGATCCCGAGGTCCGCGGCGCCGTCGCCCGCGGTGCACGCGGTCAGGGCGAGCACACCGGACAACGCCAGCACGGGCAACGTGCGCAGCCACGGGGGGCGGGGGCGTCTCATCGGTACTCCTGGAGTCGGGGCACGAATCCTCGCCAGGCCAGTCCGGCCCCGAGAATGCCCGCGCCGAGCGTGATCCAGCCCAGGGTCGCGACCCCGCGGGCCGCACTCGCCAACTCCTGCGTGGTCTCGGCCCCCCGCTCCTCCAGGAGGGTGCCGAGGGTGGCGCTGAGGTCGACGTAGGAGGTGACGGCACCGCCCTCGGGGTCGGTGAGGATCGTGACCGCACCGTCCCAGTCGCCGGCCTCCAGCGCATCGAAGGCCCCCGTCTGCGCCTGAGCGAGGGCGTCCCGTTGGCCCTGTGCGAAGCCGGCACCCGCGATCCGCTCGATCTGCGACGCCGCCGCGGCGTGGTGCTCGTCCACCTGCGCCCGATAGAGGTCGCCGGACCCGCGCTCGATGAGCACGAACGCGGCAGCGGTGCGGGCCTGCCCCGTCTCCGTGAGCGCCTGCGATGCGGCGAGCGCATCGGTGTAGGAGGCCCGGCGGGTCTCGGCCGCCTGGGAGCCGGCGCCGGCCGCATACCCCATCGCCACGAGTAGTGCGAGGGAGGCCAGGAGGAACCCGGACATCAGGGGCAGGTTCACCGTGCGCCGCGTGGTGCGAGCGAGCCAGATCTGTACGGCGACCAGGATGCCGATGCCGAGCAGGCCGATCGCGATGATCCACACACCGCCCGAGATCCGGCCGAAGTCCCCGGCCGCACGGTCCGCGCTGTCCAGCACGGCGCCGTCCACGGCCGGGAGGATGTCCTCGACCATGAGACCGGCAGCCGTCGCGAGGTAACCGGAGCCCACCGGGTAGCCCTGACGGTTGTTGGCACGGGCCCGCTCCACGTCACCCGCGTACTCCGCCAGGTCGGCCAGCACCGCATCCTGCTCCTGGCCGCCCACGAGCAGGTCGCCGTGCGCCGAGAGGAGCCACCCGGCCTCGCGCAGCGCGGAGCTGTACTCCTCGCTGAGTTCCCGCGGTTCCTGCCCGCCGAGCAGGAACGTGGTCGCGACCGTCGAGTTCGCGTCGGACAGGGCGGTCTTGGCCTGCTGCAGGTCGAGGATCTCCTCCACCCGCTGGGAGGCACTGTCGAAGGCGGCCACCTGCATCCGGGCGCCGAGCAGTCCCACGGCGGCGATACCCAGACACGCGACCACCGCGACCAGGCGTGCCAGTCCGAGGCGTCCGGGCGTGGTGGTCAGACGCTGTCGCCAGGTGCCCCGCGCCGTCATGTCCCCCGCTCCTCGGGCACCCGCTCCACTGCGTCCGGCTGCGGCACTGCGTCCGGCTGCGGCACTGCGTCCGGCTGCCGCACTGCGTCCGGCACTGTGTCCGGCTCCGGCTCCGCCTGCGGGTCCACGTCCTGCGCGAGAAGCTCCTGCAACTGGGCGAGCGTGGGGGCCTGCGTCTCACGCAACCGCCAGGCGTGCCGGGCGATCGCCGCGTCCAGCGTGTTGCGCACGAAGCGTGCGTTGCCGAAGCCGGCGTGCCGCGGCTGCCGTGCGGTCAGGTCCTCCACGGCGCGCAGCGCCGCCGGTGTGGGCACGAAGTCCGCGCCTGCCGCCATGAGCGCGAAGATCTCCCGCAGCTCGGAGTCGGAATAGTCCTCGAAGGCGATGGTCGTGGCGAACCTGGACTCCAGGCCCGGGTTCGCGGCCAGGAACTGCCGCATCGGCTCGGGGTAGCCCGCCACGATGACCACGAGGTCCTCGCGCAGGTCCTCCATGTCCTTCACCAGTGTGGTGACGGCCTCGACCCCGTACGCGTCGGGGGTGTCGCCGCTGCCCTGGGTGAGCGCGTAGGCCTCGTCGATGAACAGCACCCCACCTCTCGCCGAGGCGACGACCTCGCTGGTGCGTGTCGCGGTCTGCCCGAGGTAGCCCGCCACGAGTTCGGAGCGGTCCACCTCCACGAGGTGCCCGGATGAGAGCAGCCCGAGCGATCGGTACAGGCCGGCGATCAGTCGCGCCACGGTGGTCTTCCCCGTGCCGGGGTTGCCGACGAACACGAGGTGGCGCGTGAGCGTGGGTGTGGTGAGTCCCGCCTCGGTGCGCAGCTTCTCCACCCGCAGGAGTTCGACCTGGCGCTTCACCTGGTCCTTCGCGAGATCGAGGCCCACGAGCTCATCCAGGCGCGCCATCAGGTCCTCGAAGGTGGGTGCAGCCTGCTCATGCGGCGCGGCGTCGGCTGCCACCTCGGCTCCCGTCTCGGCGGCCGCCTCGGGGACGGGCACAGTGACGGGCGCGCTGCCTGCCACCGGGTGGGGCGCCTCCGGCACGAGCGCGGGCGCTGACCACGGCGCTGGTGCCAGCGCAGCCTGCTGGGCCACGAGCACCTCCTGCGCAGCCAGCGCAGAGAGGCGCCCGGGTTCCCCGAGCGTGGCGGCAGCGCTGGCCAACGCCGTGAGCGCCGCGAGCGCATGCGGCATGTGCGGCGAGGAGGATCGTCGCAGGGCCTCGAGAGTCGGAGTCGGCGAGGTGCGCCAGCGGCGCCCGGCCGCGGCGGCGGCGAAGAAGTCCGTGGTGGTGGCGTCTCCACCTGCTGCCACCACCCAGTCGCTCGCCGCGCCTCGCGAGGCCTCGGCCACCGCCGCCGCCACGCGCAGCCCTTCCGTGCGCGCGGCGCACGCGTCGGTTCCCGCGGCGGCGCAGACCTCCACGTACTGGTCCAGAGCCCGCCGCAGCGCCCCGGCACCCTCGCTCACGTCAGCGCTCACCCGCGGCCTTCTTCGGCCGTGTCAGCACTCCCCGTGGCGCCCGTATCGCCGGCCTGGTGACCCTGCTCCTGACCCTGGGCGGGCGTGGGAAGGTCCGGTGCGATCGCCAACGAGGAACCGCCGAACTTCTCCTCCAGGAACATCCCGTGCGCGATGAGGGCGTTGGCATCCTGCCGGGCCACGGCGTCGGAGATCTTCCCGACGGTGGCGGCCAACAGGTCCAACTGATCCACCAACAGCATCAACGCGGTCTTCCCGTCGGTGACGGCCCGCCGGTCCGCGAATCCTCGCGGCAGCCGCAGGTAGGCGTTCACCGCCTCCGGCAGGTAGCTCGTCGCGGTCGCCACCACGGTGTGCGCCTCGAGGCTGGCGGTCCCCATCCGGTCCAGGTTCGGCGCCATGTGTTCCAGGGTCACCCCGATGTGCTGCACCCGTGCGGAGACGACACCGGGCGCCTCGCGGTCCACACGCTCCTGCACCGCGGCCACGGCCTGCAGGATCTCCGCGGAGGTCGGCACCTCCCGCGGTGCCCCCGGCGCCGGTGTGCGTGCGCTGTCCCGATCTCCTCGACGTCCCAGGACGTCATCCAGCCACCCCATCGCGATCTCACCGCTGCGGCAGGTTCAGCGAACCGCTGCGCGCCTCGAGAACCTCCGGGCTCTCGGTGCGGCGCGCGCGGTCCACGTACTCCGCCGCCTTGCTGGTCTCCGTCTGCAGCACCCCGATGGTCTTGGCCATCGAGTCCAGGGCCTGCACCTTGAATGTGGCGATGGAGTCCAGGGTCGAGTAGATGTTCTCGAATGCGTTCTGCAGTTCCGGCAGACCCACCGAGGCGCTCGCAGCCTGCTGCTGGATCTGCGCGGAGTTGTCCGCGAGCATCTTGGAGGTCGACTGGATCAGACCCGAGGTCGTGGTGTTGAGCGCGGTGATCTGATCGAGCACGAGTTTCTGGTTGGCCAGGGCCTGCGCCACGATCACCGCGGTCCGCAGGGCCGAGACCGTGGTGGTGGTGGCCCGGTCCACCCCCTTGATCAACTCGAGGTTGTTCTTCAGGATGATGTCCATCGCCAGGTAGCCCTGGATGGAGACGGCGAGCTGGGTCAGCAGGTCCTGGTGCTTCTGGCGCACGTAGAACAGCACGTCCTCACGCAGTGCGGTGGCGCGCTCGGGATCGGTGGCCTCGACCTCAGCGATCGTGGCCGCGATGCCGATGTCCAGTTGTTCGGCCACGTAGATGTACTGGTTCAGCCTCGCCATCGTCTCCCAGAGTTGACGCTTCTCCAGATTCAGCGCGGCATTGTCCTTGCGCAGTTCGTCCTGACCGGCGTACAGCGACCGGATGATCGCGTCGATCTGCTTCTGGGCGCTCTCGTACTGCCGGAAGTAGTCCTCGACCTTCTCACCGAAGGGAAGAATGCCGAGCAGTTTCCGACCGAAACTCTTCTCGCTCGGGTCGAGTTCCTCCACCACGCGCCGCAGGTCCAGCAGCGACTTGCTCACGCTCGAGCCCTCGGAGATCCCGCCCTGGCGGATCTCCTTCACCGGTTCGTCGAGCAGGCGATTGGAGATGGCCGCGGCATTGCGGATCTCCTCATCCCCCATCGTGCGCACGTCATCGGCCTTGGCCGCGAACTCGGGCGAGCGCGTGGTCGCCTCACGCAACTGCGCCAGATAGGCGCCGACCTTCTCATCCAGTTCGGGCACGAGGTCCGCCTCGATGCGCGGCGCCATGGCCGGCGCCTGCGTGGCGGCGACCGCCTGCAGCGGGCCCGGAGCATTGAGCGTCAACGCGTTCTCGGCGGGTGGCTGGAGCGGTGCTGGCTGCGACGTCATCTCTACCCCTCATAGGTGCATCACTGGACGGGAAACCAATCTACGCCCACCGGCCGACATCGCACCCGCCGCGATCGGGGTCAGGAGAAGAAACCCGGGTCGATCCGGGGGATCACCCTGAGATGTTCGTCATGGGCGCCGCGCCACGAGCACGTCGCGGTGGATGCCCGCGTCCACGTGGTGCGCCAGGCCCAGGTGAGCGGCGTCGTCGAGCACCTCCAACCCCACCTCGCCGCAGATCGCGGTGAGGTCCTCGCGGGACAGGGTGTGGGTGTTCCACGCGATCCCCAGGGCTCCCCCCGGCCGCAGGGCCGGCACCCAGGCGGGGACTGCCGCCGCCAGGAGCTGCGCCGGAGCCACGGGGCGCGAGGCGCCCCTGGCGGGCTTGGTCCCCGCGGCATGGTCGACGCCGTAGGGCGCGTCGGTCACGATGGCATCGACCTGGGTGCGACCCAGCAGGTCCGCGCTCTGCGTGGTGTCCGCCGCCCACAGGCGCAGGGACTGCCGCTCTCCCGCCTTCCACGCCTCACGCGTGGGACTGAGCTCGGCGGCCACCTCATGGGCCACCACGGTGCCGTGGCGACGCAGCGGATGCCGGTCGATCGTGTGCTTGAGCCGGGAGCGGCGCAGCCAGGTGGTCAGGAATGCGGCGTAGGCGTCCACCTCCTTGCGGCGCAGCTCCACGCCGTAGGCGTCGTGCCCCAGGGCGAGCGCCCAGCTCAGGGTGGTGCCGCGCCCCGCCAGGGGATCGAGCACCCTGAAACGACGCCGCCCCACCTCCCCGGCCCAGGCGGTCGCGGCCAGCGTGACGTTCAGGGCCACCCGGGTGAGTTGCTCGTTCGTCTTGCCCTGGTACTTCGGGATCGTCAAGAGGTCGTCACTGAGCACCTCGGTGCGCGGCAGCGCAACCGGGCGCAGCAACGGCGAGGCGGGCGGCGCCGTCGTCCCCGACCCGCTCTCCGCCACCTCCTCCAGGAGGGCGTAGCCGGCCGCGAGTTGACCCAGAGCGGTGAGGTCCTCGCCCTCCAGGTCCACCCGCAGGTACGGCACGCCGGCCACCGAGACCGGCTCCACCGCGCGCAGGGCCGACCCGATCCCGGCCTCGGCGAGCACCGTGAGCTCCGCGGTCGTGATCGCGGGAGAGTTCCCGGCGTAGACACGATTGCTGGAAGGGGACAGCAGCATCAGGTATCTCCTCACCGCAGCAACCTAGCGCGCAACCTCACCCGCAACGCCCCGGTGACCGCGGGCGTGGTGTAGACACGAAGGCGTGTCCGACTCCCCCACCCCGCGTACCGGCGCGCCCGAGAGCGACCGCGCGCAGACCGCCCGCTGGCAGGCCTTCGCGATCTGCCTCGGCGCCGGGTTCATGACCCTCCTCGACGTCACGATCGTCAACGTCGCCCTTCCCTCCATCGAGACCTCCCTGCACGCCACCCCGAGCCAACTCCAACTGGTGCTCGCGGGCTACACCCTGGCATTCGGCCTGGCGCTGGTGCCCGCGGGCCGCCTCGGCGACGTCTACGGCCGGCGCACCCTGTTCCTCGTGGGACTCACCTCGTTCGTGGTGGCCTCGGCGCTGTGCGGTCTGGTGACCTCCGCGGACTGGCTGGCGATCGCCCGGTTTGCCCAGGGCCTCGCGGCCGGGATCCTCAACCCCCAGGTCATCGGGTTCATCCAGGACCTCTTCCGGGGGCCCGAACGCGGCCGCGCGTTCGGCTACTTCGGGGCGACGATCGGGATCGCGACGGCGACCGGCCCCCTGGTCGGCGGCCTGCTGTTGGCGGCGTTCGGCACCGAGGAGGGCTGGCGCGCGGTGTTCCTCGTGAACGTGCCGATCGGGCTCGTGCTGCTCCCGCTCGCCTGGAAGCTGCTGCCGCGGCGGGAACGGACCGGTGCGCGGGTGCGGCTGGACGTGCTCGGTTCGGTGCTGCTCGCGCTGGCGGTGGTGGCGATCATGTGGCCGTTCGTCTCCTCCACGTCCGAAGGCGGCGCGAGCGACGGGGCCGGCGGTGAGGCTGCGGGCAGTGGTTCGGGTGCGGCGGTGCCGTGGTGGACGATCGCGGTGGGCCTCGCGCTGGTCGGCGTGCTGGTGTGGTGGGAGCGACGGGTCTCCGCACGCGGCGGGCTACCGCTCATCCCCGGCTCGCTGCTGCGGCTGCCGTCCTTCACCTTCGGCACGGCCGTCTCGACGATGTACTTCCTGTCCTTCACCGGGATCTGGCTCTCCTCCACCCTCTACCTGCAGCAGGGCCTCGGGCTCTCGCCGCTTCAGGCTGGGCTGGTGCTGACGCCGTTCTCCATCGCCGGGGCGTACTCCGCCTCCCTCGGTGGCCGCCTGATCTCGCGGTTCGGCCGACCGCTGGTGGTGGTGGGCATCGCGATCGGCGTGGTGGCCATGGTCGCGCTGGACATCCTCACCGGGCTGGTGGGCTTCCCCGCGATCGTCTTCGTCTCCTCGGGGGTGCTCGTGATCGCGGGATTCGGGAACGGGTTCGTCATCTCCCCCAACCAGACCCTCACGCTCGCGGAGGTGCCGCCTCGCGACGCCGGCTCCGCGGCCGGTGCGCTGCAGACCATGCAGCGCCTGGGTGCCGCGATCGGGGTCAGCGCGAACGCCGCGGTGTTCTTCGTCTCTCTGGAGGAGTCCGGCGGCGACTACACGCATGCCTTCGACATGTCGCTGCGCCTGGTGGCGGGGATCATGGCGCTCGCGCTCGTGGTGGCGCTGGCGGACTGGTGGCGGCTGCGCCACCGGGCTCACGAGGACGCCACCGAGTCAGCCTGACCGCCTCGCCTGACGAGAGAGTCTCGTTCCCGCGAGAGAGCCTCGAATAGCGACTCTTTCGCAGGAACGAGGCTCTCTCACGATGCGGGCTGCGCGGCGCGGGCGTGACTGCCGGCCCGGGAATGCGAGGGGGCCCCGCGACCGTGGTCGCGGGGCCCTCTCGATGCGCGGTAGCGGTGGGATTTGAACCCACGGTGGACTTGCACCCACACACGCTTTCGAGGCGTGCTCCTTAGGCCGCTCGGACACGCTACCTGGCCGAAGGAGCCTACCAACCCCGGCCCGGTTCCCCCAAACCGGTGCTCTCGCGCGCCGCGCGGGCTGGAATGCCGCGGGCGGCGGGAGCGTTGACCGGGCTGACATGACCACACCGCAGACTCCCACCACGCAGCCACCCACGGCACAGACCCGGCAGCCGACCCAGGCCCCGCAGCCCCGCCTGCTGTACTCCACCTGGTCCCCCGGGTACGTGCCACAGCGCCCGGAGGCCACCGAGGCGGACCTGGACGCCGCCGCCGAGTTGCTCCGCGGCCGCGCGGTGGTGGTCCTCACCGGCGCCGGGGTCTCCACCGAGTCCGGGCTGCCGGACTACCGCGGCCCGGACGCCGCGCCCCGCCGCCCGATGACCTATCAGCAGTTCGTGGCCGATCCGGGCTTCCGGCGCCACTACTGGGCGCGCAATCTCGTGGGGTGGCACCACCTCACGGCGGCGGACCCGAACGAGAGCCACCGCGCCCTGGCCGATATGGAGCGTGACGGCGTGGTGACCGGCCTGATCACCCAGAACGTGGACGAGCTGCACACCCGGGCCGGCTCCCGCAACGTCATCGACCTGCACGGCACTGGTTCGCGGGTGGTGTGCCTGCGTTGCGGCCGCCTGGAGGACCGCGCCCACCTGGGCGCTCGTCTGCGCGAGGTGAACGCCGCCTTCCTCGCCCGCGTGGAGGAGCTCGGCGACATCGAGGTGGCCCCGGATGCGGACGCCGTGATCGAGCAGACCGCGGACTTCCGGGTGCTCGGCTGCCAGCACTGCGGCGGCATCCTCAAGCCCCACATCGTCTACTTCGGGGAGAACGTGCCCAAGGAGCGAGTCGCGGCGAGCTACGAGATGGTCGACGGCGCTGGCGCCCTGATCGCGGCCGGCACCACCCTGGCGGTGCAGTCGGGCCTGCGTCTGGTCAAGCGGGCGCACCGCGCCGGCAAACCGGTGGTGATCCTCAACCGCGGTGTGACCCGCGGGGACGAGTTCGCGACCGCCCTGCTGCACGCCGGGACCTCCCGGGCCCTGCGCCACCTGCAGCGCGCCCTCGCGCCGGCGGCGTGACACGCTAGGGGCGTGGTTGTCGCCGAACGCCCCCATCCGCTGATCGCCCTCGCCCTGGTGGGCGCGGGCGGCGCCGCCGGGGCGAGCGCGCGTTACCTCATCACCGCGCTGGTGCCGGCCGGCGGCCTGCAGATCCTGCCGACCCTGGCGATCAACCTGGTCGGCTCCTACCTGTTGGGCTTCCTCAACGGCCACCTGAACCTGCGTCCCGGCCGCCGCGCCGCGCACCTTCGCCTGCTGCTCGGGACCGGGATGCTCGGCGGCTTCACCACCTACTCGGCGTTCGCGCTGCAGGTGGTTACCGCGGGGGCGGAGGGCTCCTGGCGACGGGCGATCATGTACGCGGGGGCCAGCGTGCTGCTCGGGGTCGGGGCCGCGGCCCTCGGCCTGGTGCAGGGTGGCAGGTTCGCGACCGCTCGCGACGCCCGCCGCGCCGGCTCCACCGGGCCCGGCGGACCGGAGCGCGGGACGGCCTCGTGATCGGCTGGATAGCCCTGGCCGGGGCGATCGGCGCCATGTCCCGTTACCTGCTGGACCTCGGACTCGGCCGGCTCCTGCCCCCGCGGCTGCGCCAGGGCTGGGCCCTGGTGGTCGTGAACGTGCTGGGTTCGTTCGCGATCGGTATCGCGGCCGGCGCCACCACGCTGGGCCTGATCGACCCCCGCACCGACACCGTCCTGGCCACGGGTTTCCTCGGCGGGTTCACCACGTTCTCGGCGGCGAGCCTGGACATCGTGCAGGCCGACCGCCGCATCGGACGCGACCACGCGATCGCGATGGCGGTGACCGTGGCGCTCGGCGCCATCGGGGCGTGTGCGCTCGGGGTCTGGCTCGGTTCGCGCCTCTAACGGGCGCGCCGCTGCCGGAAGAAGGCGCGCAGTTCGTCCCCGCACTCCTGTTCACGCACCCCGCCCCGCACCTGGACGCGGTGGTTCAACCTCGGATCGCGGACGACGTCCGTGACGGACCCTGCTGCGCCGGCCTTCGGATCGAACGCCCCGAACACCAGCACCGGCAACCGCGCAAGCACCATGGCCCCGGCGCACATCGTGCACGGTTCGAGTGTGACGGCCAGCGTGCACCCCTCCAGTCGCCACTGGCCCAGTGCCTGGGCCGCGCGGCGGATGGCGACGATCTCGGCGTGACCGGTGGGATCGCCGTCGGCCTCCCTGATGTTGCGGCCGGTGGCGATGACCCGGCCGGCGCCATCGAGCACGACGGCCCCGACCGGGACGTCCTGCGTCCTCAGGGCCGCGCGGGCCTCCTCCAGCGCCAGGGCCATGAGCTCGGAGTCGTCCACGGGCCCAGTGTGCCTCAGGCCCGCCGGGCGACCACCTCGGCCTGCGCTGCGGCGGGCACGCGCGGGGCGCTGCCCATCGGCACGGCCCGGGGCGTCACCGCCCAGTGCCGCTCGCCCGCGAGTTCCTTGAGCTGGGAGACCCGCATCATGAGGTTCTTCAACTCCTGGTAGAAGACGAGGGAGACGACGGCGTAGGCGAACCACCACCTGCCGCGCTCCCGGATCTCGGGGACCGCCCGGGAACGCGCCACGGCCACCTGCACCGGGAAGGCCCCGAGGGTCACGGCAGTGACGAGCAGGCCCCAGCCCCACCAGGTCAGCGCCCCGTCGCGCCACCACGCGAACGCCAGTGTGGGGAGCATCAGCGCCGAGAGCCACGGGAACATCTCGCGCCAGACGAGTAACTGGAACACGCCGAGCTTCTGCCGCAGCGTCAGCCAGTCCGAGCGTGCCGCGTCGATGCCGTGGGTGCGGGTGACCTGCACCCAGCCCTGAGCCCACCGCATCCGCTGCTTCCACAGGTGCTTCCACGTGGTGGGCGCGAGTTCGCGGCTGATGATCTCCGGGTCGTTGACGACCACGTGCCCGGAGCTGACGGCGCGCAACGAGGAGTCGATGTCCTCGGTCAGGTACGCGCCGCGCAGCCGCAGCGTGCGCAGGAGCGAGGTGCGCCAGTACCCGTTGGAACCCCCGAAGATCCCGAACCCGTGCACCACGGCACGCCCTGGGTGGGACAGCGCGTAGATCTGCTCGAACTCGCACGCCACGAGGCGAGCCACGAAGGACTCCTCCCCGTTGCGCACCACGCAGTGCCCCTGTACGACGTCGGCGCCGTCCGCCAGGTGCGCGGCTGCCCGCTCGAAGGCGTCAGGGTCCGGCAGGTGGTCGGCGTCGAAGATCCCGACGAACTCACCCTCGATGTGCGCGAGCGCGGTGTTGACGTTCTGCGCCTTGGAGGTGCTGCCCTCCACCCGCAACAGGGTGAGGTTCGCATCGTTGGCCGCCATCGCCTCCAGGGTGACCTCCACGGGGAGGTCCCGCGGGGTGTTGTAGGCCAGGATCACCTGGAGGCCACCGGAATAGGGGTTGGCGAGAACCGCGTCAAGGGTCTCCACGATCGTCTCGGCCTCGTTCGGCAGGTAGGCCACCACGATCGCAGTGGCGCGCGGCCGCGGCCCGGGTCGCACCGTGGTCTCCCGTGGCCGGCGCACCGCACCCACCACCTCCGCCCACTGCATGGCCGCCGTCCCGAGCATCGCGACCACCACCAGCGCGACGAACAGCCCCACACCGTCCAGCCCCATCCGGTGCAGCGCCAGCAGCACCAGGAAGGGGAACCCGAAGGAGAGGGTCAGCGCTGCGATCACCTGCAGGGGGGTGCCGAGGGGTCCCGGCGAGGTGCGGCGACCTGGACGCAGCACATCGGGCCGGATCATCTGGTCGGCCGCGCGCAGGGACTCCATGGCGTGGTCCCCGGCCTCCTGCACGGCCGCCACCCGGCGTCGGCGCAGCGAGAATCCCGAGCCGAGCACGATCGGCTGATCCCCGTCCCCCGCGGCGAGCGCCGCACGCTGGAGCGCGAGCATCCGATCACGGGCGTCACCGGCCGCCACCGCCTCGATGACCAACCGATCGGTGTGAACCGACAGGCGCTCTCCTGGTCCCAGCGCCCCGCGCAGCCGTGCGGCGCACGCCTCGAGGGCGTCCTTGCCGTGCAGTTGGGGCGGCGAGACCCGCGAGCGGGGACGGTCGTCTCCCACGAGGATCACGCCGGTGGCCCCGACCTCGCGTCGGCCTCTCCCGTGCCGTGCCACGGCGCTCACAAGGACTCCGGGAGCTCGTCGCCGAGCACCGTGGCCAGCGTCTTGGAGTAGGTGGCGGACATGTGACTGTTGTCGGAGTAGACGATCACGTTCCCGCTGATGGCCGGGCACAGGTCCTCGGTGCAGAACCAGGCGCTGGGGTCGATGATCTCGGCCCCCGCCGCGGAGGCCGCCTCGGCGGTCCGCTCCCGACGCTCCGGGTCGGAGTAGGCCTCCACCGGAGGCAGCGCGCACTCGGAGACGTCCTGGACGTGCTGCGCGAGGCAGGTGGGGATGTCCACGCGGGGGTAGGGGGTGTCCTCGATCACGTACACCGGTGCGCCGGTCTCCACCAGAGCCGTGGTGGTCGTGGTCACGCCCTGCGCCCAGCGGTCGGTGAAGGTGTCGTCGGCCTTCTCCGAGAACACGGCAGCCGTGGTGAGGATGAGGCTCGGGTCGAGCTCGTCGATCCGCTGCATCACGTCCTCGCGCCAGGCGTAGCACTCCCAGTAGTCGCGTTCGAGCTGGGTGTTGACGAGCTCGACGTCGTTGAGCGTGCAGCCGGACTTCGTCATGGACACCAGCTCCCAGTCGCGCTGGATGGCGATCTCGCGCAGCGCCGGAACCCAGTGGTAGGCGTGGGAGTCCCCCACCACCACGACCGTCTCGCTGCCGCCCTCGGTCCCCCCGGCCACGCAACTTCCGCCGTCCTCCTCGGAGATCGTCTCGGTCTCCAGTCCGACCATGCAGGAGATCCCGTCTGCGGCCTCCAGGTCGGGCTTGTCCTTGGACGCCTCGTCCAGTCCCGGGTCCACGTTGCCCGGAATGATGTCCATCGCCGCTCCGGCGGCCACGGCCTCGGTGATCGCGTTCGGCTCCACCTCGGCCACGAAGTCCCCGGTGCGGTAGGCCATCGGGCCGAGCGCGATCGCGCCGGCCGCGGTGGCAGCGACCGTGCCGATGGCGAGACCTCCCACGGCGAAGGAGCGCCGGGAGTGCCGCAGGCTCTCGGCCCGGCGTACCGGGTCCTCGTAGGTGATGTAGGTCCACATCGCGAACAGCAGCGCCGCGCCGATCACCATGAGGTTCTCGGTCAGGGTGAGCGTCTCGTCCAGCACGAGCGGGGTCAGGACGAGCATCGGCCAGTGCCACAGGTACCAGCCGTAGGAGACACGACCGATCGCCTGCATCGGCCGCACGTCGAGCACCGCGCGCTCCACCACACTGGCGCGGCTCGTGCCGCCGATGATCACCAGGGCGACCCCGAGGGTGGGGAAGAGTGCCGCGGTGCCGGGGAAGCTGGTGGCATCGGTCATCACGACGGCGCTGCCGATGATCAGCACCAGACCGGCGCTCACCCAGGCCGAGCCGTGCAGCCAGCGCTGCTGGGCCAGCCACGGGGTCGCGACCGCGATCAGGGCACCGAGCCCGAGTTCCCAGGCCCGGGAGGGTGCCAGGAAGTAGGCCATGGTCGGCAGCGTGGCCAGCAGGTGCTCGCTGTAGAGGAAGGAGGCCACCATGATCGCGGCGATCACCGCGGCGATCGGCCCGCGCACGCCCGGCGCACTCTGCTCCCGGCCGGTGCGCGCGGCCCGGCGCCGGGCGACCCGGCGAGCGCTGAGGGCCACCAGCACCATGAGCAGTGGCCACACCAGGTAGAACTGCTCCTCCACCGACAGGGACCAGTAGTGCTGCAACGGGGAGGGGTCCTGGTTGGCGCCGTAGTCCACACCGCTGACGGCGAGGTAGATGTTCATCGCGAACAGTGCCGACCACAGGGCGTCCCAGCCGACCTCTGCGGCGAGGAGTCCGGAGACCCCCGCCCAGGTGACCACCACCGTCACGACGGCCACGAGCGCCGCGGCGGGCAGGAGGCGCCGCGCCCGGCGAGCGTAGAAGCGCCCGAGCTTGACGGTGCCGGTTCGGTTGAGCTCACCGATGAGGTGGGTGGTGATGAGGAACCCGGAGATCACGAAGAAGACGTCCACGCCGACGTATCCGCCGGGCAGGTAGGGCACGCCCGCGTGGTAGAGCACCACGACGAGCACGGCGATCGCGCGCAATGCCTCGATGTCGGGCCGGAACGAGCGCACCGTGGCGGAGCGCTGCGAGGCGGGAGTGGCGCGCCGGGCGGTCCGGCTTCCCAGTGCGGTGCTCATGCGGCCTCCTGACCGGCGCCGACGAGGGCGGGGGTGTGCTGCGTGAGGGCGGGGGCGTGCAGGCCGACCTCGACCTGCTTGCGGGTGCCCCAGGTCTGCTGCGGGCGCGGGCGAGCCATGGCCACCCAGTAGAGCGGGAGGAACAACCCGACGTAGAGCAGGGTGCCGATCGGGCTGCACAGCCAGGTGAGCAGGCGCTGCCAGAAGGGGTCGCCCGTGTGCACCGTGACGAGATAGCGCAGGTGCACGACGGCGCCGATCGCCGTGGCCGTCAGGCCCAGGTTGACGAGCATCATCGGGGAGATCGCGCCGAGCAGGGATCCTGAGATCCCGAGGGCGAGCACCACGCCGAAGGCCAGGATCCCGAGCAGTTGGGTGAAGGTGAAGTAGAAGTCCGCGCTGTACACCGGGCGGCGCAGCAGCCAGAAGGAACCCCACACCCAGGAGCGGGCCCAGCGCATCCGTTGCCGCACAAGATGGCTGAACTTCTCGGGGAGCGCGGAGTAGGCGATCGCCTCGGGCTGGAACTCGGTGCGTCCGTGCTCCTTGGCGAAGAAGGTGAGAGCACGGTCGTCGCCGGCCTTCACCGGCAGCCCGAGGAAGCGCTGGTTGAGGTAGCGGTGCAGGTTGTCGCGCACGACGTGGCCACGGTAGGCGGCGATGATGCCGCAGTTCACCCGCACCTGACCGAAGTAGCCCTCCGCCATGCGGCCCTGGATGAAGGACATCGTGAAGGAGATGTCGATGGCGCGGGTGAGCAGGCTCTTGCGGTAGTTCTGACCGCAGGCCAGGCCCGCGACGCTCGCGACGGTCTCGCGGGAGAACGGCACCAGGAGCTTCTCCACCGCGCGGGGATCGAGATAGGTGTCCGAATCGATCGTGACGAAGATGTCGGCGTCGGACTTCGCGAATGCGGCACTCTGCGCCCACCGCTTGCCCCGGTTGACCTGGCGGTGTGCCTCGATGCGGATCCCGGCGGCCTCGGCCTCCGCGATCGCGTCACGGACGGCCGGCTCGGTCAGGATGGTGACCGGCTCGCCGTTGCGCTGGGAACCGTCGTCGACCAGCCAGACGGCGCGGGGCTTGCGGGTCTGTGCGGCCAGCCCGCGGATCCCCGCGGCGAGCAGGGCCGGGTCCTCGTTGTAGATCGGGACCACGACGTCGACCGAGAGCGAATCGAGGTCGGCACCCGCGGCGACCGTGTGGGGCTTGGCGGCGACGGAGGCCGTCACCTTCAGCGCGAGGTGGAGGAAGAGGAAGGCGTGCAACAGGGCGAAGGAGGTGAGCAGGGGTGCCCAACGCATGTGGCTGAGCAGCAGCACAGCGAGGAGCGCCACCGACAGCAGTGAGGTCAGGACAAAGGCAGGTGTCTTGCGCAACGTGTCTCCAGGTGAATGGCAGGCACGTCGTTGTGCGTTCCGATGGGATGCGGGGAGGACGGAGATCCCCAGGGTGCGCCGGAGCAACCGGCGCACGGGTTCGGCCGATCGCCGAGGTCAGAGCCGTCCGGGCCGGAATACCCGCGCCACGACAGTCGCGACGCCGGCGGCGGCCACGACCGCCACCGCGATCCAGCCGTTCCCGAACACGGTGTCGAGATACAGCTCTCGCAATGCATCAACCACTGGTGCCCCCTAGCTCTACCCGCGACGTCCCAGCGACGTCGACGCGAGCCAGGCTGCCACAGCGCTCATGACAAAGACGTGACAACAGCGTGACTTGACGTGCTTTGTGGAGCATTGCACGCCGACACGCCGCGGACACGCCGCCGAGCGCGAGATATACCACGATGCCGCGGCGATATGGCATGGCGCGATTGGTTCATACTTTTGACTACTTTGTGCACCGGTAGCCGCATGGCGCAGCCCGCGTCGGCACCCGCGAGCGACGCCCGCTAGCCTGGCTCCATGCGCGTCCACGTCGCCGACCACCCACTCGTCGCCCACAAGCTCACCGTGCTGCGGGAGGCGGATACCCCCTCCCCCACCTTCCGGCAGCTCACCGAGGAACTGGTGACGCTCCTGGCCTACGAGGCCACCCGCGAGATCGCGGTGGAGAGCGTCTCCATCACCACCCCGGTGGCACCGACCGTCGGGGTACACCTCCAGGAGCCACGGCCCCTGGTCGTGCCCATCCTGCGCGCCGGTCTCGGGATGCTGGAGGGGATGACGCGCCTTCTGCCCACAGCAGAGGTCGGATTCCTCGGCCTGCAGCGCAACGAGGAGACCTTCGAGGCCATCACCTACGCCAACCGACTCCCTGATGACCTCTCGGGCCGCCAGTGCTACGTACTCGACCCGATGCTCGCCACCGGCGGCACCCTGGTCGCCGCGATCGACTACCTCCTGGAACGCGGGGCGAGCCATGTCACGTGCGTGACGCTGCTGTGCGCCCCGGAGGGCCTGAAGGTCGTGGAGCAGGCGATCGGCGAACGCGCCGACGTCACGATCGTGACCGCCTCGATCGACGAGCGGCTGAACTCCAAGGGGTACATCGTGCCCGGCCTCGGCGACGCCGGCGACCGGCTCTACGGGGTGGTGTGAGCCGTGGGCTTCCTGCGGTTCGTCCTCAACATCATCTGGCTCGTGCTCGCGGGCATCCCGTTGGCCCTCGCCTACGCCGTGGCGGGGCTGATCTGCTTCGTGTTGATCATCACGATCCCGTGGGGCATCGCATCCTGGCGCATCGCCGGCTACGTGCTGTGGCCCTTCGGACGCACCGTGGTGCGGCGCGGCGACGCGGGAGTGGCCTCCACGCTGGGAAACATCATCTGGTTCCTCGTGGCCGGGATCTGGCTGGCCATCGGCCACGTGGTCAGCGCCGCGGCGCTGGCCGTGACCATCATCGGGATCCCCCTCGCGTACGCGGAACTGAAGATCATCCCGATCACGCTCGCGCCGCTCGGGCGTGAGGTGGTGCGCAGCGACCGCGCCTTCGCGGTCTACGGCTCCACGGTGCGGGTGTGAGCCCCGCACCACCCCGCTGCCGGTAAGCGATCTCCACCACGCACTACGCTGAGCACATGGCCCACCGCGTCACGCTCAGCGACGTCGCCCGCGAGGCGGGAGTCTCCCTCGCGACCGCCTCGCGCGCCATCAACGGGTCGGCCGATCGCTCGGTGCGTCCCGAACTTGCGCGGCGCGTGGAGGCCGCGGCGGCGCGCCTGCGCTACGTACCCGACGCCACGGCGCAGGCGATGGCGCGCGGCCGCACCACCAGCCTCGGCCTGATCGTGCACGACATCTCCGATCCGTACTTCTCGGCGATCGCCGACGCCGTGGTGCGCCGCGCCGAGGCGGAGGGATTGCAGGTGACCCTCGCCACGACGCAAAACGACGCCGCGCGCGAGGCCGACCTGGTGGACCTCATGCGACGCCAACGCGTGCGCGCCATCGTGGTGGCCGGCGGCCGGATGAGCGAGCAGCACGCCACCGCGCTGGAGGAGGCCGTGCGAGGCCTGGAGGCGGACGGCGGCCGCGTGGCCCTCATCGGCCAGCCGGTGCGCGGCACACATGCGGTCGCCCTGGACAACGTGGGGGGCGCGCGCGATCTGGGCGAGGCCCTGCTGGCGCGCGGCTACCGGCGATTCGCCCTGCTCGGCGGGCCCGAGGAACGCGTGACCGCCGCGGACCGACGGCGAGGCTTCACCGAGGCGATCCACGGCCATTCCGGCGCCACCCTCGCCGATGCGGACGTGCTCACCTGCGACTTCACCTGGGAGGGCGGGTACGACGCGATGACGCAGCTGCTCGCCCGCGGGACCGAGGCCCAGGTGGTCCTGGCGGCGAACGACGTGATGGCCCTGGGCGCACTGGCCGCGATCCGCGAGAGCGGGCGCACCGTGCCGCGCGACCTGGCGTTGACGGGCTTCGGCGGCGTCTCCACGTTGCGTGACGTCACGCCTCGGCTCACCACCGTGCAGATCCCGATGGCCGAGCTCGGCGAGCGTGCGACCGCCCTCGCCCTGGGCCCGGCCTCGGGCCCGCAGATCGTGACGATCCCCTGCACCGTGGCCATGGGCGAGTCCACCCCCGACCTCACGGACTGAGCGGTCCCGCGCCGGCAGCGCGCGGCAGGATTCCTGGAGATGCCCGGAGCGTCACCCCTTGACAGTCGGAAAGCGCATTCCATACTGTCTCCCCCATGACACGCACCCTCCGTATCGCCATGAACGGCATCACCGGCCGCATGGGCTACCGCCAGCACCTGCTCCGCTCGATCCTGCCCATCCGCGACCAGGGCGGACTCACCCTCCCGGACGGCTCCACCCTCCAGGTCGAGCCGGTCCTCATCGGCCGCAATGCCGAGAAGGTCCAGGCCCTCGCGAAGAAGCACGACGTCGAGCACTGGTCCACCGATCTCGACGCCGAGATCGCGAACCCGGCCACGGACATCGTCTTCGATGCCTCGATGACCTCGCTGCGCTACGCCACGCTCGCCAAGGCGATGCGCGCCGGCAAGCACATCTACACCGAGAAGCCCACCGCGGAGACCCTCGCGGAGGCCATCGACCTGGCCAGGATCCGCCAGGAGACCGGCGTGACCGCCGGCGTCGTCCACGACAAGCTCTACCTCCCAGGCCTGGTCAAGCTCCGCCGTCTGGTGGACGAGGGCTTCTTCGGCCGCATCATCTCGCTGCGCGGCGAGTTCGGGTACTGGGTCTGGGAGGGCGACGTGCAGAGCGCGCAGCGACCCTCCTGGAACTACCGCAAGGAGGACGGCGGCGGCATGACCACGGACATGTTCTGCCACTGGAACTACGTGCTCGAGGGCATCATCGGGCGCGTCGACACCGTCTCGAGTCAGACCATCACGCACATCCCCACCCGCTGGGACGAGCAGGGCAAGGCCTACGAGGCCACGGCCGACGACGCCGCCTACGGCATCTTCCAGATGACCACCCCGGGCGGGGACCCGGTGATCGCGCAGATCAACTCCTCCTGGGCGGTGCGCGTGCACCGTGACGAGCTCGTGGAGTTCCAGGTTGACGGCACCGAGGGCTCCGCCGTTGCGGGCCTGTTCGGCTGCGTGGCCCAGCCGCGCAGCGCCACCCCGAAGCCGGTGTGGAACCCGGACCTGCCCACCACCGAGCCCTTCCGCGACCAGTGGATCGACATCCCCGCGAACGCCGAGCTCGCCAACGGGTTCAAGGCGCAGTGGGAGGAGTTCCTGCTGGACGTGGTGGCGGGCAAGGAGCACCGCTTCGACCTGCTCTCCGCGGCTCGTGGTGTGCAGCTCGCCGAGCTCGGCCTGGCCTCCTCCGAGCAGGGCCGTCGCCTCGACGTCCCGGAGATCACGCTCTGATGTCCGCCGGCCTCGCCACCGACCCGGCGCCGATCGCGCAGGCCGCCGCCGGGAGGAACACGGACCTGGCCCGGTTGTCCCTGAACACGGCGACCACCAAGCACCTCACCCTGGCCGAGGCGGCGAAGGCCGCCGCCGAGGCGGGCCTGTCCGCCATCGGCCCATGGCGCGACCGGGTGCAGGAGGTGGGCGCCGAGCAGGCCGCCACGATCCTGAAGGACTACGGCCTGCGCGCCAGTTCGCTGTGCCGTGGCGGGTTCCTGACCGCAGCCACCCGGGAGGGCCGCGACGCCGCCCTGGAGGACAACAAGCGGGCCATCGAGGAGGCCGCCACGCTCGGCACGAAGGAACTGATCATGGTGGTCGGTGGCCTGTCCGCCGCCACCACCCCGGGCGGACCGGCCGCCCCCTACCAGGTGGTCGACGGCGTGGACCCGGGTCGCGACGTCGTCGCCGCCCGGCAGCGGGTCGCTGACCGGATCGGCGAGCTGGTGCCGTTCGCCTCCTCCCACGGGGTGCGGCTGGTGATCGAGCCGCTGCACCCGATGTTCGCCGCCGATCGCGCCGTGGTCTCCACCATCGGGCAGGCCCTCACGCTGTGCGAGCCGTTCGAGAGCTACGTGGTCGGCCTCGTGGTGGACACCTATCACGTGTGGTGGGACCCGCGGTTGAAGTCACAGATCGCCCGCGCGGGGCAGGAGCGCCGCATCGCCTCCTACCAGGTGTGCGACTTCTCGCTGCCGTTCGCGGCGGAACCCCTGAACTCCCGCGGTCACGTGGGCGATGGCTACGTGGACTTCGCCACCATCACCCGGTGGGTGACGCAGGCGGGGTACACCGGCGACATCGAGGTGGAGATCTTCAACGAGGAGATCTGGGCGGCGCCGGCGGCGCAGACGCTGGCCACGATGAGCGAGCGGTACCTGCGCCACGTGGCGCCGTTCCTGCGGGACTGAGCACTCCAGCCCGGCACGCTCAGGCGAGCACCCCCCGCAGGGCCTCGGCTGCTCTGCCCCCGATCATCTCGTGCGCGAGCGGGTCGGGGTGCAGGGCGTCCGCCATCGGCATCCGCGCCCAGTCCCGCGGCCCGTACCAGTCGAGACCATCCACGTAGTGCAGGGCCGCATCGCCCGCGTCCCGGCGACGGCGCACGACCTCGGCGGTGATCTCGCGCATCGCCTCCAGCGTGAGCGCACCGGCCGAGAGGTCCTCCACCCGGCCCGTGCTGCGGAACAGCCTGACGGGTGCCTGCGGGTCCAGGCTGGTGGGCCCGGGCCGTTGCTCCCCGATCGGGGCGAAGAGAGGGGAGGCCACGAGCAGGGGCGTGGTGGGATGCCCGTCCCGGATCGTGTCGAGGAACCCGTGCAGCAGCGGCCCGAACATGCGGCGCCCGTACGCGTTCCCGTTCAGCACATTGATGCCGACCTTGAGCGAGATCACGTCCGCCCGCTGGTCGCGGATCGCCCGGGCCACGAAGGGGTCCAGCACCGCCTGCCCGGACATGCCGAGGTTCACCAGGTCGAAATCCGCCAGCCGCGCGGCCACCACCGGCCAGGCGCCGGTGGGGGTGGCGGCGTTCGCGCCCTGGGAGATCGAGGAGCCGTAGTGCACCCACCGCGTGGGCGGCGGCGGCGCGGGGTCGTCGATCCCGGCGTCGGACTCCAGGCCCCGGATCCAGACGGTCTCGGCGTAGGGGAACCAGATCTCCACCTGCCGCGGCGCCCCGGAGGGGTTGGGCGGGAGGCCGACCTCCAGCGTGGTCCCCTCCCCCACCCGGGTCTCGACCGTCCCGGCGATCCGATCGATCTCGGCCACACCGCCCTCGCCGGCGGGCCCGGAGAAGACGAGCTCGCCATCCACCAGCACATCGAAATCCGCCCGGTCCGGTGGCGGGCCGGGCCGCACCCGGTTCCGGGCGACGGCGAGGTGCAGGACGAACCGCTCCCCCGCCCCGGAGAAACACAGTCGCACCCCCGCGCCCTGCGTATCGGTGTGCGCCACGAGGTCGTCGGGGAACTGGGCGCGGGCCCAGGCCGGGAGCCGGTGCGGGAGCAGCCCCTCGGGGGTCTCCTCCAGCCACGCGGCGCCGTGCAGCTGCACGGGCGAGCCCGGGAGGGTGATCACGCGTGGACCGCGGTCAACTCGCGCGCGTCGTCCGGGATCACGATGTCGAGTTCCTCGGGGTCGGGCGGGGGATCGGGGACCTCGGGATCGTCGTCGCCGCCTCCGCCGCCTCCGCCGCCGCCACCGGCCTGGGGCGGCGGGATCAACGAGGTGACCAAGGCGAGCGCGCCCATCACCAGGCCCGTCCGGGTGTGAGCGAGCGGCTCACCCGCCAGGCGCCGGGCCTCACCGGTGCGGAACGCCCACTTCTCGAAGCGCACCGATCCGAGCACGGCGAGCGCGGAGAAGCCGGCGCCCGTCGCCACCAGACCGAGGCGTGCAGGCAGCGGGAGCTCGCGCAGCGCCTCACGGGCCTGCCGCAACTCGCCGGACGCCTCGCGCAACTCCGCGGCGCCGTCGCGCAGGTCAGGGATCACGGCGATTGCTGCGGCAGCGGTGGCCGCGGCGCGCACGAGCGTGCGGCCACGGCGGGTGTGCACCACATCGGGGCAGCCGTAGTACACGACCATGCTCAGTCCGTTCACCACGGCCTGCGTGGACCGGACCACGAGGGGGGTAGCCATACCTCGATTCTCACCCACCGGCACCCGCCTTGCCACGCCGAGATCCACAGGGCGGCGCCGTCGGCCCGATCAGTAGACGTTCCCGTGCTCGCGGAAGTCCCGCCAGACGTTCTCGAAGAAGTCGTCGTCCTGCGGGATCTCCCGGCGTGGACGCCACCGGAAGGCCGGTTCCCCCGCGGGGTCGTCCTGGGCGCGCGCCACGATCGGCTCCCAGCCCTCTCCCAGGGCCGCCTCGCCGGGGGAACGCAGCGCGGACTCCTGGATGTCGGCGTCCAGGGCCCCGTCGTCCAGCGCGAACCGGAACAGTTCCGGGAGTCCGGGCACGGGCTCGCTCGCCCGCTCGCCGTACCCGTTGACGGGTAGGTCCCCGCTCGGGTCGGTGTACAGGACCGAGCCACGGGAGCGGCCGCCGTGGGCCACGTAGTCCTTCATCGCGGAGAGGTAGACGTAGGCGCTGGTGAGGATGTCGCGCACCAGATAGGTGCGGTTCACCGAGCGGCGGCTGCCGGCGTCCGCCGCGATCTCCTCGCGGTAGCGGGCCAGCAGGTCGTGCACCTCAGCGAGCGCCTCGTCGATCGACTCCCGGGAGCGCACCGGACCTGCCTTCTCGCTCATCAGCGCCTGCACCCGGGCGAGGAGTTCGCCGGTGTTGTCCGCCTCGCCGTCGGCCACCCGCTGCGCGGCCCCGAGCATGAGGTCGACGGCGTCGCTCACCACGGGCCCGGCGAGCGCGGCGAACTCCTCCGCCTCGGCCGGGTCTGCGGTGCGCTGGGCGGCGATGAACTGGGCGGCGCGGGTGGCACCCGTCTGCCCGGAGTTCAGGGCGGACCCACCAGGGCGGTAGACGCCGTGGGAGCCTCCGGCCTCGCCCACCGGGAAGAAGCCGGCCACGTTGGACTGCCACCAGGAGTCCACTACGAGGCCGCCGTTGTTGTGTTGAGCGCACACGTCCACCTCGAGCATGTCCGTCTCGAGGTCCACGTAGGGGTTCTTGTCGAGGTAGAACTGGTACGCGGGCTCATTCATCGTGCGCAGGCGCTGGATCGGGGTGCCGAACAGCACGCCGGCCTTCTCGAGGTAGTCGTGTGCCTCCGGGGAGAGTTGGGAGGGGTCGAGTTCGGGCTGCAGCGGGTTGCTGCGGAAGTCCAGGAACACTCGGCGCCCGCGCAGCACCGTCTCGCGGTAGACCAGCAGGTCGATGAGGCTGGAGCCGTCGTAGGCCTTGCGGATGTCGAACGGCCACTGGTAGCCCTTGAGGAACACCATGCTGAGCAGCCGCCCGTAGTCGGGAATGCCCTCGGTGAGGAACTCCCGCTCGTCGCCACCGTCGGCGTCGGTGGAGACGAACCGGGGCAGCACCTGCATGTACGTGCCCGAGACGTTCCATCGCGGCTTGATCGACGCGAGCCCGAACTGCCATTCCGTCAGCCCCTTGCCGTGCACCCCGGCGCGGTAGGCGGCGCCGCTGGCGCCCCACTGGCCGTTGGGGAAGACCCGGGTGGCGTACATCCCCGCGGGCCCGCCGGTGGCGTAGACGACGTTGGTGCAGCGGATCAGCAGGAACGGCGACTGCGCGCTCTCGTGAGCAGCGCCGTCGGCCCATTCGCGGCTCCAGGGGGTGTCCGTGCGGTAGACGAGCACACCCGCCACCTCCCGCCCCTGCTCGCCCTCGCGGGTGATGAGGTCCACCACGCGGCACTCCCCGAGGATCCGGGTGCCGTCGCGGGCGACCTTCTTCTCCAGTTGCGCCACCATGGAGCGGCTCGTGTAGGGCCCCACCGAGGTGGCCCGGCGGCGCGGGTCGTGGTCGGTCTTGTAGCCGATGTACTCCCCGAACCGGTTCTGCGGGAACGGCACGCCGAGGTCCACCAGGTGCAGGAAGGCGCGGGCGGAGAGGGCGGCTTCCGCCAGGGCGTTGTCGCCGTCCATCCCGCCGCCGGAGAAAAGGGTATCGGCCATCTCTCGCACGGAGTCGTCGTCGCCGCCGGAGAGGGTGAGCTTGTAGTAGGTCTGCTTGTCGCTGCCCGCGTTGCGGCTGGCCCCGGCGCCGATCTTGTCGGCGATGACCAGCACGTCCTCCTGCCCGAAGTCGTGCAGACGGTCGGCGGCGCAGTACCCGGCCGATCCGGTGCCGACCACCAGGGTGTTCACGGTGAGCACGGGCACGGCCCGACCGCCGATGGTCATGGTCTCGGGTGCCGCGGCGGCGAGGGTCTCGCCGGCGGGGGCGTGGTCGATGGGCTCGAGGTACTCGGCGCTGGTGGTGGCCACGGTGACTCCTGCGGTTCGGGGCCTGCGGCGGGCGGCACTGCCCGCCGCAGGCGTCTGGATGGGGGCCTAGAGGGTGGGGATGTGCATCCCGCCGTCGATGTTGATGATGTCCCCGGTGGAGTACGGCATCTGCCCCGAGGCGAGGACCGCGACGGCGCCGCCCACGTCCGAGGGCACCCCCCACCGGGCGATGGGCGCGTTCCCGTCGGCGAAGAACTTGTCGTACTTCTCCGTCACGCCCGCGGTCATGTCGGTGACGACGATTCCGGGGCGCACCTCGTAGACCACGATGCCCTCGGGTGCCAGGCGCACCGCGAAGAGCTTGGTGGCCATGGCCACGCCCGCCTTGGACAGGCAGTACTCGCCGCGGTTGATGCTCGCGGTCACGGCCGAGGTGGAGGAGACGTTGATGATCGTGGCGACGGGCCGGGTCGGGGGCTCCGGCAGCGCCTCGAGGTCACCGCGCAACGCGATCACCCGGTTGGCGAATGCCTGGGTGAGGAAGTACGGGCCGCGCAGGTTGATCCCGATCACGCGGTCGAAGCTCTCCGGTTCGGCGTCGAGGATGTCCGCGCGCACGCTGGGCGCGACACCCGCATTGTTCACCAGGAGGTCCAGCCGACCCCAGGCCGCCACCGCGTCCGCCACGTACCGCTGGTGGTCCTCCTGCTCGGCCACGCTCCCGCGCACGTAGCGCACCGCGGTGGGGTCACCGGCAAGATCACACAGCCCCTCGAGCACGTCGGTGGGCTCCTCGCGGGTGGCGAGGATCGAGACGTTGTAGCCCTCCGCCACCAGGCGGCGCGAGACGCCGAGACCGATGCCGCGGTTGCCGCCGGTGACCAGGGCAACCGGACGTTGGCTGGGTGCGGTGCCCCGCGAGGTGGCGGTGGTCTCGGCTGTCATCGGTGACTCCAGGTGCTCGAGGCGGTACGGTAAGCGCTATCCAAGCACGGGCGACGGGACAATGTCCATGCCCCACCGCCCGGGCGCCCGCCCACTCGCCGCTCACGACCCACCGCTCGCCATCCACGACCCACGGAGCCACCGCTCCGCTCACCCCGCCACCACGGCCCCTCGCCTCGCCCCACCGGGCAAGTCGCCGCCGTGGCCCCTCGCGAACCGGAGGCCCCTCGATGACCCAGCCCCACGCCGTGGTCCTGTCCGGAACCGGCCGCTACAGCGACCCCTGGCACCCATTCCCCGAGACCTCCGCGCGGATCGCCGCGATCCTGCGCGAGATGGGCCTGAGCGCCGAGGTGGTGCCGACCACGCCGACCGCCGTGGCGGGCCTGGGCGAGCTGCACCTCCTGGTGGTGGACGCGGGAGGGGGCAACGCCGTCGACGGCCCCGATCCCGCGTGGGCGGACGCCTACGCGAGGCTGGAGGCGCTCCTGGCCGGCGGCGTTCCGCTGCTCGGCGTGCACGCCGGCGCGAACACCTTCACCGACCTGCCCGCCTACCGCGCGGCACTGGGCGGCCGCTGGGTGCCCGGGCTCTCCTTCCACCCCGAGCGGGGGGAGGCCACCTGGCACGCGATCGGGCACCACCCGATCGTCGCGGGACTGGAGACGATCACGAGCCACGACGACGAGCGCTACAGCGCCCTGGAGGTCGCCCCGGGCGGGACCGCCCTGCTCACCCACGTCGAGGAGGGCATCACCCACCTGTCAGGTTGGGCGCGCGAGGACCGACGCGGCCGGGCGGTCTACGACAGCCTCGGCCACTACGGGCCGAGCTACGACGCCCCGGACCGCGCCGAGCTGCTGCGGCGCGAAGTGGCCTGGCTGCTGGCCCCGTAACGGCCACCCCTTGCGGCGCGCCGCTGGGCGCCTAGACTGGCCGCATCACCACCAATGATGACGTCACCATAACTCCCCCCGCCTGGCCCCTCGGGCTCGATGCCCTCGGCTACGGCGGCGACTACAACCCCGAACAGTGGGACGAGGCCACGCGCGCGCAGGACATCGCCCTCATGCAGGAGGCGGGGGTCACGATGGTCTCCATCGCGATCTTCTCCTGGGCGCAGATCGAGCCGCGTGAGGGCGAGTTCGACTGGGCGTGGCTGGACGCCACCATGGACCGCCTGCACCAGGCCGGGATCCGCGCCGACCTGGCCACCGCCACCGCCAGCCCGCCGCCGTGGCTGACCCGCAAGCACCCCGAGATCCTCCCGCAGAAGGCCGACGGCACCGTCCTGTGGCCTGGCGGTCGCCAGCACTACCGGATCTCCTCCCCCAGCTACCGGCGCTATGCCGTGGCCATGACCCGGCGGATCGCCGAACGCTACGCGAACCACCCGGCCCTGGCGATGTGGCACATCGACAACGAGATCGGCTGCCACGTGCCGCACGAGTACTCAGACGACGCCGCGGTGGCCTTCCGGCGCTGGCTGCAGGGGCGTTACGGCACGATCGAGGCGCTGAACGACGCCTGGGGCACGGCCTTCTGGTCCCAGCGCTATGACTCCTTCGAGGAGATCCTCCCGCCGCGCAGCGCGCCCACGTTCCCCAACCCGGGTCAGCAGCTGGACTTCGCGCGCTACTCCTCCGACGAACTCTTCGACTACTACACCGCGCTGCGCGCCGTGCTCGCGGAGGTGACCCCGCACGTGCCATGCACCACCAACTTCATGGTGATGATGGACGCCGGCCCGATGGACTACGCGCGCTGGATGGACCGGGCGGGCCGCGAGCACGGGGCGAGCATCGACCTGGTCTCCAACGACCACTACATCTTCGCCCAGGACCCGCACCCGGAGCGCGAGCTGGCCTTCTCCGCCTCCCACGTGCGCTCGCTCGCTGGCGGGGCGCCGTGGCTGCTCATGGAGCACTCCACCTCCGCGGTGAACTGGCAGGGGCACAACCGCACGCGCACCACGGCGCAGTCCCACCGCCACTCCCTGGCCCACCTCGCGCACGGCGCCGACGGGCTGCTGTTCTTCCAGTGGCGCCAGTCCCGCGCCGGCGCCGAGAAGTACCACCCCGCGATGGTGCCGCACGCCGGCACGGACTCCGACGTCTGGCGTGGCACCGTGCGGCTGGGCGCGCTGCTGCGGGACATCGACGAGGTGCGCGGCTCGCGCGTGGCCGCGCGCGCCGCGGTGGTCTACGACTTCGACTCCACCTGGGCCGCGCGCCTGGACTCCCACCCCAGCGACTCGGTGCACCCGCGCCGCCAGGCCGTGCGGTTCCACCATGCGCTCGCGCGACACGGGGTGACGGCGGATGTGGTGCGCGCGAGCGACGACCTGTCCGGCTACGACCTCATCGTGCTGCCGGAGGTGTACCTGACCAGCGACGAGGCGGCGGCGAACGTGGCGGCCGCGGCCGAGCGCGGGGCGACGGTGCTGATCACGTACTTCTCCGGGATCGCGGACGAGCACGACCACGTGTTCCTGGGCGGCTACCCCGGCGCGTTCCGGGACCTGCTGGGCGTGCGCACCCAGGAGTGGTGGGCCCTGCAGCCGCAGGAGACCGTCACCCTCTCGGACGGCAGCACCGGGTCGGTGTGGTCGGAGAAGGTGGCCGCGGCCGAGGGCACCGAGGTGCTGCGGACCTTCGCCGGTGGCGATCTGGACGGGGTGCCGGCGCTGACCCGGCGGGCGGCCGGAGCGGGCTCCGCCTGGTACCTGGCGACACGCCTGGACGACGACGCGCTGCTGGCCCTGGCCGGTGAGCTGGTCGCCGACTCGGGCGTGGCACCGGTGGTCGGCGAGCTCCCGCCCTCGGTCGAGGTGACCCGCCGGGTCGGGGAGGCCGGGTCGTGGCTGTTCGTGCTGAACCACGGCGCCGAGGAGGCGGTCGTGGCGGCGAGCGGGACGGACCTGGTCTCGGGCATCGAGGCGACCGGATCGCTCACGGTGGCCGGCGGCGAGATCGCGGTGGTGCGCGAGGCCTGACCGGCACCGCCTCGCGCACGGCGGACCGGCTTCGCGCACGGCGGATACGCGAGGCCGGGCCGCCGCGGCGCCGGCATCACCGCAGGTCACGGACCTGCGCACTGGGCCTGCCCGCCACGCAGCCGCCATGCGCGAAGCCGATCCGCCGTGCGCGAAGCCGGATCGGGGCTACTCCCATCCCAACGGCAGCGCCTGCGCGAGGTCGTCGATGAGGTCGCGGGGGTCCTCCAGCCCCACCGAGAGCCGGATCGTGGTCTCGGCGATCCCCATCCGCTGCCGACCCTCGAACCCGGACTTCCAGTGCGTGGTCGTGGCCGGGTGGGTCACCAGCGACTTCGCGTCCCCCAGGTTGTTGGAGATGTCGATCAGCCGCAGCGCGTCCAGGAAGGCGAACGAGCGCGCCTTGCCGCCGGCGGGATCGCCCGGCCCGGCCAGGGTGAAGGTGACCACGGTGCCGCCAGCCGACTGCTGCGCCGTCGCGAGCGCATGCTGCGGGTGCGAGGGCAGGTAGGGGTAGCGCACCTGCGTCACCTCGCCCTGCTCCTCCAGCCAACGCGCGACCTGCAGGGCGCTCTCGCACTGCCGGGCCACGCGCAGGTCCATCGTCTCCAGGCCCTTGAGCAGGGTCCAGGCGTTGAACGGGCTCATGGTCGGGCCGGTGTTGCGCAGGAAGGTCTGCAGCGGGCCGTTGATGTAGTCCTCCCGGCCGAGCACCGCACCGCCCATCACGCGCCCCTGGCCGTCGATGTGCTTGGTGGCGGAGTAGACGACCACGTCCGCCCCCAGCGCGAGCGGGCGCTGCAGCGCCGGGGTCGCGAACACGTTGTCCACGATCACCGTGGCCCCTGCCGCGTGGGCGAGGGCGCTGACCGCGGGCAGGTCCACGATGTCCATCATCGGGTTGGACGGCGTCTCCACGAACACCACATCGGCGGGGCGGGCGAGCGCCGCGCGCCACTGTTCCACGTCGTGCGCGTCCACGTACTGGGTCTCGATGCCCCAGCCGGTGAACAGTTCGTCCAGCACCAGGAGGGTGGAGCCGAACATCGCCCGGCCCGCCACGATCCGCGAACCGGCCCTGGCCAGGCACGCCATCGAGGCGAACACCGCCGCCATCCCGGTCGCGGTCGCGAAGCACGCCTCCGCCCCCTCGATCAGGCGCAGCCGCTCCTCGAAGGCCGACGTGGTGGGGTTGGCGTAGCGGGTGTAGGTGAACCGGTCGAGCTCCCCGAGGAAGGCCGCCTCCGCATCCGCCGCCCGGGGGTAGACGTACCCCTGGGTGAGGAACAGCGGCTCGGCGGTCTCCTCGAAACCCGTGCGCTGCTGCCCGCCCCGGACCGCGAGCGTGGCGGGACGCAGCCCCTCCGGCAGGTCGACTCGGGGCCGCGGATCGGTCACGCCTGCCCCTCCCACGCGGTGGTGGGCAGGCCACTGCCGTGCCAGCCGGCGGCCGCACTGCTGTGCCCCTCGTAGCCCTCGGTCACGTTGTACGACGGCGTGAGGCCGGCCTGGGTGGCGACCTGCGCCGCCGCGGCACTGCGCCCGCCGGACCGGCACACGAACAGCACGGGGCGGTCGCCCTCCGGCGAGATCCCGGCCTGCTGCAGCAGGCCGAGGAAGTCCGAGTTCCACCCCATCGCGGTCTGGATCGGGGCGAGCACCACGCGGCGCCCGAGTGCGCTCAGATCGGGGATGCCGACCTCGCTCCACTCCCCCGGGGTGCGCACATCCACCAGCACGGCGTCCTCGTGGTTCTCCAGCAGCTCCCACGCCTCCGCGGGTGTGAGGTCGGCCTCGTACGCGCTCATCGCTCCTCCATCGGTCCCGGCGTGAGCACCCACACCCGCATCGTGGGGGGTTGCTGCGGCGTCGTCGAGCCAGGTCTCTCGGCCGCTCTGGATGGTGTCACCGGATCGTATCGCGCGCCGGGGAGGCCGCCCGAGCGGGAACTTCCCGATCTCGCAGGGCGTTCCCCCTTCGACCCGCGGGCCCCGTGCCGGCGATCCGGGCGCGAACTCGGGGAGGAATCAGGGGCGTCCCTGATGGCCAACCACCAGGAATGGCGAGCATCCTGGAGACATCGCCGGCGACGCCGTCGCCCGCTCACGAGCCACCACAGCAGGAGGAGACCATGACCGAGAACCCCACCCCCGAGACCGACACCCAGAACGCCTCCGAGAAGACGACCACCGAGGAGTTCACGGTCTCCGGGAAGAATGCCCTGAACAAGATCAAGGAGATCGTCGCGGCGGGGAACGTGCGCCGGATCATCCTGCACACCTCCTCCGGCAAGACCCTGCTGGAGATCCCGCTGAACGCGGGCGTTGCGGTGGTCGGCGTGGGTGCGTTGCTCGCGCCGTGGGTCGTTGCGATCGGCGTCGTCACGGCGCTGGTCACCTCCGTGTCCATCACGGTGGTGCGCGGCGAACCCCGCGTGGAGAGCGAGACGGAGGAGCCCGCGCCCGTCGCTGACGCGCACGACGCCTCCATCTGAGACACGCCCTGCGGGCCCGCGTGAGACGAACCACTCTCACCGGGCCCGCACTGCTGCCCCGACGGGCCTAGGCTGGAGCCATGGCTTCCCACTTTGATGTCGTCGTCCTCGGTGCTGGCCCTGGTGGCTACGTCGCCGCCATCCGCGCCGCCCAGCTCGGCAAGTCCGTGGCAGTGGTCGAGAAGAAGTACTGGGGTGGTGTCTGCCTCAACGTGGGCTGCATCCCCTCCAAGGCCCTGCTGAAGAATGCCGAGCTCGCCCACACGCTCACTCACGACAAGGCCAAGTACGGCATCGAGGGTGATGCCACCATGTCCTACGGCCCCACGCACAAGCGCAGCCGTCAGGTCTCGGCCGGCATCGTCAAGGGCGTCCACTTCCTGATGAAGAAGAACAAGATCAAGGAAGTCGACGGTTGGGGCACCCTGACCTCGGCGACCTCGATGGACGTGGCCCTCAACGACGGGGCCACCGAGCAACTCACTTTCGACAACCTCATCATCGCGACCGGATCGGTCACGCGGATGCTGCCGGGCGTCGAGGTCAGCAAGAACGTGGTCACCTATGAGGAGCAGATCCTCGACGACGAACTGCCGAACTCGATCATCATCGCCGGCTCCGGCGCGATCGGCGTGGAGTTCGCCTACGTCATGAAGAACTTCGGCGTGGACGTCACGATCGTGGAGTTCCTGGACCGCATGGTCCCCACGGAGGACGCGGACGTCTCCAAGGAACTGCTGAAGCACTACAAGAAGCTGGGCGTGAACGTGCTGCTGTCCACCAAGGTGGAGTCGGTGGAGGACACCGGGTCGGGCGTGAAGGTCACCGTCTCCTCCAAGGGTGAGAGCCGCGTGCTGGAGGCCGACAAGCTGCTCTCCGCGATTGGGTTCGCCCCGCGCACGCAGGGCTACGGCCTGGAGAAGACCGGCGTGGCCCTCACCGAGCGCGGCGCCATCGAGATCGACGACTTCATGCGCACCAACGTCCCGAACGTGTACGCGATCGGTGACGTGACCGCCAAGATGATGCTCGCCCATGTCGCCGAGGCGCAGGGCATCGTCGCCGCAGAGACCCTCGCAGGCGCCGAGACCATGTCGATCGACTACCGCTTCATCCCGCGCGCCACCTACTGCCACCCGCAGATCGGCTCGATGGGCCTCTCGGAGCAGCAGGCCAAGGACGCCGGCCACGAGATCAAGACCGCCACGTTCCCGTTCTCCGCGAACGGCAAGGCGATGGGCCTGGGCGACAGCGTCGGGTTCGTGAAGATCGTCGCGGACGCCGAGCACCACGAGATCCTCGGCGCCCACATGATCGGCCCGGACGTCACCGAGCTGCTCCCGGCGATCAACACCGCGCAGACCTGGGACCTCACCGCCGACGAGGTCTCCCGCGTCGTCTTCGCCCACCCGACCCTGGGCGAGGCCGTCAAGGAGGCCATGCACGGCATCGCGGGGCACATGATCAACTTCTGAGGCCAGTGCTCCCTCGCTGAGGGCGGTACACCCGCGCCGAGGTCCGCAAAGACCCGGCGTGTCCCGTGGGACACGCCGGGTCTTCGTGCATCCGACGCCCGGTGGACCGCCCTCAGCGAGAGCCGTCCGGGCGGCATGACGGGACATCGTGTGGCGCACTACGATCAGCAAGATGGCGGCACAACCACGGGTCTGCGCACGGCGTCGCATGCCTCGCGGAGCGCCATGACTCTCTCGGAGTACCTCGAGATCACCACCGCATCCGCCGAACGTCAGTGGCGCGAGATCACCGCCCGGGCGCCACGAACCGATGGCAAGCGAGGGGCGCCCTTCGTGCCGGTCGAGACTCTCCTGTGTGCCGCTGCCATGCACGTGGTGGAGTATTCGCGCCTCGGGAGTTCCACCATGCATCGCGCGGGCTCGCCAGCTCCCGAACTGGCTGCGCTCTTCCGCCGGCCTGTGAGCAGCATCATCGCCAAGATGAACAATCTCGACGGGAGTCGACCGCGTGGAGCAAAGTTCGACCTCTCCGTCGGCCTCGTCCTGACCGGCGACGCTCAGTTGATGACGGTGCTGTATCGACGACTTCTCCTCGCCGCACGCCGCGTCGGCATCGGCTATGACGCCCTACCGGACTTCCTCGGCCTTGAAGGTGGCGGCGAACTCAGCCTCCTGGGCCAAGACGAGTTGGACGACGGCGCGCTCGGTGACGTGCTCACACGCGAGCTTCCCCTGTGGCTCGAGCGCAGCCCCGACCAGTCGGAGAGCGTGACGGAGCGATACCTCTTGCAGTACCTGCGAGTGGGCCAGCACAGATTCGCGACCGGCGTACTGCAGAACTGCGGGAATGAGTGCGTGTTCTGCGGATTCGGCCTCGGGGACAGCGCCAAGCCCACGCTCTTGCGCGCTGGACACATCAAGCCATGGCGCGACTCCGATGGCCACGAACGCCTCGACATCACGAACGGCCTGGCCGCCTGTCCGACCCATGACGCAGCGTTCGATTCCGGGCTCATGACGGTGCGCTCCGACCCGCCGCACCTAGCGGTCACGCTGTCGGCGCGGATGAGGCACGCCGTCGAGACGAACGCTGCAGTCGCAACGACCTTCGGCCCTGCCGGGCTGCGGACTGACCTGCAAACGTCGGCGATGGCCGTGGTTCCCGCCGTCGAGTACCTCGACTGGCACGCAGCGCACGTCTTCGCCTGACGACGGCGCAGCCCGCCTCAGCGGTTACGCCGCCACAACTCGCCGCTGAGCGCCGCCGCGAAGGTGCACCACGCCGCGTAGCCGGCGAAGGCGCCGGCCCGCAGCCGACCGAGGTGAGCCGAGCGCCGCGCGAGGTCGGCCGCGCTGACGCCCAGCGCCAGTGACCCGATCGCCGAGGCACCCAGGCGGTGCCCGCGGAAGAACAGTCCGCACCACGCCGCATTGCCCACCAGGTTCACCGCGAGCGCCCACCGGAACGCGCGCCGGCGCGTGCGGGCGCGCTCCCCCACCGCGCCGTCCCGCTCGGCCTCCTCCCCCAGTTCCGCGAGGGTCGCCGTCGCCGCCACGGTGGTGGCGGTGTAGATCCCGTTCCACACCACGGGGATCACCCATCCGGGCGGCTGCCACGGCGGGGTGCGCAGGGAGGTGTACCACCGCGATCTCGGGTCCGTCAGCAGCGACCCGGCCACCGCCGTCGCCGCCACGGCCGCCCCCACCGCGGCCAGGGTGCGCCGCCAGCGGCCGGCGTCCACGGTGCGCAGCGCCCGGCGCACGGCCGCCTCGTATCCCAGCCGACCGCCGTCGGGCGCACCGAGCAGCTCGTCGGCGTCGTCGCGCCGGACCACCGCCTCGTGCACGAGGCTGCCCACCAGGGGCCGTGCCACCCCGGAGGCCACCGGGGTCACGAAGCCCACCCAGCCGCTGGCCAGGCGCGGTGTGAGCACCGGCACGGTGCGGATCCACCGGGGAACCAGCCCCGCGATCCGGGCGTACTCGCGCAACATGTCGCGGTAGGTCAGCACGTCCGAGCCGCCCACGTCGATCTCCCGGTTCACCTCGCTCGGCAGCGAGGCGGCGGCCACGAGGTAGTGCAGCACGTCGTCCACCGCGATGGGTTGGATCCGGTTGCGCAGCCACCGGGGCGCGACCATGGCGGGCAGACGCTCGGCGAGGTGGCGCAGCATGTCGAAGGACGCGCTGCCGTCCCCGATGACCACGCCCGCCTGGATCACCGCGGTGGGCACGCCGGAGTCCAGCAGGATCTCCCCCACCTGCACGCGCGAGCCCAGGTGCGCCGAGAGTTCCCCCTCGGGGTGCAGCCCGGAGAGGTAGACCACCCGGGAGATCCCCACCTCGGCCGCGGCCGCGGCGAAGGTCTTCGCGAGGGCGGCGTCGCGCGCCACGAAGTCCCCCTGGCCGTCCATGGAGTGCAGCAGGTAGTAGGCCACGTCCACGCCCGCCAGTGCCGCGCGCAGGTCCTCGGCCCGGGTGGCGTCACCCTGGGCCACCTCCACCTGTTCCCGCCATTCCCGACGGCGCAGCTTGCCCGGGTCCCGGACCAGCACCCTGACCTGGGCGCTGGCCTCGAGCAGCCGGGGCACGAGCAGGCCGCCGATGTAGCCGGTGGCGCCGGTGACGAGCACACGCTGACCGGTAAGGGTCGGTGTCATGGGCAGACTCCTTCGGGTCTCGGGTCTCACGGGACGAGCAGTCTCACAGCACGAGCGGGAGCAGCAGCAGCATCCCGCCGCTCCAGATGACGTGGGTGATGATCGGGCCGAGCACGCCGCCGGTCACCCGGCGCTGCAAGGCCGTGACGGCCCCGAGCACGAGCGCGGCGAAGGTGAGCAGCGGCACCCCCGCACCCACCGTGCTCAGGGCGTACAGCACCGCGCTGCCCGGCACGGCGATCCGTGCGGGCAGGGCGGCGTAGGCCGCGCCGCGGAAGAAGATCTCCTCGGCGACCCCGTTCACCGCGGTGACCAGCAGCACGATCCACCACCGGCCCTCACCCGCGTGGTCCAGCAGGTCCAGCACGTTCTGCCGCAGCCAGGGCATCTGGGCCACAGCCACGGCCCCCACGAGGAAGATGCCGAGCAGGCCGGTCCCGAGCACGAGCGACTGCACCACCGCCCGGCCGGGCTCCCCTCCCGAGCGTGTGGTGGAGTGCCCCAGGTGCAGCGGCCCCGAGGCGAACGCCCCCAGCACCCACAGCGCGGCGAGCGCGAGTGTGGCGGCGTAGAACGCGGGATCACCGGGCTCGATGCGCAGTGCCCACCACAGCAGCACGGCGCCGAGCACCAGGGTGATCGTCACCACGAGGCGGCGCCGCACACCGCGGCCACCGCTCGGCACCGCGCCGGGTGCCCGGGTGATGAGGGCGGCATCGAGGAAGCGACCGATCTCGCTGATCGCTGCGCGCACGGCACCACCTCCAGGTCGGGCCACTCCACGCTCGGCCACCTCCACACTAGGCACGCGCGACTACCGTGGGGAGGGTGCGCGTCACATCCCTGCACCGGTATCCCCTCAAGAGCGGTGCCCCGGAGGACCTCGAGGTCGCCGAGATCGAACCGGCCGGCATCGTGGGGGACCGCCGGTGGATGGTGATCGACTCGGCCGGCGAGAAGGTCTCGGCGCGCACCGACCGTGCGCTGCTGCGGGTGCGCTGCGCCCTGGACGCGGGCGGTGCGGTCTTCGCCGCTCCCGGGTGCCCCACACTGCGCGTCAGCGAGCCCGTCGGCCCCACGCGCGGCGTGACGGTCTGGGGCGAGGCGGCCAGCGCCCGCGACGCCGGCGACCAGGCCGCACACTGGTTCGCCGATCTCCTGCGGCGCGAGGACGTGCGTCTGGTGCACTGCCACGAGCCCCGCGATCGCGTCCTGGACCCGGAGTACACGCGCCCCGGGGACCATACCGGCTACGCCGACGGCTTCCCGGTGCTCATCACCACGCAGGCCTCGCTCGCGCAGGTCAACGCGTGGATCGAGGCCGAGACGCCGGGTTGCGCCGTGCCGATGCGTCGCTTCCGCCCGAATATCGTGCTCGACGGCGATGCCCCCTTCGCCGAGGAGCGCTGGCGCACGCTACGCATCGGTGAGGTGGAGGTCGACTTGGTCAAGCCGTGCGGACGGTGCGTGCTGACCACCATCGACCCTGCCACCCTGGCCGTGGGCAAACAGCCGCTGCGGGCGCTGGCGCGGCATCACCGCACCGGATCGCGCACCAACTTCGGGATGAACGCGGTGCCGCGAGTGCCGGGCGACCTGGTGCGCCTCGCGCTCGGGGACGTCGCGGTACCGGGCGGGTGAACCCGATGCAGACTTTCGTCCTGTCATCGGAATGGATGACTGCCGCACCGTGAGGGAATGCGGTTGAGTAGTTGGTGGGCGGGGCGGTGGTGCTGCACCACCACTGCCCCGCCCGACGGCTCCGGTGCCACAGGGGCGTGGCATCGGAGCATATTTCGAGCCGCGGTGGCCACCTGCGCGCCGCTTCGATAACCTGGCTGAGGACCGACCCGTCGCCGACGCGTTCGTTTCTCCAGGCCGGAGACACATGACCTCGCCCAACCCGCCCACACCCCCACTGCGGGTAGTCGCCATCGACGACCACCCCGTGATGCTCCGGGGCATCGTGGCCACGCTCATGCCGATGGCCGACATCGAGGTCGTCCACGCGGCCACGACCGTCGCGAGCGCGCTCGCCGCGCGAGGAGCCCCCGACGCCTACGACGTCGCGCTCCTGGATGTCGAACTCGGAGACGGGTCGCAGGTGGGTGACAACGTCGCGTCGCTCGTGGCTGCCGGTATCGGCGTGGTCCTGTTCACCAATGAACACCGTCCCGCGATGATCGGTGAGGCACTGCGATCCGGTGCCCTGGCGCTCGCGCTCAAGGGCGACCCCGAGACGCAACTGGCGGAGGCGATCCGATCGGCCGCGCGCGGCGTGCACTTCGTCTCCTCGCGCCTCGCCCTGCAGATCACCCAGGACCCGGCGGCTCACGTGCACATGAGCGTCCGCGAGCGCGAGGTGCTGGAGCGCGTGGCCCTGGGCATGACCTGGGCCGCGGTGGCCGCTGATCTGGACATCTCCGTGGCGACCGCGCGCACGCACATGAACCGCGCGATGATCGCGTTCTCCGAGGCCGGGCTCGAGCCTCCTCAGGGCCCACGGGACGCGGTGGCGCGCAGCATCCAGGCCGGTCACATCGACCCGTTCCGGCGACCGTGACGCGGACACGTGCGGCCGATCACGATTCCCCGGGTTCGATCTGAGGGACCCTTCCCCTGATGCCGATCGAGGGTTTGCGCGTCGAGGTCGCAGCGCGAAAGACCGTCTCCGTGTTCCTCGGGGCGGTGAGTGGTGCGTGGCTGATCGTGGCGATCTCCTTGCCGGTCTCCGGTCTCGCGACGATCGCTGCTGTCACCTACACCGCGGTTGCCCAGGTGTTCGTGCCCGTCGCCTTCCGGCGGCGACCGCCGCTCTGGCTGACGATGACGACCATCGCCGTCGGCACGGCCAGCTTCCTGCTCGCCGTATCCGGGCCCGGGAACATGCCACGCGACGTGGCGGC
Organism: Serinibacter salmoneus; assembly: GCF_002563925.1. Classification (NCBI taxonomy): domain Bacteria; kingdom Bacillati; phylum Actinomycetota; class Actinomycetes; order Micrococcales; family Beutenbergiaceae; genus Serinibacter; species Serinibacter salmoneus. The sequence goes on along the minus strand of NZ_PDJD01000001.1, from coordinate 396,728 downwards.
ACTCCTGATGGTCTCCCTCATGTTCCTCACCGTGGTCATGTTGCGACGTTCCCCCGGCTTGTCGGTGATGACACTGCTCGTCCTCGTGGCGGCGTCGGTCATCGCTGCGATACCGCACGGGCCCACCGCCGAGGCCGTCCAGCTCATCCTGCCGCCGATGGCCGCGACCGCCGGATTGGCGATCGCGTTGCCTGGTATGGAGGCAGCCGATCTGCGGGTGGAGCGCGCGCGCCGGGAGGTCGCCCAGGCCTCGCTCGAGACGGCAGCGCAACGCGCGAAGCTCACGGCCCATCGCGCGGTCCAGCGCACGCTGCACGATGCGGTGCTCCCGGCGCTGCGGCATGTTGCCTCGCTCGCCGTCTCACGCACCGATGCGCGCGACGAGGCCCGCCGCGCCCTGCTGCGACTGCAGGATGTCGAGCACCAGGCCGCCGAACTCGACCAGGAGGACCCCACCTGCAGCGGTGATGTCCCGACGTCCTCCCTCACCCGGGCCTTGGACGCCGTGCAGCGAGGGATCCCCGGGATCACCGTGCACGGACCTGAGGTGGCACTCGGCCCCGAGCTCCCCGCGGAGGTCACGCACGCTCTCGCCGGTGCCGTGGCCGAGGCCATCCGCAACGTCGAGCGGCATGCGGGCGTCACGCAGGCCACCGTGACGGTGACGAAGGAACCCGAGCGCGTCGTCGTGCGCGTCGTCGATCACGGGTGCGGTTTCGACCCGTCACGCACTCGAGAGTCCTTCGGCATGCGGCACTCGGTCCGTGAACGCCTGGCCGAGGTCGGTGGCGAGGTGTCGGTGACCTCGACCCCTGGTCAGGGCACCGCCGTGGTGCTCTCGTGGCAGTTCTCCGACTGGCGGAAGGCACGTGAGGGGAGCGCGGCCACGCGCGCGCACTGCCTCACCTCCTCGTTGACCGACCCGCGCTGGGGAGCAGCCGGTGTGCTCCTCCCCCTCGCGCTCCTCGCAATCGGTCACGGCATCGTCGCCGTCCTCTTGCTGGGACAGAGCTGGTACTGGCTGGTGTGGGCGGCGGGTCTCCTGGCATTCGGGGGGATCACCATCTGGCGCGGCGAGCAACGGGCCGACCTCGGTGTTCACGTGGCCCTGCAGGCCGTCGCCGCGCTGGGCCTGCTCGCATTCGTCACCACCTCGGGACCCGATGACATCATCGGCCCGCTGGCCTGGCCCATCTCGCTCGCAGCCTTGGCTCCCGGGATCTCCGCCGCCCTGCGGTCAGGGGTGCTCGCACCGGTTGCGGCGGGCGCGATGTGTCTGGGGGTCATGATCCCGATGATCATCGGTGCCGGGCACGAGGGAGATCCCGCGTTGCTCATCCGATCGCTTCCCTCGATCCTCAGCACGCTGTGGCCCGCCGCCCTCGGCACCATCCTTCGGCACATCCTGCTGTCGATGGGGGCGGAGCGAGACCGGGAACAGGCCCAACTCGCGGCCGAGCAGGCACGCGAGTCGGCTGCGGCGCGCCATACCGCCGATGTGCGCGCCCGCACGCGCCACATCCACCGACTTCTCGACCCCACGCTCGGCGCGATCGCGCGCGGCGACCTGGACCTCAGCGACCCCAGCGTGCTGGAGGAAGCCGATGTCCTGGAACGAACCATCCGGTACGAGTTGCACCTGCCGTTCGGCCTGACACCGAAACTCGCACAGGCGATCCGCGATGCCAGACTCGCGGGATCGGAGGTGGTGCTCGCCACGACCAGCGACCTCCTACGGGCCCCGCCGGCCGCCACTGAACTCCTGCAGGCGGCGCTCACCGGCGACACGCTCCCGCAGCGCGTGACCCTGTCGGTGAGCGCCGCAGGGGACACCGTCACGCTCGTGGCACAGGCAGGCCGGGAGCGCGACCTGGAACGGATGGTCGCGGCGCTCTCGGCGCACAGTGGGGACGTGCGGGCCGTGGCCGACACCGTGATTGCGCGCGCCTGACGCCGACGAGCGGCGGTCCACAGGCGGACGATCTGGCGGACGGGAGGGCGCACCTCCCGTCCGCCAGCCCGGCTCGGGCCTGTGGGGGAGGACCCGAGCCGCCGGGTCGGCACGCGTGTGAGGGCACGACTCGCGACCCGGGGACTCTCGGCCGGCTGCGACATCGCCGCAATCGACCGTGAAACCAGCCTGCCACCCTCACGCGTCGCGCTGGGGATCCGGTTTGCGACCCGGGCGGATTCCTTATCACGAATCAAGTTCTTCACACCTCAAGTACCGGGTGGGTGGTGGCCCTGGCCCGCACGTCACGCGCTGCGTAGGCTCCGCCCATGGCCACCTCAGCGATCGAGATCGACGCCGCCGGCCGCCCCGTGCGCCTGAGTTCACCCGACCGGGTGCTCTTCGCGGGACCCGGAGTCACCAAGGAGGACCTCGCCCGGTACACCGTGAGTGTGGGTGAGGGCCTCCTCGCGGCACTGCGGGACCGGCCCACGGCCCTGGAACGGTGGCCGAAGGGGTACGCCGAGGGCATGACGCTGACCACCCGCACCGGAGCCAAGGGCGATGGGTTCTACTCCAAGCGGGTCCCCTCGGGCGCACCGGACTGGCTCGAGAGCGTGGAGGTCACCTTCCCCTCGGGGCGCACCGCACGGGAGATCTGCCCCACCGAGCTCGCGGTCATCGTGTGGGCGGTGCAGATGGGCACGATCACGTTCCATCCCTGGCCGGTCCGGCGCGCCGCGCAGGACGGCGAGGAGGGCGGCGGGGAGGGCGGCGGGGAGGGCGGCGGGGTGGACCACCCCGACCAGTTGCGCATCGACCTCGATCCGCAGCCGGGCACGGACTTCGCCGACGCCGCCGCCGTCGCCGGACTGGTGCGGGAGGTGGCGCACGAGGCGGGACTCACCCTCGTGCCCAAGACCTCCGGCGGTCGCGGGCTGCACCTGTTCGCCCCGATCCGCCCGGAGTGGGACTTCGTGGCGGCGCGCCGCGCCCTGTTGGCCCTGGGCCGGGAGGTCGAGCGGCGAGACCCGAACCGCGTCACGACCGCGTGGTGGAAGGAGGAGCGCGGCGAGCGGATCTTTGTGGACTACAACCAGATGGCCCGCGACCGCACGATGGCCTCGGCGTACTCGGTGCGCGCCAACCCGCGGGCGACCGTCTCCGCGCCGCTGCGATGGGAGGAGGTCACCGACGTGGAGCCGGACGACTTCACCGTGCACACGATGCCCGCGCGATTCGCGGAGGTCGGCGACCTGTTCGCGGACGCGAACGGCACCGATGCCGTGCCGGCCGCCGGCCTGGAGACCCTCCTGGAGTGGGTGGAGCGCGACGAGCGCGATCACGGACTCGGCGAGGCGGTCTATCCGCCGGACTACCCCAAAATGCCCGGCGAACCGCCCCGGGTGCAGCCCTCCCGGGCCCGCCACACCGACTGAGGGCAACCGCGGGCGGGCTCGCGGGGCGAGGGACGAGCGCCGGGCAGAGCGCGACCGCGGGCGACTCACGGGGCGAGGCGGGGGCCCGCTCCGGAGCGGCTGGGCATGGGGCGCGAGGGACGAGCGCCCGGGCAGAGCGGGCCCCGCCTCGCCCTACGGGCACGCCGCTCAGCCGCGCTCGATGAGCCGGGAGAGCACCACGGTGGACTCGGTGCGCTCGATGGCGGCGGCCTCCCGGATGCGTTCCAGGGTCTCCTCCAGGTGCGGCACGCTGCGCGCGCGCACCCGCAGCACGGCGTCCGCGGATCCCGCCACGGTCGAGGCCTGCACCACCTCGGGGATCGGCAGCCACGCCGCACGCAACTCGGCCGGCGAGATCCGGCCCTGGCAGTACACGTCGATCATCGCCTCGATGTTCCACCCGAGGACCTCCGGGTCCACCACGGCGGTGAACCCGCGGATCACCCCGGAGTCCTGCAACTTGTCCACCCGCCGCTTCACCGCCGGCGCGGACAGACCCACGTCGGCGCCGATCTCCGCGTAGGTGGCGCGGGCGTCGGCGACGAGCGCGGCGAGGATCCGGTGGTCGATCTCATCCATGCCCGCCATGGTAACGGGGCCAGCGCAATGAATCGCCACAACAGCCAGAAACTGTGGCGATCCATTGTCCCGATGCGCAACCGAACGGCATTGCCGTGCGCCGTCGCGCCGTGTCACCGTGGTCGCAGCCTCGACTGGCGCCCCGAACGAGACTGGGAGAGAGATGACCGCCGAGCTCACCGCACGCTCCACCGTGCCCACCAGCGACCCCACTACCGCGACCACCGCAGAACCCACGCGGGTGGCCTCCTCGCGCCACTACCTCATGTGCCGCCCCACGCACTTCGACGTCACCTACGCCATCAACCCCTGGATGCACCCGGACGTGCCGGTGGATCACGACCTCGTGATGACGCAGTGGGAGAACCTGCGGCGCACCTACACGGCGTTGGGGCATCGGGTCGAGGTCATCGAGGGAGCCCCGGGCCTGCCGGACATGGTGTTCGCCGCCAACGGCGCCACCGTGGTGGACGACGTGGCGCTCGCCGTCCGCTTCCACTACCCGCAGCGGGCCGGTGAGGCCCGGCACTACGCCGACTGGCTGCGCCGTTCCGGCTACCGGGTGGTGGAGGCCATGGCGGTCAACGAGGGTGAGGGCGACTTCCTCGCGATCGGTGACCGCGTGCTGGCCGCGACGGGGTTCCGCTCCGACCCCGCCTCACACGCCGAGTTGGCGGCGGCCCTGGGCCGCGAGGTCGTGTCGCTGGAGCTGGTGGACCCGCGGTTCTACCACATCGACACCGCTCTGACGGTGCTCGACGACGCCACCATCGCCTACTTCCCCGCCGCCTTCTCCCCCGCCTCGCGGGCGCGCCTGGCCGCCCTGTACCCGGGCGCGATCGAGGTCGACGAGGCGGATGCCTGCGTGCTGGGACTGAACGCGGTCTCCGACGGCCGCCACGTCGTCGTCGCCGCGCAGGCCACGCGATTCGCCGCGCAGTTGCATGCCGCCGGCTTCACCCCCGTGCCGGTGGACCTGTCCGAGCTGCTCAAGGGCGGAGGCGGCATCAAGTGCTGCACGCTGGAGCTGCGTCACGCACCGACAGCCACGTCCCCCGGGGCGTGAGAGCCTGTGATGAGCCACCCGACCCCGATCGCCACGAGGAGCACCCGATGAGCGTGACCAGCACCCCGACCGTTACGGCCGCCGAGCAGATCGCCGCGATCGAGGCGCACGCCGCCCACAACTACCATCCGCTGGAGGTGGTCATCGAGCGGGGCGAGGGCGTGTGGGTGACGGATGTCGACGGCGAACGGTACCTGGACTGCCTGGCCGCGTATTCCGCGGTGAACCTCGGGCACGGCCACCCCGAGCTGCTGCGCGTGGCGCATGAGCAGCTGGACCGGCTCACCCTCACCAGCCGCGCGTTCCATCACGACAAGATGGCGGCCTTCGTCACCGAACTCGCCGCGCTGACGCGCAAGGACATGGTGGTGCCGATGAACACCGGCGCCGAGGCCGTGGAGACGGCCATCAAGGTGGCCCGCAAGCACGCCCACGACGTCCGCGGCATCGCTGTGCCCGAGATCATCGTGGCGGCGGGCAACTTCCACGGCCGCACCACCACGATCGTCAGCTTCTCCGACGACCCGGTGGCCCGGGACGGGTTCGGCCCCTTCACCCCCGGCTTCGTCACGGTGCCGTTCGGGGACGCCGAGGCGATCGCCGCCGCCATCACCGAGAACACCGCGGCCGTGATGATCGAGCCGATCCAGGGCGAGGCGGGCGTGAACGTGCCGCCCGAGGGCTACCTGACCCGCGTGCGGGAGATCACGGCGGACTCCGGCGTGCTGTTCATCGCGGACGAGGTGCAGTCCGGCTTCGCCCGCACCGGTGACACCTTCGCGGTGGACCACGAGGGGGTGCGGCCCGACCTCATCGTCATGGGCAAGGCCCTGGGCGGCGGGATCGTGCCGGTCTCCGCCGTCGCGGGAGACGTGGACGTGCTCGGCGTCCTCACCCCCGGCACCCACGGCTCCACGTTCGGCGGGAATCCGCTGGCGGCCGCGGTGGCCACCGCCGTCGTGCGCCTCATGGCGACCGGGGAGTTCCAGGAGCGTTCCCGCACCCTCGGCGAGCGCCTGCACGCGGGCCTGGCCGCTCTGCTGGGCGACGGCGTCACCGCCATCCGCGGCCGTGGCCTGTGGGCGGGGATCGACATCGACCCGGCGCTCGGCACGGCGCGGGACGTGGCAATGAAGCTCAAGGACCGCGGCATCCTCGCGAAGGACACCCACGTGCACACGCTGCGGCTGGCTCCCCCGCTGGTGATCACCGCGGAGCAGGTGGACTGGCTGGTGGAGCAGCTCACCCTCGCGCTGGCGGACCTGCGCGGCTGAGGACAACCGCGCGAGACGACGACGCCCCCGCACCACTCGGTGCGGGGGCGTCGGCGTCCTGCCCGATCAGCCCATCGTGATGGTGACCGGGTTGGGTCCGTAGGTATCGCCGTCGGCCCCCATGTAGCTGTCGCCCACATAGGCGAGGTGGTCGATGGGCGCCCCCTGCTCGGTCACCACGATCTGGCAGCCGGAGACCTCCCCGGTGCGCGTCAGTTCCCCGGGGTCGGGGGCCCGGCAGGCGTCGAAGGTCGACAGCGGGAGGAGCAGCGTGCCGCCCTCGAGGCCGGTGGTGTCATAGGCCTCGAACTGCGGCACCGTGTAGATGCCGACCCACTCGTCGGTCTCCTGCACCACGGGACCCTCGTCCAGCACGACGGTGAAGTCGAGGTAGTGGACGTCGTAGCCCCCGAGCGTCTCCAGGTCGCTCGCGGAGAGGTGGTCGGCGAGATCCTGGGCCGCACCCGGGCGCACCTCACCCAGCGTGTAGGTCGAGGCGTACTCGGTGAAGACCGGGTCGTATCCCTCGGAGTCCGGGTCCACGTAGTTGGTGTAGGTCGGGACCCGCAGGGGCTCCTCGGCGGAGATCGTCTCCCCCGGCTGGTGGTAGTCGCCGGAGAGCGCCCCGGATCCCTCCTGCGGGGCATCGGCGGACTCCGCCTCGGTGGCCGCCTCAGTCGCCTCCTCAGTCGCCCCCTCGGCCGCCTCCTCGGTGGCCGCCTCAGTCGCCTCCTCGGTGGCCGCCTCAGCCGTCTCCGCGGTGGTCGCCTCGGTGGCCGAATCGGCCTCCTGCGCTCCCGAACTGCACGCTCCCAGGACCAGGGCGAGCGAGGCCGCGGCGAGCGCGGGCATGCGAATGACAGTGTTCAAGAATTTCCCCCATGACGTGCGATGTCTGCTGCTTCAGCCTAGACGCGGCGGTGTGACCGGTGGGGATCGGGGTTTCCCGAGCCGCCGGTCGGGCCTGGCGTGTCCGCATCGGCGCCGTCCCACAGGTCACCGCACGGGATCTCCCGTGCTGCGTGCCGGCGCAGGTAGGCGCCGGCACCGGCGTCGCCCGTGAGCTCCGCGGCGATGGCGGCCCAGTGGTTGCGGCCGAGCAGCACGGGGTGCCCGGGGCGCCCGTCGTAGGTGGCGCGCGCGAGCGCAGCCGCATGGTCGGCGACCTCGCCTGCGGCGATGAGGCGGCGCACCGCTTCTGCGGGCAGCCCGGGGGTGTCCACGGGGATCACGACGGCGCCGCTCGCCCCGGTGTGTGCCGCCGCCTCGGCCAGGTGAGGGGAGGTGAGGGCGGTGCGCAGGCTCGAGGCGAGGCCCTCGGACCAGTCGGGCACCGTGACCTCACGGACTCCGGCCGGCAGGAGCGTGCGGGCCCGGTCCGCACCGGCGCCGAGCGCGACGAGCACCCGGGTGCAGCCACCCGCGCGCAGGGCGCGGACGGCGAGGTGCAGCCACGGGGTGCCGTCCGCGCTGCGGGCGAGGGCCTTCGGTCCGCCGAACCGGCGCCCGCCGCCCGCCGCCAGCACCAGCCCGACCGGTCCGCGCGCCGCGTCGGTCCGATCGGTGGGTGTCACTCGCCCGCGGGGACAAGGCCGGTGGCCGGCACCTCGGCACGCGTGCACGCCGCGTCGCCCGCCACGTCAGGGGTCGCCACACTGTCGCGGTGCAGGGCGCCGCTGGTCTCGCTCAGGCGTCGGCCGCTCCCGCGGTGCCGGTCCGCGGTGATCTCCGCGAGGATCGCCAGCGCCGTCGCCTCGGGGCCCCGGCCGCCCAGGTCCAACCCGATCGGGGAACGCAGCCGCGCGATCTGCTGATCGCTCGCGCCGGCCTCGCGCAGCCGGTCCAGCCGCTCGGCGTGGGTGCGGCGCGAGCCCATCGCGCCCACGTAGCCCGCGGCCGAGCCCAGCGCCACTGCGAGCGCCGGGGCGTCGATGCGCGCGTCGTGGCTGAGCACCGCGACCGCGGTCTGCGGCCCGAGCGCCGCTGCCCCGTCCGCACCGAGATAGCGATGCGGCCAGTCGCAGACCACCTCGGCGCCGCCGAACCGCTCCGGCACCGCGAACGCGGCGCGGGGATCGACCACCGTGACCCGGTAGCCGCTGGCCAGGGCGAGCCGGGTCAGGGCCGCGGCGACCTCCACCGCGCCGATCACGATCAGGTGCGGCGCGCAGGTGAGCGTCAGGGAGAGGGTGCGCTCGCCGTCGAGCACCAGCTCCAGGGCGGCCTCCACCCCGGCGGCCACCGCCGCCTGCAGCAGCAGGATCTCGCGGGCCGCCGCGCTGCCGGGCAGCACGGGGCGGATCAGCACCTGCACGCTGCCGCCGCAGGACAGGCCGACCGCGAAGGAGTCCGCATCCTCGATCCCGTAGGTCTCCAGCACGGACTCACCGGTGGCCACCACCTCCGCGGCGCGCTGCACCACGGCGCCCTCCACGCAGCCACCGGAGACCCCGCCGAAGGCGTGAGAATCCCGGATCGCCATGGACGCGCCGACCTCCCGGGGCGCACTGCCGGTGCGCGCCACCACGGTGGCCACCGCGAACGGCGCGCCCTCGCGCACCCACTGGGCCGCGACGTCGAGGATCTCCCGCATGACGGTGAGGCTACGCCCGCGGTATTGCCACGACATTGCGGGATCGCGCCGCTGTTGCCCGGACGGTAACGCCCGTGAAACGCCGCCCTGCTGTACTGCCAGCCACCACGGACAAGGACCTCAGCCATGGACATCACGAGCGTGACCTCCTACCGCACGGCGCGCAGCCGCGCGGACCTCGTGCTCGCGCCCGGGGAGCGACTGCTGGCGGGCGGCACCTGGCTGATGAGCGAGCCGCAGCCCGGCGTCACCGGCCTCGTGGACCTCACCGGCCTGGGCTGGGAGCCGATCGAGGTGAGCGGGGAGGGGGTGCGGATCGCCGCGACCTGCACGATCGCCGACCTCGTCGCCTGGGCGCCGACGGCCCCGGCGGACTGGCGGGCCGCCACCCTGATCCCGCAGGCCGCGAACGCGCTCCTGGCCTCCTTCAAGATCTGGAACACCGCCACCGTGGGCGGGAACATCGCCCGCGCCTACGCGGCCGCCGCCATGGTGGCAATGTGCGCCACCCTGGAGGGGGTGGCGGAGATCTGGCGGCCCGACGGCGCCGATCGCCACGCCCCGGTGGCCGACCTGGTCACGGGCAACGGGCGCAACGCCCTCGCGAGCGGCGAGGTGCTGCGCGCCGTCACGCTCCCGGCCGCGGCGCTGCGCGCTCGGGCGACGCTGCGCAAGATCGCCCTGGCCGAGCACGGCCGGTCCGGCGCCGTGGTCACCGGGCGCCTGGACTCGCCCGCGGACGGCGGCGGCGCCGTCGTGACGATCACCGCGGCCACCGCCGCGCCCACGGTGCTGCGCTTCCCCGCGCTGCCCGCGACCGACGAGCTCGCGGCCGCGGTGGCGGGCGCCCCGGGGTACTACACCGACCCGCTGGGGTCGGCCGACTGGCGACGCGGGGTCAGCGTGGTGCTCGCGCGGCGGGTCCGGGAGGAGCTGGCGCGGGAAGAACTGACCAGCGCAGCCGCGGCGGCGGAGGACGCATGAGGTTCGAGGTCAACGGGCAGGAGCGGGAGGCCGGCCCCCGCGCCGGGCAGTGCCTGCGCACCCTGCTGCGCGAGCAGGGCCACACCGAGGTGAAGAAGGGGTGCGACGCCGGGGACTGCGGCGCGTGCACCGTGCTCCTGGACGGCAAGCCGGTGCACTCCTGCCTCATCCCCGCACAGCGTCTCGCGGACCGTCGGGTGACCACGGCCGCGGGCCTCGCCCCCGGGGAGGACCTGAACGCGGTGCAGGAGGAGATCGCGACCGGCTTCGCCTTCCAGTGCGGGTTCTGCACCCCCGGGCTGGCGGTCACCGCCTCCACCCTGACCCCGCAGGACCTGCCCGACCTGGACCGCCGGCTCAAGGGGAACCTGTGCCGCTGCACCGGGTACCGGCCCATCCGCGAGGCCGTCACGCGGGGCGTCACCCGCGCAGAAGCCGAGGACGGGTGCGGGGCGGGCGGCGCGTGCGGCACCGGCGCCTGCGGCACGGCGAGTGCCGAGCCGGGTGAGGAGCCGGGCGAGACGCCGGTCGAGGATCCGGGCGAGACCGCGAACCCGGCGAGGGACGTGGCGGGCGCCGCCGTCGGGCGCAGCGTGGTCCCTCCCGCGGCGCGGCGGATCGTGCAGGGGACGGAGCCCTACACCTTCGATCTGCCGCCGGGGCACGAGGCGACCGGCGCGCTCATCCTGCGGGTGGTGCCCAGCCCGCACGCACACGCCCGGATCACCGCGATCCGCACCGACGCCGCGCTCGCGGTGCCGGGCGTGGTGGCGGTCTTCACCCACCACGACTCCCCCGACGTGCGCTACTCCACCGGCCGCCACCAGCACCGCACCGACGACCCGGACGACACCCGGCTGCTGGACGACGTGGTGCGGCATGTGGGGCAGCGGGTCGCGGCCGTGGTGGCCGAGACCGCCGAGGCCGCGGACGCGGCATGCGCCCTGGTCGAGGTGGACTACGAGGTGCTGCCCGCCGTCACCGACCCCGAGGCGGCCCGCTCCCCGGGCGCGCCGCTGCTGCACCCCGACCGTACCCCGGCCGAACGGGTGGACCAGGCGCACCGCAACGTGATCGCCGCCGTCCACACCGGGGACGCGACTGCGGCCCTGGCCGCGAGCCACACCGTGGTCAGCGGCACCTGGCGCACCAGCCGGGTCACCCACGCCCAGCTCGAGACCCACGGCAGCATCGGGTGGCTGGATGAGGACGGACGCCTGGTGATCCGCTCCTCCACCCAGGTGCCGTTCCTCACCCGCAACGAACTGTGCCACGTGTTCGGACTGGAGCCCGGCCGGGTGCGGGTGCTCACCGCGCGCCTGGGCGGCGGGTTCGGCGGGAAGCAGGAGATGTTCACCGAGGACCTCGTGGCCCTCGCGGTGCTGCGCACCGGGCGGCCCGTGGCGTTCGAGTTCACCCGCGCCGACGAGTTCGCGCGGGCCGCGGTGCGCCACCCGATGCGGGTCTCGGTCACCCTCGGCGCGGACGCCACCGGCCGGCTGACGGCGATGAAACTCGACGTGCTCTCCGACACCGGCGCCTACGGCAACCACTCCCGCGGGGTGCTCTTCCACTCCCTCGCGGAGTCCACCACCCTGTACCGCTGCCCCACCGTGCAGCTGGATGCCGAGGCGGTCTACACCAACACCGTGCCCTCCGGCGCCTTCCGCGGGTACGGGCTCGGGCAGGTGATCCTCGGGGTGGAGTCCGCGATGGACATGCTCGCCCAGGATCTCGGCATCGACCCGTTCGACCTGCGCCGGCTCAACGCCGTCGGACCGGCCGACCCGCCCGGTCACGACGACCTCGTGTGGGGCAGCTACGGGTTGGACCAGTGCCTCGACCTCGCGCAGGGCGCGCTGGAGCGGGGCCGGGCCGAGGCCGGCCTCGGCCCGGCGGCCGCCCCCGCGGGCTGGCTGGTGGGCGAGGGGATGGCGACGGCGATGATCGCCACGATGGCACCGTTCGGCCACATCTCCCACACCACCGCCACCCTGCGACCCGGTGGCACCTACCTGCTGCGGGCCGGCACCGCGGAGTTCGGCAACGGCACCACGACCGTGCTGCGGCAGATCGCCGTCACCGACCTCGCCGCCCGTGCCGACCAGGTGGACCTGTGGCACGGGGACACCGACGCCGTCTCCCACGACACCGGCGCGTTCGCCTCCGCGGGGATCACCGTGACCGGGAAGGCCCTGCACGCCGCGTGCCTCGCGCTGCGGCGCCGGATCGAGGAGATCGCCGCGGGGATCGCCCACTGTGCCGCCGACCAGGTGACGCTGACCGACCGGGGGGTGGCTGCGCCGTCGGGCCTGATCGACCTGGATCAGGTGCTCGCGGCCGCGGACCCGGACGAGGTGCGCGAGGGTGGCCTCGTGGCCGACGGCAGCGAGCTCGGCGAACAGCGCTCCCTGGCCTTCAACGTGCACGCGGTGCGGGTGGCCGTGGACCCCGAGACCGGCACGGTGCGGATCCTGCAGTCCGTGCAGGCCGCCGACGCCGGTGTGGTGCTCAACCCCGCGCAATGCCGCGGGCAGATCGAGGGCGGCGTGGCGCAGGGCATCGGCTCGGCCCTGTACGAAGAGGTGATGGTGGGCGACGACGGGCGGCTGCTCACCCCCGTGCTGCGCACCTACCGGGTGCCGCAGATCGCGGACGTGCCGGCCACCGAGGTGCTGTTCGCCAGCACGAGCGATGAGCTGGGCCCGTTCGGGGCGAAGTCGATGAGCGAGTCCCCCTACAACCCCGTGGCACCCGCGATCGGGAACGCGATCGCGCGGGCGATCGGGGTGCGGGGGTTCACCCAGCCGTTCAGCCGGGACCGGGTGTGGCGACTGCTGCAGCACGAGTCCGGTTCGTCACGCAACGTCACATAGCCGAAACCGTTCCGCGCCGGAACCGGAAACGTGCGCGGCCTAGCGTCGGCGGGCAACAGATCCCGCTCCCATCACCGCTCACGAGGAGACCCCATGACTGCCCTCCGACGCACCCGCGCGGGCGCCATCGCCCTGACCGCGGCTGCCGCCCTCACCCTGGCGGCCTGCTCCACCGACTCCGCCGGCCCGGGCGAGAGCGCCGAGTCGGACGACGCCGGTGAGTCCAGCGAGTCCAGCGAGGAGGCCGGCTCCGGGGAGTTCGGTGAGATCTCCGTGCAGTACTCCTGGATCAAGAACGAGGAGTTCGCCGGGGAGTTCTACGCCTACGAGAACGGCTACTACGACGAAGCCGGGTTCTCCGAGGTCATCGGCATCTCCGGCCCCGACACCGGGGTGGCCAAGCTGCTCTCGGGCACCGTGGAGGTCGCCCTGTCCGACGCCGCCTCCGTGGGCGCCGCGATCGCCGAACAGGACGCGCCGCTGACGATCATCGGCGCCACGTTCCAGAAGAACCCGTTCACGATCCTGTCCCTCGCGGATGGCGGCAACATCGCCACCCCGCAGGACCTCATCGGCAAGACCATCGGCGTGCAGGACTCCAACGCGAGCGTGTTCTCCGCGATGCTGAACGCGAACGGGATCTCCGAGGACGAGGTCACCGTGGTGCCGGTCGACTTCGACCCCACGCCCCTCATGGACGGCCAGGTCGACGGCTTCATGGCCTACCTCACCAACGAGGCGCTGACCGTGGAGCTCGCCGGGTACGAGGTCACCAACCTCGCCTACGCCGACAACGGCGTGCCCTACGTGGCCGAGACCTTCACCGTGACCGACGACTACCTCGCCGAGAACCCGGACCTCCTCAAGGAGTTCCTGATCGCCGAGATCAAGGGCTGGAGCGACGTGTTCACCGAGCCCGAGGAGGACACCGTCAGCCTCGTGGAGACCTACTACTCCGCGGCCGCCTCCTCCTCCGAGGACGCCATCGAGTCCGCCTTCGGCGCCCTGGACCCGGAGAAGACGCTGCTCGGCCTGCAGGCCGAGAAGGAACTCATCTCCACCCCCGACACCGAGGCGAACGGCCTGTTCACCATCACCGAGGACCTCAAGAACGAGACCGTCGCCTCGCTCGCCGCGGCCGGCTGGGAGGTCAGCGTGGAGGACCTGTTCGACACCACGCTGATCGAGGAGATCTACGCCGAGAACCCCGACCTCATCGACTACCAGGGCTGATGAGCGAGGCCACCCCCGGCACCCCGGACGGCGCATCCACGGGTGCGCCGTCCGGCGCCGCGCCGTCATCGGACGCGCCGTCGTCCCTCGAATCCGCGCCGCCCGCCTCGGCCGGTACCGGGATCCGCATCGAGGGCCTGACCAAGGTGTTCCCGGGGCGCCGGGGCCGCGAGGTCACCGCTCTGCAGGACGCCCACCTGCACACCGACCAGGGCTCCTTCCTCTCCCTGCTCGGCCCCTCGGGCTGCGGGAAGTCCACGATCCTGCGGATCCTCGCCGACCTGGAGGAGCCGACCTCCGGGTCGGCGCTCGTGGACGGGCAGACGCCCAGCGAACTGCGCCGCTTCCACGAGCTCGGGATCGCGTTCCAGGACCACGCGCTGCTGCCCTGGCGCAGCGTGCTGACCAACATCCGGCTGCCGTTCGAGGTGGCCGGGCGCAAGCCGGACGAGGACTACATCGCCGAACTCATCGAGCTCGTGGGCCTGACGGGGTTCGAGAAGTCCAAGCCGGCGCAGCTCTCCGGCGGGATGCGCCAGCGCGTCTCGATCGCCCGGGCCCTCACCCTGAAGCCCTCGGTGCTGCTGCTGGACGAGCCGTTCGGCGCCCTGGACGACATGACGCGGCAGAACCTCAACCTGGAACTGCTGCGGATCTGGACCGAGAAGCCCGCCACCACACTGCTGGTGACGCACGGCATCACCGAGGCGATCTTCCTGTCCGACCAGGTTGCGGTGATGTCCCCGCGGCCCGGGCGGATCAAGGAGATCATGGAGATCGACCTGCCGCGGCCGCGCACCCCGGAGATGCAGCGCACCCCGGAGTTCCACGCCCTGGTGGACCAGGCCTCGGCGCTGCTGTTCGGCACCGACGGGCAGAGCGAGGCGGAGAGCTGATGGCGGCCCGCGTGCGCCGCCCGATGCCGCGCTGGGCCGCCTCGATCATCGGCGCGGTGGCGATCATCGCCGTCTGGTGGCTGTTCTCCGCCACCGCGTTCACGCCCGCCGAGGGCACCGACTTCACCCCGGTGCCCTCCCCGTGGGTGGTCTTCTCCACCATCGCGCAAGACGGCCTCGCCCCGTACTGGAGCGTGTTCTCCGTGACGATCACCGAGGCCCTCATCGGGTACGCGTGGGGCAACGTCCTCGCGCTGCTGCTAGCCTCCACGGTGCTGCTGCTGCCGCAGCTGGAGACCGTCATCACCCAGATCGCCGTGGTCAGCTACTGCCTGCCGGTGGTGGCCGTGGGTGGCCTCTCGATCGTGATCCTGGGTGGCGCGCCCCGGCCGGGCGAACCGAGCGCCACGGCGATCTTCCTCGCGGCCCTCGCGGTGTTCTTCACCACCGTGGTCGGTGCCCTGCTGGGCTTCAAGGCCGCGGACAAGGCGAGCCTGGACGTGGTGCGGGTCTACGGCGGCACCCGGCTGACGCAGCTGCGCAAGGTGCGGCTCATCGCCGCGACGCCCGCCATCCTCAACGCCCTGCAGATCGCGGTGCCCAGCGCATTCCTCGGCGCGATCCTCGGGGAGTACATGGGCGGCATCGACCGCGGGGTCGGCATCACCCTCATCCGACTGCAGGGCGACCTCGACTCCGCGCGGGTGTGGGCCGTGTTCCTCATCAGCGCCGTGGTGGCCCTCGCGGGCTACGCGATCCTCGGATTCATCTCCCGGCTGGTCACGCCGTGGGTGTCAGGGAAGGCGACCGCGTGAGACACCCGATCTGGCGCGCCGTGGGCCGCGCCTCCTTCAACGCCCTGCTGACCCTCGTGATCGTGCTCGCCCTGTGGTGGGCCGTGGTCAACCTGACCGGTGTCTCCCCGTACGTGGCCAAGGGCCCCGCCGAGGTGTGGGCCTTCCTCGTCACCGACCCGGAGGCCGCGGAGAACCGCGCCGAGATCGGCTCCCTGCTCAGGCAGACGATGCAGGACTCCGCGATCGGGTTCGTGGCCGGGATGCTCATCGCGCTCGTGCTCGCGGTGGCGTTCTCGCTCTCGAGCACCATCGAGGCCGGCGTGATGCCGCTCGCGCTGCTGCTGCGCTCGATCCCGCTGGTGTCCATCGCCCCGGTGATCATCCTCATCACCGGGCGAGGCACCACGGCCTCGGTCGCGGTGATCGGGAGCATCGTGGTGCTCTTCCCCGCGCTCGCCTCGATCCTGTTCGGGCTCTCCCGCGCCTCGCAGCAGAGCCTGGACCTCGTGCACGTGTACGGGGGCGGGCGGATGACGCAGATGCGCAAGGTGAACATCCCCGGCGCGCTGCCCTCGCTGTTCGCGGCGGCGCGGGTGTCCGTGCCGGGCGCCGTGACCGGTGCGCTGCTCGCGGAGTGGCTCTCCACCGGTCAGGGCATCGGCGGGATGATCGTGCGGTTCTCCGCCTCCGCCCGGTTCGAGGACCTGTGGGCCTCGGTCGCGGTCATCACCCTGCTCACGCTGCTGCTGTACAACCTGGTGCAGGTGCTGGAGAACGCCGTCCTGGCCCGGATGGGGATGGTGACGACGGTCTCCTGACCGTTCTCCCGCCTCTCGCCGAGCGGGTGCTTACGCAGACCCGCGGCGCGCAAACCCTGCGTAGGCACCCGCTCGGCGTCCCGTTCTCGCGCCGAGCGGGTGTTTATGCAGCCGCACGCTCGGCGAAGGCGTGGCCCGAGGAACATGCGCCCGGGGCAGGACGTCGACCATCGCCGCCCGGGGCTCTGCGCAACGCAGGGGTACGTGTTGCCCGCCAGGAGCCCGTCCGGGCAGTCCTGGATTCCCTCCTGGACTACCTCAGGTCAGGCATCTTTGCACTCTCGGACTAAGCGCCATTTGCGAAGATGCACACCTCAACCATCATAAACCGCGACTCCATCTACGGACACAGTGAACTACAACGCGGACAACACCGATCAAAAACACCAGCAGCGAGACAAGCGCCATCACGTACAACACCAGTGCGGGCCACACCTCTTCCGTCGGGAGGCCGTACGCGGAGAACACCATGACGACGAAGGTCAACAACATGCCGCAACTACCAAACAAGAGGAATCGAAACGGCACTCCAGACCGTTGCGGTGACCCATGTGGGATACTCATGGCTACATCACTCCTCAGCTCTCAGCGCTACACGTTCTGGAGCTCTTGAGCTCGGGTCGCAAGCACAGGGATTCGAGTGCCTCAGCCGCCGACTCAGGGACTGCCAATGTGATGCTTTCGCTGTACCGAGGATATTGCTCCTCCCACTCTTCCCGCGAATCACACACCGTAATGGTCTCCCTTAGGAGAACTTCCTGAGCCCCCGCATCCTCGCCGCCGAAAGATGAGAACACGCCCTCGCAGAGAGTGATGTCAAGTGGCTCCATGTAGTCCGCCGGCTCAGCGCACGAGGCAGCCACCGTGATGAGGAACACGGAGGCCATCGCGCCGCCCACGCTCGTACGCAGCGGGACGCCCTGAGAGTAGTTCGCAGCTCGAAGGCGGGGAACTCTCTTCACCGCGGCTGATAGGTCTTGGTGAAGCATCGCGTTACCTCCAATGGTGTACCAGCTCCTCGAGGGGACTCGATCAGGGCCGTGTCAAGCACACCACATCACGGAGGAAGCGCCTTCCCACTGTAGAAGTGGAGCGGTGCCGGTGCGGCGCGAGGTACGACTCACATCCGCTTGGCGGGAAGCGGGATGATCACAAGCGGTCCTCCCACGCGAACTCTGCGCAAGCGCACGCTCGACGAACCGCCTCCACGCCGAACGGGTGCCTACGCAGACCACCCGCGCGATCACCCTGCGTAACAGCCCGCTCGGCGGCGGTGGCCCGGCGCAAGCACACGCTCGGCGATGGTGGGGCGGCGGCGCGCGCCGCTAGTGCGGCAGGCCCCGCGCGGCCAGCAGCGCCGGGTACGCCTCGTGCACCTTCGCGGACGCCTCGGCGGCGAGCGGGTTCGTGGAGACCCCGCGGTCGCTGACCAGCTCCCCGCCCACGTACACGCCCACGAGGTTGCGCAGGCTCATCGCGAGCACGTAGCTGCGCACCGGGTGCCACAGCGGCCCCACGTCGGGCGCGGTGGGGTCCACCACCACGAAGTCCGCGTACTTCCCGACCTCCAGGCTCCCCACCCGGTCCGCGACGCCCATGATCTCCGCGCCGCCCAGGGTGTGCAGCCGCAGCACCTGCTCGGGCATCATCACCAGCGGGTCCTTCAGCCGGGCACGCTGCATCGCCATACCCATGCGCATGTTCTGCCACGGGTCGGCCACGTCCGTGCACGCCTGGTCGTCCAGACCCATCCCGACGGCCATGCCCATCTCGAGCATCTCCGGCACCAGCGCCACGCCCGAGGCCAGCCGACCGTTGGAGGCGGGCTGCCAGGACATGGCGGCCCCGCCGTCGACCGCCTCCTCGATGATCTGCGGCGTGGTCTGGATGAAGTGTCCGAACATCATCCCCTCCCCCAGCGCGCCCGCGTCGCGGTACATCGCGAACTTGGACTGCTGGTGCTCCACCGCCTCGGGGGACTCCAGGAAGTGCGCCTGGTTGGTGACGCCGAGGCGGCGCATCGCCTCCACCTCCACCCACGCGGCGTCCTCGCGCGGGGACCACTGCACCTGCCCCATGATCGAGGCGCCGAGCGCGAGGCCCGGGTCCATCGCGCGGGTGTGCGCCACGGACGCGTCGAACCGCTCGTGGATCTCCGCATCCGAGCCGACCGTGGCGTCCATCCCGATCGAGTCGACGAACCGCAGCCCCGCATCGCGGCAGCCGTCCGCCTGCCGCGTGTGGTACTCCAGCGGTCGCATCCCGGCGGTCCCGCTGCGTTTGCCGTCCACCATCGACTCCCACGCCTGCAGCGGGTCGGTGAAGTTGTACGCGGTGGTCACGCCGCAGGCCAGGAAGTCCAGGGCACCGTGCAGGGTGGCCCAGTACATCTGCTCCGGGCTCATGTGCGCGGTGGTGCCGAGCATCGCATCGCACCAGCCGTACAGGGTCTCCCCCGCGCCCAGCCCCCGCAGCCCGGAGGTGAACAGGTGGGAGTGGGAGGAGACGAACCCGGGCGCCACGAAGGCGCCGGCCACGTCCAGGGTGCGATCCGCCGTCGTGCCCGACGGCGCAGCCCCCCTGCCGATCTCGGCGATCCTGCCGCTGTCGTCGACCAGGAGGTAGCCACCGTCGAGGTAGCCGGGGTCGTCGGTGCCGGCGGGCACGGTGATGAGGCGGGCATTGATCACGAGCAGGGACATGGCGAACTCCTCGGGGCCGGAAAGCTCGGGGCCGGAAGGCTCGCACGCTAGTCGCGAGACGTTTCCGGACTGTCACGGTCTGGAAACACACCGCCACTAGCGTCACCACATCGCCTCGAGAGGAGTCGCCATGACCGCCACCTCACCCCGCTTCACCGTGACCGTGTTCTGCGGGTCCGCGTCCGGGCACGACCCGGTCTACGTCGAGACCGCGGCGGCGCTCGGTCGCGCCATCGCGGTCCGCGGGATGGACCTCGTGTTCGGCGGCGGGCACGTGGGCCTCATGGGCACCGTGGCCGACGCCGCCATGACGGCCGGCGCACACGTCACCGGTGTCATCCCCCGCGCGCTGCAGGCACGCGAGGCCGTGCACGAGCACCTCAGCGAACTGGTGCTGGTGGACTCCATGCACGAGCGCAAGACGATCATGTCCGAGCGAGCCGATGCCTTCCTGGCGCTGCCGGGTGGCCCCGGCACGCTGGAGGAGCTCACCGAGCAGTGGACGTGGGCGCAGCTCGGGATTCACGAGAAGCCGTGCGGGATCCTCAACGTGGCCGGGTACTTCGACCCGTTCCTGGAGTTCGTGGCCGGGATGAGCGGCCGCGGCTTCACCCACCCGCGCTACACCGAGATGCTGCTCGTGGGCACCACCCCCGAGGAGTCGCTCACGCAGCTGCGCGACTACGTGCCGCCCGCGCGGGTGGCGGCCTCCCCGGGCGCGGAGATGGCGACCCTGCGGCCCTGAACCCATCCTGAGTCGGCCCCGCGGCGGCCCTTGCGAGAGGTGCCGGCTCAGGGCCGGGCGCGGTAGTCGTTGGCCAGCTGCAGCACCGACTCGGTGATCGCCCGTAGACCGAGGGCCACGTCCGGGGCGCTGACCGCCTCCTCGGGGTGGTGGGAGATGCCGTCGGGGTTGCGCAGGAAGAGCATGCCCACGTCCGTGATCGCCCCGATGGACATGCCGTCGTGCCCGGCGCGGCTGAAGATCTCCGGCGGCGCCTCACTGCGCTCGGGCAGGGTGGCGACGATCCCCTCGCGCACCACGTCCTGCAGCAGCGGCGCGCACATCACGGCGGGCGCGTTGTGGATCTCCCGGGAGCGCCAGCGCAGGCCTCGGCGCCCCATGATCCGGTCGAGTTCGTGGGTGATGGCGTCCCAGACGCGGTCGCGGTCGCCGTCGAACTCCCCGCGCAGGTCCAGGGAGAGTCGCGCCTCCCCGGGCACCACGTTCACCGACCCGGGGAAGGCCTCGAGCTGCCCGACCGTGCCGATGATGTGGTGCTCGGCGGAGCAGATCGACTCCACCGCCAGGGCCGCCTCGCTCGCCCCGAGCAGGGCGTCGCGGCGCACGTCGTAGGGGGTGCCGCCAGCGTGGCGGGCCTCGCCCTGCACGGTGAGTTGGAAGCGGCGAGCGCTGGCGATCGAGCTGACGACGGCGAGCGGCTCACCGATGCGGTGCAGTTGCGGTCCCTGCTCGATGTGGACCTCGAGGTAGCCGATCAGGTCCTCCCGGCGCCGGGCCGCCTCCCCGATCCGACCGGGGTCGAGGCCGAACTCCCGGAAGGCGTGGCGCAGGGTGTCGCCGTCGCCGTCGGTCAGGTCCCACCAGGACTCCTCCCACGTGCCGGCGACGGCGGAGGACCCCAGCAGCGCCTTGCCGAACCGGGTGCCCTCCTCGTCGCTGAACGCGGCCACCTCGATCGCGAACGGCAGGTCGACGGTGGCGGCGGGCGTACCGCGCCCGCGGGCATCTCCCCCGGGCACGGGCCGGCGCAGCAGCCGCACCACCTCCAGGGCGGTGAGCACCCCGACGATCCCGTCGAAGCGGCCGGCGTCCAGCACGGTGTCCAGGTGGGAGCCGAGCATGAGCGCGGGCGTCTCCCCCGGGGCGGGCGGTGCGGCGCCGGGCGTGGGTGTGGGTTCGATCCGGCCCATCTGGTTGCCCGCGGCGTCCTGCCAGGTGACCATGCCGAGCTCGCGCATCCATTCCGCCGCGAGCCGGTTCACGCGGGCGTGCTCGGGTGAGAGATAGACCCGTTCGATGGTGCCGGGGGTGGCGGTGACCCGGGCGAGTTCCTCGCACCGCGCCATCACGCGCCGCGCCGCGGCGGCGATCACGTCGGGGGTGACGGCGAGCAGCGGCACTCAGGCCTGCCCGAGGATCTCGGATGCGGCGGCGACTCCCGCGCCGGGCGCCACGGCGAAGCCGAACCGGCCCAGGGTGGACTCCAGGGCTGCCAGGGTGGTCAGGACGGCGTCGCGGCGGGCGTTGTAGCCCATGGTGCCGATCCGCCAGACCCGGCCGTGCAGCGGGCCGAAGGAGGTGCCGATCTCGATGCCGTAGTCGGTCAGCATCGCGGCGCGGGCGGCGTCCCCGGGCACGCCCTCGGGGATCTCGACGGCCACCACGTTGCTCATCTTGTGCGCCACGTCCCCGAACACCTCCAGGCCCATGGCCACGACGCCGGCGAGCATGGCGCGGCCTGCGAGCTGGTGCCGGGCGATGACGGCCTCGCGGCCCTCGGCGAGGATCAGGCGGGCGCACTCCCGGGCCGCGTAGAGCATGGAGGTGGCCTCGGTGTGGTGGTTCAGGCGGCGAGGCCCCCAGTAGTCCAGGATCATGCCGAGATCGAAGTAGTTGGAGCGCACGAAGTCCGCCGCGTCCGGGTCGTCCTCGTCCCGGATCCCGGCCTCGATGCGCTTGCGGGAGGTGATCACCTCCACGGCGCGCTCGCTCAGGGTGATCGGGGAGGACCCGCTGGGGCCGCCGAGGCACTTCTGCAGGCCCGCGGTCGCGGCGTCCAGTCCCCACGCGTCGGCCTCGAACGGGTTGCCGCCCAGGGACGCGGTGGCGTCGGTGTAGAACAGCACGCCGTGCTTGGCGCAGATCTCCCCCAGTTCGGCCAGCGGCTGGTTCATCGTGGTGGAGGTGTCGCCCTGCACGATCGCGAGCATGGCGGGCTTCACCCGGCGGATCGCCTCCTCGATCACCGAGGGCGCGAACACCTGACCCCACGCGGTCTCGATGGTGTGGACCTCGGCCATGGCCCGCTCGGCGACCTCCGCGAGCAGGTGCCCGAACCGGCCGAAGACCGGCACGAGCACCCGCTCACCGGGCCGGATCAGGGAGACCATGGCGGCCTCGATCCCGGCCCGGGAGGTGCCGTCCACGAGCAGGGTGGCCTCGTTCGCCGTCGACCACACCTGCCGGTAGAGCTCCTGGGTCTCGGCCATCGTGGCGGTCATGAACGGGTCGTACTGCCCCACCAGGGGCGCGCCCATGGCGCGCAGCACGCTCGGGTAGGCGGAGATCGGGCCGGGGCCCATGAGCAGCCGGGCGGGCGGCGCGATCTCGCCGGGGATCAGCGCGGTCATCTCTCTCCTCCTGCGGTGTGGGTGCGCCCATCCTGACGCATCACCGTTTCGGGGAGGTGACGGCCCCGGCCCGCCGCGCGGCGGGCCGGGGCCGGTCGGGGTGCCGGGCCGGTGGCCTCAGGCGACGGGTTGCTGCAGGTCGACGACCCACCCCGTGGCCTCGGGCCCATCGAACGGGGTCTCGACGTAGACCTCACGGCCGGGACCCGCGAGGGTGAGGCCACGTCGTTCCGCCTCCTGGACCAGCGACTGCCACGCGGACTGGATCCCGGTGAGGTCCGCGCCCTCCAGGCGAGTGATCAGTGCCCGCTCGACGCCCGGGACCTCGATGCGCTCGAGCCCGGGGACCTCGGCGCTGCCGACCTGCTCCCCGACCGTCACGACCATCCCGGCCTCGCTGGAGGCGTCGTAGGTCGCGACGCCCGGCCCGGTGAGAGTGACGCCGGCCTCACGGATGGCGCCGTTGACACGGTCGAACAGGGGCCCGATCTCCTGCTCGACGGCGCTCATCGCCGCGGTGGTCAGTTGCCGTCCCGTCAGCGTGAGCGCCGGCAGGGATGCCTCGGTGTACTCGGTCATGGTGGTGCCCTTCTCGATCAGTCGGAGCCTCGCCTCCACGTGGGAGAGCCGGCGGGTGTCCGCGTCGACCTGCGCACGCAACTCCTGCCGCCGGCGAATCAGCAGCGCCCGCACGGTGCCCGAGGGCGCGTCCAGGAGCGTGCCGACCTCCTCGAGCCCGAACCCGAGCTCGCGCAGCGCGACGAGTCGGTTGGCGCGAGTGACCTGACTGGCGGCGTAGTAGCGGTAGCCGGTCCACTCGTCCACCCGCGCGGGGGTGAGGATCCCGAGGCTGTCGTAGTGCCTCAGCATCCGCACCGATACCCCGACGAGGCGGGCGAAGTCTCCGATACTCAACATGGTGGGACCACTTCACGGCCTGACACAGTGTCAGAGTCAACCCCTGCAGGGTCTGCCGATCAAGACCCACTGACCAACGGCTACGCCCTGAGCGCGGCCTCCAGGCGGCGGGCCAGGCGCACCAGCGCGATGTCGGTGTCGGCGCGAGAGATCAGGCAGAGCCCCACCGGCGCGGGACCGAGACTCGAGGGCACCGTGAGCAGCGGCACCGAGAGCGCCGGGAGCCCGGCGACCGCGGCCGGCGTCGTCATCCGCAGCGTGGCGGTGCGCACGGCGTCCACACGCTCCCCGGTCGCGGTGCGCATGGGCGCGGGTCCGGGCACCGTCGGCAGCAGCAACACCGACTCGGCCACCAGGGACTCCACGTGGCGCCGCACAGGCTCCAGGGCGCCGCGCGCCGCGGACTCCTGCGCCGCCGTGACCTGGGAGGCCTCGCGGAACCGCTGCGCCACCGCCGGGCCGAGCGCGCCGGGGTGCTCGCGCAGCCAGTCGCCGTTGTTGCGCCACGCCTCCGCGCCCTGCACGGTGCGGAACTCGGCGTGGATCGCGGCGAGGTCCCCGAGGTCCACCTCGGTGATCTCCGGCGCACCGGCCGTGTCCGCTACCTGCGCCAACCGGCCCAGCGCCGCCTCGAAGGCCTCGCGCGTGGCGGGTTCGAGCATCGCGAGCACCTCACGCGGCACCGCGAAGCGCCACGGCAGGTCGCTGCCGGAGGCGCCGAGCACGCTCTCGGTGGACTCCGAGCCGTCGTAGCTGAGGCACCAGTCCACCACCCGCTGCATGGTGGCGCCGTCGCGGGTGAGCCAGCCGACGGTGTCGAAGCTCTGCGCCAGCGGCAGCAGGCCCTGCCGGGGCACGAGGTTGTGTGTGGTCCGCAGCCCCCACAGCCCCTGGTAGGAGGCGGGCACCCGTACGGAGCCGGCGGTGTCGGTCGCCAGGCCGATCTCCGCCTGGCCCGTCGCGACGGCGCTGGCGGCCCCATTGGAGGACCCACCCGGCAGGGCGCCGGGCAGGGCGGCGTTCGGTGGTGTGCCGTAGTGCGCGTTGTCCCCGGCCACGGAGTAGGCGAACTCGTCGGTGCGGGCGATCCCCCGCAGCGAGGCCCCGCCGGCCAGCAGGTCCGCGACGGCGGGTGCGCTCACCTTCTCCGGGCGCGCCGCCTCCAGGTAGGTGGGGTTGCCCGCCCCGATCCGGTACCCCTTGACCGCGAACAGGTCCTTCACCGCGACGGTCAGACCCGCGAGCGGCCCCTCCCACGCCCCCTGGAACAGCGGGTCGCCCACGGTGCGCCAGATCGTGCGGTTCAGGGCGGTGGCCCGCGGGGTGACGTGCGCGGCGGTGATGAGCCAGCGGCCCTCGATCTCCTGCCACACCTGGGTCTGCAACCCGGTGCCGCCCACGCAGTAGCGGGAGACCGACAGCAGCAGCACCACACCCGGAGCCAGCTCGCGGTACTCCACCCGCTCGATGGTGCGGGCCGGGACCCCGCCGCGGGTGCCGCGGAAGTCGTGGATCGCGGCGTGCCCCACGAGCAGGCCGCCGGCGTCGCCGCGCATGGTCCGTTCACCGGGCGCGAAGTAGTCGTCCAGGGCGTCGAGGTCGTTCTCCCCGATCGCGCGTTCGTAGTCCACGAACGCGTCGAGGAGCGCCTCGGGCGCCTCGGGTGGGAACAGCGAACGTGCGTCCGTGGCGGTCATGCCGGCTCCCCGTTGGTGTCTGTGCTCGCGGTGTCGCCTGTGCTGGCGGTGGCGCCTGTGCTCGCGGTGTCGCTTGTCCTCGTGACTCCCGCGAAGTCCGCCTCCCGGATCCGGGCGTGCACCCCGCAGGTGATGTCGACCACCTGGGAGATGTCGAAGTCCGTGGCTGCGGAGAGGTAGGCGTAGGCGAGGTGCTCCTCCATCCCCCACCGGGCAGTGATCAACTCCAGCGCGGCGCGCACGCACCGGCGCATCGCCACGTTCAGGTCCGGGTCCATCCCGGTGGGCACGAGGTACTCCTCCGTGCGCACCATGGGCCCGGCCACCTCCCCGAACTCCGCGAGCGCCCGCTCGCGCGGCACCACCTCGAACCGGACCGTGGCCCGCAGCGGCGCTTCCAGCGCGGTCAGCGCCACCTCGCCGTCGCCCTGCGCGAAGTGTGGGTCCCCCACGTAGGCCAGCGCCCCGGCCACCTGCACGGGGAGGTAGAGCCGGGCGCCCTCGGTGAGCAGGTTGATGTCGATGTTCCCGCCGTGCGCCCCGGGCGGCACCGAGTGTGGGTGCTCCTCACCCGCGACGGCCACGCCCATGGTTCCCAGGAACTCGGCGAGGCCGAACCGCACGAGGCGATCCTCGCCGTCGTGCACCGGCAGCGCCCCGGCCCCGTCCTTCACGGGGGTGAACACGCTCACGTTCCCCGCGCCGCGCGGGAGTTCGCCGACCAGGGCGCCCTTGCCGTGCCGGTTGGAGATGACGCCGTAGGGCACCCGGCGTTCCAGCCGCTCGACGGTCAGGCACAGCAGGTCGCCGGCCGCGGCTCCGGCCACGTGGATCGGGCCGGTGACCACGTGGGGGCCGTCGCGCTCGGGATCGCGGGCCATGGTGGCGGCGATCTCGACGGCGTCGCCCAGCACGGCCTCGGGCGCGACCCCCTGGGCGGTGAAGTACGCGAGCGGGTCCTTGCCCTGGTCCTCCAGGATGCCCTCGTGGCTGACCGTGTCGATGGTGACGCTCTCGCCGTCGGCGATGTGCAGCACGGGCCGGTCGACGGCGCAGGGCAGTCTCCCCCACCGCACCGTGGCGGGGGTGGCGGGCAGGTAGTGGTCACCGGGGACCTGGGCGAGTGCGGCCGGGTCGTCCGGGATGGGGCTCAGGCGCTGCAGGACGCTCATGCCGGCTCCTTCGCTGGGGCGGGTGCGGGCAGGATCTCACGGCCACCGCGGCGCAGGATCGCGTGACCCGCGGTGAAGGTCAGGTCGCCGTGCACGTAGGTGGCGGCCACGGCCCCGGTCAGGGTGCGGTGCAGCCACGGGCTGATCGTGTTGCGGTACTGCAGGGTCTCCGGGCGGATCTGGGTGTGGGAGTCCGGGGCGAAGACCACCAGGTGGGCGGGCTCCTGCGGCGCGATGGTGCCGCGGGAGCCGAGCCCGGCCACCCGTGCCGGGCCGGTGGTCATCAGCGGCAGGATCCTCTCGAGGCCGATGCCGCGGCGCCTTGCCTCGGTCCAGACCGCGATCAGGCCGGTCTGCACGCCCGCGATGCCGCCCCAGGCCAGGCCGAAGTCGCCGTCGCCGGTCTCCTTCAGCTCGGGTGTGGAGGGTGAGTGGTCCGAGACGATCGCGTCGATGGTGCCGTCCAGCACGCCGGCCCAGAGCAGCTCCTGGTTGGCGGCACCGCGGATGGGTGGGCAGCACTTGTGGGAGGCGGCGCCGTCGGGCACGGTCTCGGCGGTCAGAGTCAGGTAGTGCGGGCAGGTCTCCACGCTCAGGCGCACGCCGTCGGCCTTGGCCTGGCGGACCAGCGGGAGGCTCGCACCGTCGGAGACGTGCACGATGTGCGCGCGGGCGCCGGTGGCGCGCGCCGCCTCGATGACGCGAGCGATCGCGACGGCCTCGCTCGCGGGTGGCCGGGAGTCCAGGAACGCCGCGTAGTGGGTGCCGAGCGGGCCGGGGGGCGCGAGGTGCGCGGGGTCCTCGGCGTGGACGATCAGCAGCCCGTCCACCACCGCGAGTTCGGCGAGCGCGGCGTGGAGCTGGGCGTCATCCAGGTGGCCGAACTCCTCGATCCCGCTGGGCGCGAGGAAGCACTTCACGCCGACCGTTCCGGCCGCCAGGAGTTCGGCGAGGTGGCCGAGGTTCTCCGGTACGGCGCCGCCCCAGTAGGCGATGTCGACCGCCAGCTTGCCGGCGGTGACCTTCCGCTTGGCGGCGAGCGCCTGCGGGGTGGTGGTCACCGGGAGGGAGTTCAGCGGCATCTCCACCACGGTGGTCACGCCGCCTGCCGCGGCGGCGGCCGTCCCGGTGGCGAACCCCTCCCAGGCGGTGCGGCCGGGTTCGTTCAGGTGCACGTGGGAGTCCACGAGGCCCGGCAGCAGGGTGGCCTCGGCGGGGACGACCACGTCGGCGCGCTCATCGAACGGCTCGACGGCGGTGATCAGCCCATCCTGGATCCGCACCGTGGCGGGGCGGAAGGCACCGTCGAGGAACGTGCGTCGCGCGGCGACGCTGCTCGGGCGCGGGTCCAGGTGCATGGGGTGACGCTACCCAGCGGGGGTTTCGGCCGTGTTGCCGATCTACCCCGCCGAGCGTGCGGTTACGCACCCCACCCCCCGCCGAGCGTGCGGTTGCGCAGGGCTCGAGCGCGTTGGGCCTGCACAGGGACCCGCTCGGCGGGGACGGGGCGGAGGTGAACGGCGCAACCCATCGTTCGGCGCACCGGTTCGGCGCACCAGATCGGCGAACCGGATCGGCGCCCGCTAGCGTGGCGTCATGGACCTCGCCTCCTTCAATGCGCTGCCCGAGTCCGATGCAGACGTGCTGGTGGCCACCTGGGCCGCCATCCCCAGCTGGGTGGAACAGGTCGTGGCCGGCCGGCCCTACGTCAGCGAACGCGCGCTGGAGCACGCGGCCCTCACGGCCTCGCGGCAGTGGTCGGTGTGGGACCTGGACGCCGCCCTGGCGCACCACCCCCGGATCGGCGCACGGGTGAGCGGCAAGGGAGCGGAGGCTGCGGCGTCGCGCCGGGAGCAGTCCTCGATGGCCGGCGCGGACGCCGAGACCGCTGAGCTGATCGCGGCGGGGAACCGCGACTACGAGGAGCAGTTCGGCCGGGTGTTCCTCGTCCGGGCCGCGGGGCGGTCCCCGCAGGAGATGCTCGCGGAGTTGCAGCGCCGCCTCGGGAACGATCCGGAGACCGAGACCGAGGAATCCCTCGAGCAGTTGCGGCAGATCGCGCTGCTACGCCTGCGCGGCGCCCTGGGGGTGGAGTCGGCCGAGGGGTCACCCGCACCGCAGGTCACCTCCGAGCACCCCCACCTGACCACCCACATCCTCGACGCCACCACCGGGCGCCCGGCGAGCGACGTCGCCGTCACGCTGACCGGGCCGGTCGGGGAGATCGCCACCGGCACCACGGACGACGACGGCCGGCTGGGTCTGGGCCCCGACCTCCTCCCCCCGGGCGACTACACCCTGACCTTTGCCACCGCCGAGTACTTCGCCGCGCTGGGCACCGAGGCGTTCTACCCGAGTGTGTCGGTCACGTTCCGTGTGGTCGACCGGCCGCACTACCACGTGCCGCTGCTGCTCAGCCCATTCGCCTACTCCACCTACCGCGGGAGCTGAGCGCTACCGCCCGGCCGGGATACGCCGTCGGCCACGGCATGCCACACAACTCTTTCCCGCCCGAAACACCGGCGTGACGCGCCGCCCCTAGCGTGGTGGTGCATGAAGGTCATCATCATCGGGGCGGGAATCGGCGGCACGAGCGCGGGGATCGCGCTGGCCAGGCTCGGGCACGAGGTGGTCGTGTACGACCAGATGCGCGAGAACAAGCCGGTCGGGGCGGCGCTGTCGCTGTGGTCCAACGGCGTCAAGGTGCTGAACTGGCTGGGCCTCGGGGAGCAGGTGGCGGCGCTCGGCGGCGACATGGCCTCGATGGCCTACCGGGACGGGCACAGCGGCGAGACCCTGTGCGAGTTCCCCCTGGATCCGGTCACGACGGCGAGCGGTCAGAAGCCCTACCCTGTCGCCCGGGCGGACCTGCAGATGCTGCTCATGGAGACCCTGGGGATGGAGCGCATCCACCTCGGCATGAGGATGGTGGGCCTCACCGACGACGGCTCCCAGGTGACCGCGACATTCGCCGACGGTTCCACGGACACCGCCGACCTGCTGCTGGGTGCCGATGGGGCCCGCTCCCTGACCCGCGCGTACGTGACGGAAGGCATGCCGCCGATCGAGCGGACCTACTCCGGGTACACCAACGTGAACGGCCTGATCGAGGTGGACGAGGAGATCGGACCGGCCACGCAGTGGACCACCTACGTGGCCGAGGGCAAGCGTGCCGCGGTGATGCCGGTGGCCGGCGGACGGTTCTACTTCTGGTTCGACATCCCGCAGCCCGCGGGGCTGCCCTACGACCGCGCCGACGGCAAGGGCTTCCTCTCCGAGGCCTTCGCGGGCTGGGCGCCGGGGGTGGCGCGGCTGATCGACACGATCGACCCGGCCGTCTCGATGAACCGGGTGGAGATCTGGGACATCGACCCGTTCCACACCTGGGTGCGTGGGCGGGTGGCGATCCTCGGGGACGCCGCCCACAACACAGCGCCGGACATCGGGCAGGGGGCGTGCTCGGCGCTGGAGGACGCGTTCGTGCTCGGCATCGCGTTCGCGACGAACACCGTCTCGGTGGCCGACACGCTCGAGCGGTACCAGGCCGCGCGCACGGAGCGCGCCGGGGACCTCGTGCTGCGGGCCCGCAAGCGCGGTGAGGAGACGCATGCCTACGACCCCGAGGCCACGGCCGCCTGGTATGCGAGCCTGCGCGGCGCGGACGGCAGCGGCATCATCCGCGGCATCCTCGGGAACATCGAGGACTCCCCGGTGAACGTGGGGTCCGGGCTGCTCTGACCCACCGCGAGGCGATTCTGCAGGCACCGCGAGGCAGTTCGGCAGGCACCGCGAGGCAGTTCTGCAGGCACCGCGAGGCAGTTCTGCAGGCACCGCGAGGCAGTTCTGCAGGCACCGCGAGGCAGTTCGGCAGGCACCGCGAGGCAGTTCGGCAGGCACCGCGAGGCAGTTCGGCAGGCACCTGCACGATCGCACCTCTCCCGCGCCGAGCGGGTGCCTACGCAGGCCCACGCACACAGAACCCTGCGCAAGAACACGCTCGGCGAACCAGGTGTGCACAACCACACGCTCGACGACGACCGCACCGCACCGCACTGCACCACGCCGAGCGGGTGCCTACGCAGGCCCACGCACACAGAACCCTGCACAAGCACACGCTCGGCGAACCACCCCGTGCACAAGCACACGCTCGGCGGACGCAGGTGGCGGCACACGTGCGCCGAGCGATGGGTTCGGCAGGGCCCACGTGCTGAGGCCTGCCGAACCCATCGCTCGGCGTGGGGGGCGTGGGGGGCGTGGGGGGCGTGCGTGAGAGGCGTGCGTGAGTGCGGGTGGGGCACTCAGGCGTGGGAGGACTGGATGTCCTCCTCGGGGGTGGCCGCCGGACTGCGCACCGAGTCGTGCGCGGAGTAGCGGGCATCGCGTTCGGGATCGTCCGCGGTGGGGTTCTTGTTCAACAACAGGTTCAGCAGGATCGCGGCGATCGCACCGGAGGAGATGCCGGAGTCGAAGATCAGCTGGAACCAGCTCGGAAAGTTCGCGTAGATCTCCGGTTCCACCGTCGGCAACAGCGCGATCCCGATGGACAGCGCCACGATCAGCACGTTCTTGTTGTCCAGGTGCACCCGGGCCAGGGTGCGGATCCCGGAGGCCGCGACCATCCCGAACAGCGCGATCCCGGCGCCGCCGAGCACGGCGCGCGGCACGCCCTCGACCACCGCGGAGATCTTCGGGATCAGGCCGAGCACCAGGAGGATCACCCCGGCCATGGTCGCGACATACCGCGAGCGCACCCCGGTGAGGGAGACCAGTCCCACGTTCTGCGCGAACGCGGTGTAGGGGAAGGTGTTGAACGCGCCGCCCAGCACGGTGCCCAGCCCATCAGCGCGCAGTCCGTCGGCGAGCTGGCGGCGGGTGACGGGCTTGTCCACGATCTCCCCGACCGCGATCATGTCGCCGGTCGTCTCGGTCATGATCACGATCGCCACCACGATCATCGAGAGGATCGAGGCGATCTCGAAGGTCGGCAGGCCGAAGTGGAACGGGGTGACGACGGCGAACCAGCCCGCCTCCCCCACGGCCTCCCAGTTGGTCATCCCGGGCACGAACAACGCGGCGATGGTGCCGAGCACCAGACCGAGCAGCACCGAGACGCGAGCCAGTGCCGGAGGTGCGAAGCGCTCGATGAGCACGATCAGCAGCAGGGTGCCGGCGGCGAAGCCCACGTTGATCGGCAGCGCCCCCGGGGACTCCTCGGTGGCGCCATCGGCGATCCACCCGGCTGCCACACTCATGAGGGAGAGCCCGATGATGAGGATCACGGTGCCGGTGACGATCGGCGGGAAGAACCGCAGGAGTTGGGAGAAGAACGGCGCCACGAGGATCATGAACAGCCCGCAGGCGATCACCGACCCGAAGATCGCGGTGATGCCGTGTTGGTTGCCGATCGCGATCATCGGTCCGACGGCCGCGAAGGTGACGCCCTGCATCAGGGGGAGCCGCACCCCGAAGCGCCAGAACCCGACCGATTGCACGATCGTGGCCACCCCGGCGATGAAGAGATCGGCGCTGATGAGGAACGCCATGTCCTGCGCCGAGTAGCCGAGCGCGCCACCGACGATCAGCGGCACCGCCACGGCACCGGCGTACAGCGCGAGCACGTGCTGCAGACCCAGCGGGAACAGCCGCGCCATCGGGGGTATCGAGTCGACCCCGTTCTCCGCGGCGCGCGCCTTGCGCTTCGCCGCCTTCTCTTCCGCCGTCAGGGTCATGGGCGCTCCCTCGTCGTCGGCTGAACAGCCGAAATGAAACGGGACGCGCGAGGGGCTCTCGCACCGCCCCGTCGTGGTGCCGTTGACGCTAGAGGCCCGATCCGGTCGTCTGGAAGAGACGAAACAGGACTGTTCGCAGGTGTTTACACAGCGTGTGAGGGCGGTCACAAACCGCGCACAACACCCTCAGAGCGACCCACGGAAGTCATCGGCGGCAGCCGGCGCACCGGGGAGGATCTCCGCGAGGTCGTACCCGACGACCTCCTCCAACTGCGCATACGTGCACGAGCGCGGTTCGCGGTCCGGGCGCCACCGCTTGAACTGGGTGGTGTGGCGGAACCGGGTGCCCTCCATGTGGTCATACCCCACCTCCAGCACCCGCTCCGGGCGCAGCGGGGTGAAGGACAGGTCCTTGCCGCCGCTCCAGCGCGACACGGCGCCGGGTTTGCGCCCGCTCTCGTGCGCGGCGGGGTCCGCCCACGCTCCCCACGGGTGGGCGGCCATGGCGTCGGAGTCCTCGACGTCGACCGCCAGCGGGGCGAGCTCAGCGATGAGTTCCGCGCGGCGCGCCTTGGGGAACGAGGCGCTCACGCCCACGAACTGCAGCTCCTCGCCCTCCCACAGCCCGAGCAGCAGGGACCCGAGCAGTGGCGCCTCGGGGGTGGACTCCTTGTGCTCCCGGTACCCGGCGAGCACCACGTCCGCGGTGCGGGCGTGCTTGATCTTCAGCATCGTGCGTTTGCCCGGCGCGTAGGGGGCGTCCAGGGGTTTGGCGATCACGCCGTCCAGCCCCGCGCCCTCGAACTCCGCCAGCCAGCCCTCCGCCTCCCCCGCATCCAACGAGCGAGGCGTGACCTGGACCCGGGGACCGGTGATCGCGAGGTCGTCCAGCGCCGCGAGCCGCTCCCGCAGCGGCTCGCCCGCCAGGTCTCGACCGCCGGCGGCGAGCAGGTCGAACACCACGAGGGTGGCGGGAGCGTGCTCGGCGAGCATCGCCACCCGCGAGGCCGCGGGGTGGATCCGCTGCCCGAGCAGTTCGAAGTCCAGCCGCGAACCCCGCGCGAGCACGATCTCGCCGTCCAGCAGCAGCCCGTCAGCCAGATCCGAGCCCGAGAACTCCTGGGCGACCGCGACCACGACATCGGGGAAGTACCGCGTCATCGGCTTGCCGCTGCGGGAGAAGATCTCCACGCCATCGGCTCCCGCCTGCACGATGGCACGGAACCCGTCCCATTTCGGCTCGTAGGAGAAGGGTCCACCGGCGGCATCCGGCCCGGGCACGCGCGCCACGGGCTTGGCGAGCATGGGCAGCACCGGACTCGCCGGCGTGGGGCTAGAGGCCGGCATGCTCATCCTCCACGAGTGCCACGCCGAGTTGATCTGCCGCGGACTGCAACACGCCCATGACCGCGAGGGAGTCCCGCAGCGGCATGACCTCGGACTCGGTGCGCCCGGCGCGGAGGAGCCGGTTGACCTCATCGAACTCCAGGGCGTAGCCGGCGCCAGTGGGCGGGAGGGACTCCTCGATGCTCTCCTTGCCGGCGCGGTGCAGGATCACGCGGTGCGGGTGGTGGAACCGGGGCGGCAGTTCGATCCAC
Organism: Serinibacter salmoneus; assembly: GCF_002563925.1. Taxonomy (NCBI): domain Bacteria; kingdom Bacillati; phylum Actinomycetota; class Actinomycetes; order Micrococcales; family Beutenbergiaceae; genus Serinibacter; species Serinibacter salmoneus. The sequence goes on along the minus strand of NZ_PDJD01000001.1, from coordinate 363,010 downwards.
CCGGTGGAGCCGTAGATGCGGGCGTTGCCCGGCATCGGGGAGCGGAAGGAGGTCTGCAGCGTGGCGGTGGCGCCGGATCCGAAGTCGACCAGCAGCCCGGCCTCCGCATCCACGCCGGTGGACAGCAGCGATCCCTTGGCCGTGACACCGACCGGCTCACCGAGCACCATCTGGGCGAAGGAGACCACGTACACCCCGAGGTCGAGCAGGGTGCCGCCGCCGAGTTCGAGGGAGAACAGTCGGTCGTTCGGGTCGAACTCGCGCGAGACACCCAGGTCCGCGGCGACGGCCCGCACCTCGCCGATCGCGCCGTCGGCGATCAGCTCCCGGGCGCGCACCACCGCGGGCTGGAACCTCGTCCACATCGCCTCCATCACCACCGCGTCACGCGAGCGCGCCTCCCCCACCACCCGGCGGGCGCCGGGCAGCGTGGCGGTGAACGCCTTCTCGACCAGCACCGCCTTGTGCTCACGAATCGCGGCGATGGCCTGCGCGGCGTGCTGGGAGTGCGGGGTGGCCACGTACACGGCGTCGATCGCGGGGTCGGCGAGCAGGTCGCGGTAGCTGCCGTGTGCCCGGGCGCCGGGGGCGTGCTCGGCCGCGAAGGCGGCGGCGCGCTGCGCGGAGCGGGAGCCGACTGCGGCGATCACCCCATCGGACACGTGGCCGAAGTCCTTCGCGACGTTGGCGGCAATGCGGCCGGGGCCGAGGATGCCCCATCGGATCGGTTCGCTCATGCCCCCATCCTGCCGCGGGGGCCCGACATCGCGACAGGCCACCGCGACAGGCACCGGGGCGACCGCCCTCAGGCGGCGCGGGTTCCCTCAGGCGGCGCGCTGCACCAGGTCGGCGCTCAGCGGCACGGGGACCTCGCGGCCGTGCGCGAACAGGTCGCCGCCGAAGTGCCCCACCCCCACCCGCGGGGCGCGGGCGAGGGCGGCCCGCACTCGGTGCTGCACCGCGGCGTCGCTCACCTCGAGCGAGACCCGGCCGGGGGCGATGAGCGCGAGGGCAGCGAGGTCCGCGGCCAATGCCTCGGCCTGCCGGGTCGGATCGGCAGGGGCGACGACGATCCGCACCCGGGAGGTCAGCCGCGCCAGACGGGCGGCGCTCGCCGCGGCCCGGGGGCCGGTCAGGCGAAGGGACGCCGCGCCGTCGGGCACTCCTCCGGAGAGCGCCTGCGCCTCCAGTACCTGGGCATGGGCGAGCAGGGCGTGGAGCGGGAGGTCGGCGTCGAGGGAGACGGTGCTGGGGGTGGCGAGCAGAACGGTCATGCGGGCGTCCTCAGTTAGGCGGGAGTTCGGCGGGGCGGGTGCTGGGCGCCCGGTCCGCCTCCGCCGCTAGCGCACGGGGTCGGAACCGGGCCGGGTCATCCGGCTCCGTCGACAACAGCGCATCCGGTGCGCGGCGCTCTCCATGTCCAGGAGACTAGGGCCGCCGCGGCCCGAGCGCCAGCAACCCTGCGCCGTCTCGCATCCCGGACAGACCCCACGGCAACCGCGGCAGACCGCGTGAGAGCGCCCGCCGAATAACGACATGCGCGCATTCCGAAATGCACACATAAGGCATTCCTTACCCGCGAAAAGGAAGGGCTTGCTTTCTATACGCCGCGCAATTCGTGGCGTACATTCCTGGACACGAGGCGCCGCACGGCGCCCCGCCCGACCGAGGAGAAGACCATGAGCACGCTTGCGGAGATGCCGACGGTCGAGTGCGCCGTCGCCGGCTGTTCCTACAACCACGACGGCTGCACGGCTTTCGCCGTCACCATCGACGACGACGCCGACTGCGCCACCTTCATCGAGATCGGCACGCGAGGCGGCCTGGACCGCGTCGTCGCGCAGGTCGGCGCCTGCCAGCGCAGCGAGTGCGCGTTCAACAAGGACCTGGAGTGCACCGCGAGCGCCGTACGCATCGGCCCCGGCGGTGGCACCGCGAACTGCCTGACGTACCAGGCCTGACCCACTAGGCCTGACCCACCAGGCCTGACCCCCCTGGCCACCGACGAACCAGGAACCGCCCGTCTGCCCGCGCGGCCGACTACGGCAACGCGGGCAGACGCGTCTGGAACAGCCACGCCTGGAACAGCGGCCGCAGCGACCGCCCCGCGATCCGCTCGGCGTGCGCGATGAACTCCTCGGTGTCCGCCACCCCGTGGCGCATCTCGTGCGTCCAGCTGCGCACCAGCGCGCGGAAGGTCTTCTCCCCCACGGTGCGGCGCAGCGCGTGCACGGTCAGGGCGCCGCGCTTGTAGATCCGGTCGTCGAACATGTCCACCGCGCCCGGGTCGCCCACGAGGATGTCCTGCGGCAGTCCGGCGAGACGCTTGTGATAATGCTCCGCGAGCGCGTCGGTGCTCTCCGCGCCGCTCGCCTGCGACCACATCCACTCCGAGTAGCAGGCGAATCCCTCGTTCAGCCAGATGTGCCGCCACTGCTTGGGCGTGACGGAGTTGCCGAACCACTGGTGCGCCAGTTCGTGCGCGATCAGCCGGTCCGAGCCGTGGTGCCCGTCGGCGTGGTTGGCGCCGAACGTGGCCATGCCCTGCGCCTCGATCGGGATCTCGAGGTCGTCGTCGGTGATGACCGCCACGTACTTCGCCAGCGGGTAGGGCCCGAAGGCATCCTCGAACAGCGCCATCATCTCCCCGAGCCGGCCGAAGTCGTGCTTGACCCGACGGCGCAGGTGCGGCGGGTAGATCAGCGCGCCCGGGATCCCGCCCAGGTCCACCTGCTCCTCCCGGTAGCGCCCGATCTGCACCGTGGCGAGGTAGGTCGCCGCCGGGATGTCCTGGTAGAAGCGCCAGGTGCGGCGGCCGCCGTGGTCGGTGTGCCCGGCCGGGATCCCGTTGGCCACGACGTGGTAGGCCTTCTCGGTGGTGATGGCCATCCGGTAGCGGGACTTGCGCGCCGGGTGGTCGTTGCAGGGGAACCAGGTGGGGGCGCCGGTGGGCTGGGAGGCCACGAGCGCGCCGTCGGTGAGCTCCTCGAACCCGATCCGACCCCAGCGGCTCTTGCGCGGCGCGGGCTTGCCGGCGTAGTCCACCTCGACCACCAGGTGCGTGCCCGCCACCATGGCCCGGGCGAGCTTCACCCGCAGCCGGGCGTGCTTGTGGCTGTAGGACGCCTTGTGCCCGTTCACCCGGACGGCGCTGACCGCCAGGCCCGCGAGGTCGAGCTCGATGTGGCTCTCCTCGCGCAGCATGATGATCGCGAGCATCGCCTCACCGGCGAGCCGGTTGGTCGCCACCTTGTAGTCCAGCGTGAGGTCGTACATCTCGACCTCGAACACGTCGCTTCCCGCGTCGGGGGTGTAGGGGTCACCGTTGCCGTGGGACTTGGCCATGCGTCGGGGTGCTTCTTTCGGTGTCGTGGATCGTGCTCGTGCGGTTCTGCGGGCGATCGGCCGGGCGGCGATCAGGCGCGCTGGTAGGTGCGCACCCGCACCGCCTGCCAGGGCCCGATCGGGTTCCCACTCCACCGGCTCCCGATCGGCACGTCCTCCCCGCGCATCACGAGGGAGGCCGGACCGACGGTGGCGTGTGCTCCGATGCTAGCCGCCGGGAGGATCACCGAGTGCGGTCCGAGGGTCGCGCCCTCGCCGAGCACCACCGTGTCCACGCTCATCACCCGGTCGTGGAACAGGTGGGTCTGCACCACACAGCCACGGTTCACGGTGGCGCCGTCGCCGAGCGTGACGGCATCCGGCTCCGGCAGCCAGTAGGAGTCGCACCAGGCACCGCGCCCGATGCTGGCCCCGAGGCTGCGCAGCCACACCGCGAGCGCGGGGGTGCCGGCGGCGGCCCGGGCGAACCACGGGGCGGCGAGCATCTCCACGAAGGTGTCGGAGACCTCGGTGCGCCACACGAAGGACGACCACAGCGGATGCTCCCCGGGGCGGATCGGACCCACGATCGCCCACTTCGCGGCCGTGGCGACACCGGCGGCCACGGCCCCGGCCAGCGCCGCGACCAGGCCGGAGAGCAGCACCGTCCACCCCAGCCCGATGTGCTGGGTCAGCCACGCGAGTAGCAGCAGCACGGCCACCCCGAGGGCGCAGGTGAGGATCACCGGGATGATCCGCAGCACCTCCCACGCGGCGCGCAGCACCCGCAGCCGCCCGTCGGGCCGGTAGGTCAGCCGCTCGTCGCCCTGGGTGGGCACGCGGCGCAGCCGCACCGGCGGGGAGCCGAGCCAGGAGGAGCCGGCCTTGGCCTTGGAGGGGGTGACGGACAGCACCGCCACCAGCCCGTCCTTGGGCACCTTGTGGCCGGCGGCCGCCATCCCGGAGTTGCCGAGGAAGGCCCGCTTGCCCACCCGGGCGCGCGCGATCCGCATCCAGCCGCGGCGCAGCTCGTAGGAGGCGACCATCGTGTCGTCGGCGAGGAAGGCGCCGTCGGCGATCCGGCTCATGGAGGGCAGCAGCAGCACGGTGGAGGCCTCCACGTCGCGCCCCACCCTCGCGCCGAGCATGCGCAGCCACACCGGGGTGAACAGGCTGGAGTAGATCGGGAACAGGATCGTGCGGGCGGAGTCCAGCAGCCGCTCGGTGGACCACGCCTGCCAGGCGATGCGGGAGTGCACGGGGTGGTCCCCCTCCGCCAGGCCCAGCGCCAGCAGGCGCACCAGCACGAGCACGAGGCCCCCGAAGGTGAGCCCGACGGCGAGGGTCGCCGGGATCAGCCACGGCGCCATCGCGCCGATCGCCTCGCCGTAGGTGGCGGCGCCGGCCGCCGGGGCCAGGAGGATCAGGGCGCCGACGGCGAAGGCGAGGATCGGCAGCAGCGCGATGCCGACGCTGGCGGCGGCGTAGGCGGCCCACCAGCCCCGGTGCCGCGGCGGCTGGCTGCGGGGCCAGTCGTCCTTCCCGGCACCGATGCGCACCGCGGGCGAACCGCCCCAGGTCTCCTGCGCCGGCACCTTGCCGAACACCGCGGAGGCGGGGGCGAGGGTGACGCCCTTGCCGATCCGCGCGCCCGGCGCGAGGGTGCTGCGCGCCCCGATGCTGGCGTTGGCACCGATCCGGATCCCGCCGACTCGTAGCGTGTCCCCGTCGATCCAGTACCCGGCGAGGTCCACCTCGGGTTCGATGGACGCGCCGTCGTCGATCCGCAGCATCCCGGTGACCGGGGGCAGGGAGTGCAGCACCACGTCCTTGCCGATCGTGGCACCCAGCGCCCGGGCGTAGGGCACCACCCAGGGCGCCCCGGCGAGGCCCACGGCGTCGACCTGCTCGGCGACCTGTTGCGCGATCCACAGCCGCATGTGCACGCTGCCGCCGCGCCGGTAGTCCCCCGGTTGCAGGCCCGCGAGCAGCACCCGCGCGGCGATGACCGCGATCGCCATGCGCCCCCACGGGGTGGCCAGCACCAGGGTGCCGATCAGCAGCGTGGGCCAGGGAAGGGCGGGCAGGAAGGTGAACGACTCCGGGGCCACCGCGCGCAGGATCGCGCTCGCGAGCAGCACCCACAGCAGCCAGCGCACCCCGGACAGGGCCAGCAGCGGCACGGAGGCGAGCGTCTGTCCCACCTGGGTGAGCCGGGGGGTGGGGACGGGCCGGGAGAAGGAGGCCTCGCCGTCGGGAGCGGAGCCCTTCTCGGCGATCATGGCGGCCATCGCGGAGAACCGCGGCCGGTCGTAGATGTCCCCCACCTTCGCCTCGGGCAGGCGGGTGCGGATCCGGGAGACGAGCTGGGCGGCCGTCAGCGAGCCGCCACCGAGGTCGAAGAAATCGGCGTCCAGGTCGGTGACCGGCATGCCGAGCACGTCCTGCCACTGCTGGGCGAGCCAGGCGTGTTCGGGCGGGAGGTTCGACGGCGCATCCTCCTGCGCCCCCGGCAGGGGCCAGGGCAGGGCGTCCTTGTCGACCTTGCCGCTGGTGCGGGTGGGTAGATCGGGCACGACGGCGAGCAGCGGCACCAGCGCGGCGGGCAGCTCCTCGGCGAGGATCGCCCGGGCGGCCTGGCGCTGGAAGTCCTGGTTCACGGTGAGGTAGCCGACCAGCACGGGCGTGCCGGCGGCGCTGCGGCGCACTGCGGCGGCGGCGCCGGAGACCCCGGGGAGGTTCTGCAGGGCGGCCTCCACCTCACCGAGTTCGATGCGCCGTCCGCCGACCTTGACCTGGTCATCGGCCCGGCCCAGGAACACCAGGCCCTCGGCCTCGTTGCGCACCAGGTCCCCGGACCGGTAGGCCCGCTCCCACCCCAGGGTCGGCATCGGCGCGTACTTCTCGGCGTCCTTGGCGGGGTCGAGGTAGCGGGCCAGGCCCACGCCGCCGATGACGAGTTCACCGCTGCCGCCCTCGGGCACCCGGTGACCCTCGGCGTCCACCACCGCGAGCGACCAGCCGGCCAGCGGCAACCCGATGCGTACGGGGGTGGAGCCGTCCAGCGGGGCGGCGCAGGCCACCACCGTGGCCTCGGTGGGGCCGTAGGTGTTCCACACCTCCCGGGTGGGTGAGGCCAGCCGGGCGCCGAGCTCGGGCGGGCACGCCTCGCCGCCGAAGATCAGCAGCCGCACATTCTCCACCGACTCCGCCGGCCACAGCGCGGCCAGGGTCGGGACGGTGGAGACGACGGTGATGGCGCGACGCTGCAGCCACGGCCCGAGGTCCTCACCGCTGCGCACCAGGGCGCGCGGGGCAGGGACCAGGCAGGCGCCGTGGCGCCAGGCGAGCCACATCTCCTCACAGCTCGCGTCGAAGGCGACCGAGAGACCGGCGAGCACCCGGTCGCCCGGGCCGAGCGGGGCGTCCTCCAGGAACAGGCCCGCCTCCGCATCCACGAACGCGGCGGCGTTGCGGTGCGTGACGGCCACGCCCTTGGGAACCCCCGTGGAGCCGGAGGTGAAGATGATCCAGGCGTCCTCCTGCGGTGTGGGCTCCTGCGGGAAGGGCGCCCCGAGGCCGGCGAGGTCCTCGTCGGGGTCCTCGTCCTCGCGCGCGGCCACCAGGGCCTCGGCGGAATCCACGAGGCTGCCCTCGCCGCGCAGCACGGTGCGCACCCCGGCCTCGGAGAAGACCAGGCGTGCCCGCTCGGGCGGGTCGTCGGCGTCCACCGGAACGTAGGCGGCGCCCGCCGCGATCACGGCCAGGATGGAGAGGTAGAGCTCACGGCCACCGGAGGCGATCTGGATGCCGACCCGGTCCCCGCGGCGCACGCCGTCACGGGCCAGCAGGTCGGCGCGGATCCGCAACTGCGCCAGGAGCTCGGCGTAGCTGATGAAGCCGTCCTCGTCCTCGATCGCGGGGGCGTCGGGGTGGCGGCGTGCGCTCTCGCGCAGCACGTCCACCAGGGTGCGCGGCGGCGGGGCGTCGGCGAGGCGGTCCATCGGGTCGCTGGGCACCGGGGTGCTGTCCATCGGGGTCGAACCCGGCACGGGCATCTCCTGGGATCGGCGGTGGGACACGGGGCCGCCGCGCGGGCCCGGCGGCGCGGGGGCGCCCCCGGCATTGTGCCCGAGCCAGGTGAACGGGAGGCGACCACCGGGTTGCCCGGGGGCGCGTGGACGCCGCTCCCGGGCGTAATCTCGAGGCATGACGCAATGGCACGAGGACGTGTTGGGCGCGCCGTACCAGGCACGCACCCTGGCGGTGACGCCGGATGACCCGGGCGCGGCCGAGTCGGACCCTCCCGTGGCCACGCTGGTGCGGCACGGGGCACCCCGTCATCGCGCGGCGGTGCTGTATGTGCACGGGTTCTCGGACTACTTCCTGCAGGCGCACCTCGGCCGGGCGTTCGACTCCGCGGGCCTGGACCTGTACGCCGTGGACCTGCGCCGCTATGGCCGCTCGCGCCGCGGCGACCAGATGTACGGGATGGTGCGTGATCTCGCGGTCTACGACGAGGAGATCAGCGCGGCCATCCAGGTGGCACGTGCCGAGGGGCACGAGCGGGTGGTGCTGCTCGGGCACTCCACGGGGGGCCTGATCAGCACGTTGTTCGCCGCGGACCACCCGGACCTGGTCGACCTGCTCGTGCTGAACAGCCCGTGGTACGACATCAACGATCGCGCGGCTCTGCGCCTGCTCAGCGGTCCCGTGGTCGCGGCGGTCAACAGCCGTGACGCCACGCGTGTGGTCTCCCGGCTCGGCTCGGACTACACCCGGTCGATCCACTCCGACTTCGGCGGGCCGTGGGACTTCTCCCTGGAGTGGAAGCCGCCGGCCGGCTACCCGGTGCGCGCCGGGTTCGTGCACGCCGTGCGCCGCGGGCAACGCCGGGTGCACCGGGGCCTGGACCTGCCGATGCCGGTGCTGATGTGCACCTCCAGCCGCAGCTCCGCCCCCGGACGCCGTCCCACGCCGGAGGACCTGCGCGGCAGCGACACGGTGCTGAACGTGCGCCACATGTGGCGGGAGGTGCCCGGACTGGGACGGGACGTCACGCTGCGCACCGTGCCGGGTGGGATCCACGACCTCGCGCTGTCCGCGGCCGGCCCGCGCACGGACTACCTCGACGCCGTGACGACCTGGACCTCGCAGCGACTGGCTGCGTTCGAGGCGGACGCAGCCTCCCGGTCAACGAGCGCGGACCCGGCGCTCGACTGACGCGCACGCCTTCAGGCAGGCGCCTGGTGACCAGTCGTCTCACACCATGGGACGACACCGCGCCGCACCGCGGGCAAATTCTGCGTAAAGAGATCACCTGGAACAGGATTGCGACGCAGGTGAGGGAGCGGTTCCACACCGGAGTGGTGTTTGGCTACGCCGCCCGCTCCGGCCGAGCCCTGCCACCACCCGAGCCCGGCGCCACAACCCGGCCCCGCGGGTGCTATCGTTCCTATCGCTGGCCCGTCGACCGCCCCCTGCCGACGGGCCAGCCTTATTTTTGCCCGGGCTCCGTTCCTGACCCGGAGCCCCGCCCCCCGGACCGGTCGCCGGCCGTGGCCGTCGGCGGTTGCGAGGCATCGACAGATCGGACATTGGGGTCCGGGTGTCGCGAATAGCCCCCCAACCGCTCATCGCGCACGAACAGCAACGGGACCACCACCGAGGTGCGGTTGCGTACCGCGGACCCGATGCCGTATGCCGCCACGCCCACCAGCACGCCGAGCGAGATGGACACCATCGTCACAGCGGCGCTGATGAGCGAACTGCTCCCTGCGCTCGGATCGGAATCGAGCGCCTGGGTGACCCCGATCAGGCCGAGGGCACCGGGCACCAGTACCCAGAAGGCCGGCAGGAACGAGACGAGAGTCGGGGGTCCGCCGCGCAATGTGGAGGCGTACATCGCCAACGGTGTCATCACCGCGGCCCCCACCAGCGCCGAGACGATGCCGCCGAAGAACACCCCGCCGAGCACCTGACCCGCGTAGGCACTCACGGTCACCACACTCACCCAGGGCATCATGCGCTTGGGCACGCACTGGTACATCTGGACCCCGAGGAGGAAGATCGCCAGGCCCAGCCAGGGGGCCAGGGCGCTCGCCGCGCTGGAGTCGGTGTCGGCGATGCCCTCCGACCGCACCCCCACCAGGTGGCCGGCCGCCGTGATCCCCAACGCGAGCAGGACCAGTTGCATCCCACCAGCGGCGAGTCGTGCCGACCCAGCGATCATCTGCCGGGTGGAGAGGTCGATGAATGCGGTCGTGAGCAGGGCCCCGGGCAGGAACATCACCAGTGGCGGCACGAGCGAGGGCAGGATCGAGATATCGGCGCCCAACCGGATCAGGCCGAACACCGCCGCGGAGACCACGAAGGTGCCCACGAGCACCACCAGCGCCTGCAGTGAGGAGGAGGTGCGCGCGGTGGCGAGCTGCAGGATACCCAGCAGGGCGCCGAGACCAGCGGTGATCACCACCTCCAGCAGGGAACCGCCGAGAATGAGCGAGAGGCCCACGGAATAGACGATGTAGCCCAGCGTCAGGAACCAGGTCGGGTGCGGCGGCGGCTGGTGCGCCACGGCGCGCAGACGCGCCACGGCTTCGGCCGGCGCCAGGGTGCCGCTGCGCGCGCGGTCGGCGACCGTCAACACCTCCCCCACCTGGTCCAACCGGTAGGAGCGCGCACCCGCAGAAGCTGCCACGGTGTAGGTGCGCCGGGCGCCTGGGATCGTCACGAGGATCACGGTGGGTAACGCGATCACCTCCGCCTTCCCGATCCCGTTCACGGCCGCGACCGCCTCGAGGGTTCGCCGCACCTCGGCGACCGGGCTGGCGCAGTCCAGTAGCGCCTCCCCGAGCACGACGAGCAGCGTGGAGACGTCCTGGGCGTGGCCCTCCTCCTCGTCCGTGCCACCCGCATCGCCCGCACCTCTCCCCGTCGCGGCACTCGGGGCAGGGTTGGTGATCGCGCCCGCTGCGAGGGCGGCAGCGCTCACCGTCTCGCTGACCGGTACGGCCTGGGTGTCCGCCACGCTCGGCTGTGGGGCGGTATCCCCGAGCGAGTCGAGAATCTCGGTCGCGTCCTCGGTCACCGCCGCCGCAGCGGCGCCGACCCAGGCGGCCTCCCCGGCCACCTGGGCACCGCCGCCCTCGGCGCGGACGGGCGCCGACCCCCCGTGCGACGCGGGGTCCTCGCCGTCGCGGCTGCGGCGGAAGACCGCGACCCCGATCGCGAGCGCCACGAGCACCGCGGCGGCCAGGACGATCGCCAGGACGGAGACCTCGCTGCGTGAGACCGCCGGCGGGGTGTTCCACACGAACGGCGTGGAGGTCCCCTGGGTCGTGATGCCCTCGCCGGGCGTCACGGTGGCCGTGGGCACCTCGACCTCCTCGCCGGTCTCCTCCTGCGTGGGGTCACCGGTGTCCTCCCCCGTGCCCTGCTCGCCGGGATCCGTGACGGCCGGATCGGTGGCCTCGGTCGGGGACGGCGACGGCGTCTGAGTCGTCTCCCCGGTGGAGGGTGAGGCGGTGGGGTCGGTGGTCTGCGTGGTGGGCGAGTCGGTCGTCGTCGGGGTCGCCGTCTCAGTCGGATCCGGCGTCCCCGAGGTCGGGGTCGGGGACGGGGTCGGGGTCGCCGGGCTCGCGGTGGCGGTTCCGCCCACCGAGGGGGAGGTGAACTCCGAGGCGGATTCGACGAGGTCCGGCGTAGCGGCGAGCAGCCCCACCTCACCGACCTCATCCGGCTTCGTGGCAGCGGCGAACACCGGTATCGGGTCGTTCTGCCCGATCTGTCCACTCTGCCCGGAGGCCAGGACCGGGCCGACGACCTCGGCGTGGAGCGTGACCATGAACGGGACGCTACCCCGTGCACCTTGTGACGGCGCAGAGCGCGTGACGCTCGCCACGCGCTTTGACCGCACCTTTCATCCCCCCCGTACGGCGTGTCTCACCCCTCACAGGTCACAGTTTGATAACATCGTGGGGAGTCGGGCAGCAAGGATGCCGCCGCAGAACGTGCGAACACCGCGAGGGGAGGAGTCATCGTGGTCTCACCACCGCATCCGCATCAGAACGTGCTCACCTGGCGCTGGCTCTGGGCGGCCTGTGCACTCGCCGTCGGCCTGTTCATCGCGCCCTCGGGCTGGGTCGCCTGGTTGGCGGGCCCGGCCGTGATCTTCCTCGGGCTCCTGGGCATCGGCTCGCGTCAGCGATGGGCGCAGCTCGCGATCTGGATCGGCCTCGGGCTCACGATCGGCGCCTTCGCCGGACTCGCCCTGCACGTGGCGCAGGCCGACAGCCTCGCGGTGGAGCGGGGCTGGTCCGTGCACGACTGATCCGGCCACGTTCGCCTGCCGTTCGCCTGCGCCACACCGGCCGTCCGCACGCCGTTGTCCCCCCGGATGCGCGGCGCGCCTAGGCTCGCCGCGTGGCCGAGCCCTCACAGCGTCGCCTGCAGCGCGCGATCGACGCGCTCAGCGCCGTCGAGGACCCCCTGGAGCGTCTGACCCGGGTGCGACTGGCCCGCCAGCGGATGGAGGAACTCGAGCTCGAGCAGATCCGGAGTCTGCGGGAGGCAGGCACACCCTGGCGCACGATCGGCGCGCAGTACGGGCTGACCAAACAAGGTGCGCAGCAGCGGTTCAAGTCCGCACTGAAGGACGACGCCTGACTCTCCGGCCGCCCGCGCTGCGCGGCACACTGGTGACATGACGGACTTCCGCAACTCCTACCGGCACGGGTTCGCCCGCGTGGCCACGGTGACCCATCCGGTGCGGATCGCCGACCCGGCCGCCAATGCCCAGGCGATCCTCGCCCAGGTGCACGACCTGTCGCAGGAGGGGGTCGCCGTCGCCCTGTTCGGGGAGCTCGGCCTGGTCGGGTACGCGATCGAGGACCTCGTTCTGGCCGATGCCGTGCTGGAGGCGACCGAGTCCGCGATCGCCGCCATCGCCGTCGAGAGCGCGGACCTGCTGCCGATGATCGTGGTCGGGGCCCCGCTGCGACACGGCGGCCGGCTGTACAACTGCGCGGTGGTGATCCACCGGGGCGAGGTGCTCGGGGTGGCGCCGAAGTCCCTGCTGCCGACGTATCGGGAGTTCTACGAGCGGCGCTGGTACGCACCCGGGGACGACCAGCGGGGCGGCACGATCACGGTTGCCGGCCGGGAGGTGCCGTTCGGTCCGGATCTGCTCTTCGACGTCGTGGACGTGCCGGGCCTGGTGGTGCACGCGGAGGTGTGCGAGGACTTCTGGGTGCCGATCCCGCCCTCCGCGGAGGCCGCGTTGGCGGGGGCGACCCTCCTGCTGAACCTCTCCGGGAGCCCGATCACGATCGCGCGCGCCGAGGACCGTCACCTCCTCGCCCGCTCCGCCTCGGCGCGGTACCTCGCCGCCTACGCCTACGCCGCCGCGGGCGCCGGGGAGTCCACGAACGAGGTCGCGTGGGACGGGCAGACGATGGTCTACGAGCGCGGCCGATTGCTCGGACAGACCGAGCGTTTCCCGGACGGGCCACGCGCCTGCGTGGTGGACATCGACGCCGCCGGTCTGCGGCGGGAGCGACTGCAGCAGGGCACGTTCGACGACAACCGCCGCACCCACGCCGACCGGGTCTCGGCCTTCCGCCGGATCGAGGTGCGCCTGGACCCGCCCACGGGTGACATCGGGTTGCGCCGCGCGGTGGACCGCTACCCCTTCGTGCCCGACGACGCCGCTCGCCTCGCGCAGGACTGCTACGAGGCGTACTCGATCCAGGTGGCCGGCCTGGAGCAGCGGATGCGCGCCATCGGCAACCCGCGCCTGGTGATCGGGGTCTCTGGCGGGCTCGACTCCACCCACGCGATGCTGGTGGCCGCGCGGGCCGTGGACCGGCTCGGGCTGCCGCGTGAGCACATCCTCGCGGTCACGATGCCGGGCTTCGCCACGAGCGACCACACGAAGTCCAATGCGTGGGCGCTGGGCCGGGCACTCGGGGCGGAGATGCTGGAGATCGACATCACCCCGGCCGCGCGGGAGATGCTCACCAGGATCGGGCACCCGTTCGCGGGCGGTGAGCCGGTGTACGACGTGACGTTCGAGAACGTGCAGGCCGGATTGCGCACCGACTACCTGTTCCGCCTGGCCAACCAGCGCGGTGGGATCGTGGTCGGGACCGGGGACCTCTCGGAGATGGCGCTCGGCTGGTGCACCTACGGGGTGGGCGATCAGATGTCGCACTACGCCGTGAACACCGGGGTGCCCAAGACCCTCATCCAGCACCTGATCCGGTGGGTGATCTCCACCGAGCAGTTCGATGCGAGCACCGATGCCGTGTTGCAGTCCGTGCTGGACACCGAGATCTCCCCCGAGCTGGTGCCGGCGGGGGCCGACGGCGCGGTGCAGTCCACGGAGGCGACAATCGGCCCCTACGCGCTGCACGACTTCGCGCTGCACCACACGGTGCGACTGGGGCGGGCGCCGTCCACGATCGCGTTCCTCGCCGAGCACGCCTGGCGCTCGGCGGAGCACGGCGCGTGGCCGCCGGGATACCCGGAATCGGCGCGGGTGGCCTACCAGTTGCCGGAGATCCGGTACTGGCTGGAGGTGTTCCTGAAGCGGTTCTTCGGGTTCTCCCAGTTCAAGCGCACCGCGATCCCGAACGGGCCGAAGGTCTCTCCCGCGGGCGCGCTCTCGCCGCGCGGGGACTGGCGGGCACCCTCGGACGGGAACGCCACTGTGTGGCTCGCTGAGCTCGCGGCGGCGCTGGACGGCGTGGCGCAGGCCGAGCGGCCCTCCGCCTCCCCCTGATCCGCGAGGCAGTTCTGCAGGCACCGCGAGGTGGTTCTGCAGGTGGGCGGCCTGCAGAACCACCTCGCGGTGCCTGCAGAACCGCCTCGCGAAGGAGGGTCAGTCGGTGCGCGCGGGCAGGGCGCCGTGCGCGAGGTGGGCGCGCTCACCGTCGCGGTCGAAGATCGTGAGGATCTCCGCCGTCCCGCCGTGCGCCTCGATGCGGTGCGGCTCCATGCAGGAGAACTCGGCGGCCTGCCCGACCTCGACGTCGATGAGCCGTTCCCCCAGGCTGAGCCGGATCGTGCCGCTGAGCACGGTGAACCACTCCCGCCCGGGGTGCACCCGCGGCATAGGGTCCCGCTCGAGCTGCTCAGGGGTGGGGGGCTCGATCCGCATCTTCGCCACGGTGACGCCGCGCGCATCGCTCTCCCGCGACAGCAGCCAGGCGGTGCGACCCTCCATCACCTCCGGCTCGGGGCGGATGACCACGTCCTCGTCGCCGGCGGGCTCCACCAAAGCGTCCAGGCTCGTGCCGAGCGCCCGGGCGATCGTCACGAGTTGGTCCAGCCCGACCCGCCGCTGCCCCGTCTCGATCCGGCTGAGGCTGGAGGCACTCATGAAGCACCGGGAGGCGAGGGCGTCCAGGGTCCAGCCGCGAGCAAGCCGCAGCCCACGGATGCGGTGGCGGACCAGGGAGTCGAGCGGATCGTCTTGCGCCATACGCAGGAGTCTATGCCCCAGGCGCAGGAGCCTGCGCCCCGGGTGCGGGCGGCAGGGCGAGGTGGACGACGGCGCCCGGCACCGGAACGCGCACCAGTCGCCACCCCTCGGCCTCGGCTCGGGCGACCATCGCGGCGGCCTCGCCCGGACCGGCGAGGTGGGCGACGCCATCGCCGGTCGCCTTCGCGATCGCCTCGGCCTTCGTCCACGCCACCAGGTCCGCGCCGTCCGGACCGGGCGGGAACTCGCCGTCCACGCCCAGGCGGCACACGACGGCGAGGGGTGCCACCGCGGCGATCGTCACCGGGCCGAGGTGGCTGAGGCCGGCGACCAGCGGGAGATCGGGGAAGGTCGGGCGCCCGTGCTCGCGGCCGCACCGGGGGCAGCCGGCGTCGATGCGCACGGGTGCATCGGGGGCTAGTGCGCCCACCCGACGTGCGAGCGTGCGCACCAGGTGCCGGCCGAGCAGCAGGCGGTCGGCGCGCGCATCGTTCAGTTCCTCCAGGCGCTCCCGCTCCTCCGCGCCCAGGTCGGCCACGGCGCTGGCACGCACCCCGTCCACCGCGGCGAGGGGCGCCCAGGCAAGGTGGACGCCGTCGACCACGGTCTCCCCGGCACGGATCACGCTGTGAGGGTACGTGCCTACAGGCGGGCGTAGCGGGCGCGCGCGAAGGCGTAGAGCCCGTAGGCCGCGAACCCCACGCCCACGGCGGCCACGATGATCGGGCCACCGGGCAGGTCGCGCAGTGAGGAGATGGCGCCGTCCAGGCCCTGCGCCTCGTCCGGGTCGGCCTGCCAGGCCGCGACGGCGAACAGCACCCCGATGACGGCGAGCGCCAGGCCCTTCGCGACGTAGCCGACCGTCCCCAGGATCCTCACGCCGCGCCCGAGTTCGCCGCCGGGGGCGGCGCGCAGGTCCTCGAGGAACGTCTGCCGCGCGCCCTTGATCACGTGCCAGACGCCCGCAGCGAGCACGCCGACGCCGATCCCGCCCACGAGCACGCGGCCCGCGGGTGCCTGCATGAGGGTGCCGGCGAAGCCCTGGGCGGAGCTGTCCCCGGAGCCGCCACCCGCGCCGAGCACGATCGAGGCGGCGAGGAAGGCGAGCGCGAGGTACACCACGCCGTTGCCGAGGGACTTCACGGTCTCCTTGGCGTCGGCGCCCGAGCCGAACGCGGCCGCGATCTTCCACGCCGCGAGCGCGAGGAAGGCGACGGCGATCACCCACAGCAGGATCGCCCCGAGTGGCGCCTGGGCGAGCTGGCGCAGCGCGCCCTGCTGGTCGGCGTCCTGACCGGAGGAGGAGCCGACGGCGATCCGCACGATGGCGAAGCCGATCAGCAGGTGCAGCACACCGAGGGCGACGAACCCGGCGCGAGCGAGGCGCTCCCAGACAGTTCCGGCGGCATCGGCGGCGTCGGAGGCGTCGGGCCGGGAGGTCGCGGAGTCGGACATGCCTCCAGCGTGACACCGCACCCCTCGTGGGCGGCAGGGGTGGGCGAGAACTGCCTCGCGGTGCCTGCAGAACTGCCTCGCGGTGCCTGCAGAACTGCCTCGCGTCAGTTCTTGCCTGATCCGCAAGAGGTGCTGACCCTGCCGCACGGCGGTCCTATCGTGGGCAGCATGACGCGGCCCTCGAGCCCCACCACCAACCATTCCGCCACCGCCCCGGCCACCGACCCCGCCACCTCTGTGGACGTCGCGATCGTCGGCGGCGGCCCTGCCGGGATCGCCGCCGCCGTCGCGCTCGGGCGCAGCCTGCGCACGGTGACCGTGATCGATGCCGGGCAGGCGCGCAACGCACCCTCCGCGCACGCGCACAACGTATTGGGCCACGAGGGCCGCAGCCCGATGGAGATCCGCGCCGCCGGCCGCGCGGAGGCCGAGGGCTACGGCGCCACCTTCCGCGCCACCTCCGTCACCGACGTGGAGGGCACCGGCAGCGACGCCGACCCCGCCTTCACCCTCACGCTCGCCGACGGCGCCACGCTGACCGCCCGCCGCCTGCTGCTGGCCAGCGGCCTGGTCGATGAGTTGCCCGCCATCCCCGGCGTCCGCGAGGGCTGGGGACGCACCGTGCTGCACTGCCCGTACTGCCACGGGTACGAGGTGCGCGGGCAGCGCGTCGGCGTGCTGGGCACCTCGCCCAACAGCCTCCACCAGGCCCTGCTCTTCCGGCGGCTCACGCCGCACGTCACGCTCTTCCGCCACGGCCTGGAGCTGACCGAGGAGCAGTGGGAGCAACTCGCCGCCCTCGGCGTGGAGGTGGTGGACGGCGAGATCGCGACCCTGCACCACCCCACCGAGGACACCTGCGCGGTGGAGCTCGCGACCGGGCAGCGCTTCACCCTGGACGCCGCGGTGGTGGGCGGGCGCATGCTGGCCCGCGGCGAGCTGTTCACCCGGCTCGGCGGCACCATGACCGAGCACCCCTTCGGGGAGTTCATCGCCACGCAGGACGCCCGGGGCGCCACCGCCGTGCCCGGGGTGTATGCGGCGGGGAACGCCACCGACCTGGCGGCGATGGTCATCGCCTCGGCCGCGGCCGGGATGATGGCCGGCGCCGGCATCAACGCCGAGCTCGTGATGACGGACGCCGCCGGGGCCGTGGCCGCGCGCCGCTGAGGCTCAGGGCTTCTCGCCGCGCGCGAGCTTGGCCACCATGCGCTGCGCCGCACGCTCCCGGCCACCCGGGGTGGTCTGCGTGCGCGTGCGGAAGAGCACCGCAAATCGCTCGCTCGCGGTGAGTGCCTCCAGGAAGGCGGCCGCGGCCGGGTCTGCGGCGAGCGCCGCGGCCATCTCCGCGGAGGGTTCGATGGTGGCGGAGCCGCCGTAGGCGGCGTCCCACCGGCCGTCGGCCCGGGCGCGCTCGACCTCCGCGCGGCCACGATCGCGCATCCGGCCCTGCTCCTCGAGCCGGGCGATGTGCCCCACGTTGCGCGCCGACCAGATGCTGCGCGCACGGCGCGGGGTGAAGCGCTGGTGGTAGGTGCCCTCGTCGCGCTTGAGGGTCTGCCCGTCGATCCACCCCGAGCACAGCGCCTCCTCCAGGGCCTCGGCGTAGCGCAGCGAGGTGGGGCTGGTGGTGCCCTTCTTGGCCAGAACGAGCCACACGCCGTCGTGCACCGACTCGTGGGTGTCCAACCAGGTGCGCCAGGCTGCGGCGTCGGGCAGGATCAGGATCTCCATCTCGCTCACGCGCCCACTATGGCAGCCGTCTCGGCAGCGGATGCGCGCGGGAGCGCTTCCGCCTATGCTTCGCCTGGTAGATCCCCCATGTTCGTTAGGACCCCCCTCATGACCGAGTTCTGGCACTTCCTGCTGCTCACTCTCCAGATCTTCATCCTCATCGCGTTCCTGATGGTGCTGTTCCAGATCATCGTCGACCTCTTCTCCGACAAGAAGATGGGCGGCTGGGGCAAGGCGCTGTGGATCGTCCTGCTGATCGTCTTCCCGATCCTCGGCGCGCTGATCTACCTGATCGCGCGTGGCCGTGGCATGAACGAGCGCCGCCTCGCCGCCGCGCAGGAGGCCCAGGCCGCGACCCAGGAGTACATCCGCAACAGCGCCCGCCAGGGCAGCGCCACCGAGCTCGCCGCCGCCAAGCAGCTGCTGGACTCCGGGACCATCACCCAGGAGGAGTTCGACCGCATCAAGGCGCAGGTGGTCGGCGCCTGACGCCACCCCGCTCCGCGCGACGCGCCCCCGCCACCTCGGCGGGGGCGCGTTCTGCTTTCTCGGCAGGGATCGGATCCGACCTGTAATCCTGGCCGCCCTGACGCAAGAGACGGGGTGAGGAGGTCGAGGATGACGACAGAGACAACGCGCGACCGGGAGTGGCTGCGGGACCTGTGGCGCACACACGCCGACGCCGTGCAGCGTTACGTCCAGCGGCGGACGCCGTGGTTGCCGGCCGAGGACCTCACCAGCGAGACCTTCCTCGTGGCCTGGAGACGGCGCGAGGACGTCCCTCAGGACGCCTTGCCGTGGCTGCTCGCCACCGTCCGCAACCACATCGGGACCGCGCTGCGTGCCGGGGACAGGCAACGCGAGATGCTCGCCACCCTGGGCCACGAGGCCCGGTCCGAGGCGGTGCACGACGGCGATCCCGCCCGGCGTCTGGCACTCTCCGACGCCTGGGGCACGCTCCCAGAGGACGCCCGGGAGGTGCTCACTCTCATCGCCTGGGACGGTCTGACCAACGACCAGGCCGGTGCGGTGCTCGGCATCTCCGGCGGAACCTTCGCGGTGCGGCTGCACCGGGCTCGCGCTCGACTCGAGAAGTCCATGCAGGAGGCACCCGATGAGGTGCCCGACTCACGGGAGGTGCACCATGACTGACGCGATGGAGTTGCTACGCGACCTGGATCCAGCGCCAGAAGGAGAGTCGACGGCGCGGGCGATCGGCGCCGATGACGCCGCGTTCGCCGCGCTCTGGTCCCGGATCGAGCACGAGCAGCAGTCCGCCGGCGATCGGGGCACATCGGGAGACCTTTGCCGGACCCGCCGCCGCAGGTGGTCCCTCGCCGGGCTCGGCCTGGCCGCCGCGGTGACCGGTGCCGTCGTCCTGTGGCCCTCCGGGCCGACCGCACCGGTGG
The DNA here is from genome assembly GCF_002563925.1 of Serinibacter salmoneus. Lineage (NCBI taxonomy): Bacteria > Bacillati > Actinomycetota > Actinomycetes > Micrococcales > Beutenbergiaceae > Serinibacter > Serinibacter salmoneus. The sequence goes on along the minus strand of NZ_PDJD01000001.1, from coordinate 343,603 downwards.
CGCATGCCGGATGGGTTCCCGACCCTGCCCCTGTAGCGGCATCCGACCTCTCCGCGTGGGCCGAGTACGCCTGCGCGGCCGACCGTTCACAGGACGGGATCGACCGAGGCGGCGCCACACACCCCGACCCACCGCGAGTGGACGACCTGCAGCCTGTGGCCGCCGAGCAGCGCGGCGAGGCGGTGCTCGTGCTCTCCGCCGGGAGTGAGGCGTGGAGCACCTGCCTCACGGCGGAGTCCGGCTGGGGCGGCATGCGTGCGACCACTCGCCTCACCGACCTCGACACGGGCGAGACCATCGGGAACTGGCATCTCAGTCAGGCGACGCACCACGCCGCTGCGGGACAACCGGGATTCGCATGGGACGCCGTGGTCTTCGGGGCACAGGTCGCCGACGACGTCGAGCGGGTGGTTCTCACCCTCGGCTCCGGGTTCGAGGTCGATGCCACGGTGGCCGAGGGGTTCGCCCTGGCGTGGTGGCCCCAGGAGGGCTCCGGCGCCGAGTCTGTCGACGCGGTCGCCATCACCCTCATCGACGAGTCCGGGGCGGTTGTCGAGGAGATCAAGATCCCGGCAGTCCCGTCGCAGTAGGGTGCGCGTCAGCACCGACCGAGCGACCAGAGGACCGAGGAGACGACGATGACCCGGCACCGCATCTACGACACGAGCTTCGCCAGCATCTATCCGCACTACGTGACCAAGGTGGAGAAGAAGGACCACACGGTCGCCGAGTTGCATCAGGTGCTGACGTGGCTGACGGGGTACGACGACGAGGGGCTGGCCGAGGCCAATGCCGACGAGCGCACCATGGAGGAGTTCTTCGCGCAGGCCCCGGCGATGAACCCGCACGCCGACCTCATCACCGGCGTGATCTGCGGGGTGCGGGTGGAGGAGATCTCCGACCCGCTGATGCAGCAGATCCGTTGGATGGACAAGCTCGTGGACGAGGTGGCCCGCGGCAAGAAGATGACCTCGATCCTGCGCGAGCCGAAGGGCTGAGTCAGCCCCAGGCGTCGGGCTTGCGTCAGGAGGTCGGGCGACGGCGTCCACCCGCGCGCTCGGCGAGCGTGACCACGGCGAGGATCAGTGCGACCCCGCCGGCGAGTTGCACGGCCCACCACGGGAAACCGGGGCCACCGGTCCCGTCGGAGAGTTGCGTGGTGCTCGGCTCAGCGGACTCCTGCGGCACCGCCACGCGCTCGGCGTGAACCAGCAGGCGGTGGGAGTTGACGCCGATCGGGGTGCAGGTCACCAGTGTCAGCAGGTCCTCCCCTGGCTCCAGCCGCAGCGAGGAGACCTCGGTGGGCAGCACGGTCTCGGAGCCGGTCACCCGGTAGGTCAGCTGCTCCCCCATCACGTCGATGAGAATCTCGTCGCCCTCGGCGACGTCGACGAGGTGATCGAACATCGTCGCCTCCACGAGGCCCGCATGGGCGGTGATCACCGAGTGCGTGCCCTCGCCACCCACCGGCAGCGACGAGCCGAACAGGTGCCCGGCGCCGCGTTCCAGCACCATGTCCTCGGTGCCGTGGTAGACGGGCAGGTTCACGTCGATCGTGGGAATCCGGATGCGTGCCATGGGCGGGGACTCGCGGGTGTCGGACGCGAGCCGGAGTTGCTCCTCATAGGTCTCGTACGCTCCGCCGCGCCCGGACATCGCATCATCGAGGGTGTAGGGGTCGGTCAGCAGGATCTCGGGGATCGCGGCGTTGTACTCCTGGGCCTGCGCGAGCGTGTCCGTGAGCACCTCGCTCGGAGTCGAGGCGATCTCATTCGCGTACGCCGCCACGGTGCTGGACTGCGCGCGGGCGGAGAACCAGCTCGCGATCGCGGGGTACATCACCACCACCAGGCCGGCGATCGCCATAAGAGCGATCAGCACGGCACCCGGCGAGGGTCGCGGGCGCGCGCCGCGGGTGAACCGCAGCAGCGGGGTCGATGCGCTCACGTCGCCTCCAGGTCGGTGCGGGGGTGGTGGATGGTCTGGGCTGTGGGTGGGGGCCGCGGTGCGCCGGAGGTCGTGGGACCCCCGGCGCACCCGGCTACCTCACGTCACCGGCTGCTGCCGGCGACGAGTGCGTGGCGGCCGCTCAGTGCTGCACCTTGCGGCGGTTGCGCGCCACGAGCACCAGACCGGCACCGGCGAGCAGCAGAGCACCCGCGGCGGGGTACATCCACTGACCGGTGGCACCGGTGAAGGGCAGCTCGAAACCGCCGTTCGCCGGTGCGTTCTCGATCTCGAGTTCGCCGTCGACCGGGACACCGTCCACGGTGATCGGGCCGTACGGCTCGGCAAGCAGTTCGTGTTCGTCTGGGGCCGTGATCTCACGCAGCCAGTACGTCTGGGGCTCACCCGGCGCCACGATCGCCTCGCCGTCAGCGAACTCGCTGTACCGCAGACCCGAGATGGTGAGGAGTCCGTCTGTGCCGGTAGTGAAGGTGGTCACCGGCGGCGTCGCCGGGTCGCCGTCGTCATCCGCTGCCACCGCCTCGTTCGGGTCCCCCTCGATGGCCGCCTCCCGGGACGTGTAGACCTGGAATGAGGCTCCCGGCAATCCGTCATCGGTACCGGCCGAGACCTTCGTCAGGGAGATGTTCCCCCACCGGGTCTCCACGGGGGTGCCCGGGACGCCCGGGGACGCCGGATCGGGCGCCGGCGTGGTGATGTCCGGACCCCAGGACGGGCCGTTGGGGTAGAGCGCCGGCGCGTTGGCGATGATCCCCGTGGCGGAGACCTCGTTGACAAAGGTGGTGATCGTCGTCGCCACCTGGAGGTCCTGGTTCGCCGTGAGCTTCCCGAGGCCGGACGCTGTGAACTTCACGATCACGTCCGCCCCCGCGGCAGGCGGCGTCGGTGTCACCACGTAGTCCGCAGTGTCCAGCGGGGCACCGGTCTGCGTGCCGACGAAGGCCACCGTCACTCCCGTGAGCGTCAACTGTGGCGCCAGGGTGTCACGCACAGCGTACAAGTCGATGGACTGACCAGTGTTCAGGTCCGGGATCTCCGAGGTGATCGTGTAGACCACGGGGTCGCCCAGACCTGCGGCCGACGCGTCCGAGACGGTCTTCTCCGGCGCCTCGGTGACGGCATTCTTCGGGTAGACGTAGACGTCGTAGAGCCACTCGTCGGTGCTATCGGGGTTCGTGATCGGCACGGTGACGATGAACGGGGCCGCTGCGGTGACACCAGGAGGCGTGTCGGTCTCCTTCACGAGGTAGGCACCGACCGGGATGTTCTCGAACAGCGCCTCACCCGCGGTGCCGGCCGCTCCGGTCTCCACCGAACTGGTGTACCCACCGCCGAGGACAAGGGCGGCATCCACGTCGCCCTCGAGCGCCGCGAGATCGGTCCATCCGGCGTTCGTGTTCAGGTCGTAGTCGAGTTGGGTGATCGTGAACACGACACCGTCGATGGTCGGTGTGCCCGGGGCGGGTGTCAGCGCCGTCCCGTCGCCCGCGGCTCCGCCGGGGGTCTCGTGCTTCAGGACGTGCAGGGTGCCGGTCGTCTGATCGATGATCGGCGCGGCGGTGGCGGCCACGCCTGCTCCGAGGGTGAGGCCGGCCGCGGCGAGCAGGGCCACGGCCCCACCCCACAGCCTGCGGTGGATGGACGTTCTCATGGGCTTCTCCTTGGTACGGGGGGCGTCGTTGCCCGGGTCGAAGGGATCAGGTCAAAGGAATGAGACGGGTGCTCACGGTGGCCCTGTACACCTCGCAGGGTCGCGGTGGCACGTGGTGCCGCAGGTCATGGCGTGGGCCTCACCTCCCCGTGTCCCGGGCGCCGCAGGCGCACCAGGAGAGCGAGGGCGGCCCCGGCGAGCAATGCCAGGCCGGTCAGGGTGACGCGGTGGGTCCCCGGACCGCCGGCCAGCGGTAGATCGAAGGGGGTGGTGTCGGTGACCTGGATCGTCCACGTGCCCTCGGCGTCCACCGACGCCGTCACCTGGGGCGTGCCGGGAGCGATCGTCACCGTGGTCGTGACGGGGTCGGCGTCGTAGTCGATGGCCACGGTGAACTGCACGTCCTGCGCGAGCAGGTTGTGTCCCGCCGGGGCCTGGGTCTCGCGCAGCCAGTACGTGCCGGCCGACAGGCTCGCGATCGTGAATAGGCCGCTCGCCTCACCGGACTCCCCACCGGGCTCCACGCCCGGATCGGTGATCTCCTGACCCGGGGCTCCGCCGTCGTCCTCGAAGACCGCGAAGGCGGCGCCATCCATCGGGGTCTCCCCGTTGATCCCCTGCCCCAACTTCTGCAGCAGCAGGTAGGCGGGCGTGTGCAGGGTGACGAAGCATCCGGTGGGTGTGGGGCCGAACACGACCGGTCCGCCCGCCGCGCACTGCACCGGCGGTGTCTCGTTGGCGCTGCCCGTGGCCACATTGCCGACGACGGCGGTCCACGCGTCCGCGTCGATCGTCACCTGGTAGGTGAGCACCGCCGAGTCGGGGGCGGTCAGGGTGGCGACCTCGGCCAGGAGCTGCTGGTCCGGCGCGGTGCCGGTCACCTCGGGCGCTGTCTGCGAGACCCCGCCCACCGTCAGCGCGATGGATTCGGGTACCAGGGTGGCGTCGTCGAGCACGTCCCCGAGTTCGTCCACGAGGTCGATCTCGGTGACGGTGCCCCGCAGCGCGGTGGCCGTGACAGTGTAGGTGATCACATCGCCCGGACGCACGGTGTCGAGGTCGGTCAGCGGTGACCCGGCGAGGCTCGCCACCTTCGTCAGGGTCCACGCGGGCGACAGCGGGGTGGTCACGGTGCAGCCGTCCTCGGCGCAGACCTCCTGCCCGTCGTACGTCGCGGTCACCGTGTTCACGATCTCGTTGACGGCCGGGTCCAGCGGATCGTCCACGGTGACGCGGAACTCCACCGTCTCACCTGGTGCCACGGGCGGGGGGACGTCATAGGTGCACACGTTGCCTGCTGACCCGTCCGGCGTGCATGTCCAGCCGGTGCCCGAGTAGGTGGTACCCACCGGGACGGTCTCGGTCAGGGTGACGGGCGCCGTCGTCGGATTGCCCGCATTCGTCACGGAGATCTCGTAGATCAACTCGACGCCGGGATCCGCGGTGAAGCCTGGCTCGACGTCGAACTCCCCGACGGTCGTGCCGAAGCGGACGAGGTCCTTCGTCACGACCGGGGTGGCGACGGTGGGGGTGGTCACGGTGCAACCGTCCTCGGCGCAGACGTCCTGCCCGTCGTAGGTCGCGGTCACCGTGTTCACGATGCTCAACGTGCCGGAGGGCAGGGGGTCGACGAGGGTCACCTCGAAGTCCGCGGACGCCGATCCCAGCGCGGCCACCGTGACGGCGGTCGTGCAGGTACTCCCCGCCTGGGCATTGGGGAGGCAGGTCCAGCCGGCACCGGTGTAGGCGCTGTTCACGGGCACGGTCTCGGTCAGCGTGACGGTGCCCGGCGTGCTGCCCGCGTTGGTGACGCCGATCCGGTAGGTCAGCTCGTCGCCCGCGGCGACCTCCTGATCCACGGTGGCGGCCTCATCGTTGACCTCCAGGAGCGACTTCGTGGTGGTCAGCTCCGGCGGTGGCGGCTCGTTGGTGAACGTGCAGACCACGGCCAGGCCCGCCGTCTGCGCACGGGAGAAGGTGAAGGACGTGCCCGCGCCGGAGTCGAGCGGGTTGCCGGTGGTGGCGTCCACGCACGCGTAACTGCTCGCGTAGGTATCCAGAGTCGTGGTGCCGGCGGCCGCCTCGGCAAGCGTGTAGGTGCGTCCCGGCACGAGGATCGTGTTGACGGTGGCTGCCTGCACACCGTTCACGGAGTCGGTCGTCGTCGCACTCTGCGTGGTCGTCCAGGCGCTCGCGATGCTGAGCTGGAACTGATCGCTCGGGTCGATGCGCTGCGTGACGTCCTTGCGCAGGGTGAGTGTCGGCGGGAAGCCACAGCCCGACATGTCGTAGCTCCCTCCGCTGATGACGCGGGGGCCGGCCAGGACCTGCGCCGAGAGCGGGTCGATCCGGCGCAGCCCATCGCCCGAGGAGAGGGTGTACAGGTAGCCGTGCTCATCGAAGGCGATACCGACGCCGACATGCGTGAGACTCGTGGGGATCGTGGTCGAGGGGAGCACCTGGGTGCTCACGCCCTGCGCAAGATCGGCGGCCGTCACCATACGAAGCGCGCTGACGGTGCCGAGCCCCGCGACGACGAGGAGGTCACCGGTGGAGGTGAAGGCGATGTCGCCGTTGAGCCCGGGGGTACCACTTCCTGGCATCAGCCCGACCACGCTGACCGCGCCGGTGCTGTGATCGACCATGTACAGCGGCGCCCCCCGGTCCACCGTCCCGTAGTAGTAGTTGCCGTTCACCGGGTTCACTGCCCCGGCCAGCGCTGTCGAGGCGCCCGTCGCGGCCTGGTGGCCCCACTGGCCGGTGGTGGAGTCGAACCAGATCACGCTGCCGCCCTCGGTTCCGCTCCACGTGCCGGTCATGTAGAAACGGGTCCCGTTCGGTGCCACGCCCAGCGCGTTCGACGTCGCCTCGGCCTGGGTCGGGTAGGTGATGTATCGGGTCGGCGTGTAGGTACCCGAGCCCGTCACCTCCGCCGTCGGGATGATCTGGATGGCACCCAAGGTCTGCTTGTAGACGGTGTCGACGCACTGCATCGGCGCTGTGACGATCGTGACCGACAGCGTGGAGGTCGTGGTGTTACCGGCCTCGTCCGTGACACGGTACGTGAGTGGGGTTACGGGCCCGATCACGCCGTTGGCGGTCACCGTGACGCGGCCGTCGGCAGCGATCTGGTAGGTGGTGCCGGTGAGGTCGTGCACCGCCGTGGTGTACCCCTGGGTGGCGGTGCCATTGCTCAGCGTGAAGCCTCCGGTGCCCAGGAACCGCACACTCGAGGGCACGAACGGGATGCCGCTGAGCGGGGTGTCGTTCGCGACGAGATCCAGCGGCAGGGACTGCTGCCCCAGGCCCACGGTCACCTCGTCGGGATGCGCGACCGGCACCTGCGCGTCCTGCAGTGCGACGTAGTAGCGGATGGTGTCGTAGGCATTCGCACTGGAGGAGATCGTGCCGGCGCTGGCGGAGTTGAGTTTCACCGAGACGTCGAAGGTGATCTGCGTCATGGTGCCCGTCAGTGTCACCATCCCGCATCCCGCACGCCCGTTCAGGTCGTCGCCGCCGCTGTTGCTGTTGCACTCCGTGCCCGGGCGGGTCGCACTGGTCTGCAGTCGCGTAGGTGTGATCTGCAGGGTGGAGGACCCATTGCTGTTGTTGTTGCTGAACAGGCTCCCAAAGGAGACGGTCGTGGGGGTCCCGCCGTTCGTCGCCGAGGCGATGTCCAGCACACCTGAGGTCTGGACGCTGCCGTAGTCCCCGCCGAAGCCCGCGACGTACAGCACAGGGTCGGTCACCGCGCTGGAGAAGGTCAGGGTGATGGTGCCACGGCCGCCGCAGTAGCTGGTGCCGCTCGGGTAGGCGCAACCTCGTGAGTAGACCTCGAGTTCACGTGCCGTGGGGCTGGACGGCAGGGTGTTGTTGTACATGGCGTACGTGGAACCGGACCACGGCCAGGAGTCCGTTCCTTCATCCTGGAAGTAACCTCCGAGGCTCTGCTGGGTCCAGGTGGCGGTCACCGGGGCCGCGGTCGAGGAGCCCGAGACCACCTGCGGGAACGACTGCGTCGCGGTCGTGCCGCCCGAGACGTTCGCGAAGCGCAGCGCGAGTGCGGGCCCGCTCACCAGCATCAGGGCAGTGGTCAGCGCCGCGACGACCCAGCGCCGACCTACGCGACCGAGGCCTCGGCGGCGGCATCTCCCGCCGCGCTCGGCCCCACTCGACGTCCTTGCTCCCACGCGCAGTCTCCCCACGCATCGGCCCCGGCCCCATTACCGACGACCCCCGAGCGAACCCGGTCAAGAAAACTTACGACGCATCGTGGCACCCTGCCACCGGTCCGACGCAATACAGCGTCACAATTGCGTCACGACCGCGTCAGCGCTGAGGCGGCGTAGATCTCCCCTCGCCACCCGACGGCAGCCGCAGCTGCGCGCACAGCCCCGATTCGCCGTCGGGCCGCCCCCGCAGCACCACATCGCCGCCCATCTCCCGCGCGAGTTCCCGCGCGATCGCCAGCCCGAGACCCGAGCCGCCGGCGTCACGCTCGCGGGCCTCCTCCAGCCGCACGAACCGCTCGAACACCCGCTCCCGCTCGCCCGGGGGGATGCCGATGCCGTCGTCGATCACGTTCACCAGGCCGTCGGCCACCACCACCTCGACCCCGCTGGCCCCGCCGGCGCCGCCGGTTGCGTGCCGCAGCGCATTCGCCACGAGATTGCGCAGCACCCGGTCACTCGCGTCGCGATCCCCCCGCGCCGATCCCGCGCCGACGACCGGCACCGCCACCTCGCCGGCCACCCCGCGCACCGCCCCGCGGGCCACCTCCGCGAGATCCAACTCCCGCGAGGCCAGGGGTCGCACGCCCACCCGCGCCAGCAGCAGCAGGTCCTCCACAAGCACCCGCATCCGCGCCACGTCCGCCGCCAGATCCGCCACCAGTTCCTCGCGCGGGTAGGCCTGCGGGTGCTGCTGGGCGACCTCCAGCTCCGCGCTGAGCGAGGCGATCGGGGAGCGCAGCTCGTGCGCGGCATCGGCCACGAAGTCCCGCTGCCGCTGCGCCGCCCGCCGCGCCCCGTCGGCCGCCACCCGCTCGCGCTCGGCCGCCGCGCGGGAGGCCGCCGCCGCCTCGTCCAACCGCGTCAGCATCGCGTTCAGCGTGGTGGCCAGGGCGGCCAGCTCCCCCGACTCCGGCACCGGGAGCACACCCGCACCGCCGGAGGAGGCGACGGCGTCCGCCGCCACCCGCAGGTCCTCCACCGGGCGCAGGGCGCGCCCGAGCACGTGCCACACCCCGGCCGCGAGCCCCGCCACCAGCACCGGGACCACCAGCAGGAACGCAACCACGAGGGTGCGCACCGTCTCGGCCACGTCCCGCAGCGGGGTCGCGGCCACCACCAGCCGGGCGCCGTCGGGCGAGGGCACCGCGACCCCTGCCACGCGGGAGGCGCCGCCGTAGGGACTGTCCGCGCGCACCACCGTCACGGCGTCCTCGATGCCGGCTGCGCCGTCCACGCCAGCGCCCGACGGCCCACCCGCCTCGTCCACCGAGGCCGCGACCAGGTGCAACGCCACCTCGGGCGTCACCGCCGGCAACGTGAGGGAGGCGTTCGAGGTGGTCGCCACCACCGAGCCCTGCGCGTCCAGGACCTGCACCACCTCGCCGAACTGGGAGTCCAGGGTCTGCGGCATCCGGTCGGTCGCCACCAGGGTGGCCACCACCGCCGCACGCTGGGTCACCACCCCGTCCAGCGCAGAGATCCTCGCGGCCTGCAGCAGGGCGACCAGCACGGCCGCCCCGACCGCGAGCGCCACCGCGAGCGCCCCGGCCGTCACCAGGGTCAGTTTGCCGCGCAGGGTGGGGGTCCGGCCCACCTACCCCACCGCCCGGTAGCCGGCGCCGCGCACCGTGGCGATCCGCTCCCGCCCGATCTTGCGCCGCACGTACCCCACGTACTGCTCCACGAGGTTGACGTCCTCGGAGTCCCACACGTGCTCGAGGAGTTCCGTCTTGCTCACCACGCGCTCGCGGTGGCGCATCAGGTACTCCAGTAGCGCGAACTCCCGTGAGGTGAGCTCCACCTTCTCCCCCGCCACCCGCACCTCGTGCAGCGCCGGGTCCAGCGTCACCGCGCCCACCTCCAGGGTGGCGGGGCGCGCCGTCGCCGGCCTGCGGGCGATCGCCCGGATGCGCGCCACCAGCACCACGAAGGCGAACGGCTTGGTGAGGTAGTCGTCCGCGCCCACGTCCAGCCCGTCGGCCACGTCGTACTCCCCGTCCTTGGCCGAGAGCAGCAGCACGGGGGTCCAGTTGCCCTCCTCGCGCAGGGTGGTCACCACGTCGTAGCCGTTGCGGCCGGGCAGCATGATGTCCAGCACCACCGCGTCGTAGTCCCCGAGGCGGATCGCGGCCAGGCCCCGCACGCCGTCGTGCTCCAGGTCGACCGTGAACCCCTCCGCCTCCAGCCCGCGCTTGATGGCGCGCGCGAGGGAGCGTTCGTCGTCGACCACGAGGATGCGCATGGCGCCCAGCATCCCACCCGGCGCGCCCCGCCGTCCGTGCTGGGGCCCGCGGCTCTCAGCGTGGCCACAGTGACCCGGGAGCACACTGGGTGACATGAACGCCACTGCCAGGACTCGAGCCCGCTGGGCCGTGCCGGGCGCCGTCGCCCTCGCGGTCGCCGCCGCCGTCGCCGTCCCCACCCTCGCCAGCGCCGACGCCGGCGACCTCCCGGAGACCACCCCGACCGACCTGCTCGCCGACGTGGCCGCCGCCGAACCGTTCGCGCTGTCCGGCACCGCCGTGTACACCGCGCGCCTCGGCCTGCCCGAGCTCACCGCGGAGATGACCGGGGGCGCCGACCCCCTCAACCTGCTGTCCGGGTCCTCCACGATCCGGGTGTGGACCGATGGTGCCGAGCGCTCCCGCGTGGCGCTGCTCGGCTCCGCCTCGGAGTACTCCGTGGTGATGGACGGGCCGCAGATGTGGACCTACTCCTCCGCCGACAATGCGGTGACGCATCTGTCGCTGGACACGGAGTCCCTCGCCATGTCCGAGGAGTTCGCCGCCCAGGAGGCCATGCCGACCGGGGAGGTGCCCACCCCGACCGAGTTCGCCGAGCACCTTCTGGCCGTCGCCGAGGAGAACGCGCAGGTCACCCTCGGTGAGGACGTGCGCGTGGCCGGCCGCGACGCCTACCAGCTCCTGCTCACGCCCACCACACCGGGCACGCTGCTGCAGGAGGTGAGCATCGCCGTCGACGGCGAGACCTACCTCCCGCTGTCGGTGCAGGTGTGGAGCACGCAGGAGCCGGGGGCCCCGGCCCTCGAGCTCGCGTTCACCGACCTGACGTACGAGACCCCGAGCGATGCCGCGCTGGCGTTCTCGGCGCCGGCGGGCGCGGCGGTCACCGAGCACGCGCTCTCCGCCGATGACCTGCGCGAGCAGTCGATGCACCAGGGCGAGGCGCCCACGCTGCCCGGCGACCTCACAAATGAGGCTACCGAGGGCGCCACGCTGCCCGAGGGCGTGAGCGTGTCCGGTGAGGGCTGGGCCGAGATCGTGCGGGTGGAGGACGTGGACCTGACCGCGCTGCTGTCCGGTGACCCCGAGCAGGTGCAGGCCGAGCTCGCCGACTCCCCGTTCGCCGACGGACGCAACGGTGACCTCATGGAGGAGTTCAAGGGTGAGGGCGACGGCTTCGGCGTCGACGGGAACGCCCTGTTCGACCAGCTCACCACGCCCGTGGAGGGCGGCCGCCTGTTCAGCTCGACCCTCCTGAGCGCGCTGATCACGGACGACGGCGTGCTCTACGTCGGCTCCGTGCCCACCCAGGCGCTGCTCGCCGAGGCCGGGCTCGCCTGAGGTGACCGCCTCCTCAGCCACGGCCTCTTCGGCCACGGCATCAGGCGCGACGGCGTCACTCACCCCGGGCGACGCCGTCGTGCGTACCCGGGGGCTCACCAAGCGCTTCCGCAGCGGCCAGGTGGCCGTGGACGGGATCGACCTGGAGGTGCCCGCCGGGGCCGTGTACGGGTTCCTCGGGCCGAACGGGTCCGGCAAGACGACCACGATCCGGATGCTGCTCGGGCTGATCTCCGCGACCGCCGGATCCGTGGAGATGCTCGGGCGGGCCATGCCCGAGGACGCCGCCCGGGTGCTGCCCCGCGTGGGCGCCCTGGTGGAGGGCCCGGCGTTCCAGCCCTACCTCAGCGGTCTGGCGAACCTGCGGCGGCTGGACGCGATGGACGCCTCCGCGGCGCCCGCCACCTCCGCCCGTCGGATCGATGCGGCGCTGGAGCGGGTGGGGCTCGGCGCCGCCGCGGGTAAGAAGTACCGGCAGTACAGCCTCGGGATGAAGCAGCGCCTGGGCCTGGCGGCCGCGCTGCTGCGTCCGCGGGACCTGCTGGTGCTGGACGAGCCCACCAACGGGCTGGACCCGCAGGGCACCCGCGAGGTGCGCACCCTGGTGCGCGAGCTCGCGGCCGAGGGCACCACGGTGCTGGTCTCCTCCCACCTGCTGGCCGAGATGGAGCAGGTGTGCAGCCACATCGGGGTGATGAGCCGCGGTCGGTTGCTCGCACAGGGGCCGCGCGCCTCGATCGCCCCGGAGCGGGAGGTGGTGGTGGTGACCACCCGCGCCGAGGAGGCCGACGCGGCGCGGGAGGTGCTGGCCTCGCTCGGGATGGTGGTGTCCGACGGGGCCCACGGGTCCGGTGGCGGGGCTCGCGGGAAGGCCGACGGCGTCGCTGACCTGCGCCTGGAGCTCGGCGCACAACCCGTGGCCGCGATCGCGCCGGCGCTGGTGGCCGCGCGCCTCGCGGTGCTGGGGGTGCGCACCGAGCGGCCGAGCCTGGAGGAGACGTTCGTGGAACTGACCGGGGAGGGATTCGATGTCGCCCGATGAGTCGGGGGCCACTGGGCGAGCCGAGACCACCGGGACTGCGCCGACCAGTGGGAGTGCGCCGTCGAGCACCCGTCCCGTGATCGACCCGTTCGCCTCGCGTTCCGAACCCGGCGCCTTCGGGCGGATGCTCGCCAGCGAGTTGCTGCTCGTGCTCGGGCGGCGCCGCAACCAACTGCTGGTGGCCCTGGTGGCGGCGGTGCCGATCCTGCTCGGCGTGGTGCTGTGGGTCGTGAACGACTCCGCCTACGCCGGCCAGGGGCCGGGGTTCATCTCCCGGGTGAGCGAGAACGGACTCTTCCTCGTCATCACCTCGCTGTTCATGTGCCTGCCGTTCCTGCTGCCGCTGGTGGTCTCGGTCGCCTCCGGGGACGCGGTGGCGGGCGAGGCGGGCGCCGGGACGCTGCGCTACCTGCTGCTCGTGCCGGTGCGCCGCGGCCAGCTGCTGCTGGTCAAGGCCCTGGGCGCGCTGGTGCAGGTGATGCTGGCGGTGCTGATCCTCGCGGCGGTGGCCTTCCTCACCGGCGGGATCCTGTTCGGCTTCGGCGACCTCACGCTGCTGTCGGGGCAGAGCGTGGGCGTCGGCGCCGGGATCGGGCGGATGCTCGGGGTCACGGCCTACGTGGCGATGTCGCTCACGGGTTTGATCGCGCTCGGCCTGTTCTTCTCCACGCTCACCGAGGTGCCCATCGGCGCGATGGCCGCCACGCTGGTGGCGACCATCGTCTCCACCGTGCTGGACTCCATCCCGCAGCTCTCCACGATCCACCCCGGCCTGCTGACCCACCACTGGTTCGACTTCGCGGAGTTCCTGCGGTTCTCGGTCAGCTCGGACGTGATCTGGCAGGGCGTGTGGGTGCAGGCCGCCTGGGTGGCGATCTTCGGCTCCCTGGCCTGGGCCCGGTTCACCACCGCGGACATCACCTCCTAGCCGACCTGCAGAACTACCTCGCCGTACCTGCAGAACCACCTCGCGGTGGGGGCACAACCACCTCGCGGTGGGGGCACAACCACCTCGCGGGGTGCACCAAACTTCGCGAGGTGGTTCTGCAGGCACCTCGAGGTGGTTCTGCAGGCACCTCGAGGTGGTTCTGCAGGCACCTCGAGGTGGTTCTGCAGGTCCCGTGGCTACACCACGGGCGCCGGGGTCGGCTTGACCGACGCCCCCGCCCTGGCGTCCGCGCCGGTCAGCGCCTCGGCGTAGGACTCCGCGAGCACCCCGGCCAGCGTCGGCACGTCCACGCGGGCCGTCAGCGGCAGCCGGATCCGGTCCCGCGCCCCGCCCTCCGCGCTGAACTGCGGCCCGACGGCGACGGCGACCCCCCGCCTCCGGGCGGCGGCCGCCATCTCGGGCGCCACCCGCTCCCCCAGGCCGACCCACAGCGCCAGCCCACCCGGCGGTGACGCCACGCGCCACCCCGACAGCGTCTCGTGCGCCGCCATCGCGCCCAGCCACGCCTCCCGCATCCCCCGCAGCTCCGCCAGGCGCCCCGCGAGCACAACCCCCGGGTCGCGCAGGAACCGGGCGGCGACCAGTTGATCCAGCGCCGAGGCCCCCAGGTCCAGCGTGAGGCGCGCGGCGCGCACCGCCGAGACCCCCGAGCGCGGGGCGCGCACCCACCCCACCCGCACCCCGCCCCACAGCGGCTTGGACACGCTGCCCACACTGAAGGCCTCCGGGTGGTGCGCCGCGAACGGCAGCGGCATCGCCACGGGGTCCAGGCGCAGGTCCACCAGGGCCTCGTCCGCGAGCACGACCCCACCGTGTGCGGCGGAGAGCCGGCCGAGGCGGGCGCGATCGTCCTCGGGCATCAGGGCCCCGGTGGGATTGTGGAAGTCCGGGATCAGGTACGTCAGGCGCGGCTCGGCGCCGCGCATCACGGCGGCCGCCGCGGCCGGGTCCCACACCCGTTCCTCGCCGGCCGGCAGCGCCACCAGGCGCGCCCCGGCCCCCCGCAGCGCACCCAGGGAGGTGGGGTGCGTCGTCGCCTCCACCGCGGCCCGGTCGCCGCGGCGCAGCGTGGCGCGCAGCACGACGGCGATCGCCGCCATGGCCCCGGAGGTCACCACGATCTGGTCGGGCGAGGTGGGCAGTCCCCGCGCGGCGTAGTGCGCCGCGATCGCCTCCCGCAGCGGCGGGTACCCGATCGGCTCGTACCCGCGGCCCTGCAGGACGGCCGGCAGGTCGCCGAGCGCCTCGGTGATCAGGGCATTCGTGCCCGGCACGCAGGTGCCGGCGGCCGCGGTGAGGTCGATCTCCACGCCCTCCAGCGGCACGAGCGGGGCGCGGGCGTGCGTGGCGCCGCCTGGGATGTGCAGGAAGGTGCCGGAGCCCTGCGCGCTGGTAGCCCACCCCTCCGCCACGAGCGAGGCGTAGGCGCGGGTGGTCGTGGTGCGCGAGAGTCCCAGCGCGGCGGCGAGCTCCCGCTCACTGGGCAGCCGGGAGTCCTGCGCGAGTCGACCGTCCACCGCCAGGGCGCGGATCGCCGCGGCGAGGGAGCGGTAGGCGGGACGGGCGAGCCCCTCACCCCCGAGGTGGGTGGTGAGCAGGCGGGCCAGGCGCTGGGCCGAGGGATCGGGCATGAGTCCAGTACACCAGAATTGGCTATCGATTTGAATGCCACTGAGGCGCAGAGTGGACGCCATGACCACCGCAGCCACCCTCCGCAGCCTCGTGCGGCACCCGCTGGACCAGTTCCGCGAACCCGGGATGGGACGCCGCCTGCCCCAACTCGTCGGCGGCCTCGCCCTGTACGGCCTGTCCATGGCGGTGCTCGTGCAGGCCGGCCTCGGACTGGACCCGTGGGACGTGCTGCACGAGGGCCTCGCGATGCGCACCGGACTGACCTTCGGCACCGTGGTGATCCTCGTGGGCGCCCTGGTGCTGCTGGCGTGGATCCCGCTGCGGCAGCGGGTGGGGGTCGGCACCATCGCGAACGTGCTGCTCATCGGCCTGTTCGCGGACCTCGGCCTCTGGCTCTTCCCCGCGCCCGAGCATCTCGCATGGCAGATCACGTTCCTCCTCGCCGGGGTGGTGCTGAACGGGCTCGCGGGCGCGCTGTACGTGGGCGCGCGCCTCGGCGCCGGACCGCGCGACGGGCTGTGGGTCGCCCTCGCCGAGCGCACCCGGTTCTCCATCCGCACGATCCGCACCGTCATCGAGGTCACCGTCCTGGCGCTGGGCTGGCTGCTGGGCGGCAGCGTGGGCCTGGGCACCGCGCTGTACGCGCTCGCGATCGGGCCGGTGGTGCAGTTCTTCCTGCCGTGGGTGAGCGTGCCAGCGCTTGCGGCGGCCCCCAACGCGGCGGCGGCCCCCAGCAGTCCCAGCGCCCCTCAGGACAGCCGGCCGCCGCTCTCGCGCAGGTAGCACGTGGGGCACAGCGACTCGTACGTGACGTGACCCGCATCGATGGCGACCTGATCGCCGTCGAACACGAACGCCCCGTCCACGAGCCGGCCGTTGAACATCGCCTTGCGGCCGCACCGGCAGATCGTCTTGAGCTCCTCCAGGCTGTGCGCGACCTCCAGCAGACGCGCCGAACCGGGGAAGGCGCGGGTGCGGAAGTCGGTGCGGATCCCGTAGGCCAGGACCGGGGTGCCCTCCAGCACGGCGATCCGCAGCAGGCCCTCCACCTGGTCGGGGGAGAGGAACTGCGCCTCGTCCACGAGCAGGCATGCCACCCGCTCCCTCGTCCGTTCGGTCACGGCGGCGGCGTTGGCGTGGAAGGCGGCGACCACGTCCTGCTCCGGCGAGATGGTGAAGTCGACCTCCCGCTCCACCCCGAGGCGGGAGACGATCGAGCGATCACCCTTGGTATCCACCGAGGGCTTGGCGAGCAGCACGCGCTGACCCCGCTCCTCGTAGTTGAAGGCGGCCTGCAGCAGCGCCGTGCTCTTGCCGGAGTTCATGGCCCCGTAGCGGAAGTACAGCTTGGCCATGGCGCTCCTTACACGCGGGATTCACGACGACGCAGGTCACCACGCGCCGCTGGCGATCCTATGCGGCGGGCCGCCCGGGCACGACCCGGTCGGCACCTGCATGTCAACGCATGACGACATGCAGGCCATGTCGCCGTACATAGACACCACAATCATGTCGCCGTACAGTGACTCCATGGCGGACGCCGCTCCGATGCCCAGCAGGCTGCTGAACGCACGGTCCCTCACCCGGCTGGGCCGTGCGGTCGGAGGCCTGCGCCGCGAACGCGGCTGGACCCAGGCTGCGCTCGCCGAACGCGCCGGGGTCTCACGCCAGTGGCTCAACGGGCTGGAGAACGGCCGGATCGAGGGCCTCGAGGTCGGCCGACTGCTGCGGGTGTTGGACACCCTCGGAGCCAGCCTGATGATCCGCGACGACGCACGCACCAGCGAGGAACCCGAATGACCGCCCACCTCGCCATCCTGTTGCTCGGCGAGCACGTGGCCGACGTCGAGCGCACCCGCGCCGGGTCACTCCGGCTCACCTACACGCGTCGTGCACTGCGCGACGGCGGCACCCCCCTCTCCCTCTCCCTCCCCCGGGAAGGGGGATCCTTCGTGGGGGAACGGGTCGCCACCTACCTGTGGGGCCTCCTGCCCGAGAGCCCTGAGGCCCTCGCCGCGATCCGCCGCACCCACGGCGCCGATCCACGCGACCCCCTCAGCCTGCTCGATGCCATCGGCCTCGACTGCGCCGGCGCCGTCCAGTTCTGCGACCCCGAACGCCTGGAGAGTGACGACCTCCGACCGCCCTGGCAGCTGGACGTGGCGACGCCCGGGGAGGTCGAGGAGCGCCTCTCACAGATGCGCCTGGACGAGGAGGCATCCTGGACCATGCGTGAGCAGCATTGGTCGCTCGGCGGCACCCAGGCGAAGCTGACCCTCCATCGCCGGGAGGACGCCTGGTTCTGGCCGCTCGGCGGAGCACCGAGCACACACGTGGTGAAGCCGGGGGTGCGTACGGTGCGATCCCAGGCACTCATCGAGCACGTCACCACACGCGCCGCCGAGCTTCTCGGGCTCGCGGTGGCGCACGCGGAGTACCTGGACTTCGCCTCCGAACGCGCGGTGGTCTCCACGCGTTTCGACCGACCCCTCGTGGACGGCGCCGTCGCCCGGGCTCACCAGGAGGACCTGTGTCAGGCGCTCGGGGTCCGGGAGAAGTACGAGGAGGACGGGGGGCCCACCGCTGGCGACATCGCGCGACTCCTGCGCGAGTCCGCGGCCACCGCCCTCGCTGCCGACCGCAACGTCCGCGCGTTCGCCGACGGTCTGCTCTACAACGCGCTTGTCGCCGCGCCCGACGCCCACGCCCGCAACTACGCGGTTCTCCTGGATGGCGACGCAGTGACATTGGCACCGATGTACGACGTGGCAACGGGCCTCGCCTACGACCCGCCACCCGGGCGAGATCGCGAGCTCGCGATGAGCGTCGGCGGCAGCACGAGGGCCGATGCCCTGACACGCAGCCGGATCCGGGAGCTCGCCGAGGACCTCCGCCTCGAGGTCGACCATCTCGAGGACCGGGTCCGTAGCCTCGCGTCCGGTCTGCCCGAGGCATTCCGCACGGCACTGGCAGAGGTCGAGGACTGGGACGGCAGCGTCACCGAGCTGCGATCGCGACTCCTGCCCCGCGTGGACGAGGCAGCGGACGCCACCGCACGTCTGGCATGAGCCTGGTCACGTGAACGCGCGCCCGGGCACCCATCCGGGGTAGGGTTCCCGCGGCGCGCGCCCATCCGAGGCCTGCGCGCCTGCCCTCCAGCCCACGCCGACGTGCACACCCGTAGCGGCGTGCCCCGAGCCGGAACGGACCCGCGTGACCGCACCCGAGAACCCGAACACCACGTCCCCGATCAGCGACCCCGCCGCCACCCCCACGCCGGTGCACGGCGCCCCGGAGGCGGACCAGTCCTACTCCGTGATGGCCGCCCTGCGCAGCCCGCGGCTGCTGAAGACGGAGGTGCTGGCGGGCCTCGTCGTCGCCCTCGCGCTGATCCCCGAGGCGATCGCCTTCTCGATCATCGCCGGGGTGGACCCCCGCGTCGGGCTGTTCGCCTCCTTCACGATGGCCGTCTCGATCGCCTTCCTCGGCGGCCGGCCGGCGATGATCTCCGCGGCGACCGGCGCCGTCGCCCTCGTGGTGGCGCCCGTGGTGCGCGAGTACGGGCTGGACTACCTGATCGCCACCGTGATCCTCGGGGGGATCATCCAGGTGGCCCTCGGTCTGTTCGGTGTGGCCAAGATGATGCGGTTCATCCCGCGCTCGGTGATGGTCGGCTTCGTCAACGCGCTGGCGATCCTCATCTTCACCTCCCAACTGCCGCACCTGCAGGACGTGCCGTTCGCCGTCTACCCGCTGGTGCTGGTCGGCATCGCGATCATGGTGTTCTTCCCCAAGCTCACCTCCGTGGTGCCCGCGCCGCTGGTGGCGATCGTGCTGCTCACCCTCGTGGTGATCGTGGCCGGGATCGCGGTGCCCACGGTGGGCGATGAGGGGGCGCTGCCGGAGTCGCTGCCCACCCTCTTCTTCCCCGATGTGCCCCTGACGCTGGAGACGCTGCAGATCATCCTGCCGTTCGCCGTCGCGATGGCGCTGGTGGGGCTGCTGGAGTCGTTGATGACCGCCAAGCTGGTCGACGACGTGACCGACTCCCACTCCAACAAGACCCGCGAGGCCTGGGGTCAGGGCGCCGCGAACATCATCACCGGCTTCTTCGGCGGCATGGGCGGCTGCGCGATGATCGGCCAGACGATGATCAACGTGAAGGCCTCCGGGGCCCGCACCCGCATCTCCACGTTCCTGGCCGGAGTGTTCCTGCTGATCCTCGTGGTGGGCCTGGGTGACGTGGTCGCGATCATGCCGATGGCGGCGCTGGTGGCCGTGATGGTGATGGTCAGCGTGGGCACCTTCGACTGGCACTCCATCCGCCCCTCCACGCTGCGCGCCATGCCCGTGCCCGAGACCGCCGTGATGCTGCTGACCGTGGTGGTCACCGTGATCACCCACAACCTGGCCTACGGCGTGGTCGCCGGGGTGCTGCTGGCCTCCGTGCTGTTCGCCCGGCGGGTGGCACACATGGTCGAGGTGGTGCGCCTGGACGCCTCCGACGAGGACGGGCAGCGGGTCTACGCGGTGCGCGGGGAACTGTTCTTCGCCTCCTCCAACGACCTGGTGTACTCCTTCGACTACGCCAGCGACCCGGCCGAGGTGGTCATCGACTTCTCCGGCGCCCACATCTGGGACGCCTCCACCGTCGCGACCCTGGACGCGATCGAGACGAAGTACGCAGCGAAGGGCACCCGGGTGCGCTTCACAGGCCTCAACCCCGACAGCGCGGCGCGCATGGAGCGCCTGGGCGGGAAGCTCGGCGTCGGGCACTGAGTCCGCAACCCGGGTGCGTCGGTAGCGTCACGCGTCCACCCGCCCGCCACACCGATCGAGCGCCCACCGCGATGTCCGATCACCGCTAGTTCCAGCCGCCGACTCGGGGCACACTGGCTGGCATGCACCTCCCGCTGGATCCCGTGGCCGCCCACCGCGCCGTCTCCGGACGTGACGCGCGCTGGGACGGCCGCCTCTACCTCGGGGTGGTGACGACCGGCATCTACTGCCGCCCCTCCTGCCCGGCGCGCACCCCACGCCCGGAGAACTGCCAGTACTTCCCGGCCGCCGCGGCTGCCGTCGCCGCCGGGTTCCGGGCGTGCAAGCGCTGCCGCCCCGATGCCCTGCCGGGCTCGCGGCACTGGGACGCCCGCGGCGACCTGGTCTCCCGCGCGGTGCGGCTCATCGCGGACGGCGCGGTGGACGAGGCCGGGGTGGCGGGCCTGGCGCGCAGCCTCGCGGTGAGCGAGCGTCACCTGCACCGCATGCTCGTCGCGGAGGTCGGCGCCACCCCGCAGCAGCTCGCGCGCACCCGGCGTGCCCATGCGGCCCGACTGCTCATCGAGCAGACGGCGCTGCCGCTGACCGACGTCGCCTTCGCCGCCGGCTTCGGCTCGCTGCGGCAGTTCAACGACGTGATGCGCCAGGAGTTCGGGATGCCGCCGCGGTCCTTCCGGCGCGCGGCCGCCATCCGTGATGGCGCGGCCACCCGCACCGCCCCGCCCGAGGCGGAGGGCCGCAGCGGCCTGGGCCCCGCGACGATCGCCCTGCGCCTGACCTTCCGCGGACCGCTCGCCCTCGAGCCGCTGCGTCGCACCCTGCGGGCGCACGCTCTGGAGCGCGTGGAGCACCACAGCGACACCGGGGAGGCGATGCGGACGCTGGCTGCGCCGTCGGGGCCCGCCGTGGCGCGGATCCACCTGGGCGGGGTGGACGACGGCGCCGCGCACCCCGCGCTGCGGGCCTCCTTCACCTTGACCTCGCTGAGCGACCTGATGCCCGCCGTGGGCACGGTGCGCCGGTGGCTGGACCTGGACGCCGACCCGGCGCTCATCGGCGCCCACCTCGGTGAGGACGAGGTGCTCGCACCGCTCGTGGCCGCGCACCCCGGGCTGCGGGTGCCCGGCGCGGTGGACGGCGCCGAGCTCGCGATCTGCGCGGTGCTCGGCCAGCAGGTCTCCCTCGCCGTGGCCCGCACGTTCCAGTCGCGGATCGCCGCCGCCTTCGGCGCGCCGGTGCCGGCCTCGTTCACCGAGGCGACCACCGGGATGCCCGACGGCGAAGCGGTCACCTTCCCCACGCCGTCGCGCCTGGCGGAGGTGGGGGCGCAGGCGATCCGGGATGCCGCGAACCTCACCCAGGCGCGGGCGCGCGCCGTGCACACGCTGGCCTCGGTGCTGGCCGAGGGGGTGCGCTTGGACACCGGGCTTCGCCTGGCGCCCGGGGTCGACCCGGAGGCCACGCGCGCGTCCCTGCTGGCCCTGCCGGGAATCGGACCGTGGACCGCGGACTACATCGCGCTGCGGGCCCTGCGCGATCCGGACGCGTTCATGCCGAGCGACCTGGTGCTGCGCAAGGCCCTGGCGGCCGCGCAGGGCGTGAGCCTGAAGGAGATGACGCCCCGGCGCGCGGAGGCCGCTTCGCAGCCGTGGCGCCCATGGCGCTCCTACGCGCTGCAACACCTGTGGACGGCCACCGCCTATGCCTAGCGAGGCATTTCTGCAGCCACTGCGAGGCGATTCTGCAGCCACCGCGAGGCGATTCTGCAGCCGCTGCGAGAGAGTTCAGCACGACGAGGGAAGGGAACACCATGACCACGACCGCCTCACCCACAACCGACCCGGGTGCCGCGCCGCTCGTGCTGGCGCACTACGACACCCCGGCCGGCACCGCGCACGCCGTCCTCACCCCGGAGGACGGTGCGGTGCGGCTGTTCGGGTGGTTGGAGGAGGAACCCAACCTCGCCCGCCTGCCCGCCGCCCTGCGCGAGCGGGGCATCACCGAGGGTGACGGACCCGCCGGGGTGCGTGACGCCGTCGCCCGCTACGGCCAGGGTGACCTCGACGCCCTGGCGAGCATCGCCGTCGCGCAGGAGGGCGGGGAGTTCTTCCAGGCCACCTGGGCCGCGATGCGCCGGGTCAGCGCGGGGCACCCCGTGACCTACACAGAACTCGCGACGGCGGCCGGGCGACCGAGCGCGGTGCGCGCCGCAGCCAGCGCGTGCGCCCGCAACCACGTGGCGCTCATCGTGCCGTGCCACCGGATCGTGCGCCGCGACGGTGGCCTGGGCGGGTTCTTCTACGGCCTGGAGATCAAGCGGGCCCTGCAGGCACACGAGGCGCGGTTCGCGAGCTGAGTCGCTGAGTCGGGCCTGCATAACCACCTCGTGGTGGCTGCAGAACCACCTCGTGGAGGGTGAGGGCGGGCAGCCTGGACGACGACGCCCCCTGGGCCGCGAGAGCGGGCCAGGGGGCGTCGGGTCGTCAGGCGCGGGTCGTCAGGCGCGGGTTGTCAGGCGCGGGTGGCGCGACGCCTGATCAGTAGGGTGCCGAAGCCCACCAGGGCCAGTGCGGCCAGCACGAGACCGGCCACGCTCGCGCCGGTGCTCGGCAGCCCATCGGAGCCGTCCGAACCCGAGCCGCCCGAACCCGTCGTGCCCGACGGCGAGGGGCCGGGTGAGGTGGGCGCCCCGGTCGGCGTCTCGGTCGGGTCACCGGTCGGCGGCGGCTGCACCTCGGCCTCCTCCACCAGCACCACGTAGGAGCGGGCCGGCACCTCCACCGATCCCTCCGCGGTGAGGGACACGGAGGTCACGACGTCGTCGGACCCCTCGGCCTGCACCTGGTTGAGCACGAACTCGCGCCCCGCCAGCTCGGGGAAGGACCGGGTCACGGCATCCGGGGAGGCGTTGATCAGCACCAGCGCCCCGTCCAGCGACTCCGAGGCCGGGGAGCCGACCGTGTCGTCGATGAGCATCGCGATGGTGCCGGGCGCCTCGTCCGGGCCGGAGCCGGGGAAGGTGACCTTCTCCTGCACCGCCTGCGTGGAGCCGAGCCGCAGCAGGTCCACCGAGGAGCGCACCCGCAGCAGGTCCAGCGCCTGGGCGTAGGAGGACGCCATGGCGGCGGCATCCGGCTTGAGCGAGGCGTCGGCGAGCAGCGGGGCCATCAGGTCCCACTTCTCCTCGTTCGACCACGCCCCCGGCAGGCCGGAACCGAAGGTGTTCTCCTGCCCCGTCCAGTCGATCCGGTTGAACCAGTCACCGGAGTCGTAGGAGTCCCGGTCCAGCGACTTCGAGCGCAGCAGTTCGGTGCCGGCGTGCCAGAACGAGGGCGACTGGCCGAGCGCCACGGTCGCCAGCTGCACCGTGTTGGCCCGCACCCTCTCGTCCATCGGAGTGTCCGTCGGGAGCTTGAAGACCGCGAGATCGAACAGGGTCTCGTTGTCGTGGGCGTCCACGTAGTTGATGGTCTCCGAGGGCTGCCCGGCATACCCGGCCGGCGAGCCGTTGTAGTCCACCTCGGCGCCCGTGACGGTCTCGCCGGTCGAGGCGGTGAAGGAGTACTCCGCGAGGTTCCCGGCCATGCCGAGCTTGACCAGGTCGGTCAGGTGCCCGAGGTCCTCGGCACCGGTGCGGGAGCGCCCGTTCGGGTCGGTACCCAGGCCCGTGCCGAAGCCCTGGTCGAACGTGGAGGAGCCGTCCACCGGCGAACCGCCGTGCACGCCGTCGCGCAGCCTGTCGTTGAAGGACCCGATGCCTGTCCCGGCGAGGTTCGCCTGCCGGGCCTGCTCGAACAGGGCGTCCCCGGCGACCTCGCCGAAGTCCCATCCCTCCCCGTAGAGGTAGACGGCCGAGCCGTCCACGCCGTCCTCCTCCAGGGTCAGGGCATCCAGCGCCTCACGCACCGCCTGCATGTTCGCGAGGCTGTGGTGACCCATGAGGTCGAACCGGAATCCGTCCACCTTGTAGTCCCGCGCCCACAGCACCACCGAGTCGACCATGAGCCGCTCGGCCACCTCGTGCTCGGTGGCGATGTTCTGGCAGCAGGTGGAGGTCTCCACGCCACCAGCCGCGTTCAGCCGGTGGTAGTAGCCCGGCACCACCCGGTCCAGCACCGACGTGGGTGCCTGACCCGAGGCAGCGGTGTGGTTGTACACCTGGTCCAGCACCACCTGCAGGTCCGCGGCGTGCAGTGCGCCGACCATCTCGCGGAACTCGCTCACCCGCTCGGTACCCTCCGGGCTGGTGGCGTAGGAGCCCTCGGGCGCCATGAAGTGGTACGGGTCGTATCCCCAGTTGTAGCCGTCCTCGCCGCGGATGGCCCCCACGCACTCCTGCTGATCGGCGCTGTCGGGCGCCATGCCCGCCAGATCGCACTCCGGGGCGGCCTGCGCCTCGGGGTCCTCCTCGATGGAGGCGATGTCGAAGGTGGGCAGCAGGTGCACCGTGGTGATCCCCGCCTCGGCGAGCTCCCGCAGGTGGGTCATCCCCGCCGAATCGGTGTGCGTGAAGGCCCGGTAGGTGCCGCGGTCGGCCTCCGGCACCGTCTCGTCCCCGATGGAGAAGTCGCGCACGTGCAGTTCCCAGATCGTCTGGTCCACGTCCCGCGCCACCACCGGGGAGGCGGTCTCGGCCCACTCGCTCGGCGCGAGCGCCGGGTCGGAGAGGTCGACGGCGACGCTCGCCACCGAGTTCGTCGTCAGCGCCACGGAGTAGGGATCGGTGACCTCGTTGGTCTCGATCGCCCCGGTCGCCGGCGCGTAGACGGTGATCCGCCACCGGTAGGCGTCGCCCGCCGCGAGCGGTCCGGCGCTCCAGGAGCCCGCGGCGTCGTCCCGGTCCGCGGTGAGCACGGTCTCCGAGCCGGTCGCGCCGTCCCAGCGCACGAGCTCCACGCTCTGCGCGGTCGGGGCCCACACCGTCGCGGTGGCCTGAGCATCACCCGCAGCCGCCTCGGTCGCGTCGGCCGCCTCGGCCGCGTCGGCCGCCGCGGCCGGGCCCGCCATGGTGGCGAGCGCCGCCACCAGCGGGTTGGTCCCGCCCCAGTCCAGGCCGAGGGTCACCTCGGCCAGGTCCGCGGCGTACAGGTCGTCCAGCACCCCGGGGATCTGCACCCCGGTGAACGCCGTCAGCGTCTCGCCGTCGCTGCGGGAGACCATCACCTGCCCGCGCAGCGCCTGCGCTGCCTGGGCGGCATCGGCGTCCACGAGTCGCAGCGCGGTGAAGTCCGCGAGCGCCGGGAACCGGTCCGCGATGTCCTGCGGCAGGCCCTCCTCGACCACCTCCAGGGCGAGCGCCTCGCCCCCGGTGACCGCGCCGTCGACCACCTCCAGGGTGGCGTCCGGTGAGTGGTGCAGCGCGTAAGACCCTCCCGAGCCGAGGGCGGCCGGGTAGGCGAGCAGGTCGGCGCTCACCCAGTGCGCACGCTCCTCGCCGGTGCCCGCCAGCGGCGGATCGGCGACCTCGATGGTGAGCAGGTGGGTCGCGACGTCGTAGGTGAAGACCACCTGGGTTCCCTCCGAGACGCTGAACGGGATGTTGGCGCCGTCACTCACGCCGTCGGCCCCGTAGTTCTCGGCCCACGAGAGCCCATGGGTCACCTTGGTCTCATACGCTCCGGCCGGCAACTCGGTGGTGGCGAAGGTGAAGATGCCGTCCTCGCCGCTGGGCTGCATCCAGGCGCACAACTGGTCCGGGGACCAGTCGTCGCAGCCCAGTTCGGACTGGAAGCTGCCGGCGAGGGTGATGATCGGGCCCTGCGCGGTGTTCCACACGATCCCCGTGTCGGGGTCGAAGTAGAAGGTGATATCGCCGCCCTCGTGGGTGTAGACGATGTTGGCACCGTTCGGCTCACCGCCGGCGCCGTAGTTGATGTCCCAGGTGCCGCCCACGGCCGCCTTGTACTCGTACGTGCCGGCGGGGATGTCGAAGGTGCCGGTGTAGATGCCGCCGGTGGCCTCGCTCAGCGCGGCCGCCTCGCAGCCGGGCTGCCAGTCGCCGGTGCAGCCCATGGCCGCGTTGTGGCTGCCGGGCACGGTGACGAAGAGGTCACCCTCTCCCCCGCCGTCCTCGACCACGCCGTCCACCGCGTGGCCGATGCCGGCGAAGGTGGAGGTCCCGGTGGTGGTCCCGGCGGCGTCGGTGCGCACGGCGCGGTACTCGATCAGGGTGCCGGCGGCCAGGTCGGTCACGTCGTGGAACACCCGCGGGCTGGTGGTCTCCGCGACCCCGAGCGGGGTCCACTCGCTCGCGCCGACCACGCGGTAGGCGAAGGAGGTCTGTGCCCAGGTGTCGGCGTCGATGGCGGCGGCCACGGGCGCGACGCCCTCCATCGCGGCGCCCGGGGTGGGGGCCTCGACGGTGATGCTCGTATCGTCACCGGCGGCCACCTCGGTGTCCGCCACGAGCACCACGGCGCCGCGCGCCGGGATGGTCAGGGTGATCTCGCCGTCGGCCGTGGCGGTCACCGGGGCTCCCGCCGGGAGGGTCTCCTCACCGGAGAGGGTCAGCAGCGGGGTGTAGGTGGCGCCCGGCGTGAGGGTGGTGACGGTGACGGTCTGCTCGGCGCCGTTGGTCACGGCCACGAGGTGCTCGATCCGCTCGTCCGGGTGCACCCGGGAGGCGACGAAGGTGCCGCCGTCGGCCAGGCGGGTGATCTGCGCGCCCTCGGTCAGGGCCGGGGTGGACTGGCGCAGGTCGGCCAGGGTGGCGATGTGCTCGTACAGCGCGGCGTCGGTGTCGTAGCGGTCCACGCTCCCGGCCTGGGTGCCGTCCAGCAGGTTCTGCTCGGCGAACTCGGTGACCTGGGTGGCGAACAGCGACTGCCGGGCGTCCTTGTCGGTGCCGCCGAGGTCGCCGTCCCCCACGAATCCCTGCTCGTCGCCGTAGTAGACCACCGGCTGGCCACGGGTGAGGTACATGAGGGAGTGGGCGACGGCGGAGGCCGCCACGGGGTCATCGGCTCCCCGCACGTCGTACCCGATCCGGCCCATGTCGTGGTTGCCGAGGAAGGTCGGCTGCGCCTGGGCGTTGGTGGTGGCGGTGGTGTAGAGGTCGTCCGCGGCGAACAGGTTCGCCAGGCCCGCGCTGTTGCCGCCGGTGGCCCAGGAGGAGGCGACGGACTGGAACGCGAAGTCCAGGGTGGCGTCCATCGCGGTGTCCCGCACGTACGGGGAGAGCAGGGCGGCGTCGGCGTCGTACACCTCACCGAAGGCGAAGAAGTCCGGGTTGCCCACGGCGTCGGCGTGCTCGGCGATCGCGGCGGAGAACAGCTCCCAGAACTCGAAGTTCACGTGCTTGACCGTGTCGATGCGGAACCCGTCGATACCCAGGTCCACCCAGGCCTCGTAGATCTCGATGAAGCCGTCCACCACGTCTGGGTGCTCGGTCATGAGGTCGTCCAGGCCCACGAAGTCGCCGTAGGTGACCGACTCCCCGCTCCAGGTCGAGTCGCCACGGTTGTGGTAGAGCGTCGGGTCGTTCAGCCAGGCGGGGACCTTCAGGTCGGCGTCCTCGGCGGCGATCACCGGGGTGTAGGGGAAGGAGGTGGCGGGGTCCATCGCCGGGAAGGTGTCGCCGCCGGCGTAGTCGGCGGGGTCGAACGGGGTCCCCTCAGCGTCCAGGTAGGGGCTGGTCGCCTGGTCGATGTAGGAGTACTCGCCCTCGGCGTAGTCGATCACGTCCGCCGTGTGATTGGTGATGATGTCGAAGTACACCTTGATGTCACGGGCGTGGGCCTCCGCGATGAGGGCCTCGAGCTCGGCGTTGGTGCCCAGGTGCGGGTCGATCTGGGTGAAGTCGGTGATCCAGTAACCGTGGTAGCCGGCCGACGCGTCCGCGCCGGTGCCCTGCACGGGGGCGTTCTTGAAGGAAGGCGTGAGCCAGATCGCGGTGGTGCCCAGACCCTCGATGTAGTCGAGCTGGTCGCGCAGGCCCTGCACATCGCCGCCGTGGAAGAAGCCCTTGTCGGTGGGGTCGAAGCCGTGCTCGAGGCGGTCTCCGGCGATGCCGGCGGTGTCGTTTCCGGGGTCACCGTTGGCGAACCGGTCGGTCATGACGAAGTAGAAGGACTCCCCGGCGCCCTCGTTGCGCACCGGGTCGGCGAGCACCGCCGCGTCGGCGGCGGCGTCCTCGTCCGCAGCGAGGGTCAGCGGGGTGAGCGCGGTGCGGTGGGTGGTGTCGTCGTAGCTGAAGCGAAGGGTGGCGTCCCCGCCGATGGTCAGCGGGATGTTGTCCCCGCCGCCGTCCAGGCCGTAGGCCTCGTCCCACGCGCCGTCGATCGCGATCTTGTACTCATAGGACCCGGCAGGCAGCTCCCCCTCAAGGGTGTAGACCCCCTCGGTGCCGGTGGGCGTGAGCAGGGTGGCCTCACAGTCCGGCGCCCAGTCGCTCTCGCAGCCGAGTTCCGTCTGCAGGTCACCCACGAGGGTGGCGGTGCGCTCGGGCTCGAGCGGCTCGGCGAGGCTCGGGACAGCGGTTGCGGCGCCGGCCGTCACGAGGCCGAGGGTGGCGAGCAGCGCGGCTGCCCGACGGCGGGGGCCGGTTCGGCCCCTCGGGCGTCGGACGGCTCCGGGGGTGGCGGAGGCGGCGGGATCTCCCGGGGTGTGGGAGGCGCGAGGTGCATGAGGCACGGGCGGTCCTGTTCGTCGTCGTCAGGGTCACGTCGGGGCGCCTGCGCGGCGCGTCCTCGCGCCGCTTCTGGCCCCTCGATTGTGACGAGTGATCCTCGTTACAGCAAGCAAGTCGGTGGCTTTACAACTCGCTGCACGAGGTTCAGCACCGCATGAGTGTCTTTGCCCCCGTCGATGACGGTCGCGTCACGGCTCGCTTGCATGGCCCGCCGCCGCTCCTTGCAATGCGGCGCGATCCGCCGCCGAGCGGGTCCTTGCGCAGCCCGCAGCGCACGCAGCCCTGCCCAACCGCACGCTCGGCGAGGGGGTGCCAGTCGGTGGCGCGCGGGTCAGTCGGCGTCGGACTCGCTGCGCGTGTAGGGCCGCGAGGCGAGCATGTCCAACCCGAGGGTGCGCCCGATCATCGTGGCCACGCGTCCGCCGCGCACGGAGTTGCCGGCATGGTCCAGCAGCGGGGAGAAGGTGGAGAACGCCCCCTTCCCGGGCGCGACGGTCACCATGCCACCGCCGATCCCGGACTTCCCCGGCATCCCGACGTCCACCAGCCAGTCCCCGGAGGTCTCATACATCCCGGCGACCAGCATCACGGCGAGCGTGAGCCGCGCGACCTCCGCGCTGACCACGCGCTGCCCGGTCACGGGGTGCACACCGCCGTCGGCGAGCACCGCGCCCATCGCGGCGAGGTCCGCGGCTGTGACCTCCAGACTGCAGGCGCGGGTGTAGATCTCCACCGCGTCCAGCGGGCTACCGGTCAGTGCCCCGAAGGAACGCATGAGGTTGCCCAGCGCACGGTTGCGGTAGTTGGTGGCGCGTTCGCTCTCCAGCACGTCGTGGTTCAGCGTCAGGTCACGCCCCGCGAACCGGGACAGACCGTTGCGCAGCCAGGACCAGCGCTCCTCCACGCCCTCCCCGACGGCGTAGCTCGCCGTGGCGATCGCACCCGCGTTGACCAGGGGGTTGGTCGGGCCCGGGACCCCCTGCTCGACCGCCTGGGCGGAGTTGAAGGGCAGGCCCGTCGCGTTCACGCCGATCCTCTCGCGGATGAACTCGATCCCGTGGGCCTGCGCCACCAGCGCGTAGGTGAAGGGCTTGGAGACGCTCTGGATCGTGAACGGGACCCGGGAGTCGCCGCGCTCGTGCAGTCGCCCGTTGACCCCCATGACCGCGAGCCCGAAGTGGTCGGGGTTCGCGAGCTGGAGGGAAGGCACGGCGCTGGAGAGAGCCCCTTCCGTGACGTCACGGAAGGAGTCGTAGGCCTCCTCCAGCAGTGCGTGGACGGCATCGGCGCTGGGGATCGGGACGTCGGCAACGAATCTGGGGGCGTCGCTGACCTGGTCGGCGGGGATCTTCACATCGCTCATTCTGCCCGCCACATCCCCGCCCCGCCACGGCACCCCGCTGATACCCATAGGGGTATTCTGAGGTCATGCGACCTTCCCGACTCAGCCTCTCCTTCGCCGCGCTCGCGCTCGGCGCCGCAACCCTCGCCGGATGTGCGGGATCGACCGACGAGACCGACCCGAGCGCCGCGGCCGTGGTCGAGGACTCCACGGTCGTGCTCGACGTGCGCACCCCGGCGGAGTTCGCCGACGGCCACCTCGAGGGGGCGCTCAACATCGACGTCTCCGGGCTGGACTTCGACGCCCAACTGGCCGCGCTGGACCCCGCGGAGACCTACGCCGTCTACTGCCGCTCCGGGAACCGATCCGCGCAGGCCGCCCAGTTGATGGCCGAGGCGGGCTTCGGCGAGGTGATCGACCTCGGGAGCGTGAGCGAGGCGGCGGAGGCGACCGACCTGCCGATCGTGACGGACTGACGCCCGACCTCGGACCCGCCAGGCACGAGAGACCCGCCAGGCACGAGAGACGCCCCGGAGCCGCGATCGGCTCCGGGGCGTCAGGCCACCCGGCCCGGGTGAGTCTCAGCGGGTGAAGAGCTTGGAGAAGAAGCCCGGCTCGGCCGCGTGACCCTCGCACTGCTGCGACTTCGGAACGCCGCGCATGACCTGGTCCACGTGCTGACCGCAACCGGACCACGTCACCTTGCCGCACTTACGACACGTCACTGCCTGACACATGATGAATACCTCCTGGGGTATCGGGATTCGATGGTTCCGCCCGGGACCGGACGGAACCCCTGACAAAGGGAGTGGGTGGGGAGCGCTCGCCGGTCAGGCGAGCATCATGAAGATCTTCTCGAGTTCCTCGGGCGTGAGGTTCTCGCGCTTACCTCGCCGGGGAGACCCGGCAGCGGACCCGGCGCCCTCGCCTGGCTGCTCTGCGTCGTCCACCAGGCAGTCCCGCATCGCCGAGGAGACGATCGCGAAGCCCGCCCGGTCCAGCGCGCTGGAGACGGCGGAGAGCTGGGTGACCACGTCACGGCACGGGGCGCCGGACTCCACCGCCGCGATGACGCCGTTCAGTTGGCCGGCGGCTCGCCGCAGCCGGTTGAGGATCTTGCGCTGCGTGGCGAGTTGCTCGCTCGTCAGCTCGAAGCCTGCCTGGTCAGTCATGACGTGACTCCTTGTGCGAGCCGATGGTGATCGGCGTGGGTGCGGTGGGGAAGCCGAGGTCCCCGGCATCGGACGCCGCCCGCTCGGCCCGGCCGCCGCGACCGGAGCGGCCCTGCAGCAACTGGGTGGGGCACCATCCGGTGATGGCCCCGATCAGCAGGAAGGTGGCGCAGATCGCCGCGGGCACGGCGCACAGCAGGTTACTCGACCACATCGAGCCGGAGAACGCCGCGAGCACCACGGCCGCCAGCACCCGCATCGCGCGGACGCCGGGCGTGACGTGGCAGGTGATCATCGCACAGCCTCGGGAACCGCAGCCTCGGGAGTCACGAGTACCTCGGCGGCCTCCCGCCCCAGCCACGCCTCCAGCGTGAGGATCCCGCCGGAGAGGTTGGCCGAGTCGAAGCCCTCCGCCACCAGGAGCCGGTGCGCGAGGTAGGAGCGCATCCCGCTCGCGCAGTGCACGCGGACCGGGCGGCCGGCAGCGGCCGCGCGCACCTCGCTCATCCGCTCGCGCAACTGCGTGTGCGGCACGTTGAGCGCACCCGGGATATGGCCGGAGGCGAACTCGCCGGGGCTGCGCACGTCCAGGATCAGCGAGGCCCCCCGCACGGCGTCGAGATCGCGCGCCTGCCACACGGCGAGCGAGCCCTCCGCGAGGTTGTCGGCCATCATCCCAGCGAGGTTCACCGGGTCCTTCGCACTGCCGTAGGGCGGGGCGTAGGCGAGGTCGAGGTCCATCAGGTCGGCGGCCATCGCCTCGTGCCGGATGGCGGTGGCGAGCACGTCGATCCGCTTGTCCACGCCGTCGGCCCCCACGGCCTGGGCGCCCAGCAGGCGCCCCTCGTGCTCACCGCCGGTGCCCAGGTGCACGAGCAGGTGGATCTGCTCGGCGCCGGGGAAGTAGCCGGCGTGACTGCCGGGGTGCAGGTGGAGGGTCTCGAACGCGATCCCGGCGCTCTCGAGGGCGGCGCGATTGGCGCCGGTCATGGCCGCGGTCAGTTCGCCGACCCGCACGATCGCGGTGCCCACCGGGCGCGGCATCGGGCGGGCACGCTCCGGCGCGAGGATGTCGTCGGCCACGAGCCGACCACCGCGGTTGGCGGGACCGGCCAGCGCCACCGGGCGGCGCGCCCCGGTCACGGCATCCTCGCTGACCGTGGCGTCACCCACGGCCCAGATGCCCGGCACGTTGGTGCGCCCGCGGGAATCGACCACGATCGCCCCGCGTTCGCACTCCACGCCGGCCGCCTCGAACGGCGCCGTGTCGGGGCGCACGCCCACCGAGAGGACCACGAGGTCCGCGGGGAGTCGAGCGCCGTCGTCGAGCACCACCTCCACGGCCGCCTCACCCGCGGCGTCCTCGAGCGCCGTGGCGGCCACGCCGTCGTGCACGGAGATCCCCAGGCGGACCAGTTCGTCGGTGACCAGGGAGGCCATCTCGCGCTCCAGCGGCGGCAGCACGTGCTCGGCCAGCTCGACCACGTCGACCTCCAGGCCCTGCAGCCGCAGCGCCTCGGCGGCCTCCAGACCGATGAAGCCGGCACCGAGCACCACGGCGCGGCGAGCCTGGGGCAGTGCCGCCCGCATCGCGATGGCGTCGCCCACCGTGCGCAGCGTCTTGACCACACCGGAGGCCAGGGAGTCGGCCAGGCCCGGGATCGGCGGCACCACGGCGGCGGCGCCCGGCGCGAGCACGAGGGCGTCGTAGCCGAGGGTGATCTCGCCGTCGGGCGTAGTGGCGGTGAGGGTACGGGCGTGCGGGTCGACGGCGGTCACGTCGTGGCGGACGCGCACGTCGAGGTCCAGCGCGGCGCGCAGCGACTCGGGGGTCTGGACCAGGAGCTTGGACTCCTGACGGATCTCCCCGCCCACGTAGTAGGGCAGGCCACAGTTGGCGAAGGAGGGGTGCTCGCCCCGCTCCAGCACGATGATCTCGGCGTGCTCGTCCAACCGGCGGGCGCGCGCGGCCGCGCTCATCCCCCCGGCCACGCCGCCGACGACCACGAGCCTCATGCGCGAGCCTCCTGCTGCTGACCCTGCTGGGCCTGCTGGGCCGCGGCGATCTTCGCGCGGACCTCGTCCATGTCCAGCGCCGCGACCTGCTGGTAGAGGGCCTCGAGCTGGGGGCCGGCGAGCGCACCGGGC
Organism: Serinibacter salmoneus; assembly: GCF_002563925.1. Lineage (NCBI taxonomy): Bacteria > Bacillati > Actinomycetota > Actinomycetes > Micrococcales > Beutenbergiaceae > Serinibacter > Serinibacter salmoneus. The sequence goes on along the minus strand of NZ_PDJD01000001.1, from coordinate 310,475 downwards.
TGGTTGAAGACCATGATCCCGTCGCGGAAGACCGCGAGGGTGGGGATGGAGGTGATGCCGAAGGAGGCGGCGAGCTGCTGCTGCGCCTCGGTGTCGATCTTGCCGAAGACGGCCTCGGGGTGCGCCTGCGAGGACTTCTCGAAGACGGGACCGAAGGCGCGGCACGGGGGGCACCAGTCCGCCCAGAAGTCCAGCAGCACGATGCCGCCGGCGGTAATGGTGTCCTCGATGTTCTCGAGGGTGATCTCACGGGTTGCCATGCGCAGGACTATACCCCCAGGGGTATCACGGGGCAACTCGGGGGCGGCGAAGCACCGCCAGCACGGCCACGATCGCCAGGGCGGCCACCGCTCCCCCGGCGGCGTTCAGCCCGCCGTAGCCCACGACGGCGAGGCCCACCCCCGCGAGCGCCCCACCCGCCGCCCCGGCCAGGGACATCAGGGAGTCCGCCAGGCCCTGCACCGCGACCCGCTCCGGGCCGGTCACCGAGGCGGCGATCATCGCGGCACCCGCAACCGTGGCGGCCGACCAGCCCAGGCCGAGCAGGATCAGGCCGGCGGTGGTCAGCGCGGCGTTCGCCCCGGAGGCCCCGGAGAGGGCGACGGCGAGGATCAGCACGGCCAGGCCGCCCACCAGCACGGCGGGTGGCCCCAGGCGGTCCGCGAGCAGGCCCATCACCGGCGCGAGGGCGTACATCCCGGCGATGTGCAGGCTCACGGTGAGCCCGACGAGTTGGAGGGTGGCGCCGTGGTGCTCCATGTGCACCGGGGTCATCGACATCACGGCGACCATCACGGCGTGTGCGGCGAGGATCGCGATGAGCGCCGCCAACGCGCGCGGGTGGCCCCGCAGGGCGGCGAAGGAGCGGCTCAGGCCGGTGAACCGGCCTCGGGAGGAGGCTGCGCCGTCGGGCACGGGCTGGGGCGTTGACGCAGCTGACCAGGCGGGATCCAGGGCGCCCTCGTGCTCGCGCGAGAGCAGCAGCGGATCGGGGCGAAGGCCGATGCCGAGCACGGCGACGGCAGCCAGCAGCCCCGCGATCGGCGGCGCGAAGGCGGCGGCGAGCAGCGGCAGGCCGGTGACCTGCGAGATCGCCTCGGCGAAGGCGATGAGGTTGGGGCCGGTGACGGCCCCGACGGTGCTCATCCACACCACGATCGACAGGTCCCGCGAGCGTGTGCGCGGCGCGGCGAGGTCGGTCGCGGCGAACCTGGCCTGCAGGTTGACGGCGCTGCCGAAGCCCATGAGTGCCCCGCCGAGCAGGAGCAACAGCAACTGGCCGGTGACGGCTGCGGCGATCACGCTGGTGGCGCCCAGGGCCGCGATCGCGAGCCCGCCGGCCAGCGCGGGGCGGCGGCCGCGGGCGGCGGCGAGCTGGGCGAGGATCAGCGAGGCGAGCGCGGCGCCCAGGGTGTTGGCGGTGGTGACGGAGCCGGCCCAGGCGTCGCTGCCCGTGAGGTCGACGGCGATCAGGGACCCGACCGAGACGATGGAGCCGGCGGCGATGCCGCTGAGGATCTGCGCGACCGAGAGCAGGATCAGGGTGCGGCGCTGCAGGCGGGTGCGAGTGTCGGCGGGGGCGTGCGTCACGCCGCCATCCTAGGTTCCTGCCCGCCGATACCCCCACCCCTATCTCGGGCGGAGCGGACGGTGCCTGCAGAACCACCTCGCGGTACCTGCAGAACCACCTCGCGGTACCTGCAGAACCACCTCGCGGTGCCTGCAGAACCACCTCGCGGTGCCTGCAGAACCGCCTCGCGTCAGTAGCCGAGGAAGACGTCGGTGCGCACGCGGCGGGCGCCGGCGGCACGCAGCGCGCGGCGCAGGGGCTCGAGCCGCACCGGCGCGCCGGAGGCGAGCACCTGCCGCGCCGCGACGTCCGGCACCAGGGCCAGCAGGCCATCGGCCGAGTACACCGAGCCGACCACGGTCTCCCAGCCGGTCGCCGAGGCCGCGGCCAACTCCGGTGGGACCACGAGCAGGCACCGCACCCCCGCCGGCGGCGGTGCGGCCAGCGCGAGTGCGTCCTCGGCGCGGGTGACGGCGTGCAGCACCACCCAGTCCCGCGCGCCACCCGCCGCACCACCCCAGGGCGCCGACCCCGCCGCCGCATCGAGCATCGCCAGGAACGGGGTCACGCCGATCCCGGCGGCCACCAGCAGGGCAGGCCGCCCGGGCCTCGGCGCCAGGAACTCCCCCGCCACCCCGAGCACCGCGATCTCCCCCGCCGGCGGGAGGTTCACCAGGGCCTGCTTCACCGGGCTCGGCCGCGCGTCCGGCGCCGCGCGCAGCCGCGTCACGAGCCGCACCTCGGGACCGGCGGGGTCGCCGGCCAGGCTGAGCGGGCGCCGTCGCCCCCGCCGATCCGCCACCAGCCCGGCCTGCGGCACGTCCACGTCGAGGTACTGCCCCGCAAGCGCGCGCAGCGGCCGGGAGGGCGCGAAGTACAGGTCGACCAGGTCGCCGCGCACCTGCCGCCGCACGAGCCGCAACCGCACCCGGGCGCGCGTCCCGAAGGCGAACGCCACGAGGTTCCCGACGGCGAGCGCCAGCTCCGGGGTGATGGTCAGTGTGCCGAGGACCACCCCGCCGCCGGGCAGGTAGAGCGGCAGCACCTGCACGAGCGCCACCAGCGCGCCGACCACCGCACGTTGCCACGCCCGCGGCGGGCTGGTCACGGGCTCGCTGAGCATGAACGCGGCGAGGAAGAGGGTGGGCGCGGAGACCACCGCGAACCGCAGCGCAGCCCCGGGCTCCGCACCCCCGAGCACATACCCGAACCAGGTGAGCCCGATCGCAACCGACGCGTAGACGGCGGCGAACCCGAGCCGCCGCGCCCGCCACAGCACCAGCAGGCCGCCGAGCAGCACCGGGAGGATCATCGGCTCGGTCCCCACCCACCAGGTGCTCACTCCCGCCCCGGTCACGCCGATCACGAGCAGGCCCACGACGGCGGGATTCAGCAGGTGCCGCCCGTGCCAGGCGATGAGGTACTTGGAGGCGCCGGCCGCGGCCCCGGCGAGCAGGAACACCTGCCAGCCGAGCGTGGCGGGCATCACGAGGGTGAGGATCAGGCCCGTGACCGCACTGGAGGGCAGGTAGGGCCGGGACCGGGTGACCAGGGCACCCGCGATCGTGCCGAGCAGGCTGCCCACGACGGCGCTGCCTGCAGCGGGCAGCAGCACGGCCCAGTCATAGGGCAGGCTCCCGAGCCCCGCCTGGACCCCCGCAACCGCGAGGAGCAGCGCGAGGACGACCGCGGTGAACAGCACCATGGAGATCCGCCCGAGCAGGCGGTCCAGTGAGCTGAGGATGGTCACGCCAACAGGGTGCCACTGTGTGCGCGGCCCTCGGGCAGCGCATCGAAACCGGCGGCGCGCAGGGGCCCGCGGGTGGGCATCACGATCACGGCGTGCACGCCGTCCAGTGCCTGCATCACCGCGGCCGGGGGCAGGAAGAAGGCGGCCGTGGAGGCGGCGTCGGCGAGCATGGCCGTCCGGGCAATGGCCCAGGTGGCCAGCACCCCGCGGGCGGGGGCGCCGGTGCGTGCGTCCAGCACATGGTGCAGCCCGGCGGACCAGGAGCGTCGATTGGTGGCGGAGGCGGCGATGGCCGCGTCCTGCAGGGTCACCACACCCACGGCGCGCTCGGAGTCGAGCGGGTGCTCGAGGGCGACCCGCAACCCGTCGCCGCCGTGGAAGGCGCCCCGGTGGCGCATGTCGCCCCCGGCGTCCACGGTGAACTCCGAGATCCCGACGTACTGCAGGATGCCGACCACGATGTCCACCAGTCGACCCTTGCCGATCGCACCCACGTCCAGCACGGTTCCGCGCGGCAGGGTGAGCAGCGCCGTCGTGCCCTGGAAGCGGTTGCTCCACGAGGGCACCTCCGGCGGCGCCCCGGGCGCCGGCTCCAACCGGTAGGTCGCGTCGTAGCCGAGGTGGCTCAGGCGGGCCCCGACCAGGGGGTTGACGGCGCCCTCGGTCGCCTCCGCGAGGCGGGTGTACAGCCGGAGCATCGCCTCACCGTCGAGCCCGACCGGGGCCGTGCCGCCCTCGCGCCCGAGCGCCGCGACCAGGGAGTCCTCCCGGAACCGGGACCACTCGTGGTCGAACTCGCTGATCGCGGCCAGGATCCGCGCCTCCACCCCCATGGGGAGGGGCTCGGGCGTGAGGATCGTCCACTGGGTGCCGATGGCCTCGAAGCGCATGGCGTCGTCGGCGGCGCGGGCCGCGAGCGGTGAGCGATGCGGCGTGCGGAAATCCGCCTCGGCGTCAGGCACTCGCCTCGCCCTTGATGATCTCCACGGCCTCGTTGAAGCCGCCGGAGGTGAGGGAGGAGCCGGCCACGCGGTCCACCTCGAGCTCGTCGATCGGGACGCCGACCACGACGTCTGCGATCCCCCCGATGAACTCACCCTGGTAGAACTCGGAGTTCGGGTTGGTGGCCAGGGAGGCCACGTCCACCTCGGCGACCACACCGGAGGAGAGCGTGAGGGTGACCTCGACCTCCTCGGGGCCGTTCGGGGAGATGTACCCGCCGGTGGCGGTGTAGGTGCCATCGGCGTAGGTGGCCTCGTCGCCTGCGGCGCCGGGGTCCTGCGCGGCAGCATCGGCCGACTCGGTGGCCGACGGCGCAGACCCACCCTGGTCGGTCCCGCCGGCACCCGTCTCACCGGAGGAGCAGCCGGCGAGGGCGCCGACCATCACGATCGACGCCGCGGCCGCGGAGCGGTGCAGCGGGCTGGTGACCGTGGACTTGGCCATCGGGTGTACCTCCTGGTGGGGACCTGACGTTTCCTAGTGTTCCCCACAACTGCTGGGAGCACGCTGGGAGGCACCTCGATGCGGCACACAGGAAGGCCACGTGTGAGGAGCGCCACATGGCGACCAGGAGCGCCCCCGCGCACCCGCCGCCATGCCGAGGCGACCACGAAGCGCTCTCGGCGCGCTTGTGCGCGCATAATGATATCAAACGGATCACTTCTGCATCGAAGGGATACCAATCGCGACTCACTGGGTCTAGGGTCGCAGGTGACGGGGGCGCAGGGGGAACGAAGGATGTAGGGGCCGTCGGCATCGACGGCCGGGGGTGGGCCCGAGCAGGGGGCCGGCCCACCCCGCCCCCTACCGGCCGTCGATGTCAGGACTGGCGTGTCACCGCGCGATGGCCACCTTCAGCGCCCGCGTCTGCGCGGCGCGCGAGAAGGTCTCGTAGGCCTCCATCATCTGATCGAATCCGAACCTATGGGTGACCAGAGCAGCCGGCTGCAACTTCCCCTGCGCCACGAGCCGCAACAGCATCGGGGTGGTGGAGGTGCTCACCAATCCCATGGTGATCGCGATGTCCTTGATCCACAGCTCGTGCAGCGGGAGCTCCACCGACTCCCCGTGCACGCCGACGTTCGCGATGGTCCCGCCCGGCCGCACGATACGGGCACAGGAGGTGAACGTGGTGGGCACCCCGACCGCCTCGATCGCGACGTCGACGCCGAGTCCGTCGGTCATCGCCATGACCCGGTCCTCCCAGCCCTCGACCCCGCTGTTGACCCCGTCGCTGGCGCCGAACTCCTGCGCCGCCGCGATGCGGTTGTCGTCGAGGTCGATCGCGATGACCCGCGACGCCCCGTACAGCCCCGCCGTCATGATGGCGGCCAGCCCGACCGGCCCGGTCCCGATCACCGCGACGACGTCGCCCGGCTTGACGCGGCCGTACCGGACGCCGATCTCGAATCCCGTGGGCAGGATGTCGGAGAGCATCATCGCCGCCTCGTCACTCACGCCGTCCGGCACCTTGTGCAGGGAGTTGTCCGCGAACGGCACCCTCACGTACTCGGCCTGCGTGCCGTCGATGAGGTGGCCGAAGATCCAGCCCGTGCCACTGGCACCCTCCTCGGCCAGGCAGTGGGAGTACAGGCCCTGGTGGCAGTAGGAACACGATCCGCACGCGCTCACGCAGGAGAGGATCACCCGATCCCCCGCCTCGAGGGTGGCCACCGAGGACCCGACCTCCACCACCGTGCCGACTCCCTCGTGCCCGAGGATCCGCCCCTCGGTCACCGCCGGGACATCACCCTTGAGGATGTGCAGATCGGTCCCGCAGATCGTGGTCGTCTCCATCCTCACGATCACGTCGGTCGGTTCCTTGATCACCGGGTCCGAGACCTCGTCCCAGGACTTCGCCCCAGGACCGTGGTAGACAAGCGCCTTCATTGCCGCATCTCCTTCGTCTCGCAATCCACGAGGGCCGCGAGCGCGTCCCTCACTCCTCTCGGTCCACCGGTTCGCGGACCGAGTCCCTCGCCCGTGCCACCAGCACGGGAGCAGCCGAGCGCGCGATGACCGACCTGCTGACCGAACCCAGCAGGAGCCCCGGGAACCCGCCACGGCCCCGGCTTCCCACCACCACGAGGGCGGCGCGTGCGGACAGCGCCACGAGCGCGTCCTCCGGCCTCTCGTGTCGCACCTCGCTGGTCACCCGGACCCCGGAGGCCTCGGCCGGCGCCATGAGCCGGGCGAGGTTCTCCTCGTCGTATCGGTCGATCTCGGTGATCGCGGCCGCCGCCACGTCGCTGCTGAGCAGCGCCGCCGATATCGACCACGCGTGGATCGCGTGCACGGGCAGCGAGGCCGCGCGCGCCTCCTCGATGGCGGCGTGCGCAACGACGTCCGCGTCCGCGGAGTCATCGAGGCCCACCACGATGGAGTCTCCCCCGCTCTCCTGCGCAGACTCCGGGACGACCGCCACGGGGCCCCGGGCGTGGTGGATCACCGCGGCCACCGTTCCTCCCAGCAGCAGGCGGTTGACCGCTGAGGCCCCCGTGGCACCGAGGACCAGGAGCCGCGCACTCGCCGCGATCTGCGAGAGCACCTCGGGAGCATCTCCCACGTGCAGGTGGCCGGTGACCTGCACGGCAGGGAAGGCCTGCCTCACCCGTGCCACCTCTTGCTGGAGTGCGTCCTCGTCCCGCTCACGAACGCGCTCCACGAATCCGGCTCCGTGCGCCATCGCACGGAACACGCCGCTGCGAGTCGGCAACGGCATGCTCGGACTCACCCGCACCAGGTGGAGGGGGTCGCCATCGCGCAGGGCTCGTTGAGCGGCCCACTCGATCGCATGGCGGGAGTTCGCGGACCCGTCCGTACCGACGACCACGCGGTCGACCACTTCGACGCTCATCGCTCAGCCTCCTTCGGCCTCGACGCCTCGGATCACTCCCATCCTCCCCCGCCACGACCGTGCAAACTCGGGACCAAGTCCCCACCCGCGGCACCCCAAGCCGGCCCTAGCGTCGTGAACGTCCCCGATGTGGAGGAAGTCCCCCATGACCACCACGCCCACCGCTGTGAACCTGCTGGCCGACGTCGCGCTGCCCCCTGAGGTGCGCGACGCCCTCGAGCGCGCCCCGAGTCTCATCGTCCCGGCGTCCCGCGCCGAGCTGCTCGATCTCGCCCTCGGCGGGGACGGCAGCGGCCTGGCGACCCCGGAGACGTTCGAGGTGGCCTACGACGTCGCCTCCGCCGCCACCCGCACCCGGATCGTGGAGGCCACGAGCGCGCGCTGCAAGAACGGCATCGCGGTCAACTACCCCGAGGACTACATCCGCCGCCGCGACCCCGACTGCATGCGGATCGCGGACGAGCGCCCCACCGACAAGCCGCGCTACGCCGACCGGGAGGGCGGTCCCTTCGATCCGGTGCGCAACGAGACGCTGGCGTGGCTGGCCACCCAGCCCCTCGCCGTCGTGCCCTTCAAGGCCGGGGGCCTCACCTACGGCTACCCCTCGCTGGCCGTGGTCCCCGCGAACGCCGCGTTCTTCGCCCTCGCCCTGGTGGACCTGCAGGGCTGGGTGAGCCTGGAGGAGCTGGGCCCCTACACCCCGCGCAGCCTGATGTTCGTGGCCCCGCCGTTCCGGCACACCCACTTCGAGGGCCGGCAGGTGGTGGTGCACAACCGCAGCGAGGACCTGCACGAGGTCTGGGCCTACAACCTCTATCCCGGGCCGAGCGCGAAGAAGGGCGTGTTCTCGGTGCTGCTGGACATCGGCGAGCACGAGGCCACACCGTGGCTGACCGCGCACGCCTCCGCGGTACGCGTCACCACCCCGTACGACAACCAGACCGTGATCATGCACGAGGGCGCCTCCGGCGGCGGCAAGTCGGAGATGACCCAGGAGATGCGCCGACTGCCGGACGGGCGCATCCAGCTCGGTGAGAACGTGGTCACCCAGGAGCCGTACATCATCACGCTCTCGGAGTCCTCGCGGCTGCAGGCGGTCACCGACGACATGACGCTGTGCCACCCGGCGCTACCCGCCGGTGACGGGAAGATGGGCATCGCGGACGCGGAGGACGGCTGGTTCATCCGCATCGACGGCCTCAAGGCCTACGGCGACGACCCGCACCTGGAGCGGATCTGCATCCAGCCGCCCGAGCCCCTCGTCTACTTCAACGTGCAGGGCGTGCCGGGCGCCACCATCCTGCCCTGGGAGCACACCCTGGACTCCACGGGTAAGCCCTGCCCCAACCCGCGCGTGGTGGTGCCGCGTGCCTTCGTGCCGAACATCGTCGAGACCCCCGAGGAGGTGGACATCCGCACCTTCGGGGTGCGCATGCCGGCCTGCACCCGGGAGAAGCCGACCTACGGGATCATGGGGATCGCGCACATCGTGCCGCCCGCCCTGGCGTGGGTGTGGCGGCTGATCGCCCCGCGCGGTGACAAGAACCCCTCGATCGGGGAGTCCGCGGCGCAGCGCAAGACGCTCGAGCACGGCGGACTGGTCGCGGAGGGAGTCGGCTCCTACTGGCCGTTCTCCACCACCACCAAGGTGGGCTCGGCGAACCTGCTCCTGCACCAGATCCTCGCCGCGCCTCGCACCCGGTACGTGCTCACCCCCAACCAGCACATCGGCGCCTACCGGGTGGGGTTCGCCGCGGAGTGGCTCACCCGGGAGTACCTGGCCCGCCGCGGCGTGGCCCGGTTGCGCCGGGACCGCCTGCAGCCCGCCCGCTGCTCGCTGTTCGGGTACACCTTCACCGAGATCAACATCGACGGGCAGACGATCCGCCCCACCCTGCTGCGCCCGGAGTTCCAGTCGCAGGTGGGCGAGGAGTCCTACGACGCCGGGGCCTCGGTGCTGCAGAAATTCTTCGCCTCCGAGTTGGAGCAGTTCCTGACCGACGACCTGGATCCGCTGGGCCGGGCGATCATCGAGACCGTGATCGCCGGGGGCAACGTGAGCGACTACGAGGAGCTGACGCCGCTGTTCGTGTGAGGCCTGCCCCGGGTCGCGACCGACATGAGGAAGAATGGGGGCCAGTCCACCGAGGGAGGGACGCCCATGCCGACGTCGCGATCCGGGCTCGGCGCGCTCACGCTGCCCGCGATCCTGGCTGCGATCCTGGCTGCGGCGGCGGGCTGCACCGCCGCCCCGCCCGCGGAGACGGGCAGCACCGCTCCCGCTGCCGCCACGGCCTCCCCGCACGCCACGGACTCACGTGCGCAAGCAGCGACACCGAGCGCAGCGAGCACCGCTGACGCGCCCACGCCCACACCCGCACCCGCACCCACCACGGCAGAACCCCGCACCGCGACCGAGACCATCGTGCAGGCGCTGAACGACGCCCGGGCGCAGGCCGGGGCGCAGGCCCTGGTCACAGACCCCGACCTCGAGGCCATCGCCTCCGAGCAGGCCGAACTCATCGCCGACGGCGCAGCAGGCTTCTCCGATCAGCTCGCCACCGGCGTAGCCGACGCGGGCTACCCCAGCCACGCGGCGCAGGCGGTGGGTGCGCTGCGCGTCACGACCGCGACCCAGGAATGGCTCACCGACCCGGAGACCCGTGAGATCTTCATCGATGACGCCTTCAGCGCAGTCGGCGTCGCCGAGGCCGGCTACGAGGCGGGCGGTTCCGTCTACGTGGCCGTACTCGCGTACACGGCAGGCGACGGCTCACTCCCGCTGGGATCCGAGGGCGCCGAGCGCATCCTGGACCTCACCAACGGCGAACGTGCCGCGGTGGGCCTCGCGCCGCTGACGCTGAGCGAGGAGCTCAACGCCGCCGCGCAGCTGCAGGCCGATCACCAGGCCGAGATCCTCGAGATGACCCACGACGGACTCGGTGGCCTCGGCGCCCGGTTCGATGCCGCGGGGTACGACTACCGCCTCGCGCTGGAGAACGTGGCCGTGGGTCAACGCACGCTGGACCAGGTGGCGCAGGGTTGGGTGGACTCCCCGGATCACTACGAGAACATGGTCAACCCCGAGGTCACCGAGATGGGATTCGCGGTCACGGTCGGCGTGGACGGGCGCGCGTACTACGCGCAGGAATTCGGCGTGCAGCACGGCGACTCGGCGCCGGCGCCCGCCCCCGAGCCGAGCAGGTCCCCCTCGAGCTGAACACGTCCTCCCGGGGCTGAGCAGGCGAGCCGGAGCCGGGACGTGAACGGGCGCTGCTCCCGAGGCCCTGCCAGCGCCGCGGCGGCCCTCACGCGGAGGGTTCCTCCTCCAGCCGCGCCGGAAGGCCGAGCGCCGCGAAGACGTCCGCGCCGAGGAACACGGTCTCCTCAGCGACAACGCCGTCGCGCACCACCAGCACGTGCACGCCCCACGGGAAGTGGCCGCCAGCCGGGTCCCGGCGGTACTGGGCGAAGCCTGCACCACCGTTGACGTCCACCGGCAGCACACGCGAACCCTCGCATTCCGCTCCCGGGCCGGTCAGCCAGGCCAGCACGTCCTGGCGGCCCTGCAGATACAGGCGGTACGGCGGCATCGACATCACGGCATCCTGTGCGAGCATCGCGGCGAGCGCGTCCATGTCGTAGCGCTCGAACGCCGCGGTGTAGCGGGCGACCACCCGCGCCTGTTCCTCCTCGCTCCCGCGCGGCCGCGCGGCACGGGTGCCCTCGCGCACCGCGACCATCGTCTCCCTGGCCCGCTGCAACTGGCTGTTCGCCGCGGCCACCGACAGGTCGAGCAGGTCCGCCACCTCCGCGGCCCGCCAGGCCAGGACGTCTCGCAGGATCAGCACCGCACGCTGCGTGGCGGGCAGGTGCTGCAGCGCCGCGAGGAAGGCGAGTCGCACCGAGTCCCGGCTGACCGCCACCTCGGCGGGGTCGCTCACCGAGGCGGTCAGGGCCGGCTGAACGAAGGTGGCCGCCGGTAGCGGCTCCCCGAGGGAGGCCACCACCGGTGGCGAGGCCGCGGCCTCGAGGTCGACCGGCAGCGCGCGCCGGCCCCGTGCCGCGATCTCGTCCAGGCACACGTTCGTGAGGATCCGATACATCCAGGTGCGGGCGCTGGAGCGCCCGTCGAAGTTCTCCGCGGCTCGCCATGCACGCAGCATCGCGTTCTGCACGGCATCCTCCGCGTCACTGGAGGAGGCGAGCATGCGGTAGGCGTACCCGCGCAGTTCCCCGCGCATGGCAGCCAGGTCCTCCAGGAGCCCGTCACCCCGGGCGGGTTGCGTCGTCGTCATGCCCGTAGACAATCACTCCCCACCGACAAGGGGAAGACCGGGGCACTCCCGGGCGTCTCACACTGTGAGATTCCGGGGGTCGGCTACGCGAACCGGGCCGGCGGGCGCACAGTGGGCGTCGCCCTCACCCCCGATCCGGAAGGCCGCGCTGTGCCCTCGCCCTCGTCCACCACTGCTGCACCCACCCGCCGTCGGTGGCGGATGCCCTCGTTCGGGACCCAGATCGTGCTGGGTCTCGCCCTCGGACTCCTCCTCGGATTCCTCGCCCGCGCCATGGGTCCGACCGCCGACGGTGACCCGAACTGGCTCACCGAGACGCTCTCCACCATCGGCGGCTCCTTCGTCGACCTGCTGCGCGCGATCGTGCCGCCGCTGGTGCTGCTGGCGATCGTCTCCTCCATCGCGAACCTGCGGAACGTGACGAACGCGGCGCGACTGGCCGGGCAGACGCTGCTGTGGTTCGCGATCACCGCACTGATCTCCGTGGCCATCGGCATCACGCTCGGGCTCGTGCTGCGCCCGGGCGAGAACACCTCGGTGGACCCCGAGTTCGCCGCCGATCCCTCTCGCAGTGGCTCCTGGGTGGACTTCCTCCTCGGGCTCATCCCCACGAACTTCCTCGGCCTGGGCGGCAGCGCACCCGAGGGCGGTGGCGAGATCGGTGTCAGCTTCAACGTGCTGCAGCTCGTGGTGATCGCCATCGTGGTCGGACTGGCCGCGCTCAAGGTCGGCAAGCAGGCCGAACCGTTCCTCACCTTCGCCTCCTCCGCGCTCAGCGTGGTACAGAAGGTGCTGTGGTGGATCATCCGGCTCGCGCCGCTGGGCACCCTCGGCCTGATCGGCCGCGCCGTGGCGACCTACGGGTGGGACCTCATCCCCTCCCTGGGCATGTTCTCCCTCGCCGTCTACGTGGGCCTCGCCCTGGTGCTGTTCGTGGTCTACCCCGTGATCCTGCGCACCAACGGGCTACGCCCCATGCAGTACTTCCGCGGCGCATGGCCCGCGATCCAACTCGCCTTCGTCTCCCGCTCCTCGATCGGCACACTGCCCGTGACGCAGCGGGTGACCGAGCGCAACCTCGGCGTCCCCCGCAGTTACGCCTCCTTCGCCGTGCCGCTGGCCTCGACCACCAAGATGGACGGGTGCGCGGCGATCTACCCGGCGATCGCCGCGATCTTCGTGGCCCAGTTCTACGGGATCGACCTGACGATCACGGACTACCTCCTCATCGCATTCGTCTCGGTGGTCGGCAGCGCTGCCACCGCGGGCCTGACCGGGGCGGTGGTGATGCTCACCCTGACCCTGTCGACCCTCGGCCTGCCACTGGCGGGGGTCGGGCTGCTCATCGCCGTCGACTCCATCCTGGACATGGGCCGCACCGCCGTGAACGTGGCGGGGCAGGCCCTGGTGCCCACCGTCGTGGCCAAGCGGGAGGGAATCCTGGACCTGGAGACCTACAACGCAGCCTCCTCCAAGAACCTCTTCCTGGAGGACGACCGGGATCAGAATCACGACGCCGAGGTGGCGCAGGAGATCGCGGCGCACGACGCGCAGCGACACCGGGGCGAGGACGCCGAGCGTCCGCGTGAGGACGTCACCTCGCGCTGAGGCCAGCGGCGACGGCACCGCCCCGATCCTCGGGGCGGTGCCGTCCGCCGTTCGGGGGGCACCGTCTCAGCGTCGGCCGCGCAGCCGGTCGATCTCCCGGCGCTCCCGCTTGGTCGGCCGCCCCGCACCGCGCTCCCGGGTACCGGCCGGCGCCACGAACTCCCGCGGCGGGGGCGGTGGGGTGTGGTCGATGTAGCACTGCTGCGCGATCGGGGCGCCCGCGCGCTTGAGCAGGATGCCGGTGACCTCCAGATCCCGCTGGCGGTCCCCCACCAGGGCGGTGACCCGCGACCCGACACCGACGCTGGTCGCGGGCTTGGCGGGCACACCGTCCACCCGCACCTTCCCGCCGCGGCAGGCGGCCTGTGCAGCGGATCTGGTCTTGAACATCCGCACGGCCCACAGCCACACATCCACCCGCGCCGCATTCGCCATGTCCGGCAGCCTACGACGCCGCGGGAGGGCTTCCTCTTACACGGCACGGCGCCGCGCTGCACCGCCAGTGCCACGATCCCGGCGCTGATGCGCAGAGGGGATCACTGCGGATCATCGGGGCGAGATCGTGCGTCGGAGACGCACCGCAGTGGTGCACACCTACCCGGGACCGTGGCGAGCCCCATCCTCACCGCGCCCTGGCGCCAGACGCAGCAGTGGCAAGGTCCGACCGGGGAACTCACCACAGAGTTCACCTCGGCAGTCACCTGGGACGACCTCGCCCCGGCGCCCGCCGGAGTCACTGCGCCGGCGCGTCGCGCTCCAACGCCCGGGAGACCACCCGCACCTCGGAGAAGCCCCGCACGCCGAGCGCCCGATAGACCTGTCGCATCTGTGTCTTGATGGTGTTGGGGGAGACGAAGAGCAACTCCGCGAGTGCGTGCGCATCCGCGGCCTGCGCGGCCGCCGTGAGAACCGCCTGCTCGCGGGCGGAGAGCCTCCCCAACAGGTGGGTTCTTGCCTGACTGGCCACCGCACGCTCCAGCTCGCCGACGATCATGGCGCTGGCGGGATCGAGGTGGGTCTGCTGAGCCTGTCTGACCAGCCCCACCAGCACCGCCCAGCCGTGACGCGCGAACGGCATCAGATTGCCGTTACGGGCGGCGAGTGCGAGTGCCCGGCGCAGCGAGTCGTTCGACTCTTCCATCCGATCGCAGTCCCGGGCGGCCAGAGCGTGTAGCACATAGGCCCAGACCGTCTGCCGGGACTCCAGCACGTGATCATCGGTGATCACCGGCTCCAGGAGTTCCAGCGCCACCTCCGGGCGTCCGGCGCGCCATTGGACCCGGGCGTAGACCCGGTCGGTCGAGGTGAACTGCCCGAGTCCATCACGCAGCAGGTCCTCGGCCTCGGGAACCCGGTCGAGTTCGCTGAGCAGCTCCGCCCGGCTCGCCCGCAGGATCGAGGTCTCGAAGGCGGTGAGGCTCCGCCCCTCCAGCGCCCGCTCGAGCACGTCGAGGTTCCACAGCGCACTCTCCTGGGTGCCGGTCGCCAGCGCGGCCACGCTCTCCAGTTGCTGCGCCAGCACCTCCAGGACCAGCGGGTCACGCGCGGGCTCCGCGCCCGCGGGTCCGAACTCGCTGCGCAGCAGTCGTGCGCCCTCGTCCATCTGGAGCCGTGAGAAGGCCCGGAACGCGCGGCCGTAGGCCCCGAGTCGGCGCGCGGCCGCAGGCTGCGCCCCATCGTCCAGATCCCTCCAGCGGGGCGTCTCGATCGTGGCCGTCACCATCGGCGCGCCCGCGCGCGCGATCGCTGCCGGCACCCCGGAATCGTCGAGCGTCTCCGCACCCGCCAACGCTGTTGCCGCCTCGCGGTACTGCCCGAGCGAGAGGTGCGTAACCGCACTCTGCGCGAGCAGGCTCGCGTGGAGCGGGGCCTCGACCGCGCCTGACCCTGCCTCCACCTCGGCCAGGGCCGCGCGCAGCGTCTCACTCGAGGCAGCCGCATCCCCGTTGCCGCGCTCCACCGGACCCTGCACCAGTGCGCTCATCACGTTCAGCCGTGCCGGGATCGTCCCGGGGAGGGTGACCAGGAGCCCGGCCGCACGCTCGAGTCGTCCCGGCGTCAATCGGGCGTCGTGCCCTGGCATCGTGAGATCCACCAGGGCGCGCGCCACCAGGACCGCGAGTTCCGGTTCCACCGCGATCGACCAGCGTCGCTCGAGATCGAGGATCCGCGTGACACCCAGATCAGGCAGGCTCGAGCCGTTGGCGAGGAGCACCGTGATCAGGTCGGCACGCTCCCCGCGTTGTTCCAGGACGTGCAGTGCCCACGCCACCTCCCCCATTGCCCAGAGTTCCTGTGCGGCGCGCACGGCCGTGCGGGAGTCGCACCGCACCACCTCGGGAGCTGATGCGCTCACAGCGCGGCCGAGCACCTCCACGATCTGGAAGGAGTCCTGGGGGCCGATGCTCACCAGGCCACATGCGACCAGGTCCTGCAAGTCCTCGGCCCACCCCTGCCGAGCTGCCAGGGCGTTGGTCACCCGGGTGGGAACGCCGCCCAGCAGCGCGACGCGCCGCAGGTGCGCCCGCAGGTCCGTCGGCAGCAGAGTGTTCGGGCCCTGCGCGGTCAGATTCTCACGGACCACACCGACCGCTACCTCCAGCCACGACTGGTCGCGGGCGTCGCGCTCGTCATCGCGCCGAAGGCACGACACCACGAGTTCCGGATGACCGGACGTGGCGTCGAGGATCTCCCCGGCCTCGATCTCGTCGATCTCGCGAGCGTGCAGTCGACCCAACTCCATGATCTCGGACCGCGTGAACAGCAACAGGCGCGGATCCACGGAGGCCACCTCGACGCCGCTATGGCGCGTCAACGCCGCGGAATCCACGCCCAGAGCGACGCCACCGCGCACCACCACGTGCAGGTAGGCATCGAGCCCACCCAGCGAACGCGCGTGCTCGAGTGCCTCTCCCAGTCCGGGATCCCGCGCGCTCAGGACCAGGAGCGTGCGCTGCCCGGTCGCGACAGCCGCGACGACCTGAGCGGCGGCCTGCGCATCCCATGCTCCCGGCTGCACCAGCACTGCACCGTGCACCTGTGCCCACTGCGTCAGGGCGGTGACCCGACCCATCCCGTTGAGCCCGCCGAGCAACACCACAGGGTGCCGTAACCCTCGATCGAGGTGCTCCAGCACGCGGGGACGCTCCAGCAGCGCGCGGCCATCGCGCGACGTGCCAACCTGCAACATGCGACTCCTGCACCTTGTCCGATGCCCCGCGCTCAGCCATCCCCACGGCCGACTCTGCACCTCCCAGTATGCCGACGCGCGCCGTGGATACGCATCCGGTGCGCAACCGGTGAGATTCGCCCTCGGCCACGGTCATACCGACACCAGCGCACCTGCGCCACCCTCACCAAGGAGGACACCATGCCCACGCTCACCCCGTGCCTCTGGTTCGACGGCGTCGCCGAGGAGGCCGCGGAGTACTACGTCACGGTCTTCCCCCGATCGCACATCGACGCGATCTCTCACTATCCGCAGGGAGCGCCCTACCCCGCCGGCACCGTCCTCACAGTCGACTTCACGCTGGACGGTCAGCGTTTCGTGGCCCTGAACGCCGGGAAGGAGTTCACCTTCAGCGAGGCCATCTCGTTCCAGATCGCGTGCCAGGACCAGGCCGAGGTCGACTACTACTGGGACACCCTGACGGCGGAGGGTGGCCAGGAGGGAGTGTGCGGCTGGTTGAAGGACCGGTACGGCGTCTCCTGGCAGATCGAGCCGGCCGCACCCGTGTTCACCGGTGACGCCGAGGCCGATGCCCGGGTGAATGCCGCGCTGATGGGTATGCGCAAACTCGACCTCGCCGCCCTGGAGGCAGCACGCCAGGGGTAGTCGCTACCCTCGCCGCATGCGGATCCGGGCACAGTTGGGCGACATCACCACCTTCAGCGGCGACGCGCTCGTCAATGCGGCGAACTCGACCCTGCTCGGTGGCGGCGGGGTGGACGGCGCGATCCATGCCGCCGCCGGCCCCGAGTTGCTCGCGCAGTGCCGCGCGCTGCGAGAGCGGGAGTACCCCGACGGGCTCGGTGTCGGGCAGGCGGTGGCCACGCAGGCGGGCAATCTGCGCGCGCGGTGGGTGATCCACACGGTCGGGCCCAACCGGCACGCGGGTGAGACCGATCCCGCGCTGCTCGCCTCCTGCTTCACCAGTTCCCTGCGGGTGGCCGACGACCTCGGGGCACGCACCGTGGCGTTCCCCGCGGTGGGTGCCGGGGTGTACGGGTGGGACGCACACGAGGCGGGGCGGATCGCCGTCGCCGCCGTGCGGGCGGCACGGACCCAGGTCGCGGAGGTGACCTTCGTGCTCTTCAGCCCACGGGTGCTGGCGGCGTTCGAGGAGGCCCTGGCGGGTCGCTGAGGCACGAACGAGGGCGTGGGACCGGCCGGTCCCACGCCCTCGCTGCTCGGTATGGACTACGTGCGGACTACACGTGGACTACACGCGGTGCGACCACGCGGGGTCGCGCCCTACTCGGCCGACTCCCCCGCGTTCTTGCGGCGCACGGCCATCACCGTTCCGCCGACCACGATCAGCAGCGCCGCACCGGCCAGGCCGGCGACGCCGACGCCGGTGCTCGCCAGGCCACCGCCCGAACCACCCGAGCTCGACCCATCGGTCGGGTCGGTCGTCGCGTCACCCGTCGGGTCCGTGGTGGGGTCCGTGGTGGGGTCGGTCGTCGGGTCCGTGGTCGGGTCAGTGGTCGGGCTACCGGTGGGGTCGGGCGTCGGCTCGACCACGGGCACCGGGCCCACGGCCTCGGAGACCACCGTCACGTCGGTGTACAGCGGCTTGGACCCGGTGACCTGCACCGCGAGCATCGCCCCGCCGTCCTGCGGCGTCACCACGTAGGTCGCCCCGGTCGCACCCTCGATCGCCTCGCCGTCGCGCAGCCACTGGTAGGCCGTGATCTCCCAGTCCTGCGCCACCACGGCGGTGAGGGTCTCGCCCTCGGAGGCCTCGCCGTCGACCATCGCGGTCAGCGGGTTCTCATCCACGATGTCAGCGGGGTCGATGACACCCTCACCCTCGGCATCGGCCGCCCAGTACAGCGCGCGGCCGATCTGGCTGAGGGCACCCACCGGGTGGGCCCGGAAGGTCGGGGTCGTGCCGAACAGCACCGCGCGGCTACCCGCCTCGGTCTCGGTCGAGACGATCGAGGCCTGCCCGGCGGCATCCGCCGGCGAGGTGCCTTCCGCGGCCCGCCAGTGCCCGGCCACGAAGGTGTCCTCCACGGCGTAGGTCTGCTCCACCTCGACGCCCTCGGGCAGGTCGGAGAACCAGCTGAAGGAGTACCCGAAGGCGTGCTCCTGCGGGTAGGTGGCCAGCAGCCCGCCATCGGCGTCGCTCACCCGGGCGATCCCGTTGGAACTGCGGGTGCCGCTGGTCGCGGTGACCTCGGCGATGCCGTACTCGGCCACGAAGTCCGCGGCGGCGGTGCCGTCACCGACCACGTCGCCCCCGGCCGCGATCCACTCGGCCATCGCCGCGACGGCGGCCTCGTCGGAGATCCGCGGGTTCGAGCCGATCCAGAGGACATCGACCTCGTCGAGGTCGAGCTCACCGGAGACCAGGGCGTCGTTGCTCAGCGCCAGCGGCTCGGTGATCCCGAGCCGCGCCAGCGACGTCACATCCCCCGCGTCCCCGGTGTAGGCGACCACGGCCTCATCCAGCCCGACGGACTCCTCCGCGGTCAGACGCGAACCGTCGGAGGCCAGGAAGCTCACCCCGTACGCCTCGGCCACGGCCACCGCGGCGGCGTGCGACTCCGCGTCGGGGCCGAGGATCACATCACCGTCCTCGAAGAGCGAGACCGGGATCCCGGCCTGCAGCAGCGCGGTCAGTGCCTGGTACTCCGCGGTGCCGCGCATCTCCAGCTCCAGGTACCAGCCCTGCTCCGGCACCGACCCCGTGGGCGCGGTCTCGGTGATCTGCTCGAGACCCGCGGGCAGCGGACCGTCCGTGGTGTCACCCACACTGTCCACCGTGGCACCCCACAGCAGCGCGAGGCTCCAGGCCGAGATGTCGTACATCGAGGGCACGACATCGGAGATGTCGCTGCCCTCGTCGAGCAGCACATTCGCCATGCCGCGCAGCGGCTGGTGCATGTCCACCACGAAACTCCCGGCCGGGTAGGTGGTGCCACCGATGGTGATCTCGGTGGTGGCGCGGTCCACCTCCACGCCGTTGGCCAGGAGCTGATCGACCAGGGTCACCGCATCGGTCTCGGAGCGCTGCGTGCCGCCCATCGGGATCACGTACGCCCGGGGGAACTCGGCGCCCGAGACATCGGAGGCGTCCCAGATATCGGCCCACTCGTCCGGTCCGGGGATCGTGGTCGGGTCCACGTCCGCGGGCATCTCCACCAGCGGCTCGCCGGCGGCGCCGCGGCGGAAGATCTCGATCTGGTTCTCCAGCAGCAGGTCGCCGGTGGTGTTCACCTGCTCCACCGCGGTCTCGATCACGATCCGCGCCACCTGCTTGTTCACGTCCAGGCGGCGCTCGCTCTCCTCCTGGTCGCCGGTGCGGCCCAGCGGCAGTTCCACCGTGTTGGTGATCGCGCCCTGGTAGGCCACGTACTGCGGGGTGAAGATCGGCGGCCAGTCGTCCCACCCGGAGCGGATGTCGCGGTAGGGGATCTTGATGTACCCGGTGTTCTCGGTGGTGACGCGGCCGGTCTCGCGGTCGAGGTAGGTGTTGCCCTCGATGTCCGCGGCGACCACGTTCTGCTCGATCTCCAACGCCATGTCGTAGGCGGTGGGCAGGAACAGGTCGTACTCGTAGTTCTCCCCGTGCGGGGGGCCGCAGGGCTCGACCTGCAGCACGTTGGTGTAGCCGTGGATGTCCAGGTAGTTGGTCGGTTGGATCACCGCGGTCAGGTCGCGGATCAGCACGGCCTCCTTCGTGGCGCCGGTGATCATGTCGCGGTTCGCGTCGAAGTCCGTGGCGGTGGCGCGCTGTCCCAGGGCGCGGCCGTCCGGGTTGTTCGTGACCGTGAAGTACAGCCGATTATTGGCTCTTCGGACATCCGGTGGGGAGTAAGGGTGTCGGCGCGGTAGTCCGGGGGTAGGGGTCGAGGTCCCCGATGATCAGTAGCGACCAAGCAACTGTTCGTTCCGGAGACCTCGACGTTGACCAACGCTACGGGGTGCCCTGCGGCACCCGCGACCACGGATCCATGCTCGCGCTGTGACGTGCTGCTCGGCTTGCCGGGCGTGCAGGTCGAGGCGGTGGAGCGCGAGGCGGACCTGCTCGCGGTGACGGTCTCGACGCCGTGGCGTCTGATGGGCTGTCCCGACTGCGGTGTCGTGGCTGCGAGCCGCGGCCGTCGGATGCGGCGCCTCCACGATGTTCCCCACGCCGGGGCACGTGTGGAACTGCTCTGGCGGCAACGATTGTGGCGCTGCCCTGATCCGGGGTGCCCGCGCGGAATGTTCAGCGAGCAGGTCCCGGGCCTGGTCGCGGCGCGGGGATCGGTCACGACTCGCGCGATCGGGTGGGCGATCGATCAGCTACGGCGTGAGCACGCCACGATCAGCGGGCTGGGACGCCAGCTCGGGATCGCGTGGAAGACGGCCTGGCGCGCGATCAGACCCGAACTGGAGCGGCTGGACGCTGATGAGTCCCGGTTCGCCGGGGTCACCTCGCTCGGGGTCGATGAACACATCTGGCACCACGGCGACCCCCGTAGGAAGGGACCCAAGGAGCTGACCGGGATGGTCGACCTGACCCGCGACGAGAAGGGCCGCCTCCACGCCCGACTGCTGGACCTGGTGCCAGGACGGTCGAAGAAGGCCTACGCCGACTGGCTCACCGGGCGCGGAGAGGTCTTCCGGTCCGGGATCCAGATCGCGGCACTGGATCCGTTCGGGGGCTACAAGAGCGCGATCGATGACGAGCTCGCCGACGCCGTCGCGGTCCTGGACGCCTTCCACGTCGTGAAGCTCGGCACCCAGGCCGTGGACGAAGTCCGACGAAGGGTCCAGCAAGACACCACCGGGCATCGAGGCCGCAAGGGCGACCCGCTCTACGGCATCCAGCGCCTGCTGCGAGCCGGGGCAGAGAACCTCACCGACAAGCAGCTGAACCGCCTCGCGGCCGCGATCGAGGCCGACCCCGCCCACGAAGCCGTCTACATCGCCTGGCGCTGCGCCCAGGACCTCCGAGCCGCCTACCAGGCCAGGGACACCACCCACGGCCGGGCACTGGCCGAGAAGATCCTGGCCACGTTCCACACCTGCCCGATCCCGGAGATCGCGCGCCTGGGCCGCACGCTACGCAAATGGCGCGAGGCGTTCCTGGCCTACTTCACCACCGGCCGCGCGAACAACGGCGGCACCGAAGCCGTGAACGGGATCGTCGAGCTCGCACGCCGCCTCGCCCGCGGCTACCGCAACCGCGACAACTACCGCCTACGCATGCTCCTCGCCGCCGGCGGACTCACCCCCTGACCCCCACCGGATGTCCGAAGAGCCCGATTATTGGCAAGGACGTCCGCGACCTCGTCCTCGGGCGCGGTGGCGAGGTACTCCAGGTACTCCAGGACCGCGTCGGTGCCGTCCCACTCGTTGCCGTGGATGTTCGCGTTGAACCACAACGGCACCTTGTAGCCGGCCTTGAGCTCCTCATCCACGGCCGCGGCCGCGGCGTCGTGCTTGATCTTCTCGCGCCAGGCGGCCTGCTGCGCGGTCTCGGCCTCGGTCTCGGGTGCGGTGACGGTGACGAGGTAGATGTCCTTGCCCAGTTCGGACTGCCCCACCACCTGGGTGGAGATCCGGTCGGTCAGCGTCATCAGCTCGGTGAGCTTCGGGGCGATCGCGTCGTAGGGCACGGCGCCGCGGTCGAGCGAGGCGTCGGTGGGATCCTCCTCGAAGACCCGCAGTTCGGGCTGGTAGGGGTAGCTTGCGGGCGGCGTGACCTGGTCCGAGACCGGGGTGACGACGGCGTAGGCGTCGGTGGTCTCCAGGGCGACGGCGGCCGGGGCCACGAGCAGGGGGGAGACGACGAGTGCGCCGACTGCTGCACTCGCGGCAATGACACGTCGATGGGGGGTCATGGGACTCCATTTCCAAGGGGCGGCGCCTCCGGGGTCCGCGGAGCCGGAGGCACCCGCGGACCGGCCAGTCGGTCCGCGGGCCGTCCCAGGCTAGGGAGCGCCCATTACCCCCAGATTACGCATAGGTTTCTCCAAGGACACCTGAAGGAAAGCAAAGTCGTTGCCCGTTCCTCTCGGCCACGAGTCCCGCCGTCCACGCCTCATTCCCCCAGACTGATCGTCTCGTCGATGAACCGGTTGTCATACAGCGCCTCCGGGTCCACATCAACCTCCGGTGGCAACGACCCGGCGGCCTGCAGCGCCGGAACGAACCGCTCCACCACCTCGGCAACCCGCTCGCCGTCGATCGCCCCGAACACCCCCGTCGCGGGGTCATCGAACACCAGGCCGTCGGCCACCTGCGAGGTGGCGGAGTAGTCCGCAACCTCCGCGGTGTAGGTCCAGGAGGTCTGGTACGCCTCCACGAGTTCCACCAGCAGGGAGTTGGTACGTTCGGGGGCGGCGAGGTAGTCGATCTGGGACTGCTGCAGGATCGGCACGAGCCGCTCCAGGCACGCCGCCTGCGCCTCCACGTCCGCCTCACGCACCGTGATCGGCTCGGGGTAGATCGCGTACCCCAGCTCGTGCAGGTACTGGTAGGCGACGGGCTCGCCCCACTGCGCCACCTCGAACTCGTACTGGTAGGGCTCCATGGTCCCGAAGCCCTGCTGCATGATCGTGGGGTCGGTGACGAACCGCTGCGGGGTGCCCTCGTAGGAGGTGTCCACCTGATCCATGTCCACGATCCCCTGGGCGGCCAGCAGGCTCGGGATCAGCGGCCCGCCGGTGACCAGGGTGGCACCGGCGGCGGCGACGTCGGCGATGGTCTCCGCCTCGGGGTAGGTGGCCGGGTCCCACATGTAGATCTGCGGGGACAGCGTGAGTTGACTCGCCAGCGTCACCACCGGGCGCCCGGCCACCGCGGCGCTGATCGCCTGGTCGGTGTTCACCGCGCCGATGAGGATGTCGCTGTCGAGGTACATCAGGTCGGAGACGTTCTGGTAGCCGACGTTCGGCCCGCCGGCGCGGACCTCGATCTCCACGCCGGTGTCCGTGCCCTGCGCCACCAGGGGCCCGCGCACCGCCTTGATGTCGGTGTCGATCTCATACCCCTCGCCCACCAACTCATACATCCCGCCGTGCTCGGCCTCGGGCTGCCAGTCCTGCTGCATCACCACCGTGGCCGGGCACACCTCGGCGAGGTCGAGGGCACTGCCCGCCTCGGCCACGGGAGAGGTGCCCGACGACGCAGCCTCCCCTGCGCCGTCGCCCCCCTCGCTCGTGCCCGAGCAGGCGGCCAGGGTGAGGGTCAGCGCGAGCGCTGCGGTGATAGGCGCCTTGGTGATCGGGGCTGTGGTGCTGGGGGCCGTGGTGGGCAGGAAGGTGCGGTGGGGTGCGCGAGGCATCGTGGATCCGTTTCGGGCTCTGGGGGACCAGCCGGCGGTCCCTGGCAATTTCAGCGGCGAGCACAGCGTACGCCCTGCGACCCGGCCCCAGCGGCGCCGCTGCCGTGCCGCTGCCGTGTCGCTGCGGCCACGGCGGCGGCATAGGGTGATCCGAATGAAGGTGCTCTCGATCCAGTCGTCCGTCGCCTACGGCCACGTGGGCAACTCCGCCGCCGTCTTCCCGATGCAGCGCATCGGCGTGGAGGTGCTGCCGGTGTTCACCGTGCACTTCTCCAACCACACCGGGTACGGCGCGTGGCGCGGACCGCTGCTGGCGCCCGAGGACGTGCGCGAGGTCGTCACGGGGATCCAGGAGCGCGGGGCGCTCGCGGACATCGACGTGGTGCTCTCCGGCTACCAGGGCGGTGAGGGCATCGGCGAGGTGATCCTCGACGCGGTGGCGCGGGTGAAGGCCGCGAACCCGAGCGCGATCTACGCCTGCGACCCCGTGATGGGGAATGCGAAGTCCGGCTGCTTCGTGGCACCCGCGATCCCGGTGCTGCTGCGCGAGCGGGTGGTGCCGCACGCCGATCTGATCACCCCGAACCAGTTCGAGCTCGGCTTCCTCACCGGCACCGAGCCGGACACGCTGGAGTCCACCCTCGCCGCGGCGGACGCCGCGCGGGCGATGGGCCCCGCCACGGTGCTGGTCACCTCGGTGGAGCGGCCGGACCGGCCCGAGGGCACCATCGAGATGCTCGCCGTGACGCCCGAGGGCGCATGGATCGTGCAGACGCCGCTGCTGCCGATGAAGGCCAACGGCTCCGGGGACGTGACGGCGGCGCTGTTCACCTCCCACTACCGGGCCACCGGGGATGCGGCGCTGGCCCTTGCGCGCACCACGTCCTCGGTGTTCGACCTGCTGACCCTGACCCACGAGAGCGGGCAGCGCGAGCTCCAGCTCGTGGAGGCGCAGGAGTCCTACGCGCACCCGCGGATGCAGTTCGAGGTGCGCCGGGTCCGCTGACCCCGAGAGGGTTCTGCCGCTACCGCGAGGCGGTCCCGTACCAGCGGCCCACCACCCAGCGGTCCAGCGCGGCGAACAGGCTGAACACCAGCACGCCGAACAGTGCGGTGAGCGCCACGGCGACCATGAGGGCGTTCATGTTGAGTTGCTGGGTGTACTGCCGCAGCAGTCCGCCGATGCCGACGTCACCCTGCTGGAAGAAGAAGTCCCCGACGATCGCGCCGATCACGCTGAGCCCGGCCGCGGTGCGCAGGCCGGTGAAGAAACTCGGGACCGCCGCGGGCACCTGGAGCTTCGCCAGGCGCTGGGCGCGGCTGGCGCGCTGCAGGGTGAACAGGTCATGCGCCTGCGCGCTCGGCGCCGAGGTCAGCCCGAAGAAGGCGTTGGAGATCATCGGGAAGATCGCGATGATGACCGCCACGACGACGCGGGCCGGGAACCCGTAGCCGAACCAGATCCCGATCAGCGGGGTGAGCGCGAGGATCGGGATGGTCTGCAGGATCACCGCGTAGGGGTATAGGATCCGCTCCAGTACGCGGGACTGCGCCATGAGCACCGCCCATCCGGTGCCGAGGAGCACGGCGAGCAGCAGGCCGAGGGCAGCGACCGCCGTCGTGCGCCCCAGGGCCGCCAGCATCGGCGCCATGATCGTGGGCTGCCCGAGCACGCTCGCCACCTCCCAGGGGGGCGGCAGCAGGAAGCGGCGCGCGGGGTCGAGCAGCACCATGCTCACCACGGTCCAGATCAGCAGGATGCCGAGCACGGCGGCGAGGATCGGGAGAGCACCGGCGGCGGCGCGGTGGGCGCGGGAGGGCACCCGTGACTGTCCGTGTGGCGCGCTCATGCGACATCACGCATGCCCTGGCGCAGCAGCGCGGAGACGTGCCCAGAGAGTTCCGCGAACTCGGCCGTGTAGCGCAGTTCCGCGGGCCTGGGGTGCGCCCACGGGATCTCGACGGCGGCGACCACGTGGCCGGGGCGGGGCGCCATGACCAGCACCCGGTGGGAGAGGTAGACCGCCTCGGAGACGCTGTGGGTGATGAACAGCCCGGCGAGGCCGCGCTCGGTGACCAGGTGCTGCAACTGGGTCTGCAGGTCCAGGCGGGTGATCTCGTCCAGCGCACCGAAGGGCTCGTCGAACAGGGCGAGGGCGGGGTCGGCCACGAGGCTGCGGGCCAGGGAGACGCGCATCCGCATGCCCCCGGAGAGCTGGCGCGGGTGGCGGTCGTGGAAGCCCGCCAGCCCGACCGCGTCCAGCGCCTCCCGCGCCCGCTCGCGCCGCTGCGCCTTGGGTCGGCCGCGCAGCTCGCCCACGAGTTCCACGTTGCGTAGCGCGGTGCGCCATTCCAGCAGGGTGGGGTCCTGGAACACGTAGGAGACGACGGCGTCATTGCCCGGGCGGATCACTCGCCCCGCGCTGGGCTGCTCCAGGCCCGCGGCCAGGCGCAGCGCGGTGGTCTTGCCGCAGCCCGAGGGGCCCACCAGCGTGACCAGTTCCCCGGGCGTGAGGGTCAGGTCGAGCGCGTCCAGGGCCTGGGTGCCGTCGGGGAACGTCATGCTGACGGCGTCGAAGGTGAGGGCGGGCATCACGGTTTCAACCCTAGAGCCAGCTCATGGGCACCGCGCCGAGTGTGCCCCTGTGCCGGGTCCGCGCGCCGCCGCACTGCCGAACCCACCCGCTCGGTGCCGCCCACACTCGGCGGCGGCGCGCCACTCAGCGCTGGTGCGGCTCCCGCGCGGCGCCCTCCGCGAGCGCCGCGCTGTGGGCCTCCACGACGATGGCGCGGATCTCGCGTTCGGCGGCTGCGCCGTCGCCCTCGATGAGCGCGCGCGCCGCTTCCTCGTGCGCATCGAGCGCCTCGACCACAGGGTTGGAGGGCGAGAGGCCCAGCCGGGTGCGCCCGGCCAGCACCTCCCCGATCACGTCACCGAGCACACCCGCGAACATCTCGTTCCCGCTCGCCTGCAGGATCAGGTGATGGAAGGCGATGTCCGTGGTGAGGTACTCCTCGCTCTCCCCCAGACCCTGACTCCCCAGGTCCCGTAGCCGGGCCGCGAGCTCGGTGAAGCGTTGCCGCTGCTGCGGGCTCGCCCGAACTGCCGCCAGTCGCGCGGCGACGGGCTCGATCGCCACGCGCAACTCCATGAGCGCGCCCAATTCCGCGGTGCGCCCGGGGCCGGCGAGATTCCATCCGATGAGTCGGGTGTCGAGGGCGTTCCACTCCGTGCGGGGACGCACCGTGATCCCCACGTGCCGCCGGGCGCTGACCATCCGCATCGCCTCCAGCACGCGGATCGCCTCGCGGACCACGGACCGCGAGACCCCGTAGTGCTCCTCGAGCCCCGCGATCGTCAGCACCGTGCCCGGGGTGATGGCGCCGCCTGCGATGCGCTGACCGAGGTCGTCGAGCACTCCTGCCTGCAGCACTGCGGGACCTCCTGGCGGTTCGGGCGGGACCACCATCGTAGGTGTCGGCCCGCCCGGACGCCTGCCCGCGCCGGAGGACCCCGCAGCCGCCCGACCCATTAAGTCTCACTATTGATTAAGTCAGACTTATCTGTCACGATCGTCCGCACGACCACACCCACCGGCGACACCGACGTCACGGCGCACGCACCTCTCGCCCAGCGCCCGGCTCGGATGCTCGTCGGGCGACACCCGATCGATGGAGATCCACATGGACGACTGGACGCAGACCCTCACCGCGGGGCCGCTCCTCCTGATCGCCGCCGGCGCGATCGCCCTGATCCTCACCCTGGTGATCAAGTTCAAGGTCCACGCCTTCCTGACCCTGATCATCGCCTCCCTGCTCACCGCCATCGCCACCGGCCTGCCGCTGAGTGAACTGGTGGGCGTGCTCACCGGCGGATTCGGCGGCACGCTGGGCAGCGTCGCGCTCCTGGTCGGCCTCGGCGCCATGCTCGGCAAACTCGTGGAGCACTCCGGCGGCGCGAAGGTCCTGGCCGACGCCCTCATCGGCCTCTTCGGCGAGAAGCGCGCCGTCTTCGCCCTCGGCCTGGCAAGCCTCATCATGGGCTTCCCCATCTTCTTCGATGCGGGACTGGTGGTGATGCTCCCGGTGATCTTCGCCGTCGCCCGCCGGATGGGCGGCAACGTGCTGCTCTACGGCATCCCGGCCGCCGCGGCCTTCTCGGTGATGCACGTGTTCGTGCCGCCCCACCCCGGCCCCGTCTCCGCCTCGGAGTTCTACGGCGCCAACCTCGGCCTGGTGCTGCTGATCGGCCTCGTGGTGGCGATCCCCACCTGGTACGTGACCGGTTACCTGTGGGGTCGCTTCATCGGCCAGCGCATCCCACTCCCGGTCCCTGACCTGTTCGGCGCGGTGGACGAGGACCAGCCCGCCAACCCGCCGAGCGTCGGCGCCGTGATCGGTGTGATGCTCCTGCCCCTGCTGCTGATCTTCCTCAACACGGGCCTGACCACGCTGGCCAGCACCGGGGCGGTCGACGGCGATGCCACCTGGGTGCAGGCGCTCATCATGATCGGCAACTCGCCGGTGGCGCTGCTGATCTCGGTGCTGGTCGCCAGCGTCGTGCTCGGCACCCGGCGGGGCGAGCACGGCACCGCCCTGGAGAAGGTGCTGGACTCCTCCCTCGGGCCGGTCGCCTCGGTCATCCTCATCACCGGCGCCGGCGGCATGTTCGGTGGCGTGCTGCGGGCCTCCGGCATCGGCGACGCGCTGTCTGAGGCCCTGTCCGACCTCGGCCTGCCGATCATCGTGGCGGCCTACCTCATCGCCGTGGTGCTGCGCCTGGCGCAGGGCTCGGCGACCGTGGCCCTGGTGACCGCCGCCGGCCTGATGGCCCCGGCCGTGGCCGCCTCGGACTTCTCCGCGATGCAGATCGCCTGCATCACCCTGGCCACCGCCGCCGGGTCGGTGTTCGCCGGACACGTCAACGACTCCGGGTTCTGGCTCGTGGGCCGCCTCATGGGGATGGACGTCAAGACCACCCTGAAGACCTGGACCGTGCAGCAGGCGCTGGAGTCCGTGGTCGCGTTCGCGATCGTGGGCGTGCTGTTCGCGATCTTCTAGTCCCACCCCGATTCCCACCCGCAGCCGCCAGAGCACCCACCGCCCGAGAAGGAGCAGCATGACCTCCCTGTTCGACATCACCGACCGCCTCGCGCTGGTCACCGGCTCCTCCCGGGGCCTGGGCCGCGCGATGGCCACGGGCCTGGCGGAGGCCGGCGCCCGCGTGATCCTGCACGGCCGCAACGCCGAGGCACTGGCCGCCACCGCGGACGACATCGCCGCCCGCACCGGTCGCGCCCCGGCCACCGTCACCTTCGACGTCACCGACAACGCCGCGGTCTGCGACGGCGTGGCCGCCCTGCTCGCGCAGCACGGCGTGCCCGACATCCTGGTGAACAACGCCGGCATCCAGCGCCGCGCCCCGTTCACCGAGTTCGAGCCGGAGAACTGGGACGCCCTGATGCAGGCGAACCTGTCCTCGGCGTTCTACGTCTCCCGGCAGATCACCCCCGCGATGGCCGAGCGCGGCTCGGGGAAGGTCATCAACATCGGCTCGGTGCAGTCCAAGCTCGCCCGCCAGACCATCGCGCCCTACTCCGCCTCCAAGGGCGGGCTGGTGATGCTCACCCAGGGCATGGCGGCCGACCTGGCGCGGTTCAACATCCAGGTCAACGCCCTGTCCCCCGGCTACTTCGCCACCGACATGAACACGGCGCTCGTTCAGGACGAGGACTTCAGCGCGTGGCTGGCACAGCGCACCCCCGCGCAGCGGTGGGGACGGGTCGAGGAACTGGTCGGCACCCTGATCTACCTCGCGAGCGATGCCACCAGCTTCGTCTCCGGCCAGAACATCCTGGTCGACGGCGGCATGACGGCGGTGGTCTGAGTGACCAGCATGCGCACCGTCGTCATCCCCGGCGCCCAGCAGATCGAGGTCGTCGACCGCGAGATCCCCACCCCCGGCAGCGGCGAGGTCCTGCTGCGCGTGGCCCACGTGGGCGTCTGCGGCTCGGACCTGAACTACTACGCCCGCGGCGCCACCGGGGAGTACACGATCCGCGAGCCCCTCACCCCCGGCCACGAGTTGTCCGGCTGGGTGGAGAGCGACCCGTCCGGCGAGCTTGCGCCCGGCACCCCGGTCACCGTGCACCCCGCCCGATTCGGTCAGGAGCTCGCCGGTCTCGCCGATGCCCCGCACCTGTGGCCGGGCGGCTCCTACCTGGGCAGCGCCGCCACCTGGCCGCACACCCAGGGCGCCATGGCCGAGTACCTCGTGGTGGAGCGGCCCATGGTCCGCGTGCTCCCGGGCGACCTCCCGATCCGCCGTGCAGCGCTCGCCGAACCCCTCGCGGTGGCGCTGCACGGCCTGACCCTGGCCGCCCGGCACGGCGCCGGCACCGCCGGCTCCGACAACGGCTCCGACAACACCGACGGCGACCTGGCCGGCGTGCGGGTGCTGGTCTCCGGCGCCGGCCCGATCGGCCTGCTGGCCCTGGCGGCCGCCGTCGCCCGGGGTGCGGAGGTCTCCGCCTCGGACGTGCTCGCCGGTCCGCTGGCCCGCGCCGGCGAGCTGGGGGCCGGGGCCACCTACCGGGCGGGTGAGGAGGAGATCCCCGCCGGCGCGTTCGACCTGGTGCTGGAGTGTTCCGGGGCGGCGCCCGCCGTCACCACCGCGGTGGCCGCCGCGGCCCGCCGCGGCGTGGTGGTGCAGCTCGGGATGCTCGCGAACGAACCGCGCCCGGTCAACCTCGCCCCGATGCTCGCCAAGGAGCTGGTGATGCTCGGCACGTTCCGCTTCGCCGGGGAGATCGACGAGGCCGTGACCATGCTGGCCGCGCACCCCGAACTCGAGGCGGTCATCACGCACGAGTTCGGCGTGGACGAGGTCGCCGAGGCCTTCGCCGTGGCGCGCGACGGGGACCGGTCTGGCAAGGTGCTGGTGACCCTGGCGAGCGAGAGGGACTGACATGACGCAGGTGGTGCTGGGCGTGGACATCGGGACCACCGCCACCAAGGTGGTGGCCTTCACCCCGCAGGGTGACCTGGTGGCCTCCGCGGAGGCGGGCTACCCGCTGCACACCCCGCACCCCGGCTACGCCGAACAGGACCCCGAGCAGATCCTGGCGGCCGTGATCGAGGCGAGCAGCGCCGTCGTGCAGCAGGTGGGTGCCGAGCGGGTGGCCGCGCTGTCCTTCAGCTCGGCGATGCACACCCTGATCGGCCTGTCCCCCGCGATGGAGCCGCTCACGCCCTCCTCCTCCTGGGCCGACACCCGCGCGGACGCGCAGGCGGAGCGGATCCGCGCCTCCACGGGCGGCCTCGGGCTGCACCGCCGCACCGGCACCCCGGTGCACCCGATGTCCCCGATGGTGCGCCTGGCGTGGTTCCACGAGCAGGAACCGAAACTGTGCGAGCGGGTCGGCTTCTGGTGCGGCATCAAGGAGTACGTGCTGCTGCGGCTGACCGGGGCGCTGGTGATGGACCGCTCGATCGCCTCCTGCTCCGGCCTGCTGAACCTGGAGAGCCTCACCTGGGACTCCGAGGCCCTCGCGGTGGCCGGGGTGCTGCCCGAACAGCTCCCCGAGCTGGTCGCCACCACCCATGCGCTGCCCTTGGCGGACGACGGCGCAGCCCACCTCGGCCTGCCCGCCGGCACCCCGGTGGTGGTCGGGGCGGGCGACGGTCCGCTCGCCAACCTGGGGGTGGGGGCGGTGCGCCCCGGCATGGCCGCCTGTTCGCTCGGGACCTCCGGGGCGCTGCGCGTGATGGTGGACCGGCCCGTGGTCGACCCCCTGGGACGGGTGTTCTGCTACGCCCTGACCGATGACCTGTGGGTGGTCGGCGGGGCGATCAACAACGGCGGCATCGTGATGCGGTGGGCGCTGGAGGCCCTCGCGCCGGACCTGGCCGGCGAGGAGGACCTGCTGGAGCTGGCCGCCTCGGCGCCCGCGGGCTCGGGTGGGCTGCTGATGATGCCGTATCTCCTCTCCGAGCGCGCCCCGCGCTGGAGTTCGCTGCCGCAGGGCGCCTACGTGGGCCTGACCCGCGCGCACGGCCGCGAGCACCTGGTGCGGGCCGCGCTGGAGGGGGTGTGCCTGCAACTCTCCCTCGTGCTGGAGTCGATGCGGGCGGCCGGCCTGGAGGTCGGCGAGGTGCGGGCGACCGGCGGGGTGATGCGCTCGGACCTGTGGCGGCAGATGCTCGCCGACGCCCTGGGCACCCCGATCGACCTCACCGAGGGCGAGCAGGGCTCCGGGTACGGCGCAGCCGTGCTGGGCATGGTGGCGCTCGGGCTGATGGACTCCGTGGCGGATGCGGCGGCGAGCGCCACCGTCACCGAGACGGTGCGCCCGGATGCCGCGGCCGCGGGGGTCTACGGCGAGCTGCGGCCGGTGTACTCCGGCCTGTACGACGCGCTCGCGCCCGCCTTCGGGTCGCTCAAGCGGCTGGCGCCCGCGCTGCCGCTGCGCTGAGTCTCCACGACCTGCAGAACCACCTCGCGGTGCCTGCAGAACCACCTCGCGAATGGTTGCGACCACCGCGAGGTGGTTCTGCCACCACCGCGAGGTGGTTCTGCAGGTCCGCGCTCAGCGGGTGGCGCGGCGGATGCCGGAGACCCCCGCCCACAGGCCCACCACCAGGGTGGCCAGCGCCGCCACGAACCCCCACGCCACGTCGGCGTTCAGCTCACCCGCGAACAGCGCCCGCTCCCCGTTGACCAGGTAGGTGATCGGGTTGAAGCGGGAGGCGACCTGCATCCACTGCGGCCCGGATTCCAGCGGCAGCATCATCCCGGCCAGCAGCAGCAGCGGGAAGGTGACGCTCTGCTGCACGGTCCAGAACAGCCACTCCCGGTCCTTGGAGGCCAGGCCGAGCGCGTAGGACAGCGCCCCGAGCCCCACCCCGAAGATCCCGAGCATGAGCAGCCCCACCAGCACGCCCCCGATGTGCAGCGTGAACCCGAACGGGATCGCCACCACGGTGAGCAGGATCGCCTGCAGCAC
The DNA here is from genome assembly GCF_002563925.1 of Serinibacter salmoneus. Lineage (NCBI taxonomy): Bacteria > Bacillati > Actinomycetota > Actinomycetes > Micrococcales > Beutenbergiaceae > Serinibacter > Serinibacter salmoneus. The sequence goes on along the minus strand of NZ_PDJD01000001.1, from coordinate 277,880 downwards.
CAGCGGCACGAACTCCTTCAGCGAGCGCCCCACGATGATGGACGAACGCGTGAGCGGCGAGGCGAGGATCCGCTCGTAGGAGCCCATCTGCATCTCGAACAGCAGGTTGGAGCCGGTCATCCCGGTGCCGAACAGAGCGATCATCACCAGCAACCCGGGCAGGAACCACTGGATCACGCTCTCCGCCCCAGCGGCCTCGGCCCCGGCGGGTGCCATCGCCCCGCCCACCGCGCCGGACAGCAGCGGCGCGAACAGCAGCAGGAACACCAGCGGCTGCCCGAGCGCGAAGATCTGCGAGAACGGGTCGCGCAGCGTCACGCGCAGCTCCCGCCACGCGACCGCCACGATGTCGTGCACCTGACGCGCCACCGGATTCTCCGGCAGCCCGCTGCCGGCGCGGTACTCGATCACGCTGGTGGCGCTCATGCCCCACCCCCCATTCCCGCCGGACCGGCGGCGGCCGCGGCCATCGCGGCGGCCGCGGCGTCGTCGTCGGACTCGGACTCGGACTCCTCACGCAGGCTGCGCCCGGTGAGGTTGAGGAACACATCGTCCAGCGTCGCCTCGGCGGTGGAGGTCGCATCCGGGCGCAACCCGGCCGCCTCCAGTCCCGCCAGCAGGGCGGGGACGTGGGCGGCGCCGTCGTCCAGCTCGATCCGGATCCGGCCACCCTGCGGGGTGACGCTGTGCAGCCGGGCATCCCCCGCCAGGTGCCCGACGGCGGAGCTCGCCCTGGATTCCTCCCGGTAGGACAGGGTGATGGTGTCCCGGGCATGGTGGCGCCGCAGCGCGGCGGGGGTGTCGTCGGCGATGATGCTGCCGTGGTCGATGATGACCACGCGTTCGGCCATCCGGTCGGCCTCCTCCAGGTAGTGGGTGGTGAGCACGAGGGTCATCCCGAACTGCTCGCGCATGCGCTGCACGTGCTCCCACAGGTTGGCGCGGCTGGCGGGGTCCATCCCGGTGCTGGGTTCGTCCAGGAACAGCAGGGGCGGGCGGTTGAGCAGGCCCATCGCCACGTCGAGGCGGCGCCGCTGACCGCCGGAGAGGGTGTTGACCGTGCGCTTCTCCAGCCCGGTGAGGTCGAGGGCGGCGAGCAGGTCGCTCGCGCGACGGCGGCCCTCGGCTCCGGGGATGCCGTAGAACTGCGCCTGGCTGGCCAGCTCGTCCCCCACCCGGAAGTAGTGCCCGGCGCTGTTGCCCTGGCCCACGTAGCCGATGGTGGCGCGGACCTTGTCCGGCTGGGTGGCGACGTCGTACCCGGCGACGGTGGCGGAGCCCGCGGTGGGCGCGAGCAGCCCGGTGAGCATCCGCAGGGTGGTGGACTTCCCGGCGCCGTTGGGGCCGAGGATCGCGACGAGCTCGCCGTCGGTGACGGATAGGTCGATGCCCTTGACGGCCTCGACCCGCGTCTTCTTGCGGGTGAAGGTCTTGGTGAGACCCGAGGTGGTGATCATGCTTCTCCGTACGTCGTACCGGAAGGGTGGGTGCGAGGTTAGCATACGGTGTACGGATAAAGTGTGCACTCTTCTTCTCGCGAGAGGATGGGGCCATGACCACGCGGCCACCGGAGGGTTCCCTCGAGCAGCAGATCGCGCAGTACAGCGCCGAGAGCGGCTTCGAGGCGGTCGAGGCGACCCCCGAGGAACGCCGCCGGCTGGACCTGCTGTGGGGCACCACCCCGCCGGCGCAGCGCGGGCGGCCGCCGAAGTTCACCCTGCGGGACGTGGTCGCCGCGGGCCTCGCGGTCGCGGACGCTGAGGGGCTCGCGGGGGTCTCGATGCGGCGGGTGGCCAAGCAGCTCGGCGCCGGGGCGATGAGCCTGTACACCTACGTGCCCGGCCGCGAGGAGCTCGTGGACCTCATGATCGACGCCGCATTCGCGCAGCTGGACCTGCCGGAGGTCGGGGTCGGCTGGCGCGAGGGCCTGGTGCGGTACGCGGACACCGTGCTGGCGATGTACCGCGCGCACCCGTGGCTGCTGGACCTCAACCAGTGGCGGCTACCGCTGGCCCCGCACGTGCTGGACGCGGAGGAGGCTGCCCTGCGGATCCTCGCCTCCACCCCCCTGGAGCCGGCGCAGGTGGTGGGCATCCGGGACATCCTCGACACCTACGTGGCCGGACTCGCGCGGCAGCTCGCCACCGAACAGCGCGACGCCGCCGCCGGCACCTCCCAGGAGGCGTACTGGACCGGGCAGAGCCACTTCTGGACCTCCCACTTCGACCCCGAGCGCTACCCCACGATGACGCGGATGTGGACCGCGGGTGCGTTCGACGTGGACCGCGGCAGCACCGAGCTCGCGCTCGCGCCGCTGCTGGACTCCATCGAGCGGGCCATCCAGGACACGGAGTAGGCGCCCCGGGACGGCGGGAGGCACCCGGAGCGCACGTGCCCTTGCCGCGGCCCGCCTGCAGAACCACCTCGCGGTGCCTGCAGAACCACCTCGCGGTGCCTGCAGAACCACCTCGCGGTGCCTGCAGAACCACCTCGCGGTGCCTGCAGAACCACCTCGCGTAGCCGGGTCAAGCGGGCGGGACGCCCAGGAACGCGGCGACCTGCGGTGAGGCCGGGGCGGTGCGGATCTCCGCGGCCGGGGCGACCTGCACGATCCGGCCCTGCAGCATCACGGCGATGCGGCCGGCCACGGTGATCGCCTCGTCGTGGTCGTGCGTCACGTACAGCGCGGTGGTGCCCGCCTCCCGCAGCACCCGCCCGATCACGCCCACCAGCTCCTCGCGCAGGTTCCGGTCCAGGGCCGAGAGCGGCTCGTCCAGCAGCAGCAGCCGCGGTGAGGGCGCGAGCGATCGGGCCAGCGCCACCCGCTGCGCCTGCCCACCCGAGAGCGTGGTGACCGGCCGGTCCTCGTAGCCCGCGAGGCCCACCAGGTCGAGCATCTCCGCGACCCGCGCGCCGCGCGCGTCCCCCCTGCCCCACCACGTTCCCCGCAGCCCGTAGGCCACATTCCCCGCCACGGTGCGGTGCGGGAAGAGCTGCCCGTCCTGGAACATCAGCCCGAACCCGCGGCGGTGCACCGGCACGGGCGTGAGGTCCGCGCCGTCCCAGGTCAGGGCGCCCGCCTCCAGTGGTTCGAGCCCGGCGACGGCGCGCAGCAGGCTGGACTTCCCGCAGCCCGAGGGGCCGAGGAGCGCCAGCACCTCCCCCGGCCGCACGGCCAGGTCCACGTGGTCGACGGCGATCGTCGCCTCCCCGCCCCGGCGCACCGCCGGGTAGCGCACGACGGCGCCGCGCACCTGAAGCCCACTGCTCATTGCTGTCCCACTCACAGTTGTCCCGCTCCCACCGGCCGCAGCCGTTCCGCGATCATCATCACGCCGCCGACCATGACGGCCAGGACCACCGAGGCGGCAAGCGCCATCCCGTAGTTGCCCTCACCGGGGCGCCCCAGCAGCCGGTAGATGACCACCGGCAGGGTGGGCCGATCCGGGCGGGCGAGGAACGACGTCGCCCCGAACTCCCCCAGCGACACCGCGAACGCGAACCCGATCGCCAGGCCCAGCGACCGGGTGACCAGCGGCCCGTCCACGCTCCACAGCACCCGGCCCGGGCCGGCGCCGAGCACGGCGGCGGCCTGCCGCAGCCGCGGGTCGATGGCACGCAGCACCGGCAGCATGGTGCGGATCACCAGCGGGATCGCGACCATCGCCTGCGCGATCGGGATCAGCACGAGGGAGCTGCGCACGTCCAGCGGCGGCTTGTCCAGGGCGATGAGGAACCCGAAGCCGACCGTCACCGCGGAGACCCCGAGCGGCAGCATCACCAGGGCGTCCAGGCCGCGCAGCGCGTGCCTGGCGGAGCGGCGGCGCGGGGTGCGGGAGAGCACGAGGGACAGCATCACCCCGATGACCACGGCCATCACCATCGCGGCGAGGGCAATCGTGAGGGAGTTGCGCGTGGCCTGCCACACCGAGACCGTCAGGGCGTTGGTACCGGTGGTGGTGAGGTTGGCGTAGTGCTGCAGGGTCCAGGCGCCGTCCTGCCGCAGCGAGCGCACCAGCAGGGTCGTCAGCGGCAGGCCCACGAAGATCACCGCGAGCGCCGTGACCGCGGCGGCGGCGCGGTCCAGGCCGCTCGCACCTCGCCCCAGGCGCAGGCGCGGCGCGGGGGTGCTCGCGGGCAGCAGCCGCAGGGCGCGCTCGGCATGGTCCCGGGTGCGGGCGGAGACCCACAGCGCCAGGGCGACCACCACGAGCTGCACCACGCTCAGTACGGAGGCGGCGCGCAGGTCCAGGAACTGGGTGGTCTGCAGCCAGATCTCCACCTCGATGGTGGCGAACTGCTGGCCGCCGAGCACGAGGACCACGGCGAAGGCGGTGGAGCAGAACAGGAAGATGAGGGAGGCGGCGGAGGCGATCGCGGGCAGCAGCGCCGGCAGGGTGACGGTCGCGAAGGCGCGGGCGGGTGAGGCGCCCAGGGCGCGGGCGGCCTCCTCGGTGCGCGGGTCCAGCCGTTCCCAGACGCTGCCGATCATCCGCACGGCGAGGCCGATGTTGAAGAACGCCAGGGCGGCCACGATCGCGGGGAAGCTGCGGTCCAGGCCGAGGAAGCCGAGCGGGCCGCCCTCGGCGAGCAGCGCGCGGAAGGCGACGCCGACCACCACGCTGGGCAGCACGAACGGCACCGACAGCAGCCCCCGCACCGCCCCGCGCCCGGGGAAGCGCCGCCGGTACAGGGCGTGCGCGGCGGGCAGCGCGAGCAGCAGCGCCAGGGCGGTGCCGACCAGCGCCTGGGTGAGGGTGTGACGCAGCACGCGCCAGGTGCGGGCATCGCCCAGCACCTCGGAGAACCCGCCGAGGTCCAGGGCGCCGTCGGTGACGAACCCGCGGGCCACGAGGGTGAGCACGGGGTAGGCGAAGAAGGCGGTGAGGAACGCCAGCGGCACGAGCACGGCGAGGCTCCACGCCGCCCCCCGCACCACGCGCCACCCCCGTTCGCGAGGCAGTCCCGCCCCCACCGCGAGGTTCTCCCGTCCCGTCCGCGAGGCAGTCCCGCCCCCACCGCGAGGCGGTTGTGCCCCACCGGGTTCGTCACCCGCGCCTGCAGAAACCTCTCGCGGTGGCTGCACAAAGGCCTCGCGAATGTGGGGAGACCCCGACGGCGCGCGAGAGCCCGCAGCCACCGAGGACCCCGCGGGCGCGGGATCACGCGGGCCCGCCGGGGCCCCCGCCGAAGCGGGGGCCTGCGACGCGGTGCGCGTGCTCAGCCCAGGACGGTCGCGGTCCACTGCTCGATCCACTCCGAGCGGTTCGCGGCGATGTCCTGCGCCGGCACCGTGTGCGGCGAGTCGGCCAAGGGAGCCCACGCGGCCCAGTCCTCGGGAAGTTCGACCGTGTCGTCCACCGGGTAGACGTACATCTGCCCGGGCACGTCCGCCTGCACCTCGGAGCTGAGGAGGAAGTCGATGAACTCCCTCGCGCCCTCGGGGTTGGCGGCCCCGGTGATCACGCCGGCGTACTCCACCTGCCGGAAGCAGGTGTCCAGCAGCGCGGAGGTGGTGGGCTCGCCGTCCTCCCCCACGGTGTAGGGCGGGGAGGAGGCGTAGGACAGCACGATCGGCCGCGATCCCTCACCGTCGGCTCCGGAGAAGTCCACGAAGTAGGCGTCACTCCAGCCGTCCACCACGAGCAGGTCGTTGGCGGCGAGCGCCTCCCAGTACTCCAGCCAGCCGTCCTCCCCGAACGCCCCGACTGTCGCGGCCAGCATCGCCAGCCCCGGGGAGGAGGTGGCCGGGTTGGTCACCACGGTCAGCCCCGCGTACTCCGGCTCGGTGAGGTCCTCGAACGTGGTCGGCGGAGTCAGGCCCTCCGCTTCGAACCAGTCGTCGTCGATGTTGAGGCACACGTCGGAGACGTCGATCGGGGTGAGTTCCTCCCCGATCATGTAGTCCTCGGCGCTGACGGGGAGCATCGGGGAGGTGTAGGTCTCCAGGACCCCCTCCTCGATCGCGCGGGAGGCGAAGGTGTTGTCGACGCCGTACACCACGTCCCCGAGCGGGGAGTCCTTGGTGAGCACGAGCTGGTTCACCAGGGCGCCGCCGTCGCCGGGGGCCACGAGGGTGACCTCGATCCCGGTCTCCTCGGTGAAGGACTCCAGCAGCCCCTCGGAGAGGTTGAAGGAGTCGTGGCTGACCACCGTGATGCTCGACGGCGCTGCCTCCTGGCCCTCCCCCTCGCCCGAGCTCGCCGAGGCGGAGGCTGCGTCCTCCTCGGTGTCGGACTCGGAGTCGGCGCATGCGGCGAGCGTGAGGGTCAGCGCGGCGGCCAGGCCGAGCGCGGCGGCACGGGCGGGGGTGCGCCGCTGCGACGAGGCGGCGCGGTGGATCGTGCGGGTCATGCGTGGTCCTCCCGGAGGTGCTGGGAGGGCCCGGCACGCGGGTGCGCACCGGGGAGAGAATCCCGACTTCCTTCGCCGGTCCTAACCGGATCAGGTTCGAGGGTCTGCGGCGAACCGCACTCTCAGCGCCTGGTGCCCCGGTTGCCCGGGATCGGCGCTCCCCTGTCGTTCGGGTCCACCCTACCCGCGGCGAGCGTGCACCTCGCTCTCGACGGGAAATCCGGGGACCGCCCGCGCGCGTCCAGGCATCACGCCTGGTCAGTACGGTGCGTGCCGGATCCGCCGGAGCGGTGCCCGCGGATTCTCCGTCCTGAGCGAGGTCGCCACCGACAGCGCCCCGTCCGCACCAGTCGCTACTGCGCCGGCACCCCGAGCTGCGCCGCCACCGCGTCCACGATCGGCCGGTCGGCGGGCAGCCAGGGCACGGAGTGCCACTCCCCCGCGGGCAGCCAGCGCAATTCGTCGTGGTCCTCGAGCATCTGCGGCTGCGAGCCCGGCTCCATCACGGCGGTCCACACGATCATGGTGTGGTCGCGGTGCACGGGCCACACGGCACCATCCCCGGGCCCGGGCACGAGGGACCCGAGCGTGACCTCCACGCCGAGTTCCTCCCGGATCTCCCGCACGATCCCCTCCACGGGTGACTCCCCGGGCTCCACCTTCCCGCCGGGGAACTCCCACATCCCCGCGAGGGACGAGGGCGCGCTGCGACGCGCCGCGAGCAGGCGGGTGGGCGCGGCGAGATCGTCCAGGATCGCGGCGCCGACGACGAGCAGAGGCATGGCTGCATCGTAGGCGGCGGGCCCCGTGGCCCCGCGGGCCAGTCGGGGCCGTCTCAGCGCAGCCGGGCGAGCAGCCCGGCGCGCACCCGGGGCCACTCCTCCCGCAGCACCGAGTACACGGCCGTGTCCCGCCAGGAACCGTCAGCGCGCGGTTGGGTGCGGCGCAGCACCCCTTCGAACTCGGCGCCGAGGCGCACGATCGCGGCGCGTGAACGGTCGTTGCGGGCGTCCGCCTGGAGCTGGACCCGCCCGTACCCACACCCGAAGGCGTGCCCGAGCACGAGCAGCTTGCACGCCGCGTTCACCCCGGTGCCCCACACCCGCGGCGCGTACGCGGTCCACCCCACATGCAGGGATTCGGTGGCCGGGTCGAGGTGGCCGAGCGTGGTGGTGCCGACCACCTCATCCCCGTGCACGACGGCGTAACTCACCGCCCGCTCGGCCGGCAGGTAGCGCAGGAGCCACCTCCCGAACGCCTCGGGGTCACCGGCCAGATCGGGGGTGAGTGCCGCGGCGCCGCCGCCCCATCCGCCGGCGAAGACGGCGGGGTCGGCGAGGGCGGTGTGCAGCGCGGGCAGGTGGCGGGTTGCGAGCGGTTCGAGCCTGACGCCGTGGCCCTGCAGTACCACGGCCGGCAACGGTTCGGCGGTCACAAGAGGCAGCGTAGATGCGCGCACCCGCAGCGCTATCGAGAACCGTTCCCCGTGCTCGCGTACCCTGAGGGCGTGATCGAACTCAAGTCGCCCAACGAGATCCAGCAGATGCGCCCCGCCGGGAAGTTCGTCGGGGATGTGCTGACCGCCCTGAAGGAGAAGGCCGCGGTCGGCGTGAACCTGCTGGAGTTGGACGAGCTCGCCCACCAGATGATCCGCGAGGCGGGTGCGACCTCCTGCTACATCGACTACCACCCCAGTTTTGGCGCCTCCCCGTTCGGGAAGGTGCTGTGCACGAGCGTGAACGACGCCGTGCTGCACGGCCTTCCGCACGATTACACCCTGCAGGACGGCGACCTGGTCAGCGTGGACTTCGCAGTGGCCCTGAACGGCTGGGTGGCGGACTCCGCGCGCAGTTTCGTGGTCGGCACCCCGCGCCCACAGGACCTGCGCCTCATCGAGGCCACCGAGGTCGCGCTGACCGCCGGGATCGAGGCGGCGAAGGTGGGCGGCAAGCTCGGGGACATCTCCTGGGCGATCGGCGAGGTGGCGCACGAGTACGGCTACAGCGTGAACCTGGACTTCGGGGGCCACGGCGTGGGCCGCACGATGCACGGCGACCCGCACGTGCCGAACGATGGCCGCAAGGGCCGCGGGCTGAAGCTCAAGGCGGGCCTGGTGATCGCGATCGAGCCGTGGTTCCTGGAGACCACGGATGAGATCTACACCGACCCGGATGGTTGGACCCTGCGCTCGCAGGACGGTTCCCGCGGCGCACATTCCGAGCACACGGTGGCTATCACCCCGGACGGCCCTCTTATTCTCACCGCGCGTGACTGACACGCTCTGACGCGGCCTTGGCGCGCCGGACACCTCCTGCGCAGCACCAGCCCCGCGTTCTTGCCCCTCCGATCGCTCCCGTGAGCGCTATCCGTGGCGCGCCCGGGGACTGCTCGCTATATTGACGCCGAACTGCGCGGCTCGTGTCCCGCGCCGCCATCGGCGCGGACGCCCTTTCGGGGTCCTCTCAATTGCCTGCATCGTGTTCGGAGTGGAACATGTCTCGTTCGTCCCGAGGTGCTGCCGTTGCGGCGGTCGCCCTGCTTCTTGGTCTCCTGTCCCCACCGGCCCTCGCCGACGGCGTCGAGCCGACCGCCCCGGCGGCCAGCAGCGAGGCCTCCCCCGGCGCGACGGCGGAACCGGCCCCGCCAGGTCCCGAACCGTCGGAGGCGGAGCCCACCGAAACGGGCGAGCCTGCTGAGCCTGCTGAGCCTGCTGAGCCTGCTGAGCCTGCTGAGCCTGCTGAGCCTGCTGAGCCTGCTGAGCCCACCGAATCCGAGGCGCCGGAGGCCACCGAGCCGCCGGAGCCCGAGACGGTCGAACCCACCGCCGCGGAGCCCACCGGGGAAGCCACCTCCCCGGAGCCCACCGGGGAAGCCACCTCCCCGGAGCCCACCGAGGAAGCCACCTCCCCGGAGCCCACCGAGGAAGCCACAGAGGAACCCGCCACCGAGGAAGCCACCGAGGAGGAGGCCCCCGCGCCGGCCGGGATGATCACCGACATCACACGCGATGGCTGCGAGGTGACCATCACCATCGAGACCGACGGCGATGACACCTTCACCCTGCAGGTGTGGGACGACGGCGTGATCATCGACTCCTTCGAGGTCACCGCCTCCGGCCCCACCACCAGCGAGATCGTGTGGCTCATCACCGCCCCCGCCGGCACCAGCGCCCCGGGCGTCGGATTCGTCCTGGTCACCTCCGACGGCTCCAACCTGGACGCCGTGGACCCGTGGGAGTACCCCGCCGAAGTCGCCGACAACTGCTCCGCCGAGGTCCCCGTCACCGTCAGCCTCCCCGGCTACGACGGCACCTCGATGCCCGGGGACGTCGTCGACATCACCGGCACCGGATTCCTGCCCGGCGAGACCGTCACCTTCACCTGGGGCGATGGCACCGAGGTCGGCTCCGCCATCGCAGCCGAGGACGGCTCCTTCACCGGCACCCTGACCGTGCCCGCAGACGCCGAACCCGGCGAGGCCGCCGTCACCGCCACCGGAACCGACAGCTTCCGCAGCGGCACCGTCGCCCTCACGGTGGTGGGACCGGCGGTGCCGAGCCCCACCGCCTCCAGCCACGCGCCCACGGTGGACGCACTCGCCGCCACGGGTGTGGGCAGCACGCCGCTGCTGCTCGGGGCCGCCGGCTTGCTGATGCTCGGCACGCTCGCCCTGCTGGCGGCACGACGCCGCAGCGCGCCAGGCCGCTGACGTCGAACCCGGGGGTGGGCCGAGCGCCATCGGCCCACCCCCGGCCCGCCCCGACCCCGTTCTCGCGCCCACGCGCGCCCGTGAAAAACTGTGCGCATGTCCCGCACCCCCCGCGTCATGGTCGTCGCCGGAACCCGCCCCGAGGCCATCAAGGTGGCCCCCCTGATCACTGCCGCACGGGCACACGAGAACCTCGAGGTGGAACTGGTCACCACGGGTCAGCACCGCGAGATGCTCGCGCAGGTGCTGGAGGTCTTCGGAATCCGGGCGGGGCGTTCCCTGGAGGTGATGGAGGGCAAGCGGGGCCTCTCGCCCCTTGCCTCCCGGGTGCTTGCGGGGATGGACGATCTCCTGGATGCCGGCACCCCCGACGCGGTGGTGGTGCAGGGCGATACGAGCACCGCGTTCGCGGCGGGCCTTGCCGCCTTCCACCGCGGAATCCCTGTGGTGCACCTCGAGGCGGGGCTGCGCTCGGGCGACCTGTCCTCCCCCTTCCCGGAGGAGGGCAACCGACAGTTGCTCTCCCGCGTGGCCTCCCTGCACCTCGCGCCCACCGCCACCAGCCGCGCGAACCTGCTCGCCGAGGGCATCGAACCGGCCCGGATCGCCGTCACCGGCAACACGGTCATCGATGCGCTGCTGGCAGCCCGCGCCGAGGCCGCTGATCGGGAGCCCGGCGATCTGGCCTCCGCGCTGGCCGCACAGCGAGCGGGCCGTCCCGTGCTGCTGGTCACCACGCATCGTCGGGAGAACTGGGGCGAGCCGATGCACAGGATCGCCGCCGCGGTGCGCCGGCTGACCGACGAGGTCGGTGACCTGGAGGTTGTCCTCCCGATGCATGCGAACCCGGACGTGCGCGCCACCCTGCTCCCGATCCTCGCAGACCTGGATCGCGTGACCCTGACCGAGCCGTTGGACTACCTGAGCTTCGTGCGGGCGCAGGATGCCGCCACGGTGGTGCTCACCGACTCCGGCGGGGTGCAGGAGGAGGCGCCGAGCCTGGGCAAACCGGTGCTGGTGGCGCGGGAGAACACCGAACGGCCCGAGGCCGTCGCGGCCGGCACCGCCCGCCTGGTGGGCACGGATGAGGACCTCATCGTGCGCGAGGTCATGACCCTGCTGAGCGATGCGGGCGCCTATCAGGCGATGGCCCGCGCAGTGAACCCGTACGGGGACGGGCACGCGGCGCGGCGCGGCCTCGCGGCGATCGGTGAGCTGCTGGAGGTGGATGCGCGCGAGGCCGATTTCTCCCCCGTGGGCGGCACCGCCGCGGATTCGGATCAGCGCGCCGATCGCCCCGCAGGCCGCTCTGCGGAACTGCCCCTTACCACGCCGTAGCGCAAGACGTGAGGAACGCCACACCGCTCGACATGACTCGCTCACATGAATCGTCTAGCCTGGCGTGGTAGTGAACCGGGATTGAGTCGCTTGCGGCGCAGTCCATTCAGCAGTGCAGGCTGAGGTTCCCAGAACATCGGGAGATCTAGGGGCGGAAGGTCCAGTCCTTGCACATTGCACTGCTGACACATCATTATGCGCCGGAAGTGGGCGCACCGCAGCGCCGTTGGCGCGCCTTCTCCCGCCGTTTTCACGCGGCCGGGCACCGGGTCTCCGTCCTCACGCCGCCGCCGCACTATCCGCGCGGCCTGCTGGACCCCGACACTGCTCCCGCGCACCTTCCGGGCAACTCCCACGACGGCGAATGGGGCGAGCGGGTGCACCGGGTGCGCTTCCGCCCGCACGAGGCCGGCCTGAAGAGCCGCAGTATCGACCAGGCGATCGCCTCGGCGGACTCCGTCGCCACCGGGATCCGGGTCTTCGGGCCGCGCGCCAACCGCCCGGACGTCATCATCGGCACGGCCCCCGGCCTGCCCACGATCCCTGCTGCTCTCACCCTGGGCGCTGCGCTGCGGCGACCCGTGGTGGTCGAGATGCGCGATGCCTGGCCGGACCTGATCGGCCCCAGCGGCATGCTCGGCCCCGACGACAAGCGCAGCCCGGCATTCCGCCGCACGGTCGAGTTCGCGCACGAGGCGATCACCCGCTGGCAGCGCAACACCGCCGCGGTGGTCACCACCACGCAGGGCTTCGCCGAGGTGCTGCGGGACCGCGGGGTGAAGCGGGTACACGTGGTCCGCAACGGCTCCACGCTGGAGAACCTCCCGGTGCTGCCCCCACCCACCCCGCACCCGGGTCTCAAGGTGCTGTATCTCGGCACGATGGGGCGCAGTCAGGGCCTGGAGACCACGATCCGCGCCGCGGCGATGGTCAAGGAGCGCGGTGGCGACATCACCCTGCGGGTCGGCGGCTCCGGCGCCGACGAACCGGCCCTGCGGGTGTTGGCCCGCGAGTTGCACGCCCCGGTGGAGTTCCTCGGCAGGGTGCCGCACGAGAAGGTCGCCGACCAGTACGCCTGGTGCGACACCGCCGTGGTGAGCCTGCGCGGGTGGCAGCCCTTCGAGTGGACGATCCCGTCGAAGTTGTACGAGATCATGGGTCTGCGCCGCCACGTCTCCGGCTCGGTGGCCGGCGAGGCCGCGGAGATCATCAAGGAAGCGGAGGCGGGCTTCGCTGTCACCCCGGAGGCCCCGGAACTCCTCGCGCAGGGTTGGTTCTCCCTGCTGGCGGACCGCTCCCAGCTCGACGTGGGCGACACCGGCCGCCGCTGGGTGCAGGACAACGCGCACCACGACCGCCTGGCCAGCAACTACCTGGGCATGCTCGCGGAGATCGTCGCTCGATGACGCCACGCCCGCGAGAGCTGGCGCGCAACCTGGTTCTGGGAGTCAGCACGGCGGCCGGGATGGCCGCCGAGGATCCGAGCCTGCTCCTGGTGCAGGCGGCCCGCCGCCTGCCCACCCGGGTGCGCCACGGCGTCGTACGCCTGCTCCTGGCCGGTGCCCCCTCCCCGCAGCGGCGGGCGGTGGGCGCGTGGCTCGGGGGGCACGACGGCGAGGCCCGGGAACTCCTGAGCGCCGTCCTGACCGGGGCTCGCCCGGGCAGCCACCCGGTGCTGGCCGAGATCGGGGTGCTGCTGGACGTGCCCGGGGCGCATCTCGCCGGTTCCCGCGCCACGGCGGCGCGAGCGGCACTGCGACGCGGGGAGGTCAGCCGCGCGGTCGAGCTCGCGCGCGGCACCCCCCTGGCGGCGCGGTTCGCCTCGGAGCGCTGCGCGATGACGCCCGGCCACGACCTGCGCACCCTGCCCGCCGCTGCCTTGAGCGCAGCCAGCACCGCGGGCACTGCCGGCACTGCGGCATCCCCACCCCGGGCGCTGCACGTGCTGACGAACTCCTTCCCGCACACCCCCTCCGGGTACGCGGTGCGCAGCCACCAGGTGCTGCTCGCGCAGCGGGAGGCGGGAGTGGCGGTGGAGGCGGTCACCCGGGTGGGGTACCCGATCACCGTGGGGAAGGCGTTCGCACGTCACCGCGACGTGGTCGACGGCGTGGGTTACTCCCGCCTGGTGCCGTGGCGCTCGGCGCGCACCCCCGGGGCCCGGTTGCAGCAGCAGCTGGAGGAGTTGCGCCCGCTCGCCCGGCGGTACCGGCCCACCGTGCTGCACACCACCACGAACTACACCAACGCCCTGGTGACCCGCGCGCTGGCGCGAGAGCTGGGGGTGCCGTGGGTGTACGAGGCGCGAGGGGTGCTGGAGGACACCTGGGTGGCCTCCTTCCCGCCGCACCTGCGCGAGGCCGCGGCCGCGAGCGAGAAGCACGCACTGCTGCGCGCCCGCGAGCTGGAGGTGGCGTGCTCGGCGGATCGGGTGGTCACCCTCAGTGAGGTGTTGCGCGAGGACCTGGTGGCGCGGGGCGTGCCGCGCGATCGCACCCGGGTGGTGCCCAACGGCGTGGACGGGCGCCTGCTGGAGGTGCGCGAGGCCCCCGCTGCGGCCCGGTGGGCCCTAGGTCTTCCCGGGGAGGGGTTCTGGGTCGGTACCGTGAGCAGTCTGGTGGCGTACGAGGGTCTGGACACGCTGCTGCGCGCGGTGGCGCTGGCTCGCGCCGAGGGTGTGGATGTGCGGGCGGCGCTGGTGGGCGACGGCGTGAGCGCACCGGGGCTAGGGCGGTTGAGCGAGGATCTGGGTCTGGGGGAGTCGGTGATCATGCCGGGACGGGTGACGACAGCGCAGGCCGAACGGTGGTACCTGGCACTGGACGCGTTCGCGGTGCCGCGCGTGGACTCAGCGGTGACGCGGTCGGTGACGCCGCTGAAGCCGGTGACCGCGATGGCGCTGGGTCGCCCGGTGATCGCATCGGACCTGCCCGCACTGCGCGAGGTGACCGGCGGCGCCGCGCTGTTCAGCCAGGCGGAGTCTCCCGAGTCGGTGGCGCAGGCGATTCTGCGCCTCGCGCGCAACCAGGACGCCCGCGATGAGCTCGCTGCCGCGGGCCGAGCCGAGGCCGCGCAGCGCACCTGGAACTCCCTCGGTCGCCGCTATCGCGCGATGTATGAGGAGGTCGTGTCCGCGTGACCACTCAGGACGCCCCCGCGGTCCCCACACCCGCCACCCCCGACGCCGTCGGGTTCGGCACCGTCTACGCGCGCCGCGGCTCGCTCCGCCCGCAGCAGTACGTCCAGGTGGATGCGAGCCACCTGAGCCCCGTGCTCTCCCGGCCCCCGCTCGGGGAGTACCTGGGCCGGCTGTGGCAGCGCCGGCACTTCATCATGGCCGACTCCCGCGCGCGGGTGGAGGCCGGGAGCCGCGCGAACGTGCTGGGGAAGGTGTGGCTGGTGCTGCGTCCCCTGTTGGACGGCGCGGTGTACTTCATGGTGTTCGGCATGCTCCTGGGCGCGAGCCGCGGGATCGACAACTTCGTGGGCTACCTGCTCATCGGGGTGTTCCTGTTCCAGTTCACGGTGCGTGCGCTCAACACCGCAGCCAGGTCGATCAGCGCCAGCCGGACCCTGATCCGCTCGTTCGCCTTTCCTCGGGCGTCCCTGCCGATCGCGAGCATCGTGCGGGAGGTCCTCTCCTTCATTCCGGTCCTGGTCACCCTGATCGTGATCATCCTCGTGCTTCCGTACCTGATGCCGGTGATCAATCCTGACGGTGCCCCGATCACGCCACACCTCACCTGGCGTTGGCTCCTGGTCCCCGGGGTTCTTGCTCTCCAGCTGGCCATGGCCACGGGACTCGCGCTGATCGCCGCGCGGATCGTCGCACGAGTACCGGACTTCACCCAGCTGATCGGCATCGGCACCCGGTTCTGGCTGTACGGCTCGGCCGTGTTCTTCTCTCTCGACCGCTTCTCGAACCTGCCGACCGTGCAGGCGATCATGCAGGTCAACCCCATGTACATCGTGTTGGACATGACACGGGACTGCCTGCTGTACGGGATCACACCGCAGTGGACGTCCTGGGCGCTGCTCGGAGCGTGGTCGGGTGTGCTGCTCGTGGGCGGCATGGTGTTCTTCTGGCTCGGGGAGGAGTCCTATGGCTCGGCGTAGCGACCGCACTCCAGCGATCCCCGACCTCGGCATCGAGCAAGACGAGGCGCCCCAGGTGCAGGTCGCGGTCTCCGATGTGCACGTGCGGTACCAGACCCCCTCGAGCGACAGCGCCGATCGCGCCGCGCAGACCCGCGGTCAGCGGATCCGCAATCGACTGCTGGGCCAACAGCCGATGGCCACTGTACGGGCGCTGAAGGGCGTCTCCCTCGTGGCACGCGCGGGTGATGCGATCGGGATCGTGGGTCTCAACGGTTCCGGGAAGTCCACCCTGCTACGCATCGTCGCCGGCCTGGAACGCCCTGCCCGCGGCTTCGTGATGGCGAAGTCCATGCCGGTGCTGCTGGGCGTGAATGCGGCCATGGTGCCCGATCTCTCGGGCCGGGAGAACATCCGCCTGGGATGCCTCGCCATGGGAATGACCCCGGAGCAGGTGGCCGACGCGATCGAGGACGTGGTGGAGGTATCCGGCATCGGCAAGGCCGTGCACCACCCGATGAAGACGTACTCCTCCGGGATGGCGGCCCGCCTGAAGTTCGCCATCGCGGCGGCCTCCAAGCCCGAGGTCCTGCTCATCGACGAGGCGCTGGCAACGGGTGACGCCGCGTTCAAGGAACGCAGCGAGGAGCGCATGCAGCAACTCCGGGAGAATGCCGGCTGCGTCTTCCTGGTCTCCCACGCCGCCAAGACCGTGGAGGAGACCTGCAGCCGCGCGATCTGGCTGCACCAGGGCCGCGTCGTCATGGATGGCCCCGCCTACGACGTGGCGCAGAAGTACCGCTGGTGGGCATGGAACCTCGCGAAGGACGAGACGACGCGGGCGGCCTCGCTACTCGAGGACGCCATACGCGAGGGCGTGGACACAGTGGTCGATATTCAGCAGCCCGGCACCACGAACGCTCCAAGGCATGCAATCGGCACCCGTCGGATGAGAAGGAAGTAAGGCGAACAGTATTGTGAGCACAGTGAACGAGTGTCCAACTGTTGCCGTACTCGGGCTCGGCTACATCGGTCTACCGACCGCCGCCGTCCTCGCCACCAATGGAATCGACGTCGTCGGAGTCGACACGAACCACGACACAGTCGAGGCCGTCAGCAGCGGAACCGTTCCTTTCGTTGAACCCGACCTCGAGATCGCCGTCGCGGGCGCCGTGTCCCAAGGTCGGCTCACGGCACAACGAGAAGTACCCGACGTCACCATCTACGTTCTTGCCGTGCCGACCCCCTTCGGCGAGAACCACCAGCCGGACCTGAGCTTTGTGGACGCCGCGACGGACTCGATCACTCCACATCTCAAGGACGGGAACCTGGTCATCCTCGAGTCCACCTCCCCGCCAGGGACCACTGAGCGACTCGCCAATCGGATCCTCGCCGCCCGGCCCGACCTCTCCCTCACACCGAGTGCGGGGACTGGTCTCATTCATATCGCGCACTGCCCAGAACGGGTGCTCCCTGGGCGAGTGATGGTTGAGTTGGTGACCAATGACCGCGTCGTCGGCGGCCTGACACCCGAGGCCGCCGGCCACGCCAAGGACCTCTACCAGCGGTTCTGCAAGGGACGGGTCGTCGTCACCGACGCCTTGACCGCAGAACTCTCAAAACTCACCGAGAATGCCTACCGCGACGTCAACCTCGCGTTCGCCAACGAGATTGCCAACGTAGCCGAGCACCTCGGTGTCGATCCCTGGGAACTGATCTCCATCGCCAACCTCCACCCCAGGGTGAGCATCCTCAACCCCGGACCCGGAGTCGGCGGCCATTGCATCGCCGTTGATCCCTGGTTCATCGCCTCTGCCGCCCCGGCGCAATCCCCGCTCATTCAGACGGCTCGCCGGGTCAATGACAGCCGCCCAGAGGCCATCGTTCGCACCGTGCTCGACACACTGGGCGACCGGGCCGCTCCCCGGATCGCCGCGCTCGGACTGTCCTTCAAAGCCGACATCGACGACCTCCGAGAATCTCCCGCCCGCGAGATCGTCAAGAGGCTCTCACACCTCGTTCCAACCGCACACATCCGAGTCGTAGAACCACACATCAGCACCCTTCCGAGCGACCTGGCATCGACCGCCAACGTCGAGCTCAGCCAGCTGCTCGAGGCGACCGAGGACGCCGATCTCATCCTGCTCCTGGTCGACCACGCTCAGTTTCGGGACCTCGACGTCACGGACCTCAGGCTCAACGGCGCAGCGCTCATCGATACCCGAGGCATATGGCGATGACGCGCGCGCGTCGGCACATCGTGCCGCTCCTGCTTCTCGCTCTCTCCGGCCTCTTCCTCATCGCCGGCCTTGCCCTCGCGTCCACCACGAACGAGGGGGCTGAGGTGGCGACGATTCTCCTGGTCGCCACTGGTATCGCCGTCATACTCGCGGCCCTCGCGCTCGCCATCGTGAGCGCACAGCGATCGGTTGCGAGGATGCTGCAGCAGCACACTCGGCTCCTCAACGAGCAGATCCACACCATGCGTGCCAGGCAGTCCCGCCACGAGTACGCACACACCACGAGGCTCGCACACATCGAGTCCATGACAGAGACCATTCGCGGGGACGTCGAGATCCTCCACCCGCCGGCCGCGGCCCCTGCATCACCGGATCTCGACTCAGCACTCCACCACGAGGCAGCACCCCGAGCACTCTTCGTCACCTCGAACGGCCACGGAATGGGGCACCTCTCTCGTTGCATTGCGATCTCTCGCGCCGGGGCCGGCATCATCGACCCCGCTATCCTTACTCTCTCCACGGCATATTCCGCCGCTCGTGGACTCGGCGTACCGATCGAGCACTTTCCGAGTCATGGCAGCTCACCGTTGTCACGTGAGGCGTGGAACCGTGCTTTCGCGACCCACCTCGATCGAACGCTGACGAGTCAGTTCCCTGACGTCGTGGTATTCGACGGACCCGTGGTCTACAGGGGCGTCACACAGGCATGCCGCCGCAGGGGCATCCCGCTCGTCTGGCTTCGCCGGGGCACCTGGAAAGCAGACACGGACCGAACACAGTACGACTCGCCCCACCTTGCGGCAGACCACGTCCTCGTGCCACTCGAGTTCTTCGAGACGGACAAGGATCAGGCTCAGGCGCCCACGATCACCCATGTCTCACCGATCACCATCATGGAGTCGTTCGCGCAGGACGAGAGAGGCCGCGCTCTCGCAGAGCTCGGCTTGCCTCCCGCTGGCCAGTACGCCCTCGTCCAGTGCGGACGTTCGGAGGTGGACGGACGATCTGCGGCCGAGCTTGCCGTCGACATGATCCTGCGAGAGACCGAGTACACACCCGTCGTGCTCGAATCATCCGTCTCCCTGAGCGCACCGAATGCAGGCCCGAACGTCAGGGTCCTGCGGAATCGGTATCCCATCTCGCACCTGGCAGCCGCGTTCGACTTCGCCGTCTTGGCGGCCGGATACAATTCCGTCCATGAGGCGTTGGCCACGCGCCTGCCGTCGGCATTCGTCCCGAACACCGCGAGCCAGACAGACGACCAGGCAATGAGGGCCCGCAAGGCGCGTGAGACGAATCTAGGTTTCTGTGTGGAAAGCGTCACGGATCTTCACCGCGCGATCTTGACACTCTCCTCCCCCACGAACCGGCAGACCCTCGGGGAAAGGCTCGCGAGGCTGGAGGCCTGGGACGGAGCCCAGGCAGCCGCACACACCATTCTGCGCATCGCGAGTGCACAGCGTCGGGTCGGACCACCACGGGGCCCCACGGAGTCTCTTTGGGCCTCACACACCACCAGCGCGAGCAAGGATCGACCCGATGAGACGGCAGCACATGGACACCTCAGCACCTCGGGCTGATCTGTGCGTGAACGAACCCACCACTGGAGACGAAGAGTGAACATTCGCCTACTGTTCCAAAGCAAGGTCAGAGTACGTGCAATTATTGCACTGGTTGCGATAGCCTCGCTCACAGTCGCACTCCTCCTGGGCCTAGGGCACATCGTCCTGGCGGGCTACACTGGATTCATCTGTCTTCTGCTCCTCACCGGATTCCTCGCCATCACCTCGGTACGCGCAAATGAGCGTGCGACGCGCCGGCACCAACACGCAGTCGCGCGCCTGGCGCGGCTGCCGCAGAGCCAGCCAGTTCCTGCGAAGGTCTCCGCCCCACCCACGCGGGCACCGAAGCCCCCGCCCACACCGATCACGGCGAAGCGCAGTCTCGCCCAAGCGATCGTCCGCGACGCCCGAGCACGCAAGGACTTCGTCACCGAAGCCCGGCGAACCCACTCCCGGGACATGCGCGACGTCCTGGCTCTGGCAACGACGCGGGGAGGCATGGCATTCGACGAACTGAGCGACGTCCTCGAGTCCGTGGGCACCAGCACCACGGTCGAGGAGACGCTCGGCATGCTCCACCTGCACGCGGGCTCCGCGTGTGGGCTTGCCCAAACGCTGTACGCACAACGCCTCGACCCCGAGGACATCGACCGCGCCACCACGCTCTACTCCCTCGTCGAGGCTCAGTGGAGCACTCAGAAGTTGACCGGCCACGACCGATCCCTGTACGGGGACGGCCTGGTCCGACGCGGTGAGTACGAACGCGGAGTCGCCATGCTCAGAACCCGGTATCCCGATCGTCGCCGCGAAGTGAGCCAGCTCTTCCTACGTGAGAACGGACGCAATCCGTACTTGACTGACGGGCACCCCGTGACGGACCAGGCGTGGCTCAGCGAGGTGAATCGCCTCCTCGCCACCGAGGGCCTTGTGCCGATCGGCCTTCGCCCAGGCCCCGAGCACCCGTTCCTTCGCCTGACCGCGACGTCGACCCCGACTCCGGTCGTGGACGGCCCACTCGTCAGCATCCTCATGCCGGTCTACGAGCCGGATGACGCCACTGACCTCGCTATCGCCTCGATCCTCGCCCAGTCCTGGCGCAACATCGAGCTCATCATCGTCGACGACGGGTCGCCGGAGGTGGATGAGGACGGCGCGCCGACGAGCTACCGCGCGCAACTGCAGAGGTGGGCTGATCGCGATGCGCGCATTCGCCTGACTTTCAACACGCCGAACAGGGGCGCCTACACGGTGCGCAACATGGCCTACGCTCAGGCGGCTGGTGAGTTCGTCACCGTGGCCGACAAGGATGACTGGCACCACCCACAACACATTGAAACGCAAGCTCGCCATCTCATGAGTTCGGGAGATGTCGCCAATATCTCGATGTGGGTTCGGTGTGACAACGATATGCGCTTCCTCGTGAAGACCGCCCCGGACCAAGTCGTTCACGTCAGCTTCCCCTCGATGATGTTCCGCCGGGAGACGGTCATGTCCAGGCTCGGCTACTGGGACGCGGTCCGAAAGGGAGCAGACACGGAGTACAAGCGGCGACTGGAACTCCTGTTCAACGACGACGAGCGGCTCAAGCCCGTGACGCGCTCACCACTGCAGGTCTCCTTGATGGGCGACAACAATCTGACGAGCCAGGACAACTCGCTGGGCTACTTCAGCGAGGCTCGCCTCCAGTACCGCGCAACCTACCGGGCATGGCATCGCGCAGTGGCCGATGGGAGCGCCGATTCCTACATGCCGATGAACCCCGATCGGAGTCGAATCATTGCGCCGGCAGGATTCCTGCCCAGTCGGACGCAAGAGCCCTATCGATGTGACGTCGTCGTCATAGCCGACTTCAGCAGGGGGAGTCGCGATATCGACCGGTTCGCGCGCGCCCTGGTGGGAGAACTCGTTGACCGCGGCCTCCGGATCGGGATCATTCCGATGCGCAGCTTCCTGCGGCGCCCCGAGGAGGACTCAACACCCGATATCGATGCACTCGTCGAGTCCGGGAAGGTGCGTCGCCTCTCACTCTCCAGCGGGATCCCGGCCGACGTCGTCTTCGTGGCTGAGGCGAGCCTGATGCAACTTCGGCGAGACGACGGGGTCCCGTTCGAGGCCGATCACGTCGTCGTGCATGCCGATCGGTTTGCAGTTCGCCGCGACGAGGGCCGCGCGAACTACGAGGTCGCGACTGTTGCGCGCAACGTCAAGGCAATCTTCGGCCACCATCCCCAATGGCTTGCTCGAACGCCGCGCATTCAGTCCTGGCTCACGAGTTCGAAGGTAGGCGCCGCGACCCCGACCTGCGTCGAGGAGATGGGGGTCATCGCTCTCGTGGACTATCTCGACTCGTGTCGCGATCACTCGGGGACCCGGGAGAACGCCGAGATCCTTGCATGAGCGTGCCCGCAGAGCGGCCATGGAGCAAGCGCGCACACGCCCCGATCCGCGCCATGTCGGATGTCGAGGACCTCGGCCACACAGCTCGTGTCCACCTCAAGTTGGCGTCAGACGATCGGATGCCGTTGGACGCGCTGCTCGTGCGCGGACTGGTCGAGGACACTCTCATCGTGTCGCTTCACGGCTATACGGATCGCAAGAAGTACATACCGCCACGGTTCGAGAGGCTGGCGAGCCTCTCAACGCTCGAGCGCCACGGCCTGTACCTCGCCGACCCGACCATTCGCCTCTCCCCGAAGCTCAGCCTCGGCTGGTACGTAGGCGATGAGACCTACGACCCCACACCGGACCTTGCGGACCTGATCAACAGCATCGCCCGCCACCTCGAGGTGGAGCGCGTCCTGTTGACCGGTTCATCGGGTGGGGGATTCGCGTCGATGGCGTTGGCTCCGCGCGTGGAGAACGCGACCGCGCTCGTCTTCTCACCCCAGACGCGTATCAGGCGGTACCGTCCGTATCTCGTCAAGCGGTTTCACGCGACCGCCTTCCCCTCGTACTCCTCGTGGCAAGAGATCGAGGAACAGCATCGCGCCCGCGTCGATCTGTGCTGGGCCTATGCGCACGGTCCCGGCGCCGACGTCGTGTACGTTCAGAACACGGGCGACGAGTTCCACATGAGTGAGCATTGCGAGCCGTTCCTCGAAGTTGCGGGCGACCGCGTGCGCGTCCATTACGAGCACCACGTCGACGGTCATGGGCCACCCAGAGTGGCTCGTGTTCTGGAGTGGGTCGAATCAGTCGTGAAGGGAACTCCGGTCCCGCCACCCTAGTGCGCCAGGACGGGGCGCGCGGCAGATCTCGAGGCCTCGTCCGCCTACGCGGCCGACCGGTGGGCCGTTCGCCGGGAAACGGCAGTCCCGCACAACGACCTCACGGCCTCACGCATGTACGTGCTCCTCGCTCATTCCCGCCATCACCACGTCCGACTGCGCGAGCATCTCCATGTCGCTCGCATTCCAGGTGTGAGGCGATCCCCCGCGCACCTGCGCGAATCCGAACCGGTCCGCTGAGTAGATCCTGCCGCCGCCGTTCGTCACGCGTTCCAGGAAGCCGGTGTCCTCCCCCAGCGTGCGGTCCGGGAATCGCACCTCGGAGACCGTGCCCCGAGTGGCGACGATCGTGGGACCCATCACGAAGTGCGTGAACCGGTGCTCACGCTCCTTGAACCGCAGGGCCAGCACGTCCTCTCCCAGGAAGTGCACGTAGTGCGCCTGTTTGCCCACGACCTGGGCTCGGGAGTAGGTCAACGCGTGCACCGCATCGGCGAGATACCGCGGCCCGTACAGATCGTCGTCGTCCATCTTCGCCACGTAGTCACCATCGGCCGCGGTGACCAACCGGTTGAGGCACACGCCCAAGGGCGTGTCGACGTCACCGCGCAGCACCGAGACCGCGCCGATGCCCGCCTCCCGCGCCCGGGCGCGCAGGTCACCTTCATCGACGTCCCACCCGTGGGCGAGGAAGGCCAGCTGGACATCCACGTCCTGCTGGCGGCTGACCATCTCGACGACGTGGTCGAGTTGATGGGGGCGGATCGAGGAGACCAGGGCCGTGACACGGGGCCGGGCACGAGTGACGGCATGCGCATCGAGGCCGACCGATTCCAGCACGTCATCGACCCGGTGGGCGTAGGTGTGCGCGTCCCAGATCCGGCGCTGGGCGCGGTGCACCATCCGGTCGCGCAGTTCCGGATTGCGCACCAGCGCGCGCAGGGTGTTGCCGGCCTCGTCCCGGTCCTCGACCTGGGCCACCTCGTCCTGCGGGAACACCCGCCCGATCGCCGCGCTGGGCGTGGAGACCACGGGGGTCCCGCTCGCGGAGATCTCGAAGATCCGCCTGGCGCACATCGTGGGTGAGGAGGTCACGGTGTTCACGTTGAGGAACACCTTGTAGTCCCGGTAGACGGCCAGCATCTTGGCGTAGGGCAACGACCCGATGACTCGCGAGTCCAGCGGAGGCGGGAACTGGTAGCGCTCGTCTCCCCCGAGCTGCCGGGAATAGATCTCCAGCCCGTGCTCCATCTGTGGGGAGACGTCGAGCGCTGCACCCAGCAGCAGGTCCATCTGCTCGCGACGCTCGGCGTGGGTGTGACTGAAGTACATGCCCGCGAAGGCGATGTCCCGCTCCTGGTGCACCCGCGCTCGGCGGATCGGGTTGTGCACCGCCGGTTGCGCCGCGAACGGGAGCACCCCCACGCGATCGTGTCCCAGCGCCTGGCGGTACTCCGGCACCCGGTCGCCGTCCGTGGTGAAGACCTGGTCGAAGAGTCGCGCCGTCTCGAGGAAGTCCGCGAAGTGCGTCGGGTCCTCCTTGTTCCAGAAGACGGTTGGCACGCCGGCGTCGCGACAGTGCGCCACCAGCTCGCGCAGCGCGGCCGAGGGCGCCTTCGAGCCGGTGAGCTGGTACTGCCATGCGTCCTGGTTCCCGTGCCACGCGGACTCGACGAAGAGAAGGTCGATGCCGCTCGCCGTCACCTCTCGCCAGGTCTCCGGAGTGACGGGAACCTGAGTCCACTCGAATCCGAACGCCAGGCGAGAGAAGTCATCCAGGATCACGCCGACCCGCAGGTCGCTGCGACGCTGAGGGGACGGAGGGAGATCCCAGGGCTCGACTTCGACCGTGGCGACACCGCGTCGATTTCGCCGCACCCGTACCGCGGCACCCCTACGGCCCGCGGCATCCCGGCGCCGGAGGAACTCCTTTACCTGGGGGACGCCCCCGGCACGCAGGTGCCACAGGGCGCGACGCGCGTCGCGCACATTCGCCGCCCTCACCCCGCTCTTCACCTCTGACTCTCGTGGGAACAGATCCTGGAAACAAACCTAGCGGTAGGTCTCCTGTCGCCATCACCAACGACCGTCCTCAATTCCGACGACAATCAGTTCAGCCCCGTGCATCAATCGCTCCAGCCTGGCGCGAACGCGACGACCCGTCGTCCCAGGTGAGCCATCTCACTCGCGCCGGAGCCTGATTCGACAAGACCCACCCGAGCACACTCGCGGAGTTCGCCCTAGGCTGGGAGCGTGAAGATCGCAGTCGCCGGTACCGGCTACGTGGGCCTGTCCAACTCCGTCATCCTCGCGCAGCACCATGAGGTGCACGCGGTGGACATCGACCCGGAGAAGGTCGCCCTCATCAATCGCCGGGAGTCGCCGATCGAGGACGCGGAGCTCGAGCAGTACCTCCGCGAGGTGCCGCTGAACCTCACCGCGACCACGGATGGTGCGCTTGCCTACGCCGGCGCGGATGTGGTGGTGGTGGCCACCCCCACGGACTACGACCCGGACACGAACTACTTCAACACCTCCACCGTCGAGGCGGTCATCGCTCAGGTGCTCGAGGTGAACCCCGAGGCCACGATCGTGATCAAGTCCACCGTCCCGGTGGGGTTCACCGCGGCTCTGCGTGCCTCGAACCCGGGAGCACGGATCATCTTCTCCCCGGAGTTCCTCCGAGAGGGTCGTGCCTTGTACGACAACCTGCACCCCTCCCGGATCGTGGTGGGTGACCGCTCCGAGGCCGGTCAGGCGTTCGCGGACCTCCTGCTGGAGGGTGCCGAGGATGAGGACGTGCCGGTCCTGCTCACCGACCCCACGGAGGCCGAGGCGATCAAGCTGTTCGCCAACACCTACCTCGCGCTGCGGGTGGCCTACTTCAACGAACTGGACACCTACGCGGCCACGCACGGCCTGAACACCGCCCAGATCATCGAGGGCGTCGGCCTGGACCCGCGCATCGGGTCCCACTACAACAACCCCTCCTTCGGCTACGGCGGCTACTGCCTCCCGAAGGACACCCGCCAGTTGCTGGCGAACTACTCCGACGTGCCGCAGAACCTCATCTCCGCGATCGTGGACGCGAACACCACCCGGAAGGACTTCGTGGCGAACGACATCCTCGCGCGCCAGCCGCGCGTGGTGGGCATGTACCGCCTCATCATGAAGTCCGGATCGGACAACTTCCGCGCCTCCTCCATCCAGGGCGTGATGAAGCGCATCAAGGCCAAGGGTGTGGAGGTCATCGTCTACGAGCCGAACCTCGAGGAGACGGAGTTCTACCACTCCGAGGTGGTCAACGACTTCGAGGCGTTCAAGGCCCGTGCGGACGTGATCGTGGCGAACCGCAAGGCCGACGACCTCGAGGACGTGGCGCACAAGGTCTACACCCGCGACATCTACGGGCGGGACTGACCACGCGCACCATTCGCGATAGCGTCGCAATCCCGCCCCATGGCGGAATGCGGAGGTGACGGTGTCCACTCGGATCCTGGTGTACGGGAGTTGCGTCTCCCGGGACACCGTGAGTGCCATGCCGCAGGATCGCATCAGGATCGTGGACTACATTGCCCGGCAATCCTTGGTCTCGGCGTACTCACCCCCGGTGACCCTGATTCCCGCACCTGAACTCGAGTCGCGCTTCCAGGCACGCCAAGCGGCAGGAGACTTCGCGTCATCACTCCCTTCGGCGCTGCGCCGTACCGGCGGAAGGGTGGACCTGATCCTGTGGGATCTCACGGATGAGCGACTGGGCTTCTATGTGCTCCCGGACGACACCGCCGTGACTCGGAGTGTTGATCTCATCGCCGCCGGAATCGACGGCTCGATCGCCCAGATCGCCTCCCTCATCTCCTTCGGCACGGATCTCCACTTCAACCTGTGGAGCTCCCAGTTGCCTCGGCTGATCACCACAGTCGGCAAGGAACACCCCGCTGCCCGGTTCGTGCTGATCGCCCCGCCGTGGGCGGCGCACTCGGCCGATGGCTCCCCCACGCCGTCGAGCTTCGGCATGAGCGCTGAGGACGGGAACGCCAAGTACGAGCGCTACCTGGACGAGGCGGAGCGGCGCGGCATCGAGATCATCGGGCGCGACATCACCGACCCCCGCTCCAGCGCCGAACACGTCTGGGGGGAGGCGCCGTTCCACTACGCCCCCGAGGTGTACCAGGAACTGGTGCGCCACCTGCTCCCCTGAGTTCGTCTGGGTGAGGAGCGACGTCGGCGCCCGCCGAACGCGTCACCCTCACCCGGGTCACAGCGAGAGATCGCCCAACCACGCCCGGGGTCCACGCGTCGCCACCCGGATACCCGCCACGCGGATACCCTCCTCGATCGCCCCACGCGCGGATTGACCGCGGGCAATGGCGTGGGCGAACGCGCCGTGGAACGCATCGCCCGCGCCCAGGGTGTCCACCGCCTCCACGGGAGGGACGGAAATGAGGTGGGCGGCGGCGTCGGGCATGTCCTCGGCCAGCCACAGCCGGACGTTCCCGGCCCCAGCCGTCATCGAGACCGACCGCGCGCCGCCGGTGAGCAGCTCCCGTGCGGTGGCGTCGGCCCCGAATGCCTGGTCCTGCGTGCCCGGCACGCGCGCCCCGGCGGAACACACCAGGTGCGTGGCCAGCGGTGCGAGCTCGGCGAAGACCGGCTTCCAGCGGCCCACGTCCACCACCACCGGGATGCCCATCTCCCAGGCACGGCGCGCGAACGCGACCGCCGTTGCCCGATGGTGACCGTCCAGGAGAAGGACTGCTGCGCCGTCCAGCACCCGCGTGATCCACGCACTATCGGGCGGCGGCACGTCCTCGCCCCGGGCATCCGAGCCGACCACCGATCGGGTGCCGGCCACCGTGGCCACGGTGATCGCCGAGACCGGGGTGGTGCGGGTGTTGGCGACCTCCACCAGCGCCACGCCACCGCGGCGCAGATCGGCTCGCACCAGGTCGCCCGCACCGTCACGCGCCAGGGCGGTGACCAGGCGGGCATTGCCTCCGAGCGCACGATAGGTGACCGCCGCGTTCGTGGCGGGTCCGCCCGCGCTGAGCACACTGGCCTGCGCGGTCACCTTCTCATCCGGGCCGGGCGGATGCGGCACGTACTGCGCGACGTCGAGCGTCGCGAGGCCGACGAAGACCCCGAGCGGGCCGGCAGCGGATCCCATGGACCGAATCTACCGATGCCGGCCGCCCAGTGCGGTGGAAGCCGGGCCCGCAGCCAGGCGGATCGTTGCGGACACCTGCGCGCCCCGTGCACCCTCCGTGCCCCACCCGCACGCTCGCGCGCGGCCTACGGCGCGTAGTCGGTGCCGTAGGTCGCCACGTAGCCGGCCAGGTCGTCCTCGCGGATCGCCTCGCCCAGCGCCGCCGTCTGCGCCTGGTCCACCAGGTTCACCGAGGCGCCGTCGATCGTGCCGAAACCGGTGATGGGCACCATGAGGCCCACCACGTCCTCGCGGGTCAGTTCGCCGGCGAGCGGGACGAGCGCGGTGACGTCGGTGAGGTCCAGATCGCCGGTGATCTTCACGTTCCCCACCACGTAGGCCAGCACCTCCGCGAGCTTCGCCGGGTCGTCGGCGAAGGAGGCGATCTTGTCCAGCATGCCCACGATCACCGCGCGCTGGCGCTCCGTACGGTCCAGGTCCCCCAGCGGCAAACGCTTGCGTTCGCGCACGTAGATCAGTCCATCCGTGTTCTCCAGCACGATCTCCCCCTCGGGGAAGTCCACCACCCGGCCGGTGGAGAGAACGGTCACGGTGGAATGGTGCTTGTTCTGCACCGGAATACCCTCCAGGGCGCGGGTGAGCGCGATGAAGCCGTCGAAGTTCGATTGCGCCACATAGTCCACCTCCACCCCGCCGAGCATCTGCGAGACCGTGTCCACCAGCGTCTGGGTGCCGCCCCGCGCGAATGCCGCATTGATCTTCCCCTCGCCGAGGCCAGGGATCTCCACCCACATGTCCCGCGTGAAGGAGATGAGGTAGAGCGCCTCCCGATCCGCCGGCAGGTGCGCGAGCATGATCGTGTCGGCGTTGCCCGTCAGGTCACCCTTGGTGCGTGAATCCGTGCCGATCAGCAGGGCGTTGACTGCGCCCTCGCCGAGCGGGGAACTCGGGGTGGGCGACGGCGTGGGGCTGGGTGAGGAGCTCGGCGTGGTGGTGGTCTCGGTGGCGCTCGGCACGGCGCTCGGAATGGTGCTCGGCGCCCGCGTCACCTCCGCCTGCGGCGCCGCCGTGCAGGCGGCCAGGGCCAGGATCGAGGTCAGCACTGCGGCGGCGAGCGTGCGCACCCGCCCTGTGAATCGCCTTTCCCGTGTCATGGGTTAATCGTGACCCGAATCCGCTGGCCAGGCATATCGGGGGCACCCGGCTTCGGCAGGTGCCATGCCTCACGTCACACATTCCTCACACGTGACCCTCACACCTGAGGCGGGACGTCGGCCCGATTCCCCGTACAATTCCACCCGTGAGTTCACAGGGGCAGCCGGAGCGTCGAGATCATGCCGTGCCCGGGATGGGCGATGCGCAGTCCTCCGCTCCGAGCCCCGTCGCCTGGCATCCCGTGGACCCGGCCTCCGCCGAGGCCGCGACGGGCCCCTCCTTCGCTCCCGGGGAGCTCGCCGCCGCATTCGAATCCGAGGACTCCGAACGCGCCGCGGAGGCGGAGGCAGCCGAACGCGAGTTCGCCAAGCGCCGTCGGCGCCGCGACCGGCGACCGGTGGTGGTGGCATTCAGCCTGCTCGGCGTGCTCGTGGCGGGCGGCGCAGTCGCCGCCACCACCGCCGCGAACGACCGCTACGTCGAGAGCGCGATCGCCGAGTTCGGCACGCTCTCCTACGCCCGGGACTCCGCGATCCGGCAGACCGACGGCGTGCTCGAGGACGCCGTGGAGGTACTGGAGAGCCGCAGCGACTGGGACGATACCGAGGCGATCACCGCCCTGGAGAGCGCCGTGGAGGAGGCCGAGGACACCAGCATCCGGCTCGCCGGGATCGATGAGGGTTCATTCGGCAACCTGCTCTCCGCCCGCCAGTCGCTGGCCGCCACCCGCAACGCCCCCGACACCCTGGAGGGTGAGCGCACCGAGGTGCGGCAGGCCATCGCGCTGGTGCTGGCCCTGCGCACCGCGGGCGCCGAGGCGGACCTCGCGAAGGCGCAGGCCGAGCTCGCCCAGGCCGAGGAGGCTCTCACCGCCGCGCTCGAGGCAGCCGAGCCCGAGCTCGGTGAGGAGGCGGACCTGATCGAGGCCGCCGAACCCGTCACGCAGCAGGCGGAGTTCAACGAGGCCCTCACCGCCAGCCGGGACCTGCTCGACGAGCCCGCAGCGCAGGAGATGGCCGACGCGGTGACCGTGGGTCAGGTGCGCACGAGCGCGCAGGTGAACGTGCTCGCGGAGAAGATCGCCCACCTGCGCGAGCGCGCCAGCGCGCTCCTGGAGGAGACGGACAGGCTCACCGAGCGCACGACGGCGTTGATCACCTGGCGCGAGGAGGAGGCGGCCCGGATCGCGGCCGAGGAGGAGGCGCGACGCCTGGCTGCCGAGGAGGCCGCCCGGCTGCAGGAGGGGACATCGGCTCCCGCGCCCACCACACCGAACCCGGCTCCCGCGCCCACCACACCGAACCCGGCCCCCGCACCGACCACGCCCAGCCCCTCGCCAGCCAGCCCCAGCCCCTCGCCGACCACGCCCAGCCCCAGCCCCAGCCCCTCGCCGACCACGCCCAGCCCCGCGCCCACCACGCCCAGCCCCGCGCCCACCACACCCAGACCCTCCCCGACCACGCCCAGCCCCACACCCAGCCCCACCGTGACGACGTCACCGCCCCAACCCTGACGGCCGACCTTCCGCGGCTATCGCCGGGAGCGTTGCCCGGCGCGCTGCGCGCTCGCGCCCCGGTGGGACGCGCGGACCTCCTCGACCTCTTCCGCGGTGAGTTCCAGCAGGTCCACCCCCACCTTCAGGGAGGACCCGGCGCCCTCCGTGAACACGACGCCGCGGAGCGGTGAGACGTCCATGTAGTCACGGCCCCAGCCCAGCACCACGTACCGGTTGTCGATGAACTGGTCGTTCGTGGGATCGATGTGCACCCAGCCACCGCCCGGGATCCACACCGAGGCCCAGGCGTGGGAGGCGTCCACGCCGCGCAGCTTCGGCCGCCCCGGGGGCGGGTTGGTCTCGATGTAGCCCGAGACGTACCGGGCCGCCAGGCCCATCGACCGCATGCACGCGATGAGCAGGTGCGCGAAGTCCTGACACACTCCCTGGCGCCGTTCGAGCACCTCCGCGAGCCGGGTATCGATCGTGGTGGAACCGGACGCGTACTCCAACTCGGTGTGGATGCGTCGCGAGAGGTCGGCAACCACCTCCGCCAGCGGGGTCCCGGGACCGAACGAGGGTGCGGCGAAGTCCCGCACCTGCTCGCTCACCTCCACCATCGGGGAGCCGAGGGTGGCCTCGGCCACCGCGATCACGGCCCGCCCACCGATGCCGTGCGCGGCGGCCTCCCCGCGGTGCGGGGAGCCGAGCGTGTGCGTCACCTCGGAGGCCTGCGACCAGGAGATCATCGGCATCCGCTCCACGCTGGCGCGGCGCCGGGTCACGGTCACCACCGACTCGGCGAGCACCTCCAGTTCGGTGTGCTCGGTGTCCACCATGAAGTAGGAGGAGCGGTTGCCGTGGTAGTCCTTGAACTCCGAGGAGTGCCGCACGTGCGGGGAGATGTGCAGGGCGGAGGTGTGCACCTGCTGCCCCCCTCCCTCCCGGGGCAGCATGACGGCCCGACCGTAGGACGCCGTCACGGGCTCGGGGTAGGTGTAGGTGGTGCGGTGCGCCAATCGGTAGTGGCGCACGTCCTCCTCGCGGTACTTGCTCATGACTCCCCCTTCCCCAGACCCGGTTCGCTCCAGACGGCCTCGTCCCCCACCTGGTGCGTGGGCCCGAACGGTGCGGGCGCGGCCGGCCCGGCCGCGCCGGCATAGGTTCCGGAGGCGTCCAGGAACGCGGTGGGCACCGGGTGGGTGAAGTGGATCCGCGCGATCTCGTCACCCAGAGCACGCAGCCGCCACGCCATCGCGGTGAGCACGTCCGCGAGCTGATCGCGCGACCCGTCCGCGCCGCGCGCGCCGAGCACATGGGTGTCCGCCTCGGCGAGCAGCCCGACGACGTCGGCCAACAGCGCATCCCGATCCCCCACCCCGCGGGCCGGGGCGGGCACCTGGGCGAGCGCCACCTGCAACTTGCTGAGTTGGAAGCGCAGGGAGCGCGGGTTGCGCTCGTCCATCAGCATCAGGTCCAGGAGGGTCTCGATGCTGGCGCGCGACTGGTAGCGGCGCCGATAGGTGATGCCGCTCTCGTGGGCGTTCAGCACACTCTCCAGTACCAGGGCATCCACCCCGGGGTCGCGGTCCGCGGTCAGCGTGGCCGCGAAGGTCTCCACGATGTACTGCGCGCGCTCCAGGCGACGGCCCGCATCCAGCAGGCACCAGCCGACGTCCCGCACCATCGCCTCGCCCAGGATTCCGGCGATGGACAGCAGCGGCTCCAGCAGCCGGGTGGTGATCGGGCCGACGTCCACCGCGCCCCGCTGCCGCTCCTGCCGCCGCCGCTGCACCTCCAGGGAGCGCTCGAGGGAGCTCAGCGCCGCCCACATGTCGCCCGAGAGTTGGTCACGCACGCCGGTGGCGCACTGGCGCAGCCCACCGACCGACTGCGCCACGCTGCCGAGCAGGTCGGGGTCGGTGACCAGATCGGGCAGGGCACCCGGACCCACCACCTCGGCCAGGGCGGCCTCCAGCACGCCCAGGGCGGCTGCGCCGTCGTACTGGATCCTGCTGGTGCCCGACGGCGCAGACCCGCCCTGGTCCGCGGGCCCGCCCGAGGCGGGGATCCCGTTGCCGCGGGCCGCGTCGGAGAAGTCGTTCCAGCGGTCGCCGATGGCGCGCACCAGGCGCGCGTTGTTCTCCGCCCGCTCCGCGTACCGCCCGAACCAGAACAACCCCTCGGCGGCGCCGGGGGAGATCGAGGAGGGCACCCGGCCGCGCGCCGGGACGGCCTCCTCGGTGAGCCACGGGTCGGAGACGGTGAAGGGGCGGGAGGAGAGCACCCACACGTCCTTCGCCGTGCCCACGGTGCCGGGTTCGACCAGGTCGGAGGCGCCGTCGGCCACCCGGGCCACCCCGCCGGACATGATCTCGTAGCCGTCCCCGGAGGCCGCCGCGAAGGTGCGCAGTTGCGTGGCTCGCGCCTCCAGCCGGGTGCCGTTCACGGTGGGCGTGGTGGAGGCCTCCACCCGCTCCTGCGCCACCCACAGGTGCGGTTCGGCGGCGATGCGCGCCGAGAGGTCCGCGCGCTGGCCGATCGTGAGTTCCCAGCCGCGCAGGCTCGGCGACCCGGGTGCGGTGTGGCGCACCACGAGGCGGTCCAGGTTGGCGATCACGTGCGAGCCCATCGAGCGCTCCCCGCACCAGTAGGTGACGGTGGAGGGGATGAGGAGTTCCTCCCCGAGCACCTCCCGGCACAACCGCGGCAGGTAGGTGAGCAGGCCCGGGTTGTCCAACACCCCGGCGCCGAGCGGGTTCGCGATCGAGACCGAGCCCTCGCGGGCGGCCTGCGCGAGGCCCGGCACGCCCAGCCCGTTGGAGCCGCGCAGTTCCAGCGGGTCACAGAACGCGGCCTCCACGTGGCGCAGCACCACGTCCACCGGCTCCAACCGGCCCAGGGCGCGCATCCACAGCCGGCCGTCCTCCACCACGAGGTCGGAGCCCTCCACCAGGGGGTATCCGAGCATCGTGGCGACATAGGCCTGGTCGAAGGCGGCCGCGGAGAACGGCCCCGGGCTGAGCAGCACGGCGCGCGGGGAACCCTCGGCGTGCTGGGGGGCGGCGCCGTGGACGGCGGCGCGCATGGCCTGGAAGAACGGGCCGACGCGGCGGATCCGGGAGTGGCGGTACAGGCCGGAGAGGACCTCGGCCACGATCCGGCGGTCCTGCATCGCGTACCCCATCCCCATCGGGACCTGGGCGCGGTCGGCGAGCACCTGCCAGGAGCCGTCGGCGTTGCGGGCGATGTCCGTGCCGAGCATCACCAGTTGATGCGGGCCGGGGTTGCGGATGTCGGCGACCTCGCGCAGCAGCCCGGGGTGGGCCAGCACCAGGGAGGGCGGGATGAGTCCGCTAGTCAGCAGTCTCGAGTCGCCGGAGATGTCGGTGAGGATGTGGTCCAGCAGCAGCGCCCGCTGCTGCAGGCCGGCCTCCACGCGGGCCCACTCGAGTTCGTCGAACAGCACCGGCAGCGGGTCCAGCCGCCAGGGCGCGGCGGCACGGCCGGCGCCGAACCGCACGCCGTTGTCCTCCAGCAGGTCCACGACCTCGCGGGCGCGGGCGGCGAGTTGACTGCCGTCGGCGAGCCCGGCGAGGTCCGCCATCTGGGCCCAGGCCTCGCGGGCCGCGCCGGTGGACTGCAGCATCTCGTCGTGCCCCGGGCCAGCGGCGCTGTACCCGGCCAGCACATCAGTCATCAACGCCCCAAAGAATCGTCAAATCGGGTAGGACGCCGCGCGCCGACCCATTCAGTTCTTTGTCATCCTATGACCCCTCGGTGTCGAGGGCCACGATCGCCCCGCCGCGCAGCACCGGGACCAGCGTGGTGGCATCCACGCGGGCCGCATCAGTGGGCGGGAGCGGGGGCGCCGCATCCGGCGTGTGGTCGAAGGCGCGGGCGGTCCCGCTCGCGGTGACCAGGTGCCCGACGGCGCGGCGCAGCCCGTGGAACGCCTCGCACGCCGCCGCGGCCTCCGGTGAGGTGTGGTCGGTGCCGAGCGCGCTCAGCGCCCCGACGATCGCGCCGGCGGCGAGGAGGTTCTCCACCGCGAACCGCGTCGACGTCTGCGAGGCCTCTGCGCTCGCCCCGACACCGAGGGCGGGGATCACCGCGATGCTCGTGCGCCCGCCCCGGGCGTGCTGCTCGGCCAGGCAGGCCCGCGCCACGGCCGTGGCGTTGCGTAGGTTCCCCCACAGCACGGTGACCTCGCCGCCCGGGTGAGCTGCGCCGTCGGGCACGCCGCCCGGGAGCGCCGCGGCGGAGACGGTGGCGGTGGGCTCCGCCTCCAGTGCGGCCAGGGGCGCGGCGCCCGGGCCCAGCACGTCCACGAGGACGAGGATGTCTGCCGGGGCGAGCCGTGCCAGTCCGGCGGCGCCCCACTCGAGGCGGACCTGGTAGCCGCCCTGATCGAAGGGGTTGGTCATCGGTGTACTCCTGTCAGATCACTGCCGTGCGTGGGGGTTCGGGTCGAAGCGCCGCCAGCAGGCCGGCGACGGTCATGACCGCCACGAAGGC
The DNA here is from genome assembly GCF_002563925.1 of Serinibacter salmoneus. Classification (NCBI taxonomy): domain Bacteria; kingdom Bacillati; phylum Actinomycetota; class Actinomycetes; order Micrococcales; family Beutenbergiaceae; genus Serinibacter; species Serinibacter salmoneus. Next base: position 243,021 of record NZ_PDJD01000001.1, on the reverse strand, counting down.
CCCCACGGCGAGGAAGAGGACGTCCCAGCCGGGCACCCGCTCGTGCACCCAGCCGATGAGGATCGGGGCGAGCGCCGCCGCGGTGTAGCCGAAGGACTGCACGATCGCCGCCATCCGGCGGTTCTCGTCGCTCGTGGCGGTGCGGCGCACCACCAGCAGGAAGATCGTCGTGAAGAACGCCCCCTGCGCCACCCCGGTCACCAGCACCCACACCACCCACGCCTGCGGGGCGAGGATCATGCCGAGCGGCAGGGCCGCCCACATCGCGCAGATCGTGGCCACGAGCGCGACCTCGCGGGCACGGCCCCGCAGCGGCACCAGCGCGAGGAAGGCGGGAACCAGCATCGGGCCCACGATCCCGGCGACCTGGAAGCCCGCGGCACCCACCCCGGCGGCCTGGATGCTCAGCCCCGCGACGTCGCCCAGTGCTTCCGGCAGCCACGCGGTGACGCCGTACCAGCTCATCGCCTGACCGGCGAAGGCGAAGGCGAGCAGCCAGGTGGTGGGGTTCCGGCTCGCCCGGACCGGCGCGGGCGGCCGGCCGGCCGTGGGGCCGTGGGAGGTGTCCGGTGCGGTCGCGGAGGGGGTCCGGTCGGGGGCCTGGTCGGGGGTCCGGTCGGGGGCCTGGTCGGGGGTCGGCTCCGCTTCCTCGGATCCGGCGCGCGTCGTGGGGCGGTGCCGGTCGTGATCGGCCGAGCGCGGCAGCAGCAACAGCCACAGCAGCAGGCCGACCCCGCCGAGCACCACGCCCCACACCCCGGTGGCGAGCGGCCAGCCCAGGGAGACGGCGAGCACCGCCGTGGCGGCGGTCGCGGCGGTGGAACCCACGTTCATCGTGGCGGTGTAGGCGCCCATCAGGACCCCGGCGCGCATCGGGTAGCAGCGCCCGATCAGCACCGGGACCACGAGGTTGCCCAGCGAGATCGCCACACCCACCAGCACGGTGCCGAGAATCGCCATCGCCAGCGTGCCACCGCTGCGCAGCGCGGCGCCGAGCACCACCCCGATCAGGCAGATCGCGCCGGAGACCCGCAACCCCAGGCGGCCCAGCACCCAGGAGGAGCCCGGCGTGATGAGGCCGAAGCACAGCACCGGGATCGAGGTCAGCAGCGCCATCTGGGACGGGCTCGCCCCGAGCGCCTCGCCCATCTCGGCCACCACCGGCGGCACGGAGACGTACGGCGCGCGCAGCGCGAGGGAGAGGGCGAGCATCGCGACGATGCCGCCGGCCCCGGCGCCGCGCAACACGGCGGGGGCGGAGGTGGGCACGTCACCAGTGTGCGGGAGTCCGGCGTCCCGCGGCGCGGGTGTCCGCGATGCGTCCACCGGGCGGGCGAGAATGCCTCGCGAACGGGGCGGGGGAAGCGCGCGACCGGGAGCACCTCGCGGGGCGGGTCTCAGCCCGTGCTGCCAGGATGTGGCGGGTGACGCGAATCCTGCTGGACTCCCTGCCCTGGAGCGATGCGCCGTGGTGGCAGGAGGTCGTGATCCGCACCGGCCGGACCCCGCACATCGAGGGCTGGGCGGTGGACGCCGCCGGTCGTTGGTCGGTGTGGGCACCGCTGCTGATCGGCGTGGCGCTGGTTCTGGTGCCGGCGACCTGGCGGGTGGTGCGCATCCTGGTGACCCTCGTGCACGAGCTCGGCCATGCCGCGGTCGGGATCCTCACCGGGCGCCGGTTCACGGGGTTCGTGGTGCGCGGGGACATGTCGGGGCACGCGGTCACGGTGGGCAAGCCGCACGGACTCGGCCTCGCGCTCACCACCTGGGCCGGGTACCCGGCTCCCGCGCTGGTGGGCACGGGCCTGATCTGGCTCACCCTGCGTGGGTGGGCGCCGGCGGTGATGCTGGCTACCGCCGTCGTGAGCGTGCTGTGCCTGGCGTTCGTGCGCTCCTGGGCCACCGCCGGGGTCACCCTGCTGGTGGCGGCGAGCGCCGGCGCGCTGTGGTGGTGGCGGTCGGACTACCGCTCCGGCGCGGTCCTGCTGGTGATCGCGGCGCTCCTCCTGCTCGGGGCATGGCGGCACTGGGCCGCGGTCGCCCCCTCGCCGCGCGGCAGCGACCCCGCCGACCTCGCGCGGCAGACCGGGTGGCCGGGCTGGTTCTGGGTCGGCACCCAGCTGCTCGCGATCGCTGCGGCCACCGCCGGCGCCGTCTGGTGGCTCTGGAACGCCACCCTCGCCTGAGTCACACCCCGCACCGCACCGCCCCACCCCACCCCACACACGTGCGCGAATCCGTGCCTCCCGCGCCGCCCCGCCCCACACACGTGCGCGAATCCGTGCCTCCCGCGCCGGGGACGTGCCCGCAGGCCACGTCCCCGCCGCACGCGCCACGGTTTCGCGGTGTGGGCGGCGCGGCGGCGCGGCGGCGCGGCGGTGTGGGGGTGCAGCGGCGCGGCGGTGTGGGCAGTGCGGCGGTGCGGCGGTGTGGGCGGCGCGGCGGTGCGGCGGTGTGGGCAGTGCGGCGGTGCGGCGTCACGGGATGTCGGTGCGGGCCGGCATGGTCTGCGCGTAGGCCATCGCGAGCGGCACGGCGCCGACGAACGCCCAGGTGATCGACATGACGGCGAGCACGGCGGTGTCGGTCTCGGTGTCGAACAGCACCACCGTGAGCGTGGCCACCAGGATCGCGATCATCGCGCCGGGCGCCCAGTGCAGCCACCGAGGGTTCGGCGCGCGGTGCCGGAAGGTTCCCCACGCCGTCATGAGCGTCAGCGGCAGCATGATGGCCTCCCCCGCGGTGAGGGCGACCAATGCGACCGTGGCGTGCACCCCGCCGAACTGCGCGAAGACCGCCAGCGCGGCGAACCACACGATCGCCACATGCGCCCCGGCGGCCAGCAGAGTCGTCAAGGCACGGCGGCGCCTGCTGTCACCCCAGGCGGCGCGGCCGGTGCGCACCAGGTCGTCCGCGGCGGCGTCCGCGGCGGGATCGGCATCGGCCTCGGTATCCGTGTCCGTATCCGTCTCAGTGTCGGTGTCGGTGTCGGTGTCGGCCTGGGTGTCGGTCTCAGTGGCGGCGTCCTCGGCGTCGGCCTCCGTGCCGATACCAGTGCCCATGCCGCCACCCGCGTCGCCGGCGGCCTCCACCCCGCTGACTCGGGATCCCTCGGCCGGCGACGGCGCGCTCGCCCCGGCGGCCTGGCCCGACGGTGCGGACTCGCCGGAGACCTTGGAGACCACGTAGGAGGCGAGCGTGCCCGTCACGGTCCCGAACAGCACCAGGCCCACCATCATCAGCGCCGCGGCGATCACGCGGCCCTGCGTCGTCACCGGGTACATGTCGCCGTACCCCACCGTGGTGAGCGTGGCGATGGAGAACCACATGCCGTCGCCGAAGTTCTCGATCGTCGCACCGGTCGCACCCCGCTCGGTGCTCGTGAGCGCCAAGGAGGCGATGAGGAAACTGAGCGCGCTCGCCGCCACCGCGTAGGTCAGCACCCGGCCGCGGAACGTGCGCACCCCCACCCGGTCCAGGATCGAGAACAGTGCCACCAGGCGCAGGAGTTGGAGCTGGCGCACCATCGGCAACGCGAGCACCACCAGGTCCAGCAGGTGATGGAACACGAACCGACGCTTGGCGCGAGCGAGCACGAAACGCACCACGTAGTCCACCAGCAGCGAGAGCCACACCACCTGGACCACCACTGTGCACACCCGCTGCAAGGTGTGGTCCACACCCGGCCAGACGATCGGGACCGCGTAGGCCACGAGGAACGCGATCGCGGCGAGCGCCAGCGGCACCGCGGCGAGGCGCTCCCAGTGTTCGCGCCGTACCTCGGCCGGACTGGCCAGCGCGAGGCGCAGCCTGCCACGGCCTCGGGCCGTCTCGGTGGTCTCGCTCGCCTCGCTCATGCCCGTCATCGTAGGAAACCAGGCGGTGCCTCACCTCACGGCGCCTTGAGGAACGTCTCCTCCCCGAGCACCTGCATCCACACCGTCCACACCCACGCGACCTGCGCCACCGCGAGTCCGAGCAGCAGCGTCCCCACCCAGACCCGCGTCACCCACGCCCGCGGCTCACCCGCCCGCGTCAGGGCCATCGGCGTCGCGAGCAGCAGCGGCACGGCGAGGGGGAACGCGAGCAGCAGGAACCGCAACTGGCTGGAGATCACGTCCGTGACGGCCGCCAGGTAGAGCAGGTACGCGGCGCACCAGACCCAGGGCTCCGGGCGCAGCAGCGCCGCAGAAGCCGCAGACCGCCACGGTCGCGCGAGCCACAGCAGGGCGAGCACGAGCGCCACCGCACCGAGCGCGAGCGCCACCCCAACGCCGGAGAACGTCGCGAGCCGCTCCCACCCCTGGAACGGGGAGACCCCGGACTCCGGCCGCCAGGCCGCCTGCGTGGCCAGGTACGCATCGCCGCGGCCGGTCACCCACCCGGCGACCAGCGGCCACAGCCCGCCCGAGATGCCGCACACCGCCAGCAACCCCAGCCCCGAGGCGACCTCCGCCCGCCCGGGGCGAGCGGCGCCGTCGGGCACCTCGCGCCAGCGCAGCACCAGGTGCACCGCCACCACCACGGCCATCGGCAGCGCCACTGCCCGCGTCAGCCCGAGCAGCGCGACGGCGAGCATCGCCCAGCCGTAGCGCCGCCGCATGATGAGCAGCAGGCTGGTGGCCACCAGCAGCAGCGCGAGCGCCTCGGTGTACCCGGTCTGCAGCACGACGGCGGAGGGCCACAACGCGAGGGTCGCCACCGTGGCCAGGGGGAGCCACGGGTGACGGGCGGTGGCCTCGGGGGCGCCCACCACCACCGTGCGATGGATCACGAGCATGGCCGCGGCGCCCGCCATCAGGGACACGATCGGAGCCGTGACCAGCCACGTCGCCTCGATGCCGAGCAGCGCGAGGGCGTCCGTCAGCAGCCGCACCAGCATCGGGTAGAGGGGGAAGAACGCCCAGGCGTTGAGGTCGACGGCGCCGGCCGGCAGGGCGCCGGAGCCATCGGCGAGGGGCAGTTCCCCCGGGTAGCCCTCGGTCCAGATCCGCTCGTACCACCAGCCGTCCCACCACCGGGCCGCGAAGACGCCGTAGGGCGGGCGCGGGTCACCGTGCCAGCCGGGGAAGGACTCGGCCTGGTGATGGCGCGCGATGAGCAGCGCGGTGGTCGCGAGCACGCGGCTCGCGGCGTAGACGGCGAGCACCTGCCACGCCCAGGCGGGCGGGCGGAATCGGTCGGGTCTGCGGCCGGACGAGCGGTGGGGGGTGGGGCGACCAGCCGTGGTCGCGGCGCGCGTCACCCGATCAGCGTAGTGCGGGTACGGGCGCGGCCGGCACTCGTGCGATCCCGATCGATGAATCCCCCGTTCCGCGCGCAGCCCTGCGATCATTGAACGGTGAACGATCAGGACTCCCGCACGCCGACGTACACCACCCAGGGCGCCGCCTACGAGCGCGATGCCCGCTACCTCACCACCCGGATCACCGCCGATGGCAGCTCGCCCTACGCCGTCGAACCGGGGCGGTACCGCCTGGTGGCGGCCCGTGCGTGCCCGTGGGCGAACCGCGCGCTCATCGTGCGGCGCCTGCTCGGCCTGGAGGACGCCCTCGGCGTGGGCCTGCCCGGCCCCACCCACGATGCCCGCTCCTGGACCTTCGACCTCGACCCCGACGGGCTGGATCCCGTGCTCGGGATCCACTTCCTGCGGGACGCCTACCTGGCCCGGGACCCCGAGTACCCGCTCGGGATCACGGTGCCGGCGGTCGTGGAGGTCGCCACGGGACAGGTCGTGACCAACGACTTCGACCAGATCACCCGGGATCTCTCCTCGCAGTGGCGCGCACACCACCGCGACGGCGCGCCGGACCTCTTCCCCGCCGAGCAGGCGCAGGAGATGGAGCAGGTGATGCGCCGCGTGTACACCGAGGTCAACAACGGGGTGTACCGGTGCGGGTTCGCCGGGTCCCAGGAGGCCTACGACGAGGCCTACGACCGGCTGTGGACGGCGCTGGACTGGCTCGAGGAGCGACTGAGCACCCGGCGCTTCCTCATGGGCCCGCGGATCACCGAGGCGGATGTGCGGCTGTTCACCACCCTGGTGCGCTTCGATGCGGTGTACCACGGGCACTTCAAGTGCAACCGGAACCGGCTCACCGAGATGCCCGCGCTGTGGGGCTACGCGCGTGACCTGTTCCAGACCCCCGGGTTCGGCGACACCGTGGACTTCGAGCAGATCAAGCGGCACTACTACGGGGTGCACACCGACGTGAACCCCACCGGCATCGTGCCGAAGGGACCATCCCTGGAGGGCTGGCTCACGGCGCACGGCCGGGAGTCGCTGGGGGCGGGGTCGCCGTTCGGCGATGGCACGCCGCCCGGGCCGGTGCGCGACGGCGAAGCGGTCTCTCCCGGGCACTCGCCGCTGCCCTGAGTCGAGCTGGCGCCGACTCGCCGAGCGTGCGTCTACGCAGCGTTTACGCGCCCCACCTCGGCGCAACAGGCCGCTCGGCGGGCGAGAGCGGAGGTGCCTCAGCCCACCGGCACGGAGGACTCAGACGGCACCGCGCCGGGGGGACCGGCCACCTCGCGGCGGATCCGCGAGCGCCGGTCGACGGCGCGGCTGGTGAGCGCCAGGGCGAAGCCCGCGAGCGCCAGCACCACGCCGACCCAGCTGGGCGCCGCGTACCCCAGCCCGGCGGCGATCACCGCACCGCCCAGCGCGGCCCCGAGGGAGTTGCCGATGTTCAGCGCCGAGTGGTTCAGCGCCGCGGCCAGCGTCTGGGAGTCCCCCGCCACGTCCATGAGTCGGGTCTGGATCGCGGGCGAGATCGCCGAGGAGAACGCCCCGACGGCGAACAGCAGCAGGTACAGCGCCACCGGCTGCGCGGCCAGCAGCGCCAGCGCGAGCAGTGAGGCGATCAGCGGCGGGAAGAGCAGCAGTACCGCGCGCATCGACCCGGTGTCCGCCATGCGTCCACCGAGGAAGTTGCCGACCGTCATCCCCAGGCCCACGCAGACCAGCGACCACGGCACCGCCCCCTCGGGCAGGCCCGCGAGGTCGGTGGTCATCGGCGCCACGTAGGTGTAGACGGCGAAGAACCCGCCGAAGCCGATCGCGCCGAATCCGAGGGCGAACCACACCTGGCCACGTCGCAGGGCGCTGAGCTCCCGGCGGATCGTGGCACCGGCGTCGCCCGGCTGCGCGGGGACGGCCAGGGCGATCGCGGCCGTGGCGAGCGCGAAGATCGTGGTGACGGCGAGGTAGGCGATGCGCCAGCCGGAGCTCTGCCCGAGGGCGGTGATCAGGGGCACCCCGATCACATTCGCCACCGTCAGACCGGACAGCACCAGGGCGATGCCCTGGCCGCGCTTGCCGGGGCCCATCAGGCTCGCCGCCACGAGGGCCGCGATGCCGAAGTAGGCGCCGTGCGGGAGCGCGGCGATGAAGCGGGCCGCCACCGCGAGCTCGAACGTGGGCGCCAGCGCGGACATCGCGGTTCCCAGCGTGAACGCCGCGGTCAGCGCCAGCAGCACCCGGCGGCGCGGATAACGCGCGACGAGGGCCGCGATCGTCGGGGCGCCGACCACCACCCCGGCGGCGTAGGCGGAGATGAGCAGGCCGGCGCGGGCGATGGCGTCGGCCTCGTTCGCGTCCCACATCGAGGGCAGCAGGTCGGCGGCGATCTGGGGCAGCACGCCCATCGCCACGAACTCCGTGGCGCCGATGCCGAAGCCGCCGAGGGCGAGGGCGAGCAGCGCCCAACGGACGCGGGCCGGGCTGAGATCGGTCAAGGTGAGGCCTCTCGTGGGGTGGTGTGCACTCGCCGTCGAGTCATGCCGTGCGCCCATCGTAACGATTCGACAGGCCTGCACATTCCCCACGCATCGGCAGATCACTCCTCGCGCAGCACGCCATCCCGGATGAGTCGGAGGATCTCGCGAGTGATTCCACGCAGGTCCGCGTCGGGGTCGCGCTGGACGTGGGTGATGCTCGCGTCCAACAAGTGCTCGATCACCGACGCAACATCGCGGGCGGACTCACCTCTGACCGCGCCAGAAGCCAATCCGGTGCGAACCAGCCGGAGAAGCAGCCCTTCGGACTCCTCAGGCACCAGGTACAGCGGTGTCCCGTCCGCGTCGCGATGTGCGACCGCGATCGTCACAGCCGCCACGACCCGGCGACGCTGCTCGTCCACCATCTGGAGATACGTGCTGGCGTAGGCCATCAACCGCGCCGCAGCGTCGGATTGAGCGGCCACGGCAGCCTCTACCCGCTTCTCGATCTCCGCGAAGACCTCCTCGAGCACCTGCCGCAACAATGCGTCCTTGCTGTCAAAGTAGTACAGGAGCGCGCTCTTCGCCACGCCCGCTCTCGCCGCGATCGATGCGAGCGAAGCAGCGTGGTAGCCGCGCTCGGCGATGACGTCGATCGCGCCGTCGATGATCTGGGCACGCCGAGCCGCCTCGATGAAGGTGCCATTCATCGCGCATCGCCGCGGTAGGCGTCCAGGAGACCCGCCGAGGCGTCCGAAGCGAACTCAACCGCGTCGCGCGCACTGAGATCCGGCGCGGGATAGGCCCACCACCCAGCAGCCGTCATGAGGGTGACCGTACTCAAACCGAGTCGGCGCTGCAGGATGGACTGCCTCACCGCCACCGTGCTCACGGCATCGCGACGCAACGCCGAGGTGGTACGACTCATCGTCCCGGACCTCACGATCGCGTACTCCCTGTCCACGCCGTGCCCGAGCGCCCGGAAGGAGGCCCACGCCAGGAGCAACGCGAGGATCAGGAGCGGCGGAGCGAACCACAGCACGGTGAGCGGCACCAGCCCCACCACGAGGGACGGCGCGAAGAAGAGCACAACCGCCGCCACACACCAGGTCGCCCACCATGCCCGACGGCGCAGCGCAGCCCCGGGATGCCGGACCAACGGCGCGGCGAAGGGGTCCGCCGGCGCGAGGACCTCGCGAGCCACCTCGCGAGCCACACCGAGCGGGCCCCGCGGGACGATCGCGCTGGGTTGCTGCACACTCCACACACTCAGACCCGTGGTGATCACGTTCGTATCGGCCATGCGCATCCACCTCCACAGCAGCGGTTGACCGATCGAGATCCCACGCACGCGGGCCTCGTCGCGGTTGACCTCCCGTCTCGAGAGGAGTCCGCGGCGGGTCCGCAGATACGTCCCGGCGCCGGATCGGGTGCGCGCGAGTTCGAAGCCCCAGTACCCGACGATGAAGTTGACGGCCATGCCGAGCCCACCGACGACGGCACCCAGTCCGACGACGATCAGGACTCGATGCCACGCCCTGAGGTCGTCCCAGCCAGAGACGCTGTGCCCCACCTGCACGAGGTCCACGCCAACGGTGCCGAGCGCCCAGTACGCGCCCCACAGGACTCCCGCCGCCGTGACGTACCCCCACACACCCACCACGTTGTAGGCCACCCAGCCTGCCCGAAACCGCGCAAGCACCTGCACCTGCTCCCGATCGCCGTCGGGCCTCCCCTCTGGAACGGCAGCGGACGCGGGGTCGACCGGCTCCGCAGACGAGACCGGGACTCCCGGCGGCTTCCCGCTGCCGATCAGGAGTCGCTCCTGCAGGTTGAGCGCGTCGGCAACGCTCAAGGCGTCCAGATGCAGAGCGGACTCGCCCGCACCGGCCTGCTGCCCGGCACCGACCGTGACCACCCGCAGGCCGGAGAGCCGGTGGCGAAGATGAGCGGTGAGGTCCACGCTGCGGATCCGGTCCCGATAGATCATCCTCTCGCGGCGAACCAACACGCCGGTGCGGCGCTCCACGGCGTCGGGCGTCACGCGGTAGCGAGTCGCCGCCCAACGCACCAGATCTGCCCCCGCGGAGATGATCCCCCACATCGCGATCGCGACGAACGGCCACAACGAGGAATCGGTCGGCTCCACGTCGAACAGCGCGATGGCGACCACGCCCGGAAGTACCGACATCACGCTCTTGGCGAGGTCGACCCAGACCACACGCCCGCTGAGCCTCAGCCAGGGTCCCTCGTGCTGGCTGGGGCGGTCCGCTCCGTCATTCACGTGGCGTCACCTTCGTCGACGTCGGCGATGCGCGCGAGCCGCGTGGCGGCCTCCTGCGCCACCGTATGCTCCAGGCCGACGATGCGGACGGCGCCGGAGGAGGAGGCCGTCGTCACACGGAGCGTCGCCAGGCCCATGAGCTGCTCCAATGGTCCCCGGACTGCATCCACGGTCTGAATGCGCGAGGTGGGAGAGACGCGCCACTCCACCACCAGCCATCCCGTGCGGGCGTACGTGGCCTCGCGCGAGACCTCCCATCGGTGCACGCGGTAGCGCCACCACGGCTGCAGCCCAACGGTGGCGATCACGACCACCCCGACGACACCGATCGGCACCCACAACCACACGCGCGCCGAGGGCCACACGACCGCGACAACGATCAGCGCTGTGAGGATCGATCCCCACGCCAGCAGTGAGCGCAGCGCCCACCACGCAATCGCCCGCCGAGAGACGGGGAACTCGGGTTCCCGCAGATCAACGTCGCCCTGCGAATCCCGTGAATCCAGCATGTTCCCTCCTAGTTGACCGAACGGACTAATTCTAGACCGATCGGTCAAGCCCTCCGATGTCCCACACCGGCTACCATCGAATCTCCGCTACCAGGAGGACACACCACACCGTGCCCAGCGCCAGACCCGAGGGGTCGACGCCCGACCCCCAGCGCCCCAGTTCCACCGTGCCGCGCGCGCACTCCGGCCAGTCGCCCGCGAGAGACGACGACACCCGTGAGCGTCGACGTCCGGCGCACCATCTCGCGCACATCGACGTCACTCGCGCGCGCCGCCGCGCACCCGCGGCGCCGCCTCGCACGAGAACGCACCGCCGAGCCGCCGTGCACCCGGTCAGCGAGGCCCCCCGATGATCGCCACCTGGCTCACGCTGCTCGGCGGGATCGTCGCGATCGCCGTCATCATCGCCGCCAACGGGTACTTCGTGGCGCAGGAGTTCGCCTACATGTCCGTGGACCGGCAGGCGCTGCGCGCCCGCGTCGCCGCTGGGGACAAGCAGGCCGAACGCGCCCTGAAGGTGACTGGCCGCACCTCCTTCATGCTCTCGGGCGCCCAGCTCGGCATCACCGTGACGGGCCTGCTCGTGGGCTACGTGGCCGAACCTCTCGTGGGTTCCTCGATCGGCGAGCTGCTGGGACTGGCCGGGAGCGCGGCCTGGATCACCGCCGTCGTGCTGGCCGCCTCCACCGTGGTGCAGATGGTCTTCGGTGAGCTCTTCCCCAAGAACCTCGCCATCGCCAACCCCACGCCGCTGTCGCGGACCCTGGCCGCCTCCACACTGGCGTACCTGAAGGTCTTCGGTTGGCTCATCACCTTCTTCGACAAGTCCGCGAACGCGTTCCTGCGGCTGCTGCGCGTGGAGCCGGTGCACGACATCGACTCCTCCGCCACCGCCGAGGACCTCGAGCAGATCATCGACGACTCCACCGAGTCCGGTGACCTGCCCAAGGAGCTCTCGCTGCTGCTGGACCGGATCCTGGACTTCCCGGATCAGGACGTGGAGCACGCGATGATCCCGCGCTCCCTGACCGACACCGTGGAGCCGGAGACCAGCCTGCGCGAGATGCGCGTGCTGATGTCCGCCGGCCACACCCGCTACCCGGTGATCGCGGAGCGGGAGGAGCCGATCGGCGTGGTCCACATGGCCGATGTGCTGCCCTGCGCGAGCGACGACGACCGGCCCGTGACCGAGGTGATGCGCGATCCGCTCGTGGTGCCCACCACCATGCCGCTGCAGAGTGTGCTCGAGCAGTTGTTCGCCACCAAGAACGAGCTGGCCTGCGTGATCGACGAGTGGGGCGGGTTCGTGGGGGTGCTGACCGTGGAGGACCTCGCCGAGGAACTCATCGGGGAGATCACCGACGAGCACGACCCGCCCGAGGAGGACGACCTCACGCCCGACGGCGAGGACGCCTGGGTCATCGAGGGCGACGTGCACCTGGACGAGGTCGAGCGCGAGCTCGGCCGCGACCTGCCGCGCGGCGACTACGAGACCGTCTCCGGGCTGCTCATCGACGTGCTGGAGCGGCTGCCCGAGGAGGGCGAGCAGGTCCGCATCGACCTGCCCGTGGAGGGCTCGGACCTCGTGGAGGACGACCCGGTGCGCTACTACCTCCAGGTCGACATCCTCGAGATCGACCGCCACGTGCCGGCCAAGGTGCGGGTGGAGATGTTCGAGGAGCCGCTGGAGGAGGAGCCGGAGGACGACGAGGTGCACGACGGCGCCGCGCACCCGGGTGAGGAGTCCTCGCCCGGGAGCGGCGGGGGTTCCCCCTCGCGGGCACACGCGGACGCGGATCCCGCCTCCGAGCAGGAGGAGGAGCGATGAGCATCTGGACGACCCTGGCGATCACCGCCGCGCTGATCCTGGCGAGCGCCTTCTTCGTGGTCATCGAGTTCGCCCTGCTCGGCGCGCGCCGCCACCGGTTGGAGGCGATGGCCCCCACGGACCGCGCGGCGCGTTCGGCGCTGCGGGCGATGAACGAACTGACGATCATGCTCGCCGTCGCCCAGCTCGGGATCACGGCCTGCACGTTCGCGCTCGGTGCGATCACCGAGCCCGCGGTGCACCACCTGCTCTCCCCCGTGCTGGACGAGTGGGGCCTGCCGTACTGGCTGGCCGATGGGATCGCGTTCGCGCTGGCCCTGGGTGTGGTGACGTTCCTGCACCTCGTGGTCGGCGAGATGACGCCGAAGTCCTGGGCGATCGCGCACCCCGAGCTGGCCGCGCGGCTGGTGGGTCCGCCCGCCCGGGCGCTGGCCTGGCTGTTCCGCCCCATCCTGGTGATGGTCAACGCGATGGCGAACTGGCTGGTGGCCAGGGCCGGGGTGGAGCCCGTGGAGCGCGCCGCCGTGGGCGGCCGTGACGCGGAGACCATCCGCCAACTCGTGGAGTACTCCGGTCAGGTCGGCTCCCTGGAGCCGCGGCTGCAGAGCCAGATCTCCCAGGTGATGGACCTGCAGAAGCAGACCGTGGGCGACCTCACCAGGCCGGGATACCCCACCTCGGTGGCGCACGGCGCCACGGTCGCGGACGTGCGCCGGGAGGCCACCCGTACCGGGCACCTGCGGATCCTGGTGCGCGACGACGCCGACCGCGCCACCGGCGTGGTCCACGTGCGCGACATCCTCGTGGCCAACGACGCCGACCTCGCACGGGACTTCGTGCGAGCGCCGCTCGTGCTGCCCGCCGACCTCACGGTCTACGAGGGGCTGTCGCAGATGCAGGCCGCGAGCGTGCAACTGGCCGTGGTGGACCACCCCGAGGGCACCCGCGTGGTCACCCTCGCGGACGTGATCCGCCGCGTGCTGCCGATCGGCGCCCAGGGGCGATCGGGGAACTGATCTCCCCGGATGTCGGTGGGCTGCGGCACGCTGGGGTCATGAGCACACCGGAGAGCTCCACCCCGTCCAGCTCGCAGTACACCGGGCGCACCATCGTGGTGCTCGACGGCGCACGCGAGGCCTGCGAGAGCACGGTGGGCAGGCTGGGGTTGCGCACGGTACGCCCCAGCGGGATGCGGGGCACCGGGATCGGGGGGCTCACCCCGGCCTCCCCCGGGGACGCGGTGCTGCTGGACTCCCTCGGCATCGCGATCCTGCCCGAGGCCCCCGCCTTCATGGCGGAGGCCGTGGAGGACCCGGAGATGGCGGTCCGTGCCGCGGAACCGGAGGTGTGGGTCCACACGCTCAGCACCCCGCCGGATCCGTCCGACCCGTCCGATCCCGCGGACCCGCCCGGGCCGGACGACCCGCCCGGCCCGCCGTTCTCCGACACGGCCGCACTCACCTGGGGCCTGCAGGCCTCAGGGATCCTCACGCGCGGCGGGGCCTATTCCGGGGCCGGTATCCGCGTGGCCGTGCTGGACACCGGGATCGACACCGGCCACCCGGACTTCACGGGGCGCGCGATGGTGACGGAGTCCTTCATCGACGGCGAGGGCGTGCAGGACGGCAACGGCCACGGCACGCACTGCGCCGGCACGGTCGCGGGCCCGGACGTGCCCGCCGGGGGCGGTCGGCGGTACGGCGTGGCCCCCGACGCCGCCCTCATCATCGGCAAGGTGCTGGGCGACAACGGCTCCGGCACCTCGGGCGGGGTGCTGGAGGGGATGAACTGGGCGATCGAGCAGGGCGCCCATGTGATCTCCATGTCGCTCGGCAGCGACGTCGCGATCGGGCAGAGTTACCTGCGGTACTACGAGGCGGCGGCGAGCGCCGCCCTGGCGGCCGGGTCGATGGTGGTGGCCGCCGCCGGGAACGCCGGGTGGGCGCCGGTGAACTCACCCGCGAACTGTCCCTCCGCACTGGCCGTGGCCGCGGTCGGCCACAGCCTGCTGCGGGCGGAGTTCTCCTGCGTGGGCCTGAACGGGGACGGCGGCGAGGTGAACCTCGCTGGTCCCGGCGTGGCGGTGTACTCCAGCGTGCCCGTCTCGCTCGGTTCCTACGCCGTACTCAGCGGCACGTCGATGGCAACTCCGCACGTCGCGGGCCTCGCTGCGCTCCTCGCTCAGGCCACAGGACTTCGGGGGCAGGAACTCTGGGATGCGCTACTGGCCGGTGTGCTTCCGCTGACCGAGGAGGCCCAACTCGTGGGCCGGGGTCTCGCGCAGGTGCCGACCTCCGCCTGAGGGGACCGCAGCCCGCCTGCTGGGCCGCGCTCCCCGTGGGGAACTGCCCTGGCGCGGTATCCGCCCGCGGCATACCCCCGCGGCACCGGAGCCGTCGCGCACCCTGCTGACGCCGTTCTGGCCAGTATCGCCCGGCCCCTCCCGGCGCGTTCGTGCCGGGAGTACCCTTCCGGCATGAGCGAGGGGTCGAAGGAGCAGAGCGGCTCCGGGCACGGGGCCACGGGGCGTGCCGTGGGAAGGAACGCCCGTCGCGTCATCGTCACCGTGACCGAGGACGTCGAGAAGGCACTGCCCACCCTGGAGGGTGCCGGCCTGCACGTGGAGCGGACCCTCACGGCGATCCACATGGTGGTGGGTGTGGTTGACGAGGACCACCGCGAGGCGCTGATGAGCCTGCCGGGGGTCGCGGTCGAGGACGACACCGAGGTGTCCATCCCGCCGGGAGAGGTGCCCGAGCCCCCGCGGTGAGCGCGATCCACGCACTGGCGCAATGGGTGATGCGGCCGGCTGGGCACTCGGGCCCGGACGATGCGATGGCCCGGGCGGCGAAACGGCGAACGCCGAGGCCACGGGCCTCGGCGTCCTGCGGAGCGGGTGACGGGAATCGAACCCGCGCTGTCAGCTTGGGAAGCTGAAGTTCTACCATTGAACTACACCCGCGACGTGCCGGGACGGGGACCACCCTTCACGGCAACGACGACCATCCTAGCGCGTGATGTGGGGTGCCCGCGCGCACGCCTCGCCGCGTGGAGCGGGCGCCTCCGCAGACCGCCCACCACCCACCCCCGCCGAGCGGGTTCCTGCGCAGCGTGCGGGCACGAGAACCCCGCCCAACCACACACTGGGCGAGTCCCACCCCCGCACAACCACACACTGGGCGAGTCCCACCCCCGCCCAACCACACACTGGGCGAGTCCCACCGCCCGCTCGGCATCTGCAGCCACGCGCATGTATCAGGCATGCCCCTGGCGCCTCCTGAGTCGTATGGCAACAATGTCGAAGGTGGAGACACCACGCTCGCAGGCGAGTGAGTCGGCCGATCCGTGGCAACGTGCGGCCGACGCGTTCGTGGCGTGGCGTGATGAGGAGACATCGGCCTCGGCGCTGGTCGAGGTGATGACCCCGGTGCTGTGGCAGGTGGCTCGCGCGTACGACCTCGACGAGGAGCAGGCGCGCGATGGCCTGCAGAACGTCTGGCTCGCGCTGGTCCGCTCCCGCGAGGCCATCGCCGACCCCCAGGCGATCGGCGCGTGGCTGATCACCGCCACCCGCCGCGAGGCCTGGCGCCTGCGCACCGCCGCCCGCAGGCTGGAGCAGCGGCGCGCGCCGGTGAACCCGGAGGTCGAGCTCGATCACTACCTTCCCCACCACCGCGCCGCGGAGGAGGAGGCGCTCGAGCGTTCGGAGTCCCGGCGGCTCTGGCGCGCACTCGCCGCCCTCCCCGAACGCTGCCGCAGGCTGCTGCGAGTGATCGCGTTCAGCGACCGCCCGAACTATGCCGAGCTCGCCGCCGACCTCAAGATGCCGGTCGGCTCGATCGGCCCCACGCGTGGACGCTGCCTCGGCAAGCTCCGCACCGCGATGACCTCGCGCCCCACGACCCTCCCGCCCACCACGCCGCCTTCGGCCCCGTCCCGCTAGGAGCCCCGATGACCGTCAACGACCCGCTGCTCCACGAGATCGCCGCGTTGTGGCAGCGACTGGACCCGCCGCCCGCCGGCCTGGCCCGGGATCTCACCGAGGCAGTGGACGCGGCGCGCGCGGCTGAGGCCGACGACGCAGCGGAGCCCGCCGACGGCGTGGCCGAGGTCGCCGACGTGGACGAGCTGGACATCGAACTCCTCGAGCTGGTCGCCCGCCACGACGCGCTCGCGCTGGGCGTGCGGGCCGGCACCCACGCCGGGGCGGTGGAGCCGCTCGTGCTGGAGTTCGCCGGACGCGAGCGCCAGATCCTCCTTCGCCTGTCCCCCGGGCGGATAGACGGCTGGGTCGCCCCGCCCACGCCCGGATCCGTCGAGTTGCACGGCACCGGCGCCGGCACGGCACAGGTGGACGACGGCGGACGCTTCGTTCTCGACAACGTCCCCGCGGGCATGGCCTCGCTCCTGTTCGACCTGGTCCTCGGGCCATCCCTGCACACCCGTCACCGCACCCCGGGCTTCCAAGTCACGCCCGATCCCGTACCCCCTGGGCGGTAGGCGCTCAGGTAGACACCGACCGCACGCCAGACCGACCGACCGCACGCCAGTCCACTCACCCGGCAGGAGTCGAGGATGTCCCACCCCGATCGCACACCCGCAGCCACCCGCCCCTGGCGCGCGGCCGACCCGAAGGGCACCGGCGCGGGCACGATCCATCTCGCCGATCACCTGCTGGTCACCGGCAAGGACACCGCGCGCTCGATCGCGCTGCTGCGTGAGGTCGCGGCGGAGCGCGGGTGGATCGTGGCCCCCGAGACCGACACCGCCGAGGACGCCGTGCGGGTGCTGCGCAGCGCGGGCGCCGACACCGTGACGCGACTGCGTATCACCCGGCAGCCGGGCGCGGCCGAGCCCGACGCCAGCGGACTGCTCGAGGCCGCCCGCGCCCGGGAACCGCACCTGGCCGCCGGGCTGGACCATGCGGTGTTCCTCGCCGCCTTCCACCCGCAGGGGCCCGGGATGTACGGCACCAACGGCATCGGGATGTACGGGACCAACGGGATCGGGATGTACGGAACCAACGGCAAGGGGATGTACGGCACCAACGGTGTCTCCCCGGCGAGCAGCTACCAGCTGCCGGGTGCAGGTGGACGCAGCCCCGTCGCCGTCGTGCTGCGAGCGCCGGACCGGGGCGAGGAACCCGCCGACCCCGAGACCCGACGCCCCGCGATCGGCTTCCTGGACTCCGGCTGCGGGCAGCACCCGTGGCTGGCCGATGTGGTGCGCCGTCGGGTTCCCGGGAGCGCGGCGCAGTCATCCGCGGAGGAGGACGGCGATCAGCTCGGACCGCTGGACGGCGTACTGGATGCGGTGGCGGGCCACGGCACGTTCATCGCGGGCATGCTGCGGCAGCGCGCCCCGCACGCCGACCTGTACTCCTGGCGGATCTGCGACGGCGCCGGCGTGGTCCCCGAGTCCGATCTGCTCAGCGCGCTGGAGAACGTGGCGGACCTTGTCGCCGCCAACCGCGAGGACCCCGGCACCGGCGTCGGCCTGGACGTGCTGTGCCTCTCGCTCGGGTTCTACCCCGAGGACCCCGACGAGGCGGACGACGACCACATCCTGCGGCCGAGCCTGGAGCGCCTGACCCGGCTCGGGGTCACGGTGGTGCTCTCGGCCGGCAACGAGGCGACCAACCGGCCGTTCTACCCCGCCGCCTACGCGGGTGCGGGCCTCAGCGGCGCCCCGGTGCTCTCGGTCGGCGCTCGCAACCCGAACGGCACCATCGCCCTGTTCTCCAACACCGGGGACTGGGTCACCACCTACGCCACCGGGGCCGCGCTGGTGAGCACGTCGCCGCCGCTGCGGGGCGGACTGCAGCCCCTGGCCGCGCGCGAGAGCCTCCCCGGCGGCCCCTCGCAGCGCCGGGAGAGCCTGGACCCGGACGACTACAGCGCACCCGACCCCGGCAACCCCGACGAGCCGCAGGGAGGATTCGCGATCTGGAGCGGAACCTCCTTCGCCGCCCCCGTGGTCGCCGCCGAGGTGGCCGTAGCACTCGGCCGCACCCTGCCGAGGAAGCAGAGCGGGGACGACGCCGTTGCCCGGGCGCGTGACGCCGTCGCCCGGGCGGGGCTGACGCTGCCCGAGACCACGTGACGCTCAGCCGGCGCCGTGGCAGGCTAGGGACCCAGGCGGGGGCCACGGGAGGCAGCCATGGGCGGGGCCACGACCCCGCCGGGTTCCGGTGAGCGGGGCGAGGCGGGACCGGCGGGAGCCACACGAGGTCGCGTCGCGCCCGAGGAGTGGTACGACCGGGCCGTCGCTCACGCCAACGCCGGTCGTCTCCTACGGGCCCTGACGCTCCTGGACCGCGCGGCCAGGGACGCGGGGGCCGACCTCGCCGCACTGATAGCGGGCACGCGCGCCTACATCCTGGCCGAACGGGGCGATCCAGCCTCCGCCGTCACGCTGTGCGAGGGCATCCTGGCAGGGGACCTCGCGCCACGCACTCGCGCCATCGTGGAGGGTCAACTCGGACTCGTCCTGATCCACTACGGCGACCCGGCCCGCGCCGCCGCCGTCCTGGACCGCGCGGCGGCAGGACTCGACGACGCACCTCGGGAACTGGGCAACGTGCTGCTGAACCGGGGCGCGATCGAGCTCGAGGGCGGTGACCTCGCCCTGGCGGGGAGTTGCTTCGCGGACGCCGAGGCGGCCTTCCGGCGCGGTGACCACGCCGTCGGCGCGGCCAAGGCGCAGCACAACGCGGGGATCGTCGCCTACCAGCAGGGCGACCTCGTGCGGGCCGGATCCCTGCTGGAGGCCTCGCGGGTGGTGCTCGCGCCGCTCGGCCCCGTGATGGCCGCCTGGTGCGACCTCGCACGCGCGGACCTCCTGCTGCTCTCCGGGATGCCGGGCGCCGCGCTCCCGCTGCTGGAGTCCGCCGCCGGCGCATTCGGCCACGTGCGGATGCGCCGCCAGCAGGCCGAGACGCTGCTCACCGCCTCCCAGGCCCGCAGCATCGTGCAGCCGTGGGTCGCCTCGACCGCGCCCCAGGCCCGGCGCCTGGCGGCCCGCGCCGCCCGGATCTACGACTCGGCCCACGATCAGCGCGGCGCGTTACGGGCCCGCGCCCGCGCCCTGGCCCTCGACCTGGAGCACCGTCCGGGCCCCGCGCGACTGCGGGAGGTGATCACCCTGGGGGAGCAACTGCGCGCCAGACACATGTGGGACGTCTCCCGCGAACTGCGTCGCCGCGCCGTCGCGGCGCTCGCCAGTCGCGGGGACCTGACCACCGCGCGCGCGGAACTACGCCGCCTGACCCCCCGTGCGGACGAGGGACTCCTGGCCCGCGTGCTGCACCAGGAGGCGGGCGCCGCCGTGGCCTCGGCGGGTGGGCAGAGCAGGATCGCGATCCGCCGCGCCCGGCTCGGCGTGGACCTCGTGCAACGGTGGCAGGAGGAGTACCGCGACCTGGAACTGCGCACGTCCCTGGCCGCCCACACCCGGCGGCTGGTCATCATCGGGCTGCGCGAGTCCCTGCGCATCGGCGACGCCCGGGAGGTGCTCTCCTGGGCGGAGATCACCCGTGGCGTCGCCGCTCGCACCGCCGCGCTGAGGCCCCCGTTGCGCCCCACCACCCCCACGCCTGCCGACCTGCTGGCGCGAGTGTGGCCCGCGCTGCAGACCACCCGCAGCGTGGCGATCTCCTACGTCCAGACCGGGTCGGAGGTGGCGTCCGTGGTCCTCGACCCCGCCGTGGGCCGCCCACGCCTGGTGCGGCTGGGTGACTGGCCCTCCATCATCCAGGACGTGCGCGCCCTCCTGGCCGACCTCGACATGGCCGCGGGCCTGCTGCCCGAGGCGATCGGCGCCGTCGTCCACGCCTCCCTGCGCACCCGGCTGCGCGTGTTGAGCGATCGACTCCTGCGGCCCCTCGCCCTGCCGCCCACCACCCGACTGGTCGTGGTGGGACCGCCCGCCCTCAGCGCACTCCCGTGGAACCGGATGCCCGGCCTGGCCGGGGTGGCGGTGAGCGTGGCCGAGACGCTCCGCGACTTCTGCCGACGCGCCGGGGAACGCCCCGGTGCCGGCCGCCGGATCGGGTTCGTGGCGGGCCCCGGGCTGCGCAACGGTGAGGCGGAGGTGACCACCGCGGCCGCCGCCTGGGGAAGCGCCCGGATCCTGCGCGGACCAGATGCGCGGATCGACGCCGTCGCCCACCTGGCGCGCAGCGTGGACGTGTTGCACGTGGCGGCCCACGGGCAGCACTCGGCGGAGAACCCGATGTTCTCCGGCTTCGAGTTGGTGGACGGCACCTGGTACGGATTCGACATCGACCAGCTCGACCGGGTCCCGCAGGTGGTGGTCCTCTCCGCGTGCGAACTGGGCCGATCCAGCGCCGCCTGGGGGCAGGAGATGCTCGGGATGGCCCGCACCTGGCTGCACGCGGGGGCCCGGTGCGTGATCGCGGCACCCGCGCGGGTCTCCGACCAGGCGGCATTGCTGACCGAACTGCACGCCGGGCTGGCGCAGGGGCACGACCCGGCGAGTCTGCTCGCGCACCGCCAGCCCCACCAGACGCCGGCGACGGTCTCCGCGTTCACCTGCTTCGGGAACGGGTGGTAGGCGCAGGTGACGGGGAGCGGATGTATCAGCACGCCGTCGGACCGCCTCTTGTGTGAGTGACCGGCCACCGGGGTCGGCCACGACCAGGAGGCAGATCATGAGCAGCACCACAGACGCCGCGCTCCCGGCGCAGACCGGTCGCACGATCGTCGTGATGGACCGGCGCGCGAGGCCTGAGCAGGCGGGCGAGGCCCTGGAGAGCCTCGGCATCCACACCACCACCGCCGAGAGCATGTCCGCCGAGGCGGCCGGCTCCGGCACCGAGGGGTCGGTGTACCTCGAGCATCTCGGGGTCGCCATCCTCCAGGAGGAGCCGGAGGCGGTCTCCGGCGCCCTCACCTCCGCGATCGAGGACCCGCGCTCCCCGATCCTGGCCACCGAGCCCGAGGTCGTGGTCACGGTGGCGGACGGCGAACTCGGCGAGGACGGCTTCCTCGTCGCGGAGGACGACGACGTCCCCGACGTCCTCGCCTTCACCGACACCGACCACTCCACCTGGGGTGTGCGCGCCGTGCACGCCGTCCCGCCGCTGCTGCACCGGGCACCGTGGAGCGGCACCGGCGTGTGCGTGGCGGTGCTGGACACCGGCATCGACCTGGGGCACCCGGACCTCGCCGGCCAGGTGGTCGGCTCCGCGAGCTTCATCTCCGGGCAGGCCGTCCAGGATGGGCACGGGCACGGCACACACGTCGCCGGGACCGTCGCGGCGCACCGCTCCCCCGCCGGGGGGCAGCGTCGCTACAGCGTGGCGCCGGGAGCCAGACTCCTGATCGGGAAGGTGCTCGGCGACAACGGCTCCGGCTCATCCGGTGGCGTGCTCGCCGGCATCAACTGGGCGATCGCCTCCAACGCGGACGTGATCTCCATGTCGCTGGGCTCCAACGTGGCACTCGGCGCGGGCTACTCACCCGCCTACGAGACCGCCGCGCGGGCAGCACTGGACTCCGGTTGCCTCGTGATCGCCGCGGCCGGGAACGCCGGGTACCAGCCGGTGGGGTCACCGGCCAACTGCCCCTCGATCCTCGCGGTGGCCGCACTGGACCACAACCTGCAGCGGGCGAGCTTCTCGTGCGTGGGCCTGAACGGCGACGGCGGCGAGGTCAACATCGCCGCACCCGGCGTGGGGACCTTCTCCGCATGGCCGGTCACGAAGGGCTCCTACGCGAACCTGAACGGCACCAGCATGGCCACGCCGCACGTCTCCGGCGTCGCCGCGATCCTGGCGCAGGCCACCGGGCTGCGGGGGCGCGCCCTGGCCAGTCGGCTGCTCGCCACGGTCACCCCGCTGCCGCAGCGGGAGCTGCTGGTGGGCAAGGGCCTGGCGAAGGCGCCGACCCGTCCGTGGCTGATCATCCGGCCGCCGTTCCCGATCCTGCGGCCGATCCCGCTGCCGTGACCCGTCGCCGAGGCCGTGCCGCCGGTGCCGAGACCGTGGCCGCCGCGCACGTGTTGGGCGCGGGAGCCACGGCCTCGGCGGCGAGTCAGAGGGTCGCGGTCACCTGCACGGTGGCCCCGGCCGGGGCGTAGGGCACGGTGTTGCCCTCGATCGCCACGCCGTCGACCACCAGGGACGCCCGGGCGCCGCGGCGGCCGGAGTTCGTCACCGTGATCTCGTAGGTCGCACCGCGGGCCACTCGGGTCACGGTGTAGGAGGGGACGTCCGGGCCGATCTGCGGGTCCACCACGAGCCCGTCGAACTCCGGACGCACCCCCAGCAGGTACTGCGAGACCGCCACGAAGTTCCACGCCGCGGTCCCGGTCAGCCAGGAGTTCTTCGCCTCACCCGCGCGCACCGCCTCCTTGCCGGCGATCATCTGCGCGTACACGTACGGCTCGAGCCGGTGGGTGTCGCTGATCGCCTCGCGGTAGGCCGGGGTGATGCGCTTGTAGTAGTCGAAGGCGATGTCCCCGCGGCCCGCGACGGTCTCCGCGATGATCACCCACGGGTTGTTGTGGCAGAAGATCCCGCCGTTCTCCTTGTACCCCGGCGGGTAGGTGGAGACCTCACCGAGCTCGATCTGGTAGGTGGTGTACGCCGGGTACTGCAGCACCAGGCCGTGCGGCGTGCCGAGCATCTCCCCCACCGAGTCCAGCGCCCGGATCGCCGGGGAGCCGGGGGTGGAGACGCCGTCCTCCCCACGCTCCACACCCACGCCCGCCATGACGGCGAAGCCCTGCGGCTCGATCCAGATCTTCCCCTCGGGCTTGGCGTCGGTGCCCACCGGGTTGCCGTCGTAGTCGTAGGCCCGCAGGAACCACTGCCCGTCCCAGCCCGCGGT
Organism: Serinibacter salmoneus; assembly: GCF_002563925.1. Classification (NCBI taxonomy): domain Bacteria; kingdom Bacillati; phylum Actinomycetota; class Actinomycetes; order Micrococcales; family Beutenbergiaceae; genus Serinibacter; species Serinibacter salmoneus. The sequence continues at coordinate 219,828 of NZ_PDJD01000001.1, read as the reverse complement.
CAGCAGCGCCTCGCGCACCTGGGCGACCTCGCTGCGGGCGGAGGCTGCGTCGTCGTGCCGCCCCACCAGTTCCAGCAGCCGGGCGTAGGACTCCCCGTACAGCACGAACTGCGCGGCGATGAAGGTGGACTCCGCCTGCCCGTCGGTGCGGTTCTCCGTGGTCTGGAAGGACTCCCCCGGCTGGGTGGAGAACGCGTTCAGGTTCAGGCAGTCGTTCCAGTCCGCCCGGCCGATCAGCGGCAGCCCGTGCGGGCCGCGATGCGTGGCGGTGAAGGTAAAGGAGCGCGTGAGGTGCTCCAGCAGCGGCACCTCGCTGCCCACCTCGTTGTCGAAGGGGACCATCTCCTCGAGGATCGAGACGTCACCGGTCTCCTTGATGTACCCCGCCACCCCGGCGATCAGCCACAGCGGGTCGTCGTTGAAGCCGGAGCCGACGTCGTTGTTCCCGCGCTTGGTCAGCGGCTGGTACTGGTGATAGGCGCTGCCGTCGGGGAACTGCGTGGAGGCGATGTCGATGATCCGCTCCCGCGCACGCTCCGGCACCAGGTGCACGAATCCGAGCAGGTCCTGGTTGGAGTCGCGGAAGCCCATCCCGCGCCCGATCCCGGTCTCGAAGTAGGACGCCGAGCGGGACATGTTGAACGTCACCATGCACTGGTACTGGTTCCAGATGTTGACCATCCGGTCCAGCTTCTCGTCGGTGGAGCGCACCGAGTAGGTGGAGAGCAGGTTCGTCCAGTAGTCCTTCAGTTCCGCCAGGGCGGCGTCGGCGGCGGCCGGGGTGGCGAACCGCTCCAGCAGCGCGTGCGCGCCCTGCTTGTTCACCACCTGGTGGGCCCCATCGGCCCACTTGGCGTCGTCGTCGTTCTCCTCATAGCCCAGCACGTACACCAGCTCGCGGGTCTCACCCGGCGCGAGCTGCAGCGCGTTGGCGTGGGATCCGATCGGGTACCAACCCGAGGCCAGGGAGTTGCTCGCCTCCCCGCGGCGCGGCACGGCGGCCTCCGCCAGCGAGGCGTACGGGCCGCCGAGGAAGGTCTCCCGGTCGGTGTCGAAGCCGGCGGCCTGCTCGTTCACGGCGAACACGGCGTAGTGGTCACGGCGCTCGCGGTACTCGGTGCGGTGGTAGATCGCACTGCCGCCCGACGGCGTGGCGACCTCCACCTCGACCTCACCGATGGAGAGGTTGCGCTGGTAGTTGGTCTGGTCGTCCTGCGCGTTCCACAGCGCGAACTCCAGGTAGGAGAACAGCGTGACGGACTTGGGGGCGTCGGTGGTGTTGGTGACCGTGACCTTCTGGACCTCGGCGTTCTCCCCGAGCGGCACCAGCACGGTCTGGGTGACCCGCAGTCCGCCGCGCTCGCCGGTGATGGTGGTGTAGCCCATGCCGTGGCGGGTCTCGAAGTGATCGAGGTCGGCCTTCATGGGCATCCAGGACGGGGTCCACACGTCGCCGCCGTCGTTGACGAAGAGGTAGCGGCCACCCTCGTCGGTGGGGATGTTGTTGTAGCGGTAGCGCGTGAGGCGGCGCATCTTCGCGTCGCGGTAGAAGCTGTAGCCGCCCGCCATGTGGGAGATCAGCGAGAAGAACTGCTCCGAGCCCAGGTAGTTGATCCAGGGGTAGGGGGTGTGAGGCGTGGTGATGACGTACTCGCGGGCCTCGTCATCGAAGTGGCCGTACTGCATGTCAGTCCCTCTCGCGTTGCTCCATCGTTGGGGCATGGGCGCGTTCGGTGCACCGCAACGGGTGGGAGCGCTTCCAAAGCCACGGTCAGTGTAGGGCGAAGCGGCGGAGATGGCCAGCGCGCGCCGCATCGCGCGGCGCGCGGTGGGGGTGGGGCGGGCTGTGCGCGGCGGGCTGTGCGCGGCGGGCTGTGCGCGGCGGGGGGTGCGCGGCGGGCTGTGCGGGGCGGGCTGTGCGGGGCGGGCTGTGCGGGGCACGCTGTGCGGGGCGGGCTGTGCGGGGCGGGCTGTGCGCGGCGCGGCGGGGCGCGGTCTATCCCTCGCTGAGGGAGGACGACCCCTCGCCCAGGGAGGTCCACATCGCCACCTGGTTCCGGTGCGCGGGCGTTACCGCAGGTCACGGACCTGCGACTCCAGTCGGGCAGCAAAGGGAGAGCAGTGCTTCCTCCCTGCACGAGGGGTCGTCCTCCCTCAGCGAGGTTGGCGCCCCTCACCGGGGGCGCCCAGGCCGTGCATCCCTCGCTGAGGGCGGTCCAATGGGGCCGACGGAGAGCGCTCCCATGCATCACCGCTGGTCAAGTACGTACACCCGCGGTCGGCAGTGAGCCCCGAAGCGCGGTCCACCGCCCTCAGCGAGGCGCGACCCGTCTACAGCGAGGCCGCCCGATGCCGCCTAGGCTGGGAGCGAAGGAGTTGCATGCCCCCCGAATCTCGACCGCGGCCCACCACGCCGCCGCCCAGCCCGTCGCCGCCCAGCCCGTCGCCGGCCACGCCCCGCGCCACGGCCACGACCACGCCCCCGGCCACCTCCTCCACGACCAGCACCTCGACCACACTCCGCACCTCGACCGCGGGCGCACAGCCGGCCTCCTGGGTGCGCGAGCTCGCCAAGCAGAACCGTGCCACCTGGCCGGTCTCGCGTTCACTCCGCGCCGCGCTCGCGGTGGGCGGCCCGCTCGTGGTGGGCGCGCTCGCCGGCCACGCCGCCCTCGGTGTGATGGCCGCGCTCGGTGGGCTGTTCCCGTCGGTCTCGGAGAAGCCGGTCCCCTACCCCCTGCGACTGCGGCAACTCGCGGTCGGCTCGGTCATGGCATGCCTGGGGTACCTCGCGATCGCGTTGCTGCCGCAGCACCCGGTGCCGATCGTGCTGGGCATCACCGCCCTCGCCCTGGTCGCCGGCGTCGTCTCGGGATACTCGGCCCGCTTGTCCGGCGGGGCGCTGCAGATGCTCATTCTCGCGACCCTCGCACCGCACATGCTCCCGCTCGCCGGGCTGTGGGGTGTACCCGCCGGGATCCTCACCGGCGGCGCCTGGGCCGCGACCCTCCTGGCGATCGAGTTCGCGGTGGTCCGCCGGGGACCGGAGCACCGACTGCTCGCCACCTACCTCGACGCGGTCGGCACCCTCGCTGAGACGCCGCCTCTCGCGCCGGCCGGCTCCGACGACGGGCTGCGCACCGCCGCGCAGATCAATCCCGCCACCGTGGGCGACGGCGAAGCCACCAGCCGGACCGGACCAGGCACCGCGGCCGATGCGCAACCCAGCGCCGCCGAGACGCTCCCCGCCGCACCCCCGCCGCTCGCCGAGTCCGAGGCCTACCTCTCCGCACGGCGCGCCGTCACCGACGCACGCGCCGCTGCCTACGCCCAGGTGCTCGGCGCCCGCGCCGTGACCCAGGGCCGCTCGGATCACCAGGAGCACCGAGCACTGCAACTCGCCGCCATCGGTGACCTCGCCGCTGCCCTCGCCACCCATCAGCTGGCACCGCTCACCGGCGCCGAATCCAGCCGGCAAGTCGTGCCGTCGGCCGCCAGCGAGGCGGCCGCCCCCACAGACCCCACAGACCCCACAGCCATCGACGCCGCTGCCCTCGCCGCGTGGCTGCACGAGAGCGCGAGCGCCGAACGTCGCGGCGACGTGCCATCGCCGGCCCCCGAGGGCCTCCCCGCGCCCATCGGCGCGGCAGCCGCACGCCTGCGCGCGGTCATGATCCCGCCGTCGCAGGCACGCACTCTGCACCCGCGATCCTCGCGGCACACACCGGCTCCCTCGCCCGACACCGCTCCCGCGGCCGCCACCATCACAACCACCACCGCCACCACCGCCACCACCCCCAGCACCAGCACCAGCACCGAACCCACACCGACCAGGCCCGGGCGCCCCACCCGACCCCTGCCCACCCGGCTGCGCAAGGCCGAGGCGCGCCTCGCCGTCGGGCACGAGACCAGGGTCTGGGCGCTGCGCCTGACCCTGTGCATGGCCGTGGCCGCCACTGTGATGGAGCTGCTCCCCGGCCGTTCCTACTGGGTGCCGCTGACGGTGGCGGTGGTGATGAAGCCCGACTTCGGCTCCGTGTTCGTGCGGGGCGTCCACCGCGGCGTGGGCACGATCCTCGGCGCGGGGCTCGGCACCCTGCTGATCCTCGTGGTCCCCAAGGGTCCGCTGCTGATCGCGGTGATCGTCGCGCTGGTGGCGTGCATGCCATGGGCCGCGCAGCGTTCCTACGCGATGATGGCGGTCTTCGTGACCCCGATGGTGGTGGTCCTGGTGGACTACGCCACCCCGGGCGGCACCGTGAACTACGCCGGCGAGCGGGTGCTGGACACCACGATCGGTTCCGCGATCGCGCTCCTCCTGGGCTACCTGCTGTGGCCGGGCGCCCGCGGCGCACACGTGCCGCAGGCCTTCGCGCGCGCCGTCGCCGGCCTGGCGGACTACCTGGACCGGCTCGCGGACCCCGGGCAGGATGCGGCCTCCACCCGGGCCTTGCGCCGCGGCGCCCTGCGCTCGCTCTCGGACCTGCGCACCCAGTTGCAGCGTTCCCTCGCGGAGCCGCCGCCCGCGAACCGCATCGCACTGGCGTGGTTCCCCATGATCACCGCGGCGGAGCGCCTGAGCGATGCGATCACCGCGGAACTGGGCGTGGACCGAGCCGGCCTGGCGGCCCCGATCGCCGCGCGTGCGGCGTGGCTACGGCATGCGCTGGACCCCGCGCGCCCCGCCCTGCCGCCCGCCGAGCCCCGGCTGGCGGCGATCGACGTCGAACTCGCCCGGCTCCAGCGCCTCACGACCGACCAGACCTCACCCGCCGAGCACCCAGCCCCCTGACGGCTCGAGCGCCCTCTGACACCCCCGGCGCGCTACCGTTGCCGCGTGCTGCTCTCCGACCGCGACATCCGCGCCGAACTCGACTCCGGCCGCGTGCGCCTGGACCCGTTCGACCCGGCGATGGTCCAGCCCAGTTCCGTGGACGTGCGCCTGGACCGGTTCTTCCGGCTCTTCGACAACCACAAGTACCCGGTGATCGACCCGGCGCAGGACCAACCCGAACTCACCCGCCTGGTCGAGGTGGAGCCGGAGGAGCCCCTCGTGCTGCACCCGGGGGAGTGAGCCATCTGAACTTCCATCGCACCCGCGTGGAGTTCCCTCGTGCTGGACGCGCAGTGGGATCCGGCGCCCGCACCCGGCGCCCCGGGCACCATGGACCTGCTGCCGCTGCCCGCCGTCGACCCCGCGCACGAGCTGCCCGCCCCGGGCGAGCGGGAGCAGGCCGCCGTCGTCGGACCCTGGTCCCTGAACGGCGAGGCCCGCCGGCGCCTGGCCCTTCCCGACTGGGCGAACACCGCCTACCTGGTCGAGGTGGCGCCCGATCGCTCCCCGCTGCCAGCGCCGCCCCTGCCACTGGGGTAAGGCGCCCTGCTGGATAGTGTCTCCCAGCAAGGATCCGCCAACGCGCACAGACCCGCTTTCAGAGGCAGCGAAGATCAGACCGACTCCATCACCCCGCCGCGAGCCACGCGCCCGAGCCACCAGAGGCTGGCCTTCGGCGTACGCTTGAAGGTCTCCGCATCGAATGCGATGAGACCGAACGTGGGGCCGTAGGAGCCCCACTCGTAGTTGTCCAAGAGTGACCAGTGCAGGTATCCGATCACCGGGAGCCCCCGAGCCATCTCAGCGTGCAGGGCACTTAACGCGGCTCGCGTGTAGTCGATCCGCCGCTCGTCGTCTGCGGTCGCGATGCCGTTCTCGGAGACCAGGACTGGCAGCCCGGTGAGGTCATATGCTTGACGCGCAGCCTCGGCGATAGCCGGTGGATAGTACTCCCATCCGGTGAGGGTCACCTCGGCATCACTCGGCGCCGGCTGAGGGCCCTCCAGGCTGATCCGTGTTCGGGTGTAGGCCTGCACTGCCACGAAGTCGTCGCCCCTGGAGGATTCGAGGAAGAGCCCTTCGCGGGGGTACGCATAGTCCGCCAGCACCTCCTCAGCGCCCGGGTCAGCGAAGAACTGCTGCGGAGCAACAGACCAACCGGCTCGGAGACCAGCGCTCCTCAACACACGGACTGCACGCTTGTGGGCTCCGATGAGGGCGTTGGAGACGACCTCATCCGGGCTTGGCAACGCGCCGGCCTGGAGCTCGGCGTCACCCTTCTCTCCGCCGGCCATCATCGCGAGGATGTTCGGCTCATTGATCGTGATGACGTACGGGCAGGGCGCTAGCAGATGCACCACGCGCGCGGCGAAGCGCTCGAAGAGCTCCGGCGCCTGCGCGTGACGCCAGCCTCCCTGGGCCGCAAACCATTGCGGGACCGTGAAGTGGTGCAGGGTGACGATCGGCACAACACCCGCGTCCAGGCAGGCCTCCACGACACGGCCGTAGTGGGCAATGGCGGCGCGCGAGAACATCCCTGGGGCCGGCTCGATACGCGACCATTCCAGGGAGAAGCGGTAGTGCGTCAGCCCACTCCGCGCCAGCAGGGATATGTCCTCGCGATAACGGTGGTAGGAATCAGCCGCATCGCCTGAGCGCTCGGCGACGGCACTCTCGGGCGCGGTCTCTCGCGCCCACCAATCGCTACCGACGTTGTTCCCCTCGATCTGGTGTGCCGCCGTCGCGGCGCCCCAGAGGAAGCTATGCGGGAAGGTGAGTGTGGACATGACGGACTCCGAGACGGGGTGAGAGTGAGGAAGCGGGGGAGGAACGAACGTGGCGTGAGCAACTACTTGATGCCGCTCATCGCGATGCCCTGCACGAAGAACCTCTGAAGGAAGAGGAACAGAACCAGGATCGGGGTGACGACGAGCACCGAGCCCGCCATCAGCAGGCCGTAGTAGGTGCCGTTCGATCCCACCGAGTACAGCGACAGCGCCACCGGTAGCGTGTACATGCTCTCGGTCTGGGCAACCACCAATGGCCACAGGAAGTTGTTCCAGGATCCCAGGAAAGTGAGGATCGCCAGTGTGGCCAGCGGCGGACCGCACTGCGGAAGCACGATACGGAAGAACACGCGGAACTCGCCGGCGCCGTCAATGCGAGCGGCCTCGATGAGCGCATCGGGGATACCGAGGATGAACTGCCGCATCAGGAACACCCCGATCGGCCCAGCGAGGAACGGCAGGATGAGCGCGGGATAGGTGTTGACGAGTCCGAGGTTGGAGACAAGCACGAACATCGGGATCAGGGTGACCACCCCCGGCACCATCAGGGTCATCAACACGAGTAGGAACAGCGCACGCTTACCGGGGAAGTCCATCTTCGCGAGCGCGTAGCCGACCATGGAGCAGAACACCAGGTTGCCCAGCACCACCACGACGGCCACGACCACGGAGTTGGTGAGGAACTGCCCGAAGTCGAGCTGCGTAAGCCAGCGGGTGTAGTTGTCCAGCGTGGGCTCCTGCGGCCACCAGGTGATGGGCCGCTGCATCAACTCCCCCTGAGTCTTGAAGCTGCCGAGCGCCATCCACGCGAACGGCAGCAGGGTCGCGGCGAGTCCGAGGACGAGAGCCGTGTAGGTCACGCCGCGCGAGAGTCGAGGGCGGCGCCGCGCCGATCGCCGTGCATCGGTCGCGCTGTCCCTCCCGGGACCGGAGACGGTGGGCGTGGGGATGTTGCTCATCTCAGACATCCTTCGAACGCAGGAGTCGGAACTGCACCGCAGAGAGGGCGGCGATCAGGGCGAACAGCACATAGGCGCCGGCAGAGGCGAACGAATAGGCGCCATAGCCGAACTGGTTGTACACGAAGTAGCTGATGGAGAGGGTCGAGTTCAGTGGACCACCGCTTGTCATCACGAACGGCTCCTCGAACACTTGGAGGAATCCGACCGAGAGCAGCACGGCGCCCAGCAACAGGGTCGGACGCATCAGCGGCACGGTCATCATGGTGAATCGCCGCCACGGCCCTGCACCGTCCATCTCTGCCGCCTCGTAGACCTCGGACGGAATGGCCTGGAGTCCAGCGAGGAAAATGATCATCAGGGTGCCCATGTTCCGCCAGGCCGCCATCGCGATGATCGAGGGCATCGCCCAGGTCGGATCGTTCAGCCAGTCGGGGCCCGATATCCCGAACCAGCCGAGCACCGTGTTCAGCAGCCCGGAATCCTGGAGGATGAACCGCCAGACCACCGCGACTGCCACGATCGAGGTCACGACGGGGGTGTAGTAGCCGACCCGGAAGACAGCACGGAAGCGTTCGATGCCCGAGTTGAGAGCGACCGCAAGCGCAAGCCCCAGCACCATCGTGAGTGGGATCCCGACGAGCACGAAGTAGAAGGTATTGAGCAAGGACTTCCGGAAGAGCTCATCGCTGAACACGCCGATGAAGTTGTCGAGTCCCACGATGTTGACCGCGAAGGGGTCGCGGATGTCACGGATCGTGAAGTCCGTGAACGACATTGCGAACGAGGCGAGCAGCGGGCCGAGCATGAAGACCGCAAACACCGCCACGAACGGCAGCGCGAACAACCAGGCGACTATCGCCTGCTTTCGCCGGTGGGCGGCGCCGACGCTTTGTCGGCGCCGCCCACGGGGAGAGAGAACAGCCATCTGGCTGACTACCAGCCGAGCCCGAGGGCCTCGCCCTTGGCCTGAATGGTGGCCGCGGCCTCTTGCGGTGTCACCACGCCGTTGGCGACCTTTTCTGCCTCCGTCTCGAGTGTGGCGGAGAGCTCGTCCCAACTCGGCACCGTCGGCGGCGCGATCGTGTTGGCCAACTGCTCCTCCAGCACCGCGATGCGCCGGTTTGACTGCAGCGGCTCGTAGTCCCACGCGGTGGTCAGCGCCGGAAGACCATTGGTGGTGTCGAACCAAGCCTGCTGGGTCTCCGGCTGCGAGAGCCAGCGGACCAACTTCCACGCCCCATCGGCGTTCGGCGCGTCCGCGAACACACCCAGGTGGGCACCACCGATGTAGGAGTCGTTGTTGGCGGAGCCGGCCGGGACCACTGCGGTCTCGACGTTCTCCTCCACCCACTCGGGATCGGCGAGATCGCCCAGCACGTTGATCATCCATGGCCCCGAGATGAAGGTCGGGATCGTGCCATCGATGAACGCGTTCGACTGGGTGTCGCCGTAGCCGGACAGGGGGGAGAGTCCGTCAGCGAAGAAGGAGCCGTAGAACTCCAGAGCCGAAACCATTGCGTCAGTGTCCAAGGTCCACTCCTCCCCCTCGACGGCGACACCTCCTGCCTGGGAGAAGAACGGGAGGATCACCTGCGATGAGTCCTCGGCGTCGCCCATGGGCAACTGCAGACCGTAGTCCGCACCGTTGCCCACGAGACCCTGGGCGAAGGCGGTGAGTTCGTCCCAGGTCTTCGGCGCCTCGAGCCCCGCCTGCTGCGCGAGGTCCGCGCGGTAGTACAGGACGCGCGTCTCGACGTACCAGGGCACGCCGTACGCGACGCCGTCGGCGACCGTCGAATCTGCCGCACCCTCGACGAAGTCGCCCATGTCGACCAAGCCCTCGGGCACCGGCGCGAGGCCACCGGTTGCCACCATCGTCGGCATGAACGAGCTGCCGATCATGATCACGTCGGGAACGGTCCCGGCCGCAACCGCTGTCTGGAACTTCGTCATCACATCGCCCCACGGAATCGTGGTCACGGTGACCTCGGCCTCCGGGTTCGCCTGAGTGAAGCCGTCCACGAAGTCGGGTAGGCGTTCACCTTCCTCACCCATGGCCCAGACGGTGATGTCCCCGGCGGCCGGATCATCGTTCACCGAGGCACCAGCGGCGGGACGTGCAGTGGATGCCTCGTTCCCTTCGCCACCCCCGTCACCACGACCACACGCGGTGAGCGCGAGGAGGCCGACCACACCGACAGCCACTGCCTTGCGTCCAAGAATCACGAGAATCTCCTCATCTTCGAGCGGCTCACCCCACCATCGGGGTGGCTCCACTGCAGACTACCTTAGCGTGCGCTCGGTTAGTTTGTTGCTAGGGTCGGCCTCAGGGAGCTTCGCCGCACCAGCGCGGCGCCGACGACGGCAGGAGAGGACGGGGCGGATGACCAGTGACAGCGAGGGCACGGGGGCGCCGCGCAAGACGAGCCGAGGATCCACTGGCGGCTCGATCGAGCGCGGGGACGGCCTTCCGGATGGTCGACGGGTGCGAGGAGAGGCGCGACGCCGCCTCATCCTGAACACCGCGGTCGACGTCTTCGGCGAACAAGGATTTCGCGGGAGCTCACTGCGGGAAATTGCTCGCAGAGTCGGGATCTCCGAGGCCGGGCTCTTGCATCACTTCGGCAGCAAGGCCGCCCTCCTCTCCGCGACCATCGAGGAACGCGACCGCCGGGACCGGGAGCGGCGCGCCGAGAACGAGGCCGCTGGCGCCACGTTCACCGAGACGATGCGCGCGCAGGTGGCGCGCAACGCCGCGGCACCGGGACTGGTCGGTCTGCATGTCGTGGTGTCGGCAGAGGCCACTGACCCCTCACACCCGGCCCATGAGGTCTTCCGCGAGCGCTACCGCTCATTGCGCCACCAGGACGACGAACTCTTCCGCGCCTGCATCGACTCCGGAGCACTCCGCGAGGATGTTGACCCGACGGCGATGGGGCAGATTGCTTCCGCGGTGATGGACGGCCTGCAGCTGCAGTGGCTGCTCGATCCCGACAACGTCGACATGGTCGCCCTCTTCGACCAGTTCCTCGCGCTGCTCACCGTTCCGCAGCCCGCCGACCCAACACCACTCGCACCACCGGAGACCTCGTGACCCAAGTTCTGCCCGCGGCAGGTGCCGCACCCACCACGCGCCGCACTCTCACGGCAGGCGCACTCACCGTCGAGCTGACCGCCGCCGGCGACCTTAGACGGATCGAGTTCGACGGGCTACTCGTCAATCAGTACCTTCCTTCCAGCGACGACACTGCCCCTCTCGGCCTCTGGCTGCGCCTCACCGACGAACGGGGTGTGCGCCTCGCGCGGATCGACGACTCGCGTTCGCGGGTCGAGATCTCGCGCGACCGGATCGCCTGGAGCGGGCACTCTTTGGGAATCGAGCATCGCGTGGAACTCGGCATCCACGAGGCCGAGGACGCCACGGGGATGCTCGTGCGACGAATCGAGCTGCGCGGAGGCACACAGGGGACGACGCTGGAGGTGGTGGCCGCGCAGGACCTCGCTCTCGCCCCACCGGCGGCAGCCCTCTCCAGTGAGGCCTACGTCTGCCAGTACCTCCTGCACAGGTCGCTCGCCATGCCACCCCAGCCCGGCCACGGGACACCAGGCTCCGCTCTCGTCAGCCGACAGACGATGTCGTCCCTTCCACGGCTACCGCTGCACCTCATGTTCATCGCCGAGGGAAGTGCGAGCCACCTCACCGACTCGCTCCAGGTAGCGACCCCGCGAACCCGTGCGGACGGCCAACTGCACGGCCTCCTCGAAGCCGCCGTCAGCGGGGTTCGCCAGGACGAGTACGGGTCCCCCACTCTCATCTCCCATCCCCTGGATCCCTCACAGGGAGCCGCGAGCCTGCACGTGGTGCAGGTCATCCGTGCGGACGATCGCTCGCCGCTGGACTCCCACGCCGCGCACATCGAGACATGGCGATGCCACGCGCTCTCGCTGGCAACGATGCCCGCCCACGGCACCTGGGAGCAGATCGAGCCATTCGACTCACCCCTACGACACGTCCCTCCCTTCGCCGGCGACGACGTGCCGGACGACGCGCTGCTCGCCGCTCTGGACCTAACGGCCAACGACGTCGTCCTACCGGAGAGAGACGAGAACGGGAGACTCCTGTCCTTCTTCACCTCAGACGGCGCCCACGTTCTGAGGGGCGTGAAGGACACCCTGACCGAGCGTTCGCACGGTCATGTCCTTCGCGCGGGCGGCGCCACGATGCCCACCGACGATGTGCTCTCCGCGACAGTGTTTGCGCCGGGAGTCTTCGCCTCGCACGTGGTGCTCGGAAACACGACTGAGAACCGACTCACCTCGGTACACCGCCACCACCTCAACCTCATCCGTGGCAGTGGTCTGCGTGTCGTGGTCGGGGATGACAACGGTCCGCAGCTGCTCGGGCTTCCGACCGCACTGGTGCTGGACATCGGCGAGGCGCACTGGATCTACCTCAGCCGCTGGGGACGTATCGATGTGCGCACCACGGTCGACGCTGCACGCAATCGCCTCGAGACCACGGTTGCTGCCCCCCACGACCTGCGTGTGACCGCCACACTGGAACTGGACGACATCGGCGGCGGCTGGTGCCTGAGCGCGTCGGACGACGACCCCACGACTCTGATGCTTGCACCCGCCTCGGAGGGCGAGGTCGCCTCGCACATCCCCACGCTGCGGTATGCCATGCGCACCTCTGGAGCGACGTCCCTCACGTCGACGTCCGGCCCGGATCAGGCGGTCGAACGGCTGACGATGCAGGCGCGCGGCGCGCTCTCACTGACGATCTCGGCGAGCCTACACAGCGAGGACGAGGCCATGCGACGCCTCGGCGAGCGCACGTCCATGGCATCAAACCTGCAGGCCCACAGAGACCAGATGCGCGGGGTCATGCGTGGCCTGCGCTTCGCGGACCACCCCGCACTGCCGACCAACGAACTCGACGTCCTGATTCCCTGGTATGTCCACAACGCTCTCGTCCATCTCCTCGTCCCCCATGGCCTGGAGCAGTACTCCGGTGCCGCCTGGGGCACCCGAGACGTCTGCCAAGGTCCGCTCGAGTTGGCGTTGACCGGAGGACGCTTCGATCTCGCCCGAGAGCTCCTGCTACGAGTATTCGCTCGGCAGTTCCCGGGCGGGAACTTCCCGCAATGGTTCATGTTCGACGCCTACCGGGAGCGATACAACGACGGCGCGCACGGTGACGTGGTGGTGTGGCCGCTCATGGCGCTCGGGCAGTACCTGCGGTACACCGGAGACCGTGCGGTGCTGGAGGTACCGGTGCCCTTCTGGGACGCCGAGCGACGTGCACCCGGCCTCGGGACAGCCGAGGTCCTGCGTGATCACGTCACTCGCGCGCTGGACTACGTGAGCACCCATCGCCTACCCGGGACCTCCCTTCCGGCGTACGAGGAAGGCGACTGGGACGACACGCTCCAGCCCGCCGACGACACGCTTCGCACCCGGATGGCCTCCACCTGGACCTCTGCCTTGCTGGTACAAGCCACGGAGCTCCTTGCCGAGGCACTCTCTGGCGATCCACGTTCCGCGACACTGCGAGACCGCACGGCTCAACTCGGAAAACGGGTGCGCGAGAGTCTGCGCGCGCGAGGACTCGCCAACGGGGTCATGGCGGGGTATGTGCTCCACGAGGGCGAAGCGGGCGACGAGCTGCTCATGCATCCACGGGATACCCGAACCGGGATGACGTACCGGCTCATCCCCATGACTCGGTCCATCCTGGCCGGCGTTCTCTCGCCACGGGAGGCCGCCGCGCACGAACGGCTCGTTGCCGATCACCTGACCTTCCCCGACGGGGTGCGCCTCATGGATCGACCGGCGGACTTCGACGAGGGCATCCCCCGGACGTTCCTGCGGGCCGAGCAGGCAGCCAGTGTCGGCCGCGAAGTCGGACTGATGTACACCCACGCGCACATCCGCTGGGTAGAGGCACTGTGCGCCCTCGGGCGGGCGAGCGCGCTCGATGAACTCATGCGGGTGAGCCCTGTCGCACTCCATGACCGGCTCCCTCACGCAGCGCCGCGACAACGCAACGCCTACTACTCCTCCAGTGACGCGGCCTTCCCGGATCGCTACGCGTTCTCCCAGGGGTTCGAGGCGCTACGCCGCGGCGAGGTGCCCGTCCGCGGTGGCTGGCGCATCTACTCCAGTGGGCCTGGGATCTTCCTGCGTCAGTTGGTGACCGGGGTGCTCGGGCTGACCGAACGAGCGCACGAGCTCCTCGTGGATCCCGTCCTCTCGCCGAGTGCCGACGGGTTGACCGTTCACTTGAACCTGGGCGGACACGAACGCGAGGTGCGATTCAGGGTCGGCGAACAAGGCACCGAACGTCGCGTTCTCGCGGGCCCCGATGCGGCCCATGCTGAGGCCCTGCCGACACACGCGACCCGATCGGCGCCCTACCGCACCGGCGGCGTCACTGTGGCACTCGACGACCTGGAGACGCACCCCTACCTGGAGGTACACGTCCCCGCCGGAACATGACCCGGTCACGCGCGCGCACCACCCGGGCGCTCCCACCGCAATCAGCCGGGACGCAAGAAGCGACAGACACCAGAACGCCCACCGTTCGCCTTGCGGAGGTGGCGGCGCTTGCTGCCACCTCCGTGCCCACCGTCTCCAAGGTGCTCAACGGCCGTCCTGGGGTCTCGGAGTCGACGCGGCGTCGAGTGCTAACGGCGCTAGCTGAGCTCGGCGCCCCGGCACGGCCCCGACGTCCACGCCGCTCGCACCTGCTCTCCCTGCGGGTGGACAACCTCGACGGTCCGTGGTTCCAGGAACTGGTCCGCGGTGTCGTCCACGCCGCCTCCGAGGAGGACTTAGAAGTGGTGGTCTCGACGGGCACCCCTCACGAGTTCGACACGTGGGTCGCCCACTCACTCCAACGCGGCGCCCTGGCACTCTTGTGCGCCGTCGGCCTTCCCTCGACACGAGCAATCGACCTGGCCAGCGGGGCCGGTGTCCCGGTGATCGCGATTGACCCATGGCGCCCCACACCGGAACTGGCGACCGTGACCTGCGACCATCGCGCGGGGGCGCAGGTGGCCACCGAGCACCTGCTTGCACTGGGACACCGGCGCATCGCCTTCCTCGGCGGCCCGCCCGCGTTGGCGAATGCCCAGCTGCGCCTCGAGGGGTTCCTCCGATCCATGCACGAGGCGGGTGTCGCAGTGGAACCAGACCTGCTGCGCGCGGGACGGTACACCGTGGCGTGCGGGTATCGGGCCGGACAGTACTTCCTCGCTCTGCCGGAGGCACCCACCGCTGTCTTCGCGGCGAGCGACGACAGCGCAGTCGGGCTCCTGCGGGCGCTCCGCGAGGCGCAGGTGGCCGTTCCGGGTGGGATGTCCGTCGTGGGGTTCGACAATCTTCCCACGGCACGGTGGTCGGAACCCGCCCTCACGACAGTGCATCAGCCCATCGAAGAACTAGGCGTACGCGCGGTCGCAGACGCCCTCGACCTTGCCCAACGCGCTCCTGCGAGTCAGGAACAGCTACCCAGAGTGGTGCTGCCCACCCGACTCATCACCCGCGAGACGACGGCGCCCCCGACCTGACGGGGCGCCGCCTTCTCAGTGACGGGTTGTGGCGCTACACACGTGCCTGATGACGACGGCGCAGCATGACCGCACCGGACACCATCGCTATGACGGCTGCACCGATCACCGCAGCGACGCTAGCGCCGGTGTTTGCCAGTGAACCGCCCGCGCCGCCTCCGGGCGCCGCCTCCGCACCAGAGGAGTCCGATTCCTCCTGGGTCGGGATGGAGGCGGAGCCGCCCGTGGATTCGGAGCTCGGATCTGCGGTCGGCTCGACGGTGGGACGGCTGGTCGGCTCGGTCGTCGCGTCAGTCGGGTCGGTGGTGGGCTCGGGTGCCGAGTCAAAGACGCTCACGGGGACGGACTCCCCGAGGGTGATGATCCCGGCGAGGTTGGTGGACTGAACCTCCACGTCGTAGTCCCCTTGAGCGAGGACGATCTCACATCTCCATGCCCCATCGGCATCGACCGCGGAGACGCACTCCTCGCGATTCGAATCGCCGACTCGGGCCGTGACCTGCGCGCCCGGCTCCGCTGTCCCCTGCAACGCCTGTGCCCCGGGCTTGAGATGCCCGCCCTTCTGCGGGCTGTCGAGAACGGGCACGACGTCCGCGGCCGACGAGGAGAAGACTTCGGCAGCCATCACGGGGCGCAGCGCCGTCTCCAGGCGATCATCGACGAAGTGCGTGCGCAGTACACCGTCGAAGAGAAAGTTCCCGATTGCGGCAACGATCATCGACTGGTCCAGCGAGAGATAGCGCTCCGCCACAGTGCCGGACTTCACGGCCACCGCATCGTAGAAGCCCCCGGGGCCGTACGCGCCGAGATCGCGCTCCATCGCCGCGGCGTTATCGAGCACTCCGATGGGGTCGTATGCCAGACCGAGGAAGGAGGCGTGCGGGGTGACCACGCCGTCGCCATACTCAGGATCCGGGTTCTCACCCTCGCGGCAGCCGAAGAAGCCGGCGTCGACCTGCGTGGTCCCGTCCGACGTATAGCCCTCTGAACCCAGCCCGAGCTGATCCACTCCGTACTCCAGGTAGCCCCCATGGGGATTGGACGCAGGTGAGAACCCCCAGTACCCGTACTGGGCCTCCAGCAGCCCGTGCTCCTTCTGCGCGCGAACGACCAACGGATGGTTCACCCCCCAGGACTGCTCGCCCCATTGCGCCTCCGGGACCAGCATGTCGGGCATCAACGCCTCGAACATCGACCCACCCCAGCCCGGAACGATGGACATCCCGCGATAGTGGTACACGCCCTCGAAAACCTCCACGTCTCCATACGAACGCGCGATACCGGAGGGCCGCTGCTCCTGCCAGGACCAGTCACAGGTGGAGGGGAAGGTACGCCACGTCGCGTAGTAGGTCTCGGGCGGGATCTGACCGTTGGCAATCCCCAGGTAGGTCGCGATGCGCGTCTCCGAGACCGCAGTGTCGTAGTGGTGGCCGGTGTAGTAAAGGTCGTCCCCCTCGCCCAGGTAGTTGTCCAACACCCAGCCGCCCTGGTTCTCGGGCTCGGCGTCCCAGAAGCCGCCGCGAATCAACCCGAGGTCGACATCCGGGCGTGCGTGGGCGTCGAAGAAGGCGCCGAAGTTCATGGAGTCGTACAAGGCTCTCGCTTGATCGGCTAACGACGGTTCAGCCGACGCGACGATCCGCAGCCCGGCGGCGAGCCACCCGTTGTCCACAGACGAGAGGAACTGGTTGACGTGCTCGCCGGATCCCGGCCACGCAAGCACCTGATCTCCGGTGGCGGGGTCGTACCAGTTGTAGAACATCCCGCTGGGTTCGTGACGGGCCAGTCCGTCCACGGTGTCCAGCGTGGTCGCCATCCTCTCGCGCGCTTCATCGACCGAGACGAGTCCCGCCTCTCGCGCGACCACGGTCGACCAGAGGTAGCCACCGATGTTAGTGGGCGAGGTGTATGGCGAGCGATCCCCCGCCTCGAGACCACCGGTAATGTTGTCTGCTGGCAGTCCAGTGGTCTCATCTGTCATCGCGGCAAGGGAGGCGTAGGTGTCGGCGAGGTAGCGGTGGAGTTCCTCGCGCTGTGCCCGCGATAGGTCTGCGGCCGCTGGGGCAGTCTCCGGCTGGATGTACGGTGGATGAGCAGCCATCACCGTGCTGCCGTTTGCCGGAAGCGTCAGAAGAGGGCTGACCACCACCGCTGCTGCGGCAGCCACGGCAGCAGCGGTGCGGCACGACCGCCGTGCAGTGCGATGCCGCGATGGGGGAGTCTCGGTTCTCGGTTGGGGAAACACGTCACGTCCTCGTGGTGAGAGAAATTTCGCCACGCCCTCGGCTGAGCGCGGCGAATGATAGGCCCGCCTGACCAGTTCATCAACAGGGACCGGTGTCCTCGAGCCTTCAGTGCCAGGGGTCGGGCGCGTAGGGCCGTTCAACTTCCGCCGGACTGCCACGCGCATGCCACACCACCTAGTTGTGATGTCCTGGTAGACGTCGGCGCCTGGGCCCCGACCCTCTTCGCCCTCGCGGAGCCGCCGCCCGCGAACCGCATCGCACTGGCGTGGTTCCCCATGATCACCGCGGCGGAGCGCCTGAGCGATGCGATCACCGCGGAACTGGGCGTGGACCGAGCCGGCCTGGCGGCCCCGATCGCCGCGCGTGCGGCGTGGCTACGGCGTGTGCTGGACCCCGCGCGCCCCGCCCTGCCGCCCGCCGAGCCCCGGCTGGCGGCGATCGACGTCGAACTCGCCCGGCTCCAGCGCCTCACGACCGACCAGACCTCACCCGCCGAGCACCCAGCCCCCTGACGGCTCGAGCGCCCTCTGACCCCCCGGGCGCGCTACCGTTGCCGCGTGCTGCTCTCCGACCGCGACATCCGCGCCGAACTCGACTCCGGCCGCGTGCGCCTGGCCCCGTTCGACCCGGCGATGGTCCAGCCCAGTTCCGTGGACGTGCGCCTGGACCGATTCTTCCGGCTCTTCGACAACCACAAGTACCCGGTGATCGACCCGGCGCAGGACCAACCCGAACTCACCCGCCTGGTCGAGGTGGAGCCGGAGGAGCCCTTCGTGCTGCACCCGGGGGAGTTCGTGCTCGGTGCCACCCACGAGCAGGTCACGCTCCCGGACGACGTCGCAGCCCGCCTGGAGGGCAAGTCCTCCCTGGGCCGCCTCGGCCTGCTGACGCACTCCACCGCCGGCTTCATCGACCCCGGCTTCACCGGGCACGTCACGCTGGAGCTCTCCAACGTCGCCACGCTGCCGATCACCCTGTGGCCGGGCATGAAGATCGGCCAGCTGTGCTTCTTCCGCCTCTCCTCCCCCGCGGAGAACCCCTACGGGGCCGGCGCTGCGGGATCGCGCTACCAGGGCCAGCGGGGGCCGACGGCGTCGCGCAGCCACCTGAACTTCCACCGCACCCGGGTGCAGTGAGGGTGAGCGCCCCCACCCCGCTGCCCGCGCCGCTCCCGATCGAGCGAGCGCTGGCACACCACGTGCTCGCGGTGGACCACGAGGTCGCGGACGACGAGCTGGAGACCCTGCTGCTCTCCCTCGTGCTGGACGCGCAGTGGGATCCGGCGCCCGCACCCGGCGCCCCGGGCACCATGGACCTGCTGCCGCTGCCCGCCGTCGACGCCACCCACGAGCTGCCCGCCCCGGGCGAGCGGGAGCGGGCCGCCGTCGTCGGACCCTGGTCCCTGAACGGCGAGGCCCGACGGCGCCTGGCCCTTCCCGACTGGGCGAACACCGCCTACCTGGTCGAGGTGGCGACCGATCGCTCCCCGCTGCCGGCCCCGCCCCTGCCACTGGGGTACGGCGCCCTGCTGGACGCCTTCGGCCCGCATCACCCGCGGGGCGTGGAGAAGCAGGTGCTGGATGTGGCGCACGCCTGCGCGAGGCGACTCGGGGGCGCCCTGCGGACCACCACCGGGGTCGTGATCGTGCCCGACCCGGGCTCCGCCGTCGACCATGCCGTGCATGCCCCCGTCTGGCTCGAGCCGGTCGCCCTTCGGCACGTGCTCGCCCCGGCGCTCCCGGGCCTGCAGGTGCACGTGGACGATCCGCAGGGCCCGGTGCGGAGCGAGGACGGCACCTACCAGGCGGGTGCCGACCTCGGCGGTGGCGACCGGGTGCTGGTCGAGGTGTTCGCGGCCGAGCGGTTGCGGCCCGCCCTGCGGTTCGCGCCGTGGGCGGCCGACGGCGTGATCACCTATGCGATGCACTACCTACCCGCGCAGCAGCACCGGGAGGCGCGCACCCGCGCCGAGACCCGCCGGCGGGATGCCGCGCGGCAGGCCATCGAGGGCGCGGTGCTCGTGCTGCACGAGGCCGTGGGCGGGGAAATCCTCGACGAGGACGGTTTCTTCGTGGAGCCGCAGCAACTGCGCGGCGATATCTTGTAGGGCAGTACTGGCCATTTCGGGCGGATTGGAATGAGATGCCGACGCCCCCGTTGGACACCGCTGAACGCGCCCTTTAGCATCGACGCGAAGCGCCACCCCGGACTCCACCCCCGACCTTGGGAGCACTCATGACGCACACGCCCGATAATGCGCCCAGCACCAGCCGCCGCACCGTTTTGAAGGGTGCCGCGTGGAGTGTCCCCGTGGTCGCTGCGAGCGCCGCGATCCCCGCCGCCGCGACCACCTCAGGTACCGCGACCGCCTTCACCGCCACCCTGGCCGTGGCGAACGACACTTCGGATCCCTCGACTTACGGAACCGGCACCCTGACCATCACCCCCGTAGCGGGAACGTTCGCAGTCGACCAGGTGTTCACGTTGGTCGCCAGCTGGGACCCCGCCAGTGCCAACCAGGGGCAGAAGCCCTGGCAGGTCAGGGAAGGACGTGAATATCCCGACGTGACCGGCGCGAGCATCGCCTGGGATAGCCCGATCACGACCCTCACGACAACGGGGACGACCGGGATCACCGTTCACTTCGCAACTGACGAAGAAGCAGATACAACGACAGCCTTGCTCTACGCCGTCTCCGGGTTCACCGTCACCGCCGTCGACGGTGACTTCGACCCAGACTCGAAGTACGCACCCCGTTTCGCTTGATCTGCTGCGGCGGGGGGCTGCGGCGGGGTGCCGCACCTCGCCGCAGCCCCCGCCGACCCGCCGTGGTGGCCTACCCCAGCGTGCGCGCGATGTGCCGGGCCACCACCGGGTCGGCAAGGTAGTACTCGATGGCGTGACGCCCGTCGTCCGGGTTGACCACCCCGGGTTCCTCGGTGACGGCCCCGGCGGCCAGCAGGCCCCCGATGATCGGCCCGAGCGCCACCGCGTCGGAGGTGTCGCGCGCGTTCACCCACTCGCGCACCTGCGCCGGCATCCGGGGCGTGGCGAGGCGGCCGAGGTGGGTAATCACGGGCCGCCAGGCCAGCGGTGCCCCCACCGTGAGGAACAGGCGCACGTCCAGGTCCCGCATCCGCTCGCTCGAGCGCAGCACCTGGTAGGCGATGACCGCGCCCAGGGAGTGGGCGAGCACCACCGTGGGCTCGCCGGGCCGGGCGACGTTGGCCACGCCGTCGTCGATCGTCTGGCGCAGCCGGGCGTCGGTGAGGTACCCGAAGCACTCCCGGGCCACGAACGCGACCGTCGCACCGCTCATACCCGGGACGTAGCGGTCCACGGCCGCCAGGACCGTGCGGACGTGACCCCACTGCCCCGGCGCCGCCTCGGCGTCCCCGGGGTCGGCGACCTCGGCGAGCTGGGCCGGGGTGAAGGCGAACGTCTCGGCGACCTGGGCCACCACGGCGCGCACGAACTCGCGTTCGTCCACCGGCATGTCACCGCGCAGGGAGACCCGCTCGGCCTCGCTGCGCGCATCGCCGCCCACCAGGTGGGTGAGGCTGTCGCCGTACCAGGGCAGGTGCACGTCGGAGTCGGCGAACGGGACCTGCAGGCCCGCGGCCTCGAATCCGCTGCGCAGCGCAACGATCCACTGCTCCTTCATCTGGGCCGGGCCGAACAGGGGGCGGCTGCGGCCGTGCACAAGCAGGATGCTGACCATCGGCAAGTCCCTTCACGTCGTCGTGCTGAGGACTCCCATCGTGCCACGCTTGAAGAGAAACTGCCTGAATCTTGGTGGCGTCTTGGGGCGCGTGGGTACCGGTCAGGTCTCGCGTCGTGAGCGTCGAAGCCTCGCGGATCGCAGGAACAGCACATTCGGCGAGCGTGCCGGTGCACTCGGTGACAGTGAAGCCTCTCGGATCAATACGCAGTCCGCTGACATACTCTCCGAAGAGGAGCATACTTGCGGCGTGACATGAGTCACGCCGCAGGCAGCGACGCCTGCGGATCACCGCGGGCCAAGGGCCCGGATCCCGAGAGGAGCAGGAGACGTGGGTCGCCACCAAGGCGCGAGAGGGCAGCACGAGGACCGAGGGCGCGGACGAGGGCGTGCGCGCAGGCGGGGACGTGGAGGATCAGGAGGCGAGGCAGCGCGGCCGCCCAGGAGGGCGAGGCGCGAGGTCCCGGCGATCCTGCAGGTGGGCCTCAGGACGGGAGCCTGGACTCCCCCCGAGGGCCGCGGCGAAGCACCGGTGAGTTACTCACCGCTGATGCGATAGATGTGCTGAAGCGACTCCAGGGCGCCATCGAGATCACGCTCCACGATGGCGCCGTGGAGGTCCTCGAAGTGGCCGTGGATCTCCGGCACCGAGCGCCCGTGCGGGTCCTCACGAAGCGTCCGGATCATGTGGGCGCTCATCTTGCGGACGGTCTCGGCGAGCACCGGGTTGCCGGTCGCCCGGTCGAAGGTCTCTAAGTAGGCGAACGCCGCGAGGGCGACGGCGGCGTGGTCACCGCTCTGGGCGGCGGTGCGTAGCGCGGCCATCGGTTCGGACAGGAGTTCCAGTTGCTCGCGCGGCACCGACTGCAGGGTGCTACGCAGCGCGTGCCGGCGCAGCGCTCCCGCAACCTCGATGGCGTCATCGAGACCGTCCGGCCGAACCTCGGCAACCTTCGTCGAGTTGTTCGGACTCGCGACGACGAGGCCCTCCTCCTGCAGGCGAAGGAGCGCCTCCCTGATCGGAGTCCGGGACACACCGAGCCACGCGATGAGCTCCTCGTCGCGAAGCGTCTCTCCGGGCGCGAGGGTGCCGTCCACGATCGCGGCGTGCATGCGGTCATAGACGTCATCGCGCAACAACCGTCGCGACACCGGCGCCTGCCGCTCACCCGAGGTCGGAATCGGCATCGCTACCCCCTTGAGTCTCCCTGCACGCACCGGCCGGGGCGTGCCTGCATTATCGCGTGGTCAGCCCGCGGCGTCACGGCAGGGCGTCCACGCCGTCGTCGATCCGGCGGAACGCCTCGGAGACGGCGGCCACCGCCGCTGCGGGATCGCCTGCGGCCGCGGCATCGGCGGCTGCCACCAGGCTGGCCGCACTCTCCGGCGTGGCCATCTCGGGGTGGTTGACCAGGTGCACCACGACGAGAAGGCTGAGATCCTCCACGACCTCCCGCAGGTGGGCGTTGCCGTAGCGGGCGATCCAGAGCGACAGGAGTTCGCGCACCGCCCCCACCCGCTCACGCCCCGGCTGCGCTCCGGCGATCCGCTCACTCAACCTCGCCGCCTGGGCGCGCTCCTGCGGCGTGAGGGCGGCCGTCGCCTTCTCCACCGCAAGGAGAATCAGCGGTTCGAGCACCTCCAGGTGGTGGCGCACCTGAGCCGCGTCGATCAGCGCGATGCGCGAGTAGCGCTGCGGAACGATCTCGACGAGCCCTTTGCGTTCCAACCGCGCGATGGCATCGCGCACAGGTGTTCGCGATGCGCCGAGCCAGGCCTCGATATCACTGTCCACGATGCGCTCGCCCGGCTGCAGGGTGCCATCGAGTATCACCTCGAGCAGACGGTCGTACACATCGTCACGCACCAGCCGGCGCGCCGTCCGGCCGGTGGACTTCGGTACTGGCATACCGCAATTATCACATGCCAGCATCTGAGGGCCCTCGGGCACCACCGAGCGGACGATCACCATATCTCACACTATGAGACCCGCCGGGACTCGCGGTTTGCTTTCTTTGTGCCCCGCAAGCGCACCGCAGGGCTGCTCCGCGGCGCTTGTGGTTCACCGGGTTTTGTTTGGTCCCGCTTGGCCCCGGATGGGCGTTGCTGACCACACGGGGTGGCCCTAGAATTCCAACTGCGGAGGCTCATTGAAGCAACCCCAGAAAAGGACACCCTCTTGACCAATCCCCCCGACCACACGCCACCCCCCACCGACCGAGAAGGCACCGCGCTCTCGCGCCGCCGACTCCTCTCCACCACGGCATGGGCAACACCCGTGATCGCAGTCGCGGCAGTCGCAGCGCCCTCGGCCGCGAGCTCGGAAGCGGTTGCTGATGACTGGGTCGGCAGTTGGGATGAGGCCACATCCGTCCTCACCCTCTCGGGCCTGTCTTCGACACCGCCGTACGGCGATGTACCATTCGCATCCACGCAGACTTTCCTCATAACGGCCGTCTTCGTCGATGGAACCGAGAACACCTCGATCGGGTGGCTCAACGTCATCCCGGCCCCTGGTTACGGCGGCTTCAACATCACCTTCACGCCCGGGTACGGGCAGGTTCAGATCAGCGTCGCCCTGACCACACCCCAGACTCATGTGGGGCTGCAGTTCGTCGGGCTCCAGCCTGGCGTCGGCGACTGGATCGTCGCGGCGGGACCGCCGATCAACCTCTCGAACACCGTCGAACGCGATCGCACCTGGTAGGACGCGAGACCCGCTCGACGACCTGCACCGGCGCCCCGAGGGCGGGAGCTCGTCGGCCCACGGCATCGTGCGGCCGACATGCTCCGCCCTCTGGTAGGAGGCGGTTTGGGGGAAAGGGTACCGCGAGAGTCCGC
Organism: Serinibacter salmoneus; assembly: GCF_002563925.1. Classification (NCBI taxonomy): domain Bacteria; kingdom Bacillati; phylum Actinomycetota; class Actinomycetes; order Micrococcales; family Beutenbergiaceae; genus Serinibacter; species Serinibacter salmoneus. The sequence goes on along the minus strand of NZ_PDJD01000001.1, from coordinate 195,863 downwards.
TGGAGCAGCCGGCCGTGCCTCACGGAGTCGGGCAACAGGGAGTCGACCCTGGTTTGCCTTGATGGAAGCCCCGGCCAGGTGACGTCGCCGAGGTAGCCGTGGGGCCGCCGGCGGTCGTGTCGGCGGACACAACTGGATCGCGATCTCGATGTCCTCGATCACCTTCCCTGTCGCGGAACTGACACGACGAACGTTGCCGGCTCCGCCGGCACTTGTAGGCGCTTGGGGCCACCTGCAGCCCCCCGGCTGATGCGCTCGATCCCCACGTCCTTCGATGACGTCCTCGCGGTTGGCGTCGATGAACGTGGCCCCTTGCATCGGTGTTCGGGACGCCTGCGGCAAGGAAGTGCGCCGCTCTCGCGCGCCCGGCGCAGTCCCCAAGCCTGCTGCTCCAGGGCCTTCACACGGGCCTCCTCATCAGTGCTCACACCCGGCACCACACCCTCATCGAGATCGGCCTGCGTCACTCACACCTGCACCGACTCTGGCCCCGAACTCCAACCACGTGGCATCCCGGTGCACCGCGCCGTGCTCAGTCCCCCAATTGCGCTCGCAGCGAACGAACCGTTCGGACCGCGGTCGCCCTCTGCTGATCGCAGTACCGCCTCGGGGTCGGCTTCCCTGCCCTCTGCCCCTTCGGCATGACTCCATCCTCGTTCCCAAGCTCAGCCGACTCATCCCACCCAGGGCGACGCATCAGCGCCAACGCTCAGATGCGTACAACCGCCGCACCGCAGCCGCCGCCGCGTCCGCGTCCCCATCGCAGCATGCGACATGGAGATCCCGGAAGTCCATCAACAGGTCGGCGCGAGGCGGCTTGCTCGCGACACCCACGGACTCCCGACGGATCTTCTCGTTCAAGTGAGCGGCTGTCCGATGAACCACGGGGTTCATCCCGCGGTCATCGAGCACGCGCACGTACTCCAGCCCAGCGAGCATGAACTCCTCGAAAGAACCGGTGGCACACGCCAGTTCCACCTGCGCCCATCGGTCGCGCAGGCAGGCAATGTCCTGGGGGAGCAACGTGGGCAGTGCGCGTCGCACCGCGTGGCTGCGCAACGCGCCAAGAGCCTCCAAGGCATCAGCGACGCTCCCCCCCTCGTAGTCCGCGGCACCGTGGCTCATCGCACACCGCCGAGGGACCCGCTACCCGCGAGCAATCGATCGGTCATCAAGTCCCCGGCCGGCTCCTCTCCTGCCGCCAGCGCCCGTGCCGCGTCGGCGATCAGCGACGCCGCACGACCGAACTCATCCGTAGACCTCGCCCCCTCGAGGGCAGGGAACGCCCGCCGCTTCAGGCATTCAGCGAGTTCCCCGACAAGATCAACCTCTCGTGTTGCCAAGCGGGCGAACCCCGCCGCGATGAACTCGGGGTGCTCGGAGGCCTCGGAGATCACGAGCACAGGCTTGCCCAGGACAGCGGCCTCCTCCTGGACCTCGCTGGAATCCGAGACCACCAGTGCGCAGCGGCGCGCCAACTCGAGGTAGTCCGAATGGCACACAGCCGCGCGTAGCCGGACCGCACCGGTGGGGGGATCGAGTCGTCCGATCGCTGTGAGGGTGCGTGGCCGCACCATCATCAACACCGGGATCGGCGACGTGCCCAGCGCATGGAGAATTCGCTGCAGGAAGACCGGGGAGTTCGTGGTCTCTGGACGGAGGATAGGCGCAAGGACGTACCCCCCTACCCGGACTCCCGCGCCCGCAATTTCCGACCACCGCCGGTACTGCAGTGCCGAGGCCGACGTCGTCACGTCCGCCAACGCGTTGCCCGTCAATCGAACACGGCGCGGAGCGACACCCTCGGCAAGCAGATTGGCTACAGCCCCGGGAGTGGCCGCGCAGTGCAGGTCCACGAGAGGAGCGACCCGCAACCGATCCAAACCTGTCGACTTCACGCTCGCCTGGCTGGACAGGCCGGCGTCGACATGGATCACAGGGACGCCGAGCCGGCTGCCCACCTGGGCGCCGATCCGAGTGGAGTCGGTATCCCCTTGGACCACGATCACTTGCGCAGGATGCGCTTCCAGGTGCTCGGTGAGTGCAATGATCCCCCGCCCGATCCGCTGCGCACGATCTGCGCCATGCACACCATCCAGTGTGACATCGGGTTCGCCGAGCCCGAGCTTTCGCAGGAACTGCCCCGCAGAGCCCTGGTCCCGGTGCTGGCAAGCCTGCACGACACGGGCCCGCTCCCCGAGCACTTTGATCACGCTGGCGAGCTTGATGAACTGCGGCCGTACATCCAGAACCACGGCGACGTCGCCGAATGCGCGGCGAGGTTCCTGCACGAGCGATTGCAGCGAGAGCCGCGCGCCCGAGCCGAGTGCCGGGACAACAGTGAGTCCACGTCGGGGTGGAGAGATGCGGTACATGACGTCGCCCCCTTGGCTATTGGCTCTCCCCGCTCAGGGGGCTCAAATATATCAGTTGCTCACATGTAGCACGTGTGACGATCCCCACATGGTGACGGGGCACGGCGCGCGGTCACAACTGATATTCTGCATTCCTAACTCCAGCAGTTCAAGCTGGCCCGGCTCCTCGCCCCAGGGGAGACCGGGTCCACCAACGCCAAGCCCGCACCACATGGACACCAACGAAGACATCAGGAGAGCCATGGCTACGTCACCGATCATCGACCCGCGCATTGCCGGTGGCGCTCTCGTCCTGGCCGCCGCCGGCGCCGTCGCGCTGCGCTCGCGCAGGACCCAGGCCACCCGCGCCTGACCCAGACTCCCGCGTCACCGACGCGGGTCACCCGTGGGGTCGGCATCTTGACAAGCCCCCGCCAGTCGGCCCCACACCTGGCCCCCGCAGCTCTCACGGCCCCTCGAGAGCTGCGGGGGCCTCCTGCATCTCCCACGGCGCCGACAGCGCCGCACCCCTCTCGTAGACTGAGGGTCAACCGCCACGACAACTGACGGGACCCCTGCCTTGCCCTTGCTGCTGACCGTGCACCTCGTCGCGGCCATCCTCGGGCCCTTCCTCGTGCGTGCCCTGGGCCGCAAGGCGTTCGGCCTGCTCGCGCTCGCCCCGGCGAGCGCCGCCGTGTGGGCCCTCGCGTTGACCTCCCGGGCGCACTCGCAGGACCCTCCGGTCCAGACCATCCGCTGGGTGCCGGCGATCGACCTGGAGATCACCTTCCGACTGGACTCCCTGAGTTGGTTCCTCGTGCTCATCGTGGGCGCCGTGGGCGCCCTGGTGCTGCTCTACTGCGCCTGGTACTTCGCACCCAAGGCCTCCGCGACGCCGCGGTTCGCCGGGGTGTTCGTGGCATTCGCCGGGGCGATGCTCGGCCTGGTCAGCACCGACAACACCCTGATGCTGTACCTGTTCTGGGAGCTGACCACGGTCTTCTCCTACCTGCTGATCGGCCACTACTACGAGCGCAAGGTCTCCCGCCGCGCGGCCATGCAGGCGATCATCGTCACCACCGCCGGTGGCCTGGTGATGCTCGGCGGCCTGATCCTGCTCGGTCAGGCACCCGGCGGCTCCTACTCGCTGCACGAACTCGCCACGAACCCGCCCGCGGCGACCACCCTGACGAACGTGGCGATCATCTGTGTGCTGATCGGCGCAATGAGCAAGTCCGCGCTGATCCCGCTGCACTTCTGGCTACCCGCCGCGATGGCCGCCCCCACCCCCGTCTCGGCCTACCTGCACGCCGCCGCGATGGTGAAGGCCGGCGTCTACCTGGTGGCACGCCTGGCCCCCGGGTACGCCGACCGCGCCGCCTGGGAGTGGCCGCTGCTGGTGCTCGCGAGCGCCACCATGCTGCTCGGCGGTTACCGGGCGCTGCGGCAGTGGGACCTCAAGCTCGTCCTCGCCTACGGCACGGTGAGCCAGCTGGGCCTGTTGATGATGCTGGTGGGCCAGGCCGACCGCGCGGTGGCCCTGGCGGGCCTGGCGATGATCGGCGGGCACGCCATGTTCAAGGCCGCGATGTTCCTCACCGTCGGGATCGTGGACGCCGCCGCCGGCACCCGCGACATCCACCAGCTCTCCGGGCTGCGCCGCTCGATGCCGTTCCTCGCGGTGGTCGCGGCCCTGGCAACGGCCTCGATGATCGGGTTGCCGCCCACCGCCGGGTACGTGGCCAAGGAGGCCGCCCTGGAGGGGCTGTGGCACTCCGTGGAGACCGGCGACGGCGCCGCCTCCTCCCTGCCGTTGCTCGCCGTCGTGGTGCTCGGCTCGGTGCTCACGGTGGCCTACGGGCTGCGGTTCTGGTGGGGCGCGTTCGGGGTGAAGAAGGACCTCGCGGACACCGAGGTGGACCGCGAGGCCCGGCCGATCTTCATCGCCCCCACCGCGCTCGCGCTCGCCGGCCTCGCCGCGGGCCTGGTGCCCACCCTGGGGGAGGAACTGCTCGCGCCCTACGCCGACACCTACCCCGAGGGCGAGGCCGGGCACCTGGTGCTGTGGGGCGGGTTCGGGGTGCCGCTCCTGCTGACCGTGGTGATCCTCGGCGCCGGGTGGCTGGTCTTCCAGTTCCTGGGCCGCGACTCCGCCCTGCAGGCCCACCGCCCGCTGGGCATCGACGCGGAGCAGACCTACCGCACCTCGATGCGCCGCCTGGACCTGCTTGCCGGCTGGGTGACCGCCCTGACCCAGCGTGGCTCGATCCCGGTCTACCTCACGATCATCTTCCTGGTCACGGTGCTGGCGGGGACGACGGCGATGGCCACCTCGGGCGCCTCCCTCGGCCCGGTCCGGGCCTGGGACATGCCCGCGCAGTTGGCGGTCGCGGTCGTCATCGCGGTCTCCGCCTTCCTCGCGGCCCGCTCCCGCCGCCGCCTCAAGGCGGTGCTGCTACTGGGCATCTCCGGGTACGGCATGGCGCTGCTGTACGAACTGCACGGCGCCCCCGACCTGGCCCTGACCCAGCTGCTCGTGGAGACCGTCACCCTCGTGGTCTTCGTGTTGGTCCTGCGCCGGTTGCCCGCCTACTTCTCCGACCGCCCGCTGGCGGGGTCGCGGTGGCTGCGCGCCGCCGTCGGGATCGCGGTGGGGGCCACGGTGAGCCTCCTGGCGCTGATGATGACCAACGCCCGGGTGGCCGAGCCGGTCTCGGTGAACTTCCCCAGCGAGGCGTACGAGTTCGGCTACGGCAAGAACATCGTCAACGTCACCCTGGTCGACATCCGCGCCTGGGACACCATGGGCGAGATCAGCGTGCTGCTGGTGGCCGCCACGGGCATCGCCTCGCTGGTCTTCCTGCGGGTGCGCACCGGGAGGGTGGAGCGGGCAGCGGACGTCTCCGACTCCCGCCTCGGCGGTGTGTGGGGCGGTCAGGAGCAGAGCCTGGCGCTGCTGCGGCTGCAGTCCAGCGGGGCGGCGCGCGCCACCGGCTCGGCCGGCCCCGGCCCGCAGGAGGGCACCGAGGAGCAGCGCTCCCGGGCGATGCGCAACCAGCGCTGGCTACCCGCCGGCGCCACCCTCGCGCCGCAGCGGCGCAGCGTGATCCTGGAGATCGCCACCCGGCTGCTGTTCCACACCATGGTGCTGTTCTCCCTCTTCCTGCTCTTCTCCGGGCACAACGCCCCCGGCGGCGGGTTCGCCGGCGGCCTGGTCGCGGGGATCGCCCTGGTGCTGCGCTACCTCGCCGGCGGGCGGTACGAACTCGGCGAGGCCGCGCCCGTGAACGCGGGTGTGCTGCTGGGCTCCGGCCTGTTCCTGTCCGTGGGCGCCGGGATGGTGCCGCTGCTGTTCGGCGGCACCATGCTGCAGTCCTTCGTGGTGGAGTTCGACGCCGGACCCTTCGGGGAGATCAAGTTCGTCTCCACCCTGTTCTTCGACATCGGCGTGTACGTGCTGGTGATCGGCCTGGTGCTGGACGTGCTGCGCACTCTGGGCGCGGAACTGGACCGGCAGGGCGAGGTCGAGGGCACCAGCCCGCCGGACGTGGCGCACGACGACCCCGATGCGCAGGGCGATGATCATCACCCGCTCGTCGCCTACACCCTGCCCGGCACCCCGACCGCCGGCACCCCGACCGCCGACGCCCACGCCGCCACCGACAGCCCGGGCGGCACCCGAGGGGAGGAGCACCGATGATCGTCTCGGAGATGACGCCCAACCTGGTGCTGGTGATCCTCATCGGCATCCTCGTGGCGACCGGGGTCTACCTGCTGCTGGAGCGCTCGTTGACCCGGATCCTCATCGGGGTCGCGCTCATCGGCAACGGCGTGAACCTGCTGCTGCTCGTGGCGGGCGGAGCCGCCGGTGCCCCACCGCTGGTCGGGGAGAGCGAGGAGCCGATGGCCGATCCTGTGCCCCAGGCCCTCATCCTCACCGCGATCGTCATCACGCTCGGGTTCACCGCCTTCATCCTCGCGATGGCCTACCGCTCCTGGCAGTTGCACGGGCACGACGAGGTGCAGGACGACGTGGAGGACCGTCGGGTGGCCAAGCGCACCGAGGAGGGTGCCCTGGACGCCCGCGCGGACGACGCCAGCGTGAACGCCGCCATGGAGGCGCTCACGGTGCGCGACGAGACCGAGGACGAGGACAACGAGCAGAGCGAGGGAGGGGCGCGATGAACTGGTTGGTACCGCTCGTCGTCGCCCTCCCGCTGTTCAGCGCGGGCCTCGCACTCACCCAGGCGAGCCGGCCGCGGGTGCAGGCGATCATCTCCATCACCACCATCTCCCTGGTGCTGATCGACGCGATCTGGATGCTCGCCCTCGTGGACGCCGGGCCGCTGGTGCTCAACGTCGGGGAGTGGAACGCGCCGGTCGGGATCGCCCTGGTGGTGGACCGGCTCTCCGCGCTCATGCTCGTGGTCTCCAGCGTGGTGCTGCTCGGGGTGCTGCTGTACTCCGTCTCGCAGGGCACCAGCATGGAGCGGCGGGACTCCCGCACCCCCGTCTCGGTGTTCCACCCCACCTACCTGGTGCTGGCCGCCGGGGTCGGCAACGCCTTCATCTCCGGGGACCTGTTCAACATCTACGTGGCCTTCGAGATCCTGCTCGGCGCCTCGTTCGTGCTCATCACCCTCGGCGCCACCGGGGAGCGGATCCGCGCCGGGACGATCTACGTCGTCGTCTCCCTGGCCTCCTCGATCCTGTTCCTCACCGCCCTCGCGCTGATCTACGCCGCCACCGGCACCCTGACCCTGGCCACCCTCGCCGAGCGCCTCCCGGAACTGCCGGTGGGCACCCAGACGGTGCTGCAGGTGATGCTGCTGCTCGGGTTCGGGATCAAGGCGGCGATCTTCCCGCTCTCGGCGTGGCTCCCGGACTCCTACCCCACCGCGCCGGCCCCCGTCACCGCCGTGTTCGCGGGGCTGCTGACCAAGGTGGGCATCTACGCGATCATCCGCACCCAGGTGCTGCTCTTCCCCGCCAACGACGCGCTCGACGACGTGCTGATCGTGCTCTCCATCCTCACGATGGTCATCGGGATCCTGGGCGCCGTGGCGCAGAACGACCTGAAACGTCTGCTGTCCTTCACCCTGGTCAGCCACATCGGGTACATGCTGTTCGGGATCGCGATCGCCAACCAGGTGGGGCTGGCCGCCACGATCTTCTACGTGGCCCACCACATCACCGTGCAGACCGCCCTGTTCCTCGTGGCGGGCTGGATCGAGCAGCGCGGCGGCACCACCTCCCTGGACGAACTCGGGGGCCTGGCGAAGCTCGCGCCGATGCTGGCGGTGGTGTTCTTCGTGCCCGCGATGAACCTCGCCGGGATCCCCCCGCTGTCCGGCTTCATGGGCAAGGTCGGGTTGCTGCAGGCCGCCGCGGACGCCGCCACACCGCTGGCCTACGCCGCGATCGCGGCGGGCCTGCTCACCTCCCTGCTCACGCTGTACGCCATCGTCAAGGCGTGGAACAAGGCGTTCTGGCAGTCCTCCCCCAAGCCGCTGCCCACGGTGAGGATCCGGCGCGGCATGATCGGCGCGGCCACCGCGATCGTGGGCGCGAGCACCGCGATCACGCTGGTGGCCGGGCCGCTGTACGCCTACGCCACCTCCGCGGCCCGCGACCTCACGCTGCGCACCCCGTACATCAACGCGGTCCTGGTGGACGGGGAGCGCGGCGAGGGCGAGTCCGCGGAGGTCGCCGGCACCGAGGGATCCGATGGGTCGGAGGGGTCTGGGTCGGAGGGGTCAGGGTCGGAGTCCGAGACAGGGTCCGGGTCTCAGGGGCAGGAGGACGACGATGAGTGACCTGCCACCCCCCGCGATGACCACCGGCGCCGACGTGCGTGCGTCCAAGCGCCTGAAGCAGCGGGTCTCCTGGACCGCGACGGCGTGGCTCGCCCTGGTCTGGGTGCTGCTGTGGGGGGACTTCTCCCTGGCGAACGTGGTGGTCGGGATCGTGCTCGGTCTCCTGGTGCAGTGGGCACTGCCCCTGCCGCTGGTGCCCTTCGGCGGACGACCCTCGCTGCTCGGCGTGCTGCGCCTGCTGGGCAGGCTCACCCGGGACATCGTCGTGGCCAGCGCCCAGGTGGTGGGCGTGGCCCTGCGGTTCGGCCGCGAGCCCACCTCCGCGGTGCTGCGGGTGCCGCTGCGCTCCCGCTCCGACCTGTACCTCACCCTCACCGCGGACCTGTGCTCGGTGGTGCCCGGGTCGCTGATCGTGGAGGCGCACCGCGCCACCAGCACCCTGTACGTGCACGCCCTGGACGTGCCCACCGCGGCCGATGTGGAGCGGGCGCGGCGCACCGTGCTGGAGCAGGAGGCGCGCGTGCTGTACGCATTGGCCTCCCCCCAGGAGATCCGCGAGGCCGGGCTGCCACCCCGGCACCTCGGCGGGCCCGGGCGAGGCGGGTTCCGGCGGGCCGACGTGACCGGGGCGGCCGCGCCGTCGGGCACCGGGACCGGGCCGGACGCGAACGAGGGAGGCACCCGATGAACCCGGTGATCGTGACGATCTGCGGTGTGATGCTCGCGATCGGCGCCGCCTGCGTGGTGGCCCGCACCGAACGCGGGCAGAGCATGCTGGACCGGGTGGTGGCGGTCGATGTGATCGTGGCGATCGTGCTCGCCTCCGTGGCCCTGCTCTCCGCCTACACGATGCGCATCGACGTGCTGCCGGTGCTGGTGGTGCTGGCCCTGCTGGGGTTCGTCGGCTCGGTGACGGTCTCACGGTTCGCCGCCGCGGAGAGCGATGAGGAGCGCCGCATCCTCACCCCGGAGGAGGCGGCCGCCCAGCGCGCGGAGCGTCAGCGCCTGGCGGAGTTGGACATCGCCGAGGAGCGCGAGGGCGCGCTGACCGGGGAGATGCCGCTGATCGTCTCGGAGGGGGAGTCCTCCGGTCCGCTCGAGGGGTCCCTCGAGGGTGCCGTGGACGAGGGCCGCAGCCACGGGGCGGGTGAGGACCGATGATCGAGCCCGGAAGTCTCCTGGACACCGCGATGGACGTCGCCTCCGCGGCCTTCTTCCTCGCGGGGTCGTTCCTCGCGATGGTCGCGGGCATCGGGATCCTGCGCTTCCCCGACCTGCTCTCCCGCATGCACGCCGCCACCAAGCCGCAGGTCCTCGGGCTGGCGTTCCTCATGATCGGGCTCGCGCTCGAACTGCGCACCGGCGTGGCGATCTGGACCCTCGTGCTCGTGCTCCTCCTGCAACTGATCACCGCCCCCGTCTCGGCGCACATGGTCGGGCGCTCCGGGTACCGCACCGGCCGGGTGCGTCGCGACCTGCTGATCGTCGACGAACTCACCGACGACCTCGAAGCGGCCCGCGAGAGCGTGCAACGCGAGGCCGAGTAGCCGCGCCGACACCCCACCCCCCGCCGACACCCCACCCCCGCCGACACCCCACCCCCGCCGAACCCGTGGCGTCCGCGGCGAGGCCGTGGCGCCAGACCACGGCCTCGCCGCACACGCCACGGGTTCGCGCAGCGTCGGGTGAGGTTCCAGGTGAAGGCGGCGTTCGCCGTCGGGCCTGATCGGGTGGGCGCCGGTAGCCTTTCCCCGTGACTCCCCCCGAACAGTCCCCGGCGCCCCAGCCGCAGACCACCCTTGCCCCCGTGTTCTCCCCGGGCGCGCGCATGCTGCTCACGCTCGCTGCCTCCGTCGTGGTCCTCGGCGGGGTGATGTTCGCCCAGGAACTCATCGGCCCGCTGCTGCTCGGCGCCGTCATCGTCATCATCTGCCTGCCCGTGCGGGCGCCGCTGGTGCGCCGCGGCTGGCCGAGCTGGGCCGCCACCACCATGGTCATCCTCCTCGGATACCTCATCCTCGCGGCGCTGGCGGCCATGCTCTGGTTCGCCGGGGCGCGGTTCATCGACATGGTGATGGACCTCGGCCCCGAACTGCAGGCCACCGCGCAAGGCCTCTTCGACCAACTGGACTCCTGGGGGTTGGAGCAGTCCGCCGCGGACACCGTGGCCGGCCTACTCAGCCCCTCCACCCTGCTCGGGTACGGCGCCTCGATCGGCAGCAGCGCCCTGAACGTTCTGATGGCGCTGTTCTTCGTGCTCGCCTACGTGATCTTCATGGCGGCTGACGCCGGCCGGTACACCACCGCAGAGTCCGCCTTCGGGGAGCGCATCCGGCCGACGGTCGCGCGTTTCCAGGTCTACAACACCGGCGTGCGCCGCTACTACGTGGTCAACGCCACCTTCGGCGCGATCGTGGCGGTGGTCGACGGCCTGGCGCTGTGGGTACTCAGCGTGCCCGCGCCGATGGTGTGGGCCATCCTCGCGTTCGTCACCAACTTCATCCCCAACATCGGGTTCGTGCTGGGGGTCATCCCCCCGGCGCTGCTGGCCCTCGTGGTCGGCGGTTGGCCGCTGATGCTTGCCGTCATCGCGGTGTACTGCGTGGTGAACGTGACCCTGCAGGTGCTCATCCAGCCGAAGTTCGTCTCCGACGCGGTGAACCTGAGCCTCACGCTCAGCTTCTTCTCGGTGATCTTCTGGACCTTCATCATCGGCCCGCTCGGCGCGATTCTCTCGATCCCGCTGACGCTGCTGGTGCGGGCCCTGATCCTGGACGGCGACCCCGGCGCGGCGTGGCTGCGGTGGCTGTCCGGGGACGACAACGGCGCCACGGAGGGCCGAACGACGGCGACGGAGGGCCGCTCGGAGACCACGACTGGCGGCGCGTCAGCGCCCGAGACGGAACTGACCGCCGAGGAACCCTCGCGCTGAACGAGGGAACGACCCGGCGGAACCTGCCACGCTCCGGCAGCCGTGAACGTGACAGGGCCGCCCGCAGTGTGCGGGCGGCCCTGTCGCGTTGCCGACTGCGCGCGGCGATCAGCCGAGCAGCTTGGCCTTCGCGGCGGCGAACTCGGCGTCACTGAGCACGCCCGCCTGCTGCAGGCTCGCCAGCTTCTGCAGTTCGGCGACCAAGTCCACGCCGCCGCCGGCGGGCTCGGCCGCGATCGCGGGCTGCGCCTGCTGCGCGGCCTGCTGCTGGGCGGCCTGCTGCTGGGCCACCGCCTGCTGCGCGGCGGCCTGCATCTGCGCCTGCTGCTGCGCGGCGGCGTACTGCTGCTGCTCGTACTGGTCCTGGGCGCGGCGATCGGCGCGGTTGTTCATCCCGCGGCCCACGGCATTGGCCGTGCCGGCGACGACGGCGGTGCGGGCGGCGAGGCCGATGAGGCCGGGGCGACCGACTCGACGGATGGGCATGGTGTTCTCCTCAGGTCAGATGGGTGCGGGCCACGCCCGTGGCCCGCGGGTGGGGTGGGACGTGGCCGTCAGGACCGGGCGGCCTCGTCGGCGGCCTCCTCCAGCGCCTCCTCGAGGACCTCCTCCACGGCGTCCTCGAGGTCCATCACGGCGTTCACCACCGGGGCGGGGATGCGCTCGGCGCTCAGCACGACCGCGCCGGAGGCGGCCACGCCCTCGGCGAGCTTGCGGGCGTAGACCATCTCCAGCGCCACGAGCACGGCGGAGCCGCCCTCGGGGACCTGCTCGGCGAGTTCGGCGATGTCCTCCTCGCCGGTGAATCCGACCTCGTGCAGGGTCAGTGCGAAGTCGTCGGTATCGATCTCGACGACGTCCACGTCGCCGGTCTCGGACCTGGAGACGATCACGAAGTCGAGCACGCGTACGAGGCCCGACTCGACCAACTCGACGAGGGGCGCAATGGTCGCCGGGTCGGGGCTCTCACCCTCGAACCCGACGAGATAGAGCTCAACGGGCCCGTAGCGGAACGTTGCCATCGGGGGATGTCCTTCCAGGAGGTGACACGTGGGGGCGTACGGCACCAGTCTGGACCCGCCTGCTGGGAGACGCAGCCGGAAGGCGCTCCGCTCTCCGATCGGGATGGCCGACGACGCAGCACGGCCTGGTCACGCCACAGCCACTCCGAAGAGCGCACCCACCCCGAACGTGATGCCGAGTGCCAGCGCGCCACCGATCACCACCCTGACCACCGGCCGGCGCACGGGGGCATGACCGAGCCGCGCGCCCAGCGCCCCGGTCAGGGCGAGAGCGAGGAGTGCCGCCAGGATCGTGAGTGGCACGTTCCACTGGATCGGTGAGGCGAGCATGACGACGAACGGCAGGATCGCACCGGCGAGGAACGCCGCCGCGGAGGCGATGCCCGCATGCCACGGGTTCGCGATGTCTTCCTCGGCGACCTCTCCTGCGGCCGCCAGCTGGGAGTCCTTGGCGGAGGAGACGGACACGTACTCGCCCAGGGCCATGGACAGCCCACCGCCGACAAGTCCGGCGATGCCCGCGGCAGCGATGTCGGCGCGGTCGGAAGAGGCGCCCGCGACGCCCACGAGGATGGAGGCCACCGACACCACGCCGTCGTTGGCACCGAGGACGGCGGCACGCAGCCAGTTCAGACGCTCGGCGCTCGGCGCGTTGCCCGCCGCGTCCCGGCCCGCCGCCGCCCGCAGGAACTGCCCGCCAGTCGGTTCACTCACGCGACCCAGTCAAGCCGGGCCGGCCGAGTTCAGCACGCCGGGACGGTGCCCCGGAATCGACGGGACGGTGAATGTTCGGGACCACGGCGAACTGCGCCGTCGTGGACCGCGAATCCGTGCGGTACGCCTCGACGACGTGCCCGGCCGGCACGGACTCGGCACCCCGGGCACGGCCTCGCCGAGGGTTACTCGGCGGTCTGCTCCTGGCCACTCGTCAGCGGCTTGGGGGCCACCTTGGCGGCGACGTTCGTCGCCCCGCGCCGGGCCAGCGCCGCGATCACGCCGGAGGCCGCCGCGAACAGGACCACCTCACGCAGCGAGGAATCCTGGTCGTCACTCATCGGCGGCTTGTGGCCGAAGGCCTTCCGCCAGACCAGGTCGAGAATCTTGGAGGCGACGAAGCCCGAGGCCATGATGGCCACGGTGGTGACGATCTTCTGCACGATGACATCCTCTCCGAAAGTGGTCTACCCCGAGCCTAGCCCGACCGGCGCACTCCCGGGACCTGTGAGCAATCTGACAGCCTCGCAGCACTCGTCAGAAACGTGATTAACTAGCGAACATGCCCAAGATCATCGGAGCCTCGCTCGCGGAGCATCGACAGCAGGTGCGCATCCGCCTGTTCACGGCACTGTCCACCCTGATGGAGCGCGAGGGCTTCGACGCGATCACGCTGGCGGACATTGCCGCCGAGGCCGGGGTCGGCCGCACGGCCGTCTACAACCACTTCCCCGACAAGGAGTCGCTCCTGCTCGGGTTCATCGAGAACGAGACGTCGTCCTACATCGCGGAACTCGAACTCTCGCTGGCCGGCGTGGAGGACCCCGTGGCGCAGTTGCAGACGTACGTGCAGCAGCAGATCCGCCTCAAGCGGGAGTACCACCTCGCGCCGGGGCCGGACCTGCGCACCGTGGTCTCACGGCAGACGATGATGAAACTGCGCGACCACATCGTGGAGATCGAGGCGCCGCTGCGGCGGATCCTCACCCTCGGGATCGCCACCGGGCGCTTCCCGCGGCAGGACCTGGACGCCGTCGTGCCGCTGGTGAACTCGTGCCTCGCGGGGCGACACGTGCCCGAGGAGGGACCGGCGCGCACCCGCGCGATCGAGGAGACGGTCGCCTTCGTCATGCGTGCCGTGGGCGTGGACCCGCTGATCGCGCAGCAGGCGGCGCGCACCGCCTGAGCCACCCCGCGGGCAGGAGCGGACCAGGCCGCGCGGGCCTCAGGCAGCCGGCGCCGCGGTGTGGCGCACCCCGAGGTCGTCGAACAGGGCGGCGTTGAGGTCGAACGCCACGCGCGCCTCCGCCACCACCGCGTCCGACTCCGTGGCCGAGAACGGCGCGGCGTCCATGAGTGCGCGGTAGCGGTCCTTGAACGGCTTCGGCTTGGGGATCTCGGTGAACGTGTAGAAAGTGAGCTGCTCCGGCGTCATGCCGTAGTGCCGCTGCAGCATCCGCGCGATCACCTGCCCGCCCGAGAGGTCCCCGAGGTAGCGGGTGTAGGCGTGCGCGAGGTACTCCCCGGCGGTCGCGATCGCGTCCAGTCGGGCCACGTAGTCCGCCGTCGCCGGCACGAGGGAAGCGCCCTCGCGCCAGTCCGTGCCGCGCAGCGTGACCAGGTCCGCCTCCAGGCTCGGCAGCCGCATCAGCTCCGGCAGCAGGAACGGGGCCGCCACGGCGTCCCCCCGCAGCCGCTCCCCCGCCGCCTCCAGCGCGGCATAGATGGCCCGGTGCTGCACCGCGAGGTCCACGTAGGCCTCCACCCCGAGGTCGCCACCCATGAGCTCGACGACGAAGCCCCGGTTCTCTGCCCGTTCGTGCTGCGGCCGGGTCGCCTCGCGCAGGCGCTCGGACAGGGGCGGGGCCTGCGGCGATACGGCCGTCGCGCTCGTGGAGTCGGCAGGGGCCTCACGGGGGGTGTCGGGCACTGGGCTCATCGGCATTTCCTCGGTCTCGGTGCGGCGCCGGCCTTTCTGACGCCTTGTCGTGACAGATTGCCATATTCCCGCGAATTTGGGAAGGGTAGCCTCACCAAATCCCTGCGGAACCACCCCGCGGTACCTGCAGAACCACCTCGCGGTACCTGCGGAACCACCTCGCGGAGGGTCAGCCGAGGGTGTCGGGGAGCTCCTGCGGCACACCCATGACGTGCTCGGACAGGAACGCCAGCACCACCTGGTACCAGAGCACCGCGTGCTGGGGGCTGAGGATCCAGTGGTTCTCATCCGGGTAGTACAGGAACCGGTGCACGGTGGAACCGTCGGCATCGGCGGGCAGGCCCGAGGCCGAGAGGAGCTCGTACCAGAGCCGCAGCCCCTCGCCGATCGGCACCCGGTAGTCCTTGTCCCCGTGGATCACGAGCATCGGCGTGGTGATCTCCTGCACGAAGCGGTGGGGGGAGTTCGCCTCGGCCTGCTCCGGGGTCATCTCCCGCGCCCAGTAGAAGGAGGCGTCGGTGGTGGGCCCGAACTGGTCCAGCGCCCACAGGCTCGCGTGCGTGACGATGGCACGGAACCGGTCGGTGTGGCCCGCGATCCAGTTCGCCATGTAGCCCCCGAAGGACCCGCCCATCGCCGCGGTGCGGCTCGCGTCGATGTCGGCGCGTACCTCGACGGCGTCGGTGATCGCCATCAGGTCGGTGTAGGGCGCCTCACCCCAGCGGCCCCACCCGCGGGCGAGGAACTCCTCGCCGTACCCGGTGGACAGCGCCGGGTCCGGCAGCAGCACCGCGTACCCCTGCGCCACCATCAGCCACGGATTCCACCGCCACGACCACGCGTTCCAGGAGCCGATCGGGCCACCGTGGACCCACAGCAGCAGGGGCGCGGGCACCTGGTCGCTCGCGTGCTCGGGCAGGGCGAGGAAGCCGCGCACGGTCACCTCGGTGCCGTCGGGATCGGTGACCTGCACGGCCACGTCCTCCAGCCGTCCGGGCAGCTGCGGCCGCTCGGCGGGGGCGCGCAGCACCGTGACGAGGGAGTCGTCGGCGGGGTCGGTGATCCCTGAGCCGCCCCGACCACCCGCCCCGATGAGCGCGATGCGCACCACCTCCCCCGGGGAGGTGTAGGAGCTGCGCACGGCGTAGGCGCTGAGCCCGTCCGGCGCCACCTGCAGGCTGCCATAGGCGCCGGTCCCGGTCAGTCGCACGGGTTCGGCATCCCCGAGCGAGGCGCGGAACACCGGCGCATGGCCGTGGTCGTCGGCCACCAGGAGCAGGTCGTCGCTGCCGGGGACCCAGGCCAGGGCGCTCGGCCACCGGTCCCACGCGGGGACGACGGCGCTGGGCAGCCCCCCGGCGAGGTCCACCACCCACGTGGTGATCACGGGCGGCGTGGTCTCATCCGTGACCTGGTGCCGCAGGTAGGCCACGCGCCGCCCATCGGGGCTGATGACGGGGTCGCTGAGTGCGGCGTCCTCCTCGCGCACCAGCACCGTGCGTCGGCCCGTGGCCACGTCGATCCGCACGAGATGCGCGGAGAGCCCGACCCCCTCGGCGTGCTTCCATGTGGCGACGACGGTGGTGCCGTCTGGGGACAGCGCCACGCCTGCCTCCTCCAGCGCGCGGCCCGCATCCGGTGTCAGGTCCCGCGTGCCGCGCCGACGGTCGGCCTCGGCCTCGAGGCCCTGCGCGATCGACCGGGGCGTACCCGTCTCGCCCGTGCTGTGATGCGCCGGGGTGCCGGCCCCCTCACCTGCCCCGTCCTCGCCGTCGGGCTCCCCCTCCAACACGAACAGCCGCGGGTGGGCGGGCCCCAGGTCGTGATCCCAGAGCCGCACCGGGTAGCCGCTGTGCAGGATCGCGGAGACGGCGTTGTCCTTCCGGGCGGCGCGCAGGGAACGCTCGGATGCCTCGTCGGTGGCGCCGGGCAGGGTGGCGGCGGTGACGAGGATCGACTCGCCCCCGCTCGCGGCGCACACGCCGGAGATGCCGGCCGGCCTGCTCGCGAGCACATGCGCCTCGCCGCCGCCGGCCGGCAGGCGGTGCAGCGCGGAGACGGCCTCCTCACCGGACTCCCCCGCGCGGCGCGCGAGGAACAGCAGGTCGCCGTCGCGGGTGAACGCGGCACCGCCCTCCCCCTCGCTGCCCCGGGTCAGGCGCCGCGCCGGATCGACCCCGGCGGGGTCGATCCCCCACCAGGCGGTCGTGTACCCGGTGCGTTTGCCGTCCAACACGCTCACCGCGGCCGCAAGTCGCGTCCCGTCCGGGCTCAGCACCACCGATCCGACACGTGGCATCGAGATGTAGTCCTGGAGGTCATGGAACGGCGTCGTCATGCCCCAGGTCTACCACCGTCGGCAGGGCCCGGGGAGCACGATCGCGCAGCGGCACCTGAGAACGTCCACAGCCGGGGGCACTGGCCGGGAACACGGCGCGACCCGAGTCCGTTATGTCATCAGAAGCAGTCGTCGGGTCTGGCGCACAGGCCCCGAACCCCCGAGACGAGGAGGAGTCCCATGGCACGCCGTCGAGGACGCGTGGAGTTCGAGAACGACCTGGGCGAGGTGGTGCAGTACCTGCCGCACACCAACGGCGGTGGCCTGGTCTCGCCCAAGGCCCGGGTGGCCGAGGAGACGATGCTGGAGAGCGGCGCCTACGTGGAAGCCGGGGCGCAGATCGGACCCGGCTCCAAGATCGGCCGGGGCTCCTGGATCGACTCCTCCGCCGTGGTCGGTCGCAACGTGCGCATCGGCAGCAACGTGCACATCGGGGCCGGTTCCCGGGTGGAGGACGGCGCCCGCATCGAGGCGAACGTGAAGCTCGGCGAGAACTCCACGGTGCACGCCCGGGCGCGGGTGCTGGAGGACGTTCGCCTGCCCGGCGGTTCGACCATCGCGCCGGCGAGCATCATCCGCAACACCCCCCGCGAGGCACGCACCGCCGGCACCGCGGCCTGAGCCCACCCGGCGGGCCCCTGCCAATGCAGCGAGGTCGACACAGCAAGGCCGACACAGCAAGGCCGACACAGCGAGAGCGGCACCCCCGGCCGGGGGTGCCGCTCTCGCGTGGTTCCTGCGCTCGTGGTTCCTGCGCTGGGGAGGAGGTCAGGCCTTGACTGCGCGCCCGATGGAGAACGCGCGCACGATCTGCACCACGCCGAGCACCATGAGGCCGATCGCCAGCAGCCACCACAGCGCCACGGCGGACATCAGGGGCGTGATGATCAGCACCAGGCCGGCGATGATCGAGACGACCGCGAAGAAGATCGTCCAGCCCTTGCTGGACTTGTCTCCGAGGGTCACCAGGGAGACCACACCCTCCACGAGCCAGGCCACACCGATCATGACCGCGACGACGACCGCCACCACGGCAGTGGCCGCCGCGAGGTTCGCCAGCGCGACCACACCGGCGACCGCGAACACGATGCCCAGCAGGAGGTGTCCGATCCGCGGCCAGGTGGTCATCCCCTTGGTGAAGATGCCGATGCCCAGGTAGATGACGGCAAGCACGAGCGCGTACACGGCGATCAGGGCCGTGGCGACCATCGCGGTGCGGCCCGGCCAGACGAGGATCAGCAGGCCGATGACGAACGCCACCAGGCCGGTGATGCCGAGAGCGGTGCGGAACGTCTTGGTCGCACCCTCGCTGAGCGAGATGGTGAACGAGGTGGGGGTAGTCATGCGGGGGTCCTTCGCACTGGGGGGAGGCACGGGGCACCGGGGCATCCGCCACGGGTACCGACTCCGCAGTGTAGTAATAGGACGGGCCTCGTGCGCGGCGGGCCCACGTCCGCCAAGCCGGCCGCGCCCGGTTCACCCTCACGTTCACCCGTCGCCTTGCTCGCCGTCGCCTTGCTCGCCGTCGCCGCCCCGCCAGGAGCCCCACTGTGTCGATCCCCACTGTGTCGATCCCCGAGGTGCCGATCCCCGAGCTGCCCGTCCTCGGCTGGGTGGTGCTCGCCCTCGCCGCCCTCCTGGTCGGGATCGCCAAGACCTCCATCGGCGGCATGGGCGCGCTCGCCGTCGCCGGCTTCGCGCTGTTCCTGCCCACCCGGGAGTCCACCGCCGCGGTGCTGCTGGTGCTGCTCATCGGCGACGTAGTCGCCGTGGCCACCTACCGCCGCAGCGTGGACTGGCGGCTGCTGCGCCGCCTGCTGCCCTCGGTGCTGCCGGGCATCGCGCTCGGCGCGCTGCTGATCGGGGTGGTCGACGACGACGCGATGGCCCTGGCGATCGCCCTCACCCTGGCCGTGGCGGTGGCCGTGCAGGTGGTGATGCGGCTACGGCCCCCCGCCGCGCCGCGGGGTGACCCGCACCTGAGCGCGACGATCGCCACCGGGGTGGCGGGTGGGTTCACCACGATGGTCGCCAACGCCGCCGGCCCGGTGATGACGCTGTACCTGCTGGCGGCGCGGGTGGACAAGCTCGCGTTCGTGGGGACCAACGCGTGGTTCTTCTTCCTGGTCAACCTCGCCAAGGTGCCGTTCGCCGCGGGACTGGGGCTGTTCCCCGCCACCACGCTGACCCTGACGCTGCTGCTGGCCCCCGCGGTGCTGCTCGGGACCTGGCTGGGGCGTCGCCTGGTGCGGCGCCTGAGCCAGGTGTGGTTCGAGCGGCTCGCCCTGCTGGCCACCGCGGTCGCGGTGGTGGTGCTGCTCGTGGAGGCGCTGCGCTGAGGACCACCGTCCCCGCGCAGCGCCCCACGCGCGCTCAGCGCGCTCAGCGCGCTCAGTACCAGAGGCTCAGCAGGGGCGGCACGAGCGGCGCGAACGTCGCGTCCAGCCATCGCACGCTCGCCGGGTCGGCCAGGATCCGCCCCGCCGCGTGCAGGGTGCCGGCGCGCACCCCGCCCAGGAACATCGAGGACAGCGTGGCCACGTCCAGGGAGACGGTCGCCACGCCGTCGGCCCCTTCACCGGCCTCGCCCGGATCTCCCCCGCCCTCGGGGGAGCCGACCGGTTCGAGGTGGGCTGCGCCGTCGGCCAGCACCCGGAAGACCCACTCCCCCGCCGCCAGGCCCAGCGGGTCGCTCACCCGCAGCCGGACAGCGCCGGGTACGCGATAGGTGCGGGCGGCGAGCACCGCGGGCACGTCGAGGATGCGCAGCCAGTGGTGGTCCATCTCCTCGCGCTGGATGCCGCGCTGGTCTCCCACCATCCACAGGAGCGGCTCGTCGGGCGCCGTGTTCCACGTCGTCACGGTCGTGGTGAGGTCGTGCTCCAGAGCGAAGCGCCACATCGCCGCGTGGCCCTCGGCGCCGTCGGTCAGCAGGTGCTGCACCCGCAGGGTGTGCTGGGCGTAGTCCCGCTCGTGCGACTTCAGGGTGTAGACGAGCAGGCCCCGCACCCCGCCGGCGGCGTCGGTGTAGCGCACCACGCGGACCTTCTCGGTGTCCTTCGACCCCGGGAGCAGCCCCAGGAGGCTCTCCCAGCTCATCGGCCAGGCGCCGACCTCGCCGGGGCGGGCGCGGCGCGCACGGTCGTGCAGGTGCTGGGCGTCGGCGAGCGCCTGCTCCCGGCTGATCGCGTCGTACCGGCCCGTGGGGCGTGGGCCGGTGAGCTGCACGCGGCGGGTGTCGATCGTCCAGTGCGCCAGCGTGGTCGCGGGCGAGAAGCCGTAGCGGCCATAGATCGTGGCCTCGGAGACGGTCAGCCCGGCGATCGGGGTGCCCGCGGCCTTCGCGGCGCGCAGCTCGCCGGTCAGCATCGCCCGGGCGATCCCCCGGCGGCGGTGGGTGCCCGCGACCGTGACCTCGCTGATCGCGTGCATCGGGAGGGTCCGATCGGGTTCGACGGTCAGATCCAGCACCTGGACCCCGATCGTGCCGACCGGGCTGAGCGGGTTGGCGCTCGCGGGGTCGAACACCCCGGCGGAACGCCAGGCAGTCATCGCGCGACGGAAGCCCTCCACGCGTTCCTCGCTGATGCTCTCCTCCAGGAACCCATGGCCGACGGCGCGGATGTACGCCTCACCCGCCTCACCCTCCAGGGAGGCGGGGCGGAACTCGAGGCCGCGCTCGGCGAGCGTGGCGACGGAGGCGGGGTCCAGGGGAAGGCCCTGCGGGTCGGTTCGGTCGGTCATAGCAGCGACCGTAGGGGGTGAGGGCCGGGGTGGTCCACGGGATTTTGCCGGGCATCGGCGGAAGGGTCGGCGTACCGTAGGGGGATGACCGAGGCCAGCGCTGACTCCTCCTACCCGACCTCCCCGATCGTGGCCGCCGGGCTGATCGGGGGCTACGCCGTGGCGCGCGCGACGGGCGTGCGTCCCCTGGGCGGTGCCGTGCTCGCGGCCTGCGGCATCCTCGCCGGCCGGGAGTGGGCCAAGCGCGGCATCCCGGAGACGGTGGGCCTCTCGGTGCTGTACGTGGCCTCGTTCGGCCTGTCCCACCCGCTGGCGAAGAAGATCGGGGCGTGGCCCGCCGTGCTCACGGTCACTGCGGCCGCCGCCGGCGCCGCCTACGCCATGCACGACCACCCCACCCCGGTGCCCTTCCCGGGCAGCCGCCCGGACTGACGCGCGTGGCCCGGGCCGGGTCGGCGCGGGCCCTACGGTGGAAGGCATGTTCGCCATGTCCGACGGGCGCCCCGCGCCCGCCCGCCCCGATGCCGTCGTCACCGTCGGTCAGGCCCGCTTCACGGTCCTGACCAGCCGCCTCATCCGCATGGAGTGGCACCCGCAGGCCACGTTCGTGGACGAACGCACCCAGCGGGTGGTGGCGCGCGACTTCGGCGCGACGCCCGAGTTCACCGTGACCCGCGAGGGCAACGGGAGCGACGCCGTCACGATCCGCACCGAGCACCTGCTGCTGCGCTACGCGGGCGGGGAGTTCTCCGCCTCCACCCTCCAGGTCACGCTGATCAAGGGCGCGAGCGACGACCACTACGCCTCCTGGAGCCACGGCACCACCTACCCCCAGGACCTCCCCTTCCGCGGGAACCTGCGCGGCACCGCCCGCACCCTGGATGAGGTGGACGGCGCCACCGAACTCGAGCCGGGGATCCTGGCGACCTTCGGCTTCGCGGTGCTGGAGGACTCCGGCACGGTGCTGCTCACCGCGGACGGGTGGGTGGGTGCGCGCCCCGCCGTGCCCGCCGGGTCCGCCCCCGCCGAGGACCTGTACCTGTTCGGGCACGGCCGAGACTTCCGCGGCGCCCTGAGGGACTACCACCTGCTCACCGGGGCGCAGCCGCTGGTGCCGCGGTACGTGCTCGGGAACTGGTGGAGCCGCTACAAGGCCTACCACCAGGAGGAGTACCTGGAGTTGATGGACACCTTCGAGGGCAAGGGCATCCCGCTCTCGGTCGCCGTGATCGACATGGACTGGCACCTGGTGGACATCGACCCGGAGATCGGCACCGGCTGGACCGGGTACACCTGGAACCGCGACCTCTTCCCCGACCACCGCGCCTTCCTGGCCGAACTGCACCGCCGGGGCCTCGCCGTCACCCTCAACGTGCACCCCGCCGACGGCATCCGCCGCCACGAGGAGCGCTACCCGCAGATGGCGCGCGCGGTGGGCGTGGACCCTGAATCGGGCGACCAGATCCCGTTCGACGTGACCTCGCGGGAGTTCGTGGACGCCTACCTGCGCGAGATCCACCACCCCCTGGAGGCCGAGGGCGTGGACTTCTGGTGGCTGGACTGGCAGTCCGGCGGCGTCACCTCGATCCCGGGCCTGGACCCGCTGTGGATGCTCAACCACATCCACTACCTCGACTCCGGCCGGGAGCGCCGCGCAGGATCCGGCAGCGGCGCCGCCCGTCGCCCCCTGACCTTCTCCCGCTACGCCGGGATCGGCAGCCACCGCTACCCCATCGGGTTCTCCGGGGACACGATCATCACGTGGGAGTCCCTGGACTTCCAGCCGGAGTTCACCGCGACCGCAGCGAACGTCGGCTACGGCTGGTGGAGCCACGACGTGGGCGGGCACATGTTCGGCGGCCGCGACGTGCAGATGGCGGTGCGCTGGTTCCAGCTCGGGGTGTTCTCCCCGATCAACCGGCTGCACTCCTCCGTCAGCCCCTTCACGGGGAAGGAGCCGTGGACGTTCGGCCCGCGCGCCGAGTCCGCCATGACGGACATCCTGCGGCTGCGCCACGCCCTCGTGCCCGCCCTGTACACCGCCGCGTGGGCCGCGCACCGCGAGGGGGTCTCGGTGATCCGCCCGATGTACCACGACCACCCGCGCACCCCCGGCGCGTTCTCCGTGCCGAACCAGGCCATGGTCGGTGAGCACCTGCTGCTCGCCCCCATCACCACGCCGGAGCACCCCACCGCGCACATCGCCTCGGTGACCGCCTGGCTGCCTCCGGGCGACTGGGTCGACGTGTTCACCGGGCACCGCCACCGGGGCGGTGCCCAGGGCCGGCACGTGGTGCTGCACCGCGGCCTGGAGGGCTACCCGGTGCTGGCCCGCGCGGGGTCGGTCCTGCCGCTGCAGCCGGACGTGATGGCCCCGGTGGCCGAGCGACCCGAGACCCTCGTGCTGCGCGCCGTGCCCGGCACCGCCACCTCCCGCCTCGTGGAGGACGACGGCGGCGCCGCCCCCTCCCGCCTCGTGGAGGACGACGGCGGCGCCGCCCCCTCCCCCGAGGTCACCGTGTTCTCGCAGACCTTCACCACCCGCGACGGCGTCGGCGACCTGGTCCTGTCCTGCGCCCCCGGTCAGGGCGAGGGTGAGCTGCCCTCGGCCGGCGGACGGCGCCGGATCCTGCTGGACGTGGTCGGCGCCGTCTCGCTCGATGGGGCCCGGGTGCACGCCGGCGGCCAGGTGCGGCAGATCGCCGTCGTGCCGAGCGCCGATCAGGAGGACGAGGTCGCGCGGCAGCTCGCGCCCGCGCTGCGCCTGGACCTCGGCGAGATCGACCTCGCCGCCGGGTTCGAGGTGCGCCTGAGCGGGCTGCGCGCCCGGGAGCGGGACGCGGTCGGCGAGGCGTTCGATGTGCTGCACCACGCGGAGATCGCCTTCACCGCCAAGGAGGAGGCGTGGGCCGCCGTGCGCGAGCGCACCGGCCTGGAGGTGGTGCAGGAACTCGCGCGGGTGGACGTCCCGGAGGTCCTGCGCGGGGCGCTGGTCGAACGGGTCGCGGCGCTCCCGGCCTGGTAGGCGCCCCGACCTCGCCACGGACGGAGAATCCGGAGGGCGCGGGCGGCGGCGCCGCACGCCCAAGGCCCTGACCTGCGCCGATGCGACACCTGGTGCGGGCGGCCCGCGGGTTCTCCGTCCGTAGCGAGGTCGGTTGTCCACAGGCGGCGGCAGTTCATGCTGGCGGCGCCTGGACCACGGCTAGTTTCACTTGCCATGGAGCCCATGGAGGAACTGCGCAGGTGTGGGGGTGCCGCACGATTCAGTGAGTTGCGGTCCTCTCGCTGGCGGCTGTCGCAACACATCGCGCGCGGCGACATCGTCCAGCCCTCGCGCGGCTGCTACGCGCTCCCGGGCGCGCACCCCGGGCTGACGGCCGCGACGCGGACCAACACCGTGCTCTCCTGCGTCTCCGCGCTCGCCGTGCTCGATCCGGACATCCCCGTACACGCATACCGGCCTCACCTCTCGGCGCCGCCCAACCGTGCGCGGTTGCGCCAGTCAGGGGTGAACGCTCGGTGGCACTACGAACACGTCACCCCGTCGCACCGCCCGCGAGTCGCCTGTCTGGAGGACGCCGCATCCCGCATGGCCCTCTGCCAGGAGTACGACAACGTGGTCGTGGTGCTCGACTACCTCGCGAGGCGCCACGGGCCGGACTTCCTCGAGCGGGTTCTGCGGGCCGTGGAGAGCATCAAGCCGAGCCGGGCGCGTGCCCTCCGTGTCGATGTCACCGGTCGCTCGCGCTCACCGATGGAGACGACCGTGCGCCTCGCTCTTCGCCGGGCCGGGTTCTGCGTGGCACAGAACGTCTTCGTGCCGGGAGTCGGCGAGGTCGACTTCGTCATCGAGGGCGTCCTCGTGGTCGAGTTGGACGGGTACACCTACCACTCCGGCCGGAAGCCATTCCGCGACGACCGCCGGCGGGACCGTCAGGCGTTGCGTCTGGGCATGCCGGTCGTCCGATTCGCGTTCGAGGATGCCGACCCCGCCCGCATCCAGCGCGAGATCACCCCGACCTGTCGCGGGCTGCGTTCCTCCGAGATGCCGACGGATCCCGACCTCCCGGTGGAGTGCCTGCGCGAGCTCAAGCGGTTGCGCCAGACCTGGACTGCGCCGGAGACCCGGGCGAGCGGGTGGCGTCATCTTCGAGACGCGGATGCCGCAGCGGTGCGTCGCGTGTTGCCGCCGACGGTGCCGTGGTGCCGGTGAGCGCAACCCTCGCTGCGGACGGAGATTCCGGAGGGCGCGGGCTGCGGCGCCGCACGCCCAACACCCTGACCTGCGGCGATGCCGCACCTGGCTCAGACGGCGCCCGGATTCTCCGTCCGCAGCGAGGTACCGGTGGTTAGCATGACGACATCGCAGATCAAGGGGACGTGATGGGTGCACAGCAGGAGGCGCAGCGACGGCTGCCCGCGACACTGATCGCCGCGACGCTGCTGTCGCAGTGGGGCAGCCTCCTGGCGGCCGTGGTGCTGGTGATCTCGATCGTGGGTTCCATCCAGTTGCCGACGATCAGTTACCTCATCGTGATGGTGCTGATCGCGGTCCTGATCGGCGCGCTGGCCTTCGCGACCTACCAGGTGCTGAGCCTGCGCTGGTCCGCCGATGCGTCGGGCCTCGCGGTGCGGCTGGGCCGCGCCCAGATGGACCGGCCCTGGAGTGCCACGCCCTCGCTGCGGATCACCCGCCCGTGGGCCTACCGGGTGCTGGGCCTCGCGCGGATCCACCTCGGCCGCCCCGACGGCAAGGTGGGGCGCGTGCTGATTCCCGGCATCCCGCAGTCCGAGGCCGAACAGGTCATGCGGCTGTGGGAGGCGGGCGTCAGCCGCCGGCGGTGATAGCGCTCGAACCGGGTGGTGCACCACTCGAGCCGGCCACGCCAGGCGCGTAACCCCACCCCCTATACGCGCGAGACGCGCCACTGCGCCCAGGCGCACGCTCGCTGGGCGGAGTCAGTCGTCGGCGGTGAGGTCGCTGCGCCGGGCGACCTTGATCACGCGGTTCAGCGCCATGCCACCGATACCGGTGCGCCCAGCGCGCAGCCGCACGAACTCCTTGGGCTCCGGGCCGATCGACATGCGCCGCTTCGCGAGCCCGTTGACCGCGACCAACCAGGTGGGCCAGTCCAACAGCCGCGCGAGTCTCACCAGGCGCTCGGACTCGCTCTCGCTCTCGCCGTACTCCTCGCTGAGGATCGCGGCGGCCTCACCGCCCGCCTCTGGGAGCCCCGAGAGCCGCGCGAGCGCCTCTCCGCCATGGGCACCCTCCGGGCCGTAGGCGAACTCGTCCCCGGGGCGGGCCAGCTGCGCATCGGAGACGTAGTCGACCAGGGCCGCCTCGCCGTCGTGCGCCGTCAGGTACATCAGTTCCTCGCGCCGGATCGCCACGGCGATCGCGGGCGCCCCGAGCGCCGCGCCGGTGGCGGCGCCGGTTGCCAGCAGGTCACGGCGCTTCGCGGCCACGTGGCCCAGCGGGTGCTCGGGGACCGCCACGCACCACCGCCCAACGCGAGGCGAGACCCAGCCGGTGAAGCCGAACGAACCCAGGGTCTCGACGACCGCCGAGGGTTCGGCCTCGCACAGCAGGACACCGAGCGAGGGTGCAGCGCCCGCGCTACCGGTCGGCATGATCGGGAGAGTCATGCTCCCATCATCCCAAGCGCCGGTGTGCGCGCCGCCGCAGTCCGGTGGTAGCCGGTGGTGGGGTGCCTCTACCGCACGGGCTGCGCCAGCGCCCCGGAACGGTAGGCGGTCGCGGCCTTGCGCCGCTGCGAGCGCCACTGCACCACCAGGCCGGCCACGCCCAGCACCGCCGCGCCGAGGGCCCACCAGAACGAGGTCGAGGCCACCACGACCTCACCCGCGATGCTCTGCCACTCGAACACCCGCGCTGCGCCGGTCAGCACCATCACGCCGGAGACGACAGCCTGAGCGCCTGAGAACGCGGTCGCGATCATCAGCAGGATCGCGGGGAGGTTCGCGGCGAGCGCCACGATGAGCAGCAGCACGGCGAGCACCACGCCCATCGTCACCCGCAGCCAGCCGTCCGCCTCCAGGGCGGTGCCGATACCGGCGCCGAGCGTGTACCCCATGACCACCAGTGCGAGGTAGACCGCCACCTGGTAGAAGGCGTAGGCGAGCCACGCCACCAGCAGCGCCCCGAGGATCGCGCCGATCCAGACCGCGACCGTGGCGCCGGCTCCCGATCCGGCCACCGATCCGACGAGTGCGGCGCCGAGGGAGAAGCCCGCGAAGCCGCCGACGATCGCGATGACCACCCGCAGCACCGTGTAGCCGGCGAAGGTGACGACCAGGCCGAGAGCGATCGTGATGAGTCCGAGCAGGGGGGCGTCCATAGCAGCACGGTACGAGGTCCGCCTGGGACTTTCCTGGGCACGGGCCGCGCACGCCACGCCCGTGGCCCGCGCTCGGTGGCGCCGGACAGCGCAACCTGATTGGCTCGGGGGGTGACCTCCCAGATAGGCGACTACGCGCTCCTGGCCGACCTGCGCACCGGTCCGCTCGTCTCCACCGACGGTTCGATCGACTGGCTGTGCCTGCCGCGCTTCGACTCCCCCGCGGTCTTCTCCGCGATCCTCGGCACCCCGGAGGACGGCCGCTGGCGGATGACCCCCGCGCAGGGCACCCTGGAGCACCGCGCCTACGAGCAGGACACGTTCGTGCTGCGCTCCACCTGGTCCACACCGACCGGGCGGGTGGTCATCACCGAGTTCATGCCGATCGACGGGCAGCGTGCGGACATCGTGCGGATCGCCGAGTGCGTCGAGGGCACGGTCACCATCGAGCACGACCTCGCGCTGCGCCCGGAGTATGCCGGTTCCCGCCCCTGGGTGCGGCGCATCGAGCCGCCGCCCAACGGCGAGCAGGGCGACGGCGAGCAGGGCGAGGGCTACCTGTTGGCGATCGCCGGCCCGGACGCCTACGTGCTGCGCGGCCCCGCCCTGGAGCCGGAGGGTCACCGCCACAGTGGCGCCCACCCGCTGGCCGCGGGCGAGCGGGCCGTCTGGAGCCTGACCTGGTCGCACTCCTACAAACCGGTGCCCGCCCCGATCCACGTGGAGCAGGCCCTCGCGCACACCCGCGCCTACTGGGAGTCCTGGAGCGCCCGGGTGGAGGTGCGCGGCCGGTGGGCGGACGCCGTGGGGCGTTCACTGCTGGTGCTGCGCGCCCTCACCCACGCCGAGACCGGCGGGATCGTGGCCGCACCGACCACCTCCCTGCCGGAGGACCCCGGTGGGGAGCGCAACTGGGACTACCGCTACTGCTGGCTGCGCGACTCCGCCCTGACCCTGGAGGCACTGCTCGCGCACGGTCGCACCGAGGTGGCCCACCACTGGCGGGACTGGCTGCTGCGCGCCGTGGCCGGGGACCCCGAGGACCTGCAGATCATGTACGGCATCGCCGGGGAGCGGCAACTGCCGGAGCGGGAACTGCCGCACCTGAGCGGGCACCTGGACTCCCGCCCGGTGCGGATCGGGAACGGCGCCGTCACCCAGTTCCAGGCCGATGTGGTGGGCGAGGTGATGATCGCCCTGGAGCTGCTGCGCGAGGCGGGTGTGGCGGAGGACGACTTCTCCTGGCCGCTGCAGCGCAACATGGTCGACTTCCTCGTCTCCGCGAAGGACGTCAAGGACCAGGGCCTGTGGGAGATGCGCGGCGAACCGCACTTCTTCACCCACTCCCGCGTGATGATGTGGGCCGCCCTGGACCGCGCGATCCACGCCTGCACCACCTACGACCTGCCCGGTCCGGTGGCGCACTGGACCGAGTTGCGCGAGGAGTTGCGCACGGAGATCCTGCGCCGCGGCGTGAACCCGCAGACCGGCGGCTTCACCCAGACCTACGACACCACCGAGGTGGACGCCTCCCTGCTGCAGATCCCCCAGACCGGGTTCGTGGCCTACGACGACCCGCTCATGCTGGCGACCGTGGCGCAGATCGAGCAGGACCTGATGTCCGACGGGCTCCTCCTGCGCTACCGCACCAGCGCCGGCAAGGACGGTCTGGCCGGGGACGAGCACCCGTTCCTGGCGTGCTCGTTCTGGCTGGTGGAGCAGTACGCGCACTCGGGCCGGCTGCCCGAAGCGGTGGCCCTCATGGACCGCCTGGTAGGCCTGCGCACCGACCTGGGGCTGTTGGCGGAGGAGTACGACGTGGCCGGGCAACGCCAGATGGGCAACTTCCCGCAGGCCTTCTCCCACCTCGCGCTGGTGCGCGCCGCCGATGCCGTGGCCACGGCGGAGGCGAATGCGCACGACGGCGCAGCCGACCCCACCTAGAACACCGACCTCACCTCCCGACGATCCCCGACCCGCCCCCGAAAGGACCCTCATGTCTCAGCCCAGCACCCTGGTGATCCTCGGCGCCTCCGGCGACCTGACCCGGCGCCTGCTGCTGCCCGGCGTGGGGTCGCTCCTGGAGCTGGAGCCGGAGCGGGAGCTGCGGATCCTGGCCGCCGACCGCGCCGACCTGGATGCCCAGGCGTGGCAGGACCGGCTGCAGCCCGCCCTCACCGAGGGCGGCGCCCCACCCGAGGTGGTGCAGGCGGTGGCCGCGACGTCGACCTACACCTCGATGGATGCCACCGACCCGGTGGCCCTGAACGCCCTGCTGACGCAGGCCGCCGGCGAGGGCGGCGCCCGGCGCGTGGTGCTGTACTTCGCGCTGCCGCCCGCCGTCACCGAGCGGGTGTGCCACGCGATGCTCGGGCTGACCCTGCCGCGTGACCTGCACCTGACGATGGAGAAGCCGTTCGGGCACGACGAGCACTCCGCGCGCGCCCTGAACACCCTCGTGGCGCACCTGGTGCCGGACGATCAGGTGCACCGCGTGGACCACTTCCTGGGCAAGTCCACGCTGCTGGACATCATGGCGGTGCGGTTCGCCAACCGGCTGTTCTCCGCGGTGTGGAGCGCCGAGCACATCGAGAGCATCGAGATCGCCTACGACGAGTCCCTCGCGCTGGAGAACCGCGCCGGGTACTACGACCACGCCGGCGCCCTGCGGGACATGATCCAGTCCCACCTGCTGCAGGCGATGGCCCTGGTGACCATGGAGCCGCCCGCGAGCATCACCGCGCGGGACCTGCGCGACGCCACCGCCGCGGCACTGCGCGCCACCACCCTGTGGGGTGGGGACGCGATCAGCGGCAGCCGCCGCGCCCGCTACACCGCCGGCACCTCGATCGGGCGCGCCGTCCCCTCCTACGTGGACGAGGACGGCGTGGACCCCGCGCGCATGACCGAGACCCTGGCGCAGATCACCGTGGAGGTCGCCAACGACCGCTGGGCTGGTGTGCCCATCACGATCCGCTCCGGGAAGGCGCTGGGCGCCACCCAGAAGCACATCGTCATCACCTTCCGGGACGTGCGGCACCTGCCCCGGGGGCTGAAGGGCGCCGACCCGAAGGACCGCCTCATCATCGGGCTCAGCCCGGACACCATGGAGTTGCGGATCACCACCAACGGCACCGACGACCCGCTGGAGCTGGAGCAGAGCGTGCTGGCCACCACCCTGCGGGAGTCGGAGCTGGAGGCCTACGGCGAGGTCATCGCCGGGGTGCTGGACGGGAACCCGATGCTCACGGTGCGCGGCGACGCCGCCGAGGAGTGCTGGCGGATCTGCGATGCGGTGCTGGGGGCGTGGGAGCGCAACGAGGTGCCGATGGAGGAGTACCCGGCGGGCTCCCCGGTCCCCGCGGCGTGGGGTGCGGCGCTCGCCGACTGACCCGCACCGCGCAACCGGCCCGCTCTCCCGCGCCTCGCGGGGGGCACGCGTTGATCCGCGGGGCGGGGATGTGGCGACCTCACCGATGAGAACCCGCGCGCGCTACGGTCACACCAGGTGACCGCCGACACCACCCGGTGACCGGCACCCGACGCCACACGCCATCAGCCAAAGGAGTCGCCATGACCATCGAGCGCGCCCTGCGCACCGAGACCCTCGACCACGAGGGCGCCGCCCTCACCGTGGACGTGCACGGCGGCCCCGCGGGCCCGCACCGCCCGCTGATGGTGATCGGCTCCCCCATGGGCGCCGACGGGTTCACCGACCTCGTCGGCCATATCACCGACCGCATGGTCATCACCTACGACCCGCGCGGCACCGGCCGCTCCCCGCGCGAGGAGACCGGGGAGATCACGCCCTCACGGCACGCCGCCGATCTCGCGGCGATCATCCGGGCCCTGGACCTCGGCCAGGTGGACATGTTCGCCTCCAGCGGCGGCGCCGTGAACGCCCTCGCCCTGGTGGTGGAGCACCCCGGGCTGGTGCACACCCTTGTGGCACACGAGCCGCCTGTGCTCTCGCTGCTGCCGGATGCCAAGGCCGCGCACGCCGCGGTGGAGGAGATCGGGCGCGCCTACCAGGAGCGCGGGTTCGGTGCCGGGATGGCCCAGTTCATCGCGTTCGTCAGCCACAAGGGCGAGATCGGCCGCGGCGGTATCGGCACGGCCGACCCCGCCGACTTCGGCCTTCCCGCGAGCGACGACGGCACCCGGGGCGACCCGCTGCTCGAGGTGAACCTGCGGCCGAACACCCGCTACGTGCCCGACGACGTGGCCCTCCTGGGTGGTTCGACCCGCCTGGTCATCGCCGTGGGCGCCGAATCCGACCACGAGCCCGCGCACCGCAGCGCGGAGGCGCTGGCCGAGATCCTGCACCTGCCCGCGATCCGCTTCCCCGGCGACCACGGCGGTTTCGCCGGGCCGAGCGCCGGCATGGCGGGCAAGCCGGAGGAGTTCGCCGGGCGGCTGCTGGAGGTGCTCGGGGACGGGTCGCTGCGCTGGTCGCTCGAGGTCGTGATCGTGCCGGTGACGAACCTGGATGTCTCGATCGCGTTCTACCGGGACCAGGCCGGCTTCACGCTGGACCACCGCACCACGGACGACCACATGGATGTCGCCCAGTTGACGCCCCGCGGCTCGGGGTGCTCGATCGTCATGGGCACGCTGCCCAGCCACAACGAGATGGCGCCCGGGTCCCTCAAGGGCCTGCACCTGGTCGTGCCCGATGCCCGGGCCGCCCATGCGGAGCTGCGCTCCCGGGGAGTCGAGGTCAGTGACGTCCAGGCCTTCGACGACCGGGACGGCGGCACCTTCTTCGGCTTTGCCGACCCGGACGGGAACACCTGGGCGGTGCAGCAGATCCAGGCGCGCCGCGAGGCCCCTCTCCTCAGCCCTGGGTGAAGGTGAGGTCCACGCCGTCGAGGGTGGTCAGGGTCAGTCCATCGGCATCGGTCTGCCCGGCGATCACCGCGTCCAGCGCGGCGAGGAACTCCGCCTCCGCGGCCATGACGTCGCTCTCGCAGCCGATCTCGGTGTAGGACAGGTCCCCGACCACGAGCTGCCCGTCGGGGGAGGTGGGGTCGCGGGTGATGACCGCCCCGAGGGTGTTGCACCCGGTGAACCCGGTGGTCGCACCGTCCGGTGCGATCTCGAGGGTGATGTCGGGGTTGTCGGTGAGCACCCAGGCGCCTGCGATGTCCAGGTCGTCCGGGCGGATCATCTGCGAGTCACCGTCGGTATCGTTCGCGTCGCCGGTGTCGTCGCTGGAGACCGAGGTGTCCTCGCCGTCGTCATCCGCGCCGGAGTCCGCCGTGTCACCGGAGGGACTGGTGCAGGCGGCCAGCAGCAGCGCCGCCGCACCGGCGGTGGCCAGGATCGTGCGCCGGGCAGCCGTGCCCGGAATCGTGCGTGAGTCGCTCATGGCGAATCCTTCGTCTCGACGGTGACGGGCGTCCGCTGGGTGTGCGGGCCCGCTGCCCGGTACATGTGGTCATCCGAGCCGATCTTGCACACCAGGTTCTCCCCGGCCTCTCCTCCACTGTGCGTCGCCGCCGCCCCTGGCGCGAGTCGACCGAGGGTGCCATGGTGGAAGGGCACTCAACGGGGAGGACATCATGCGGATCGCCGTGGCAGGAGCAACGGGTACGGCAGGGGCAGCCGTCGTGGCACAGGCCCGAGAACGCGGACACCAGGTCGTCGAACTCACCCGGGCCGCCGGCGTGGACCTGGTGAGTGGAGCGGGACTGGACGCCCTGCTCCCGGGGGCGGACGCCGTCGTCGACCTCGCCAACACGACCACCACCTCGGCGGCGAAGTCTCACGCCTTCTTCACCGCCGTCACCACCGGACTGCTGGCCGCGGAGGCCCGCCACGGCGTCGGACATCACGTGGCGCTCTCCATCGTCGGGATCGACGAGGTGGCCGCCGGGTACTACGCCGGTAAGCATGCGCAGGAGTCGGCGATCGCCTCCGGGCCGGTGCCGTGGTCCCTGCTGCGCGCTACCCAGTTCCACGAGTTCGCCGAGCAGTCCCTCGGTTTCGCGAAGGCGGGAAGGGTCTCCATGGTGCCGTTCGGGCACCTGCAGCCGGTGGCGGTGAGTGAAGTGGCGACGGCGCTGGTCGACCTGGTCGAGGCCGGCCCCTCCGGGCGGGTGCAGGACCTGCGCGGACCGCGCCGGGAGCTGCTGGTGGAGATGGCGAAGAAGGTCGCCGCCCGGCGCGGCACCGGTCAGCGGGTGATCGGGGTGCCGATGCCCGGCGGCTACGGCCACGCGATGCGCTCGGGCGTGCTGTGCGGGAACAACAAGGCGCGCACCGGCACCATCACCTTCGAGGAGTGGCTCGGGTAGGGCGCAGACCCTCGACGGCGCTCCCCGCGGTGCGCTTGACTGAGCCGCATGACGACGACGACCCCGCGGGTGCT
The DNA here is from genome assembly GCF_002563925.1 of Serinibacter salmoneus. Lineage (NCBI taxonomy): Bacteria > Bacillati > Actinomycetota > Actinomycetes > Micrococcales > Beutenbergiaceae > Serinibacter > Serinibacter salmoneus. Next base: position 162,266 of record NZ_PDJD01000001.1, on the reverse strand, counting down.
GGTGCTCGGCGGGACCGGGTGGCTCGGCGGTGAGATCGCGCGCGCGGCGCTGGCGGCGGGCGCCGCGGTGACGTGCGCCTCCCGCGGGTCCGCGCCCGCGCCGTCCGGGGCCCGGCACGTGCGGGTGGACCGGGATGCGCCGGACGCCTTCCGCGAGCAGGCGGTCGCCGAGGCCCTGGCCGGGGAGTGGGACGAGGTGGTCGACGTCTCCTCCACGCCCGCCCATGTCTCGGCCGCGGTGACGGCCCTCGGGCCGCGGGCCCGGCACTGGACTTATGTCTCCACGGTCTCGGTGTACGCCGCGAACGCCCAGGCCGGCGCGGACGAGAGCGCGGACCTGGTGGAACCCAGCGACCACAGCGACTACTCCCACGCCAAGGTGGCCGCCGAGCGGGCGTGCCAGGAGGGCCTCGGCGACCGTCTCCTGATCGCGCGGCCGGGGCTGATCGTGGGCCCCGGGGACCGCGGCGACCGCTTCGGGTACTGGCCCGCGCGGATGGCCCGGGCCGCCGGGCGCGACGGCGCACGCCGGGTCCTGACCCCCACGATCGCGGGGCGCGCGGCCCAGGCGATCGACGTGGCCGACCTCGCCGCCTGGATCACCTCCGCGGGGGCGGGCGGGCTGACCGGGGCGATCAACGCCGTCGGGCCGGAGACGACCTACGGCCACGTGCTCGAGCTGGCGGCCGCCGCCGCCGGGGCGAACCCGGAGTACGTGGAGGTCGAGGACGCGTGGCTGCTGGCCCGCTCGGTGAACTACTGGGCGGGTCCGCGCTCGCTGCCGCTGTGGCTGCCGGAGGAGTTCAGCGCGATGATGCGCCGCAGCGATGCGGCCTTCCGCGCCGCGGGCGGGCGGACCCGGCCGCTGGCGGAGACCATCGAGCGCGTGCTGGCCGATGAGCGCGCCCGCGGGCTGGACCGGGAGCGCCGCTCGGGGCTGACGGCCGTCGAGGAGGCCTCGCTGCTCGCGCAGGTGTGAGGCCCCCGCCCGTGGGAGTCTCAGGTCAGGCGGGCGAGCATCCCCAGCACCACGGCGCGGGCGTAGGGGGCCGCGACGTCCCCCACGAACCGCGTGTACTCCACGGAGGCGGCGTCGTCGGCCCGGTCGGAGACGGTGCGCGCCACCGCGAACGGCACCGACGCACTGCGGCACACCTGCGCCAGCGCCGCGCCCTCCATCTCCACGGCGAGCGCGTGCGGCAGCGCGTCGCGCAGCTCCTGGGAGGCGAGCGCGGAGCCGACGAACACATCACCGCTCACGATGAGCCCGGTGTGTCGGCGCGGCTCGGCGATCCCCAGGTCGGCGAGGTCGGTGCGGTGGCGCGCCACGACGTCGTCCGCGGAGTCCGCCAGGGCCGCGGTCAGCCGTGCATCCGGCTCGATGTCCACCACGCCGTCCACCTGCCAGCGCGGCAGGAGCGGGCGGGCATCGACGTCGTGCTGCAGCAACCGGTCGGCCACCACCACGTCCCCAGGGTGCACGCTCTCCCCCAGCCCGCCGGCGGTGCCGACCATGACCATGGCGTCCGCGCGCTCGCACAGCAGCGTCGCGGTCATCGCGGCCGCCACCTTCCCGACCCCGGATCGCGCCAGCACCACGGGTGCGCCGCCGAGGGTCCCGGTCCAGAACGAGCGTCCGATCACCCGCTCCTCGTGCACCTCCCCCTCGGACTGGGCGGTCTCGACGAGGGCGGCGAGCTCCTCCGGCATGGCGGCGACAACAGCAATCACGCGGATGAGCCTACGTGGGAGACTCGGGGACCATGTCGCAGCGCAGCCTCACCTGGATCGGCACCCTCGCGGTGCTGCTCGGCGTCGGGCTCGGGTTCCTGATCGAGATGGTCGACGGCGCAGGGGCCCCCCCGATCGACGTCGCCGCCGCGCAACTCGCCTCGGGCGTGCGCGACGCGGCGGGGTGGGCAACTCCCCCGGCGCGCGCCCTGAACGTGGTGGGCGGCGGGATCGTCGGCGTCGCGGTGGTGCCGCTGGCGGTGACACTCGCGCTGGCGGCTCGGCGCCGATGGTGGGCAGCGGCCACCTTCCTTCTGGCCAGTGCCGCCAGCGCCCTGGTGGTGCAGGCGCTGAAGTGGCTGTTCGACCGGGACCGCCCGCTGGACATGCTCGTGACCAGCGACGCGGGCTCCTTCCCCTCGGGGCACACCGCGAACGCCGCCACGCTGGCGATGCTCGCGTGGCTGGCGTGGCGGCGGTGGTGGGTCGCGACGATCGGGGTGGCCTGGGTGCTCGCGATGGCCGCGAGCCGCCTCGTGCTCAGCGTGCACTGGTTCACCGACGTGGTGGCCGGGGCGCTGATCGGCGCGGGTGTCGCGGCGCTCGTGGTGGCCGCGATGACGGCGCTGCGGCGGCGTTCCCCAGCCAAGCGCGGGACCTAGTCGGGTTCCTGCGCGATCAGAGCGAACCGCCAGGCGTATCGGGCGTCGAGCTGCAGCAGGTACAGGCCCTGCGCGATCACGGCGACGCCGTCCCCGTGGGCATCGGACAGGCGCGGATGCGCGCTTCGGGTGAGCCAGATGCCGGTGGCGAGGTAGCCGACGTCGAGTCCCGCGTTGATCAGCAGGGTGCGGCGCATCGAACGCGCCCGTCCCTTCTCGTCGGCCCCATCGGCCCGGTCGGCCCCGTCGGCCCCGTCGGCCACAGCCGCGCGGCGGGCGCGCCATGCGCCCACCCCGGCGATTGTGGCGTTCACTGCCGCCCACGCGACGGTCTGCCTCCCGAACCCGACGGCACCCGGCCGGGAGCGACGAGCGCCGATCAGCCAGGTCACGGCGCCGATTCCACCGGAGACCGCGGCGCCGGTCGCCAGTTCGCGCAGCAGGCACTGCTCGGTGGCGTGCGCATCGCCCATGACGTCCCCATCGATGCTCATGGCACGGAGCGTACGCCCGCGACCTCGCTGGGGACGGAGAATCCGCCCATCTCGGCGTGAGAGCGCGAGTACCGACCGCCTCTGACCTGGGCGAATCCTGGTCGCGTGGGCCGACGACACGGAATCCTCCGTCCGTAGCGAGGTCGTGCCAGGATCGGGGCATGGGGATCCTCGATCACGACGTCCTCGTCGTCGACCAGGTGACGGGCTTCATGAGCAACAACTTCGCCGTCTCGGACATGTCCGGCCGGCAGGTGGGTCACATCCACACCGAGGGCTCTGCGCTCGGACGGATGTTCGCGGGCAGCCGCGACTTCACGGTGGTGGACGAGACCGGGTGGGTGCTGCACCTGCACGACACCATGAACTGGTGGCGCGACCGGATGGAGATCCGCGACGGCGAGGGCATCGCGCTGGCCGAGGTGGTCAAGCGCCTGGCGTTCTTCCGCACCTCGTGCACTGTCACCCTGGACGGTTCCGCGCTCGACCTCACGGGCAGCCTGCGTGGGATGGACTTCACCCTCACCGGGCCGCGGGGGACCCTCGCCACCATCTCCCGGCAGTGGGCCGGGATCAGCCGGGCCTTCCTGGGCCGCAGCCGCTACGTGGTCAGCATGAGCCCCGATCTGAGCCACCGGGAGCGGCGCGCCCTCCTGGGGTCGGTGATCGCCCTGGACCTGATCCGCGCGAAAGAGAACATCAACGTGGGCTGACTGACCCAGCACCCGCCATCCGATCGGGTCCTCGTTCGGCACCCTCCTGGTGACCGTCCAGGCACGATTCGATGAACATCAATACAGCGCTTGCGCACCCGATCGATGACTGTCAATATAGACGCGGATCGATACTCACCGGATCGCACAAGGAGCCAGATGTCCACCCCATTCAACCCGTTCGCCGGGGCCTCGGCCCTGGGTGCCGTCTCCACACCGACCGACGATGCCGCTCCGGTGGACTCGGCCACCGTGGCCGCCACCCAGCGCAACCAGGACCCTGATGTGGTTCATGATGTGGTGATTGTGGGGTCGGGTCCGGCGGGGTATACCGCGGCGGTGTACGCGGCGCGGGCGCGGTTGGCGCCGATCGTGTTCGCCGGGAGTGTGAGCGCGGGTGGCGCGTTGATGAACACCACCGAGGTGGAGAACTTCCCCGGGTTCCCCGAGGGCATCCAGGGCCCGGACCTGATGGAGAACATGGCCGCCCAGGCCGAGAAGTTCGGCGCCGACATCCGCTTCGAGGACGTGGAGTCCCTCGACCTCACCAGCGATATCAAGACCCTCACCACCAGTGAGTCCGGCACCATCAAAGCCCGCGCGGTCATCCTGACCACCGGCTCGGCCTACCGCGAACTGGGCCTACCCGAGGAGAAGACCCTCTCCGGGCGTGGGGTCTCCTGGTGCGCCACCTGCGACGGGTTCTTCTTCCGCGACCAGGAGATCGCCGTGGTCGGCGGAGGCGACTCCGCCGTGGAGGAGGCCACCTTCCTGACCCGCTTCGCCTCCAAGGTCACCCTCATCCACCGCCGCGACGAACTGCGCGCCTCCCAGATCATGACCGAACGCGCCCTGGCCGACCCCAAGATCGAGATGGCCTGGAACAGCGAGATCATCGCCATCCACGGCACCGAGAAACTCACCGGCCTCACCCTGCGCGACACCACCACCGGCGCCACCCGCCACCTCGCGGTCACCGGCCTGTTCGAAGCCATCGGGCACCTACCGCGCACCGAACTCCTGCACGGCCAGGTCGACCTGGACGAGGAGGGCTACATCACCGTGGCCCACCCCACCACCCAGACCAACCTGCCCGGCGTCTTCGCCGCCGGCGACGTCGTGGACCACACCTACCGCCAAGCCATCACCGCCGCCGGCACCGGCTGCTCCGCCGCCCTGGACGCCGAACGCTACCTCGCCACCCTGCAGGCCGCCCCCGCCTCACCCGCCAACACCCAAGCCGCCCTCAACGCCACCACGGGAGCCTCTGCATGAACACCCCCCAGCCCGTCGGCATCTCCACGCCCAGCACCGCGAGCGATCCCGGAACGGCTGCGACCACCGCGCGGCTGTCCACCCTGGACCGCTGGCTGCCGGCCTGGATCGGCCTGGCAATGATCGGCGGCCTGCTGCTCGGCCGGTTCATTCCCGGAGTGTCGGACCTCCTGGCCAGCATGGAGGTGGGCGGGATCTCCATCCCGATCGCGCTGGGCCTGCTGGTGATGATGTACCCCGTCCTGGCCAAGGTGCGCTACGACCGGGTGGCCTCCGTGACCGGCGACAAGCGCCTCCTGATCAGTTCGCTGATGCTGAACTGGCTCGTCGGCCCCGCCCTGATGTTCACCCTGGCGTGGATCTTCCTGGCGGACCTGCCGGAGTACCGCACCGGCCTGATCATCGTGGGCCTGGCCCGCTGCATCGCGATGGTGGTGATCTGGAACGATCTGGCGTGCGGCGACCGGGAGGCCGCGGCCGTGCTGGTCGCGATCAACTCCGTGTTCCAGGTGCTCGCGTTCTCCCTGCTCGGCTACTTCTACCTCACGGTGCTGCCCGGCTGGCTGGGCCTGGACTCCCAGGGCCTGGACGTGTCGATGGGCGAGATCGCCCTGAACGTGCTGGTCTTCCTCGGCATCCCGCTGGTGGCCGGGTTCCTCTCCCGCATCATCGGCGAGCGGACCAAGGGTCGCGACTGGTACGAGGAGAAGTTCATCCCGACCGTCGGGCCCTGGGCGCTGTACGGCCTGCTGTTCACCATCGTGCTGTTGTTCGCCCTGCAGGGCGAGGCCGTCACCTCCAACCCGCTGGACGTGGCCCGCATCGCGCTGCCCCTGCTGGTCTACTTCGCGGTCATGTGGGCCATCGGGATGGTCACCGGGAAGGCCCTGGGCATGGGGTATGCCCGCTCCACCACGCTCGCGTTCACCGCAGCGGGCAACAACTTCGAGCTCGCCATCGCGGTGGCGATCGGCACCTTCGGTGCGGCCTCCGGCCAGGCCCTGGCGGGCGTCGTCGGCCCCCTCATCGAGGTGCCGGTCCTGGTGGGTCTCGTGTACGTCGCCCTGTGGGCCGGTCGGCGCTGGTTCGCGGGCGACCCGACGGCGCCCCGCGCCGTGATCCCCGAGGCCCGCTGAGCCCTGCCTGAGGAGGTGAGCATGACCACCATCGACGTCCCGATCGCGTCCGACGGCGTAGCCTCCCCGGCCACCGGGTTCGCCTTGGGCGAGGAGACGGCGGCTGTGTTGGCGCCGGTGTTGAAGGCGATGGCCGATCCGCTGCGGCTGCGGATGCTGTCCCACATCAGCGCCTCGCCCAGCGCGGAGGCGTGCGTCTGCGACCTGGCCGAGCTCACGGAGTTGTCCCAGCCGACCGTCTCCCACCACCTGAAGGTGATGCGGGAGGCGGGACTCCTGGCCACGCAGCGGCGTGGCACCTGGGTCTGGTACTCCCTCGCCCCGACGTATCGCGACGCCGTCACCCACCTGCTCAGTTCCTTCGCGCCCACCGTGGTGACCTCGAGGTGCGGCCCGGAGCACCCGCACGAGGTGCCCGAGGCGGACGAGGAGCTCGCGACCCTGGCCAAGGACCTCGCACGCGAGTTCCCGGCGTTGCCGGACGAGCTCGTGCTCGCCACCTGCCGGGAGTCCTTCGCGGGACTGGCTCGCTCCGCCGGTATCGGGGATGGCCTGTTCGCGGCGACCGCGCAGTTTGCCCGGCAGCGGCTGGAGGACCTCACCCGCGACCGCACCGGCTCCAGGCCACAGGTGTTGTTCGTGTGCGTGCAGAACGCGGGCCGCTCCCAACTCGCCGCGGCGATCGCGCGCAGCTACGCCGGCGATGCCGTGGTGGTCCGCTCCGCGGGCTCCACGCCCGCGGCACAGGTCCACCCCGGGGTGCAGGCGGTGCTCGACGACCTCGGCACCGCGCCGGAGGCCTTCCCCAAGCCACTGACCGACGACGCCGTGCGCGCCGCCGACGTCGTCATCACGATGGGCTGCGGCGACGTGTGCCCCATCGTCCCGGGCGTGCGGTACGAGGACTGGCAGGTCGGCGACCCGGCCCTGGCCTCCGAGGCCGGCGTGGCCGCCATCGCCGAGGACCTCGACAACCGGGTCCGCGCCCTGCTCGAAGATCTCACCCCGGACCTCGCGCTCCCCACCACGCAGTAGCGGCCCGACCACCCGCACCCGATCGACGTTCCCGACACCGCCACACCCGAGACCGCCGCACCCGAGACCCTTGGAGAACACCTCATGACCGAGAGCATCACTCCCGCCGAGACCGCCGAGACCGGCAAGCCCAGCGCCCTGTTCGTCTGCGTCCACAACGCGGGCCGCTCCCAGATGGCCGCGGGGTTCCTGCGGGCGCTGTCCGGCGGCGCTGTGGAGGTCCGCTCGGCCGGGTCCATGCCCGCCGAGCAGATCAACCCGGTGGCCGTGGAGGCGATGCTGGAGGTCGGCATCGACATCCGTGAGGAGAAGCCGAAGGTGCTGACCACCGAGGCCGTGCAGGCCTCCGACGTGGTCATCACCATGGGCTGCGGGGACGCCTGCCCCTACTTCCCCGGCAAGCGCTACCTGGACTGGAAGCTCGACGACCCGGCCGGTCAGGGCATCGACTCCGTCCGCCCGATCCGCGACGAGATCCGCACCCGCATCGAGGGACTGCTCGGGGAGATGGGCGTGGCGCCCGTCGCTCTCTGAGCCCTCCCACTCTGAGCCCTCCCACTAGCGCCGAGACCGTGCACGCCGCGGCGAGTCCGTGGCGGAATAGCACGGTCTCGGCGCGGCGGGCACGGTTTCGGCGCGGGTGTGATCGGACGCCGCCGCCCGCACATCGGTCCCCCCACCGGGAGCGGCGCGCTGGTAGTTTCGCATCGGATCGGACCGTTCGACGCCGTAGGGGGACCTTGCCGTGGCACCGTCACCCCACGTGCGTGTGCGCCGCCCCACTCGGGTAGCCGCGGGGGTGGGCATCGTGACGATCTCCGCGACCGCTGCCCTCGTGCTCGCCTCCGCCCTCGACGGGGCAGTGAGCAGCGAGAGCCGAGCAGGCCTGAGCGCCGCGGCCGCGGAGCGCGCACTCCAGGACCACCTGACCGCGCAGGCCCCACGCCCCCTCTCGCCGTCCCACGAGCCTGCCGCACCGGACCCGGAGCCACGCTCCACCACCCCGGGGGCGATCGAGGCCAGCCTTCTCCCCTCGCCCACCGCACACGCGCAACCCACCGCGCATGCGCAACCCACGGCGAGCAGTGACGGCGCGGAGACCGGCGAGCCCGCCGATGATCCATCGCCCGTCTCCCGCGCCGGGGCACCGCGTGAGGATGCCGCGCCCAGCACCCCGACGCCCAGCACCCCGACGCTCTCACCCGCGCCGCCCTCACCCGCGCCGCTGCCCGCACGACCGACGCCGCCACCCGTCGTGACGCCGTCACCCACCCCCAGCCCGTCACAAGAACCGACCCCAGACCCAGACCCAGACCCAGACCCAGACCCAGACCCGGGCCCCGACCCAGACCCCGATGCGCTGAGCATCACCGCCATGCCGATAGGCGACGTCGGGGACTGGGAGCAGATCTACGCCCAGGACTTCACCGAGTCCGTGGCGCGCGGCTCCTTCCTCACCTCGCGGTACACCGACCAGCTCCTCGCCTACGACGGGCCCGACACCTCGGGGAAGGGCCGCTACGACGCCGAGTCAGTGCTGTCGGTGCAGGACGGCCGGCTGACGTGGGACATCGGGACGCGCGACGGCGTGCCGCGGGTCGCGGGTGTGGCCGTGCGCCATCCCGGCACCGGGTGGGGCGAGCAGTACGGGCGCTACAGCTTCCGACTGCGCGCGGACGTGGCACCGGGGTACAAGGTCGTCGGGATCCTGTGGCCGGACAGCGACGACTGGGGCGAAGGAGAGATCGACTTCCCCGAGGTCAACGAGCTGACCGGGGAGGAGACGATCTACGCCAACCGGTTCCGACCAGGCTCAGGCGCGGGCGCCCCGGGGGCCGCCGAGCGTTTCACCACCGACGTGCCGCTCGCCGGCACCGGCTGGCACACCGCCACGATCGAGTGGGCGCCCGATGCCCTCACCTTCCTGCTCGACGGCGAGGAGGTGGGCACCTTCACGGACGGCGTGCCGGACACCGCGTTCCACCTCGTGCTGCAGGTGGAGACGGAACTGTACGGCTCTGCGCCGGACCCGGGGACCAGCGGCCGCGTGGAGGTGGACTGGGTGACGATGTACGACTACGCGCCGTAGGACGAGACCCCACAAGAGCAGGCCCCACGCCGCGCGCGGCACATCCCGGCCGCAACGATCTGCGGCCGGGATGGCCCAGTGGCTTCTCAGGCGGGCAGTGCTTCGGTGCCCACGGTGAACCCCGCGCGCTGCAGGTCCTGGGTGCGCGAGGAGCGCCCGACCAGCAGTTCGAATGCGCCCGGTTCCACCACGCGCCGCCCCTGGGCATCCACGATCGTGCACTCGCGCACCGGCACCTCGATGCGCACCCGGGCGGCGGAGTGCGGCTCCACGACCACACGCCGGAACGCCTTGAGTTCCCGGTCCGTCCAACTCACGGAGGTCACGAGGTCGCAGACGTAGGCCTGCACCACCTCGTGGGCGGGACGATCGCCGTCGTTGTGGACCGTGATCTCCGCCACCAGGGTGTCCTCGAGGCCGACCTGCTCCCGCTCCAGCGTGAGATCGCTGTAGCGCACAGTCGTGTACCCGATGCCCTGCCCGAAGGCGTACGCCGGCGCCTGGGTGAGGTCCGCGTAGCGGTTACCGTGTTGGCCACGGATCTGGTTGTAGTAGGTGGGCTGCTGTCCGGCGTGCCGGGCGAAGGAGAGCGGGAGTCGCCCCGCGGGCTCGATGGCACCGAACACCAGTTCCGCCACGGCGCGGCCACCCTGCATCCCCGGGTTCGCCGCCCAGATCAGGGCCGCGGCCTGCTCCAGGCAGCGCGGCAACACGGGCGGCTTGGAGGCCACCAGCACCACGACCACCGGCGTCCCGGTCTCCACCAGGGCCTCGAGCATGGCAACCTGACCGCCCAGGAGTTCCAGCGTCGCGGTCGAGCGGCCCTCGCCGACCGTCTCGATGCGGTCCCCGACCACCGCGACGACCACATCGGCCTCGCGCGCGGAGGCGACCGCCTCGTCGATCAGTTGAGGGTCGGGCTCGGCCGGGACCACGATCGGGGGTCGAGGCTGACCATCCGGGAAGTGGGTGCCCTCCGGGTCCGCAGCGAGGGAGAGGATCTCCGCCCCCGGCGAGTAGGTCACGTCCGCATCGGCCGGCGCGATCGCCCGCAGCCCGTCCAGCACCGTGGTGATCATCTCGCGCGGCTGACCGTCCAGCCATCCGGCCTGCCCGCTGCCGCCGGCCCAGTCCCCGAGCTGGGTCTGTGCGTCATCGGCCAGCGGCCCCGCCACCGCGATCCGCAGGCCCGGCCGCGGGGTCAGGGGCAGGGTGCCGTCGTTCTCCAGCAGCACGAGGCTCTCGCGCGCCACCCGCAGGTTCAGTTCCGTGTGCTGCGCGGTCCCCACCACCGCGGCGACGTCCTCGCGGGGAAGCCGGGGGTTCTCGAAGAGCCCGAGCTCGAACTTCAGGGTGAGGATGCGCCGCACCGCCGGGTCCACCTCATCGGGCCGGAGCAAGCCGCGCTCCACCGCTTCCAGGGCGCCCTCGAAGAAGCCCGGGGTGGTCATCACGAGGTCGTTGCCCGCGCGGACCGCGGCCGCCGCGGCGTGGGCGTAGTCGGGCTGCACCTGCTGCTCCCAGACCATGCGGCCCACGTTGTCCCAGTCGGTGATGAGGGTGCCGGTGTAGTTCCACTCCCCGCGCAGCACCTCCGACAGGAGCCAGTCGTTGATCGTGATCGGCACCCCGTCCATGCTCTGGTAGCCGAGCATGAAGGTCCGGCAGCCCTCCCGGGCGACCCGCTCGAACGGCGGCAGGAACCACGACCTCAGCTTGCGCCGGGAGATGTCGGCCTCGGAGGCATCCCGTCCGCCCTGGGTCTCGGAGTACCCGGCGAAGTGCTTCGCGGTGGCCAGGATCGCCGTCGGGTCCTCCAGTCCCTCACCCTGGTAGCCGCGCACCATCGCCGAGGCCAACTCCCCGATCAGGTACGGGTCCTCCCCGAAGGTCTCGTTCACCCGGCCCCAGCGCAGGTCACGCGCGATGCACAGCACCGGGGAGAAGGTCCAGTGCACCCCGGTCGCGGCGACCTCCACGGCGGTGGCCCGGGCCACCTGCTCCACCAGGTCCGCGTTCCAGGTGCCGGCCATCCCCAGCTGCGTGGGGTAGATGGTGGCACCGGGCCAGAACGAGTGGCCGTGGATGCAGTCCTCACCCACCAGGAGCGGGATCTGCAGCCGGGTCTCCTGCGTGAGGCGGTGTGCCTGCAGCAGTCGCTCCTGCGAGGCGTGCAGGAGGGATCCGACGTGGCGTTCGTGCACGTGGTGGGTCAGGTCGTCGCGGGCGTCCAGTTGCAGCATCTGGCCGACCTTCTCGGGCAGTGTCATCCGCGCGAGCAGGTCCTCCACGCGCTCGGCGACGGACAGGTCGGTGTTGCGGTAGGCGGCGCTGCGGGTGTCGGGGCTGTGGACATCGGTCATGAGTCGCCCTCCGTTCGTGTGGTCGTGGGCTGGTCAGGGGGTGCGGCGATGCGCACGGTGGTGACGCTGCTGTTCGCGTCGATCCCGCGCTTGCGCAGGGCGCGGGATTGCTCACCGGCCGAGCGAAGTCGGGGGTTCACGTACTCGTCGATGCCGAAGTTGATCAGCGAGAGCGCGACCCCGAGGATCGCGATGCACAGACCCGCGGGGAGCCACCACCACCAGTAGGTGGGAAAGGCGCCGTTCTGCTGCGCCCAGAACAGGATGGTGCCCCAGTTCAGGTTCGAGATCGGGATGACGCCGATGAACGCCAGCGTGGTCAGGCCCAGCACCGCGGCCGTCACCGTGCCCACGAAGCTCGAGGCGATGATCGCCATGAGGTTCGGCAGCATCTCCACGAAGATGATGCGCCGCAGCGGTTCGCCGTTGGCGCGCGCCGCCTGGATGAAGTCACGGTTGCGCAGCGACATCGTCTGGGCTCGCAGCACACGGGCGCCCCACGCCCAGCCCGTGAAGGCGAGGACCGCGGCGATGACGATCAACGGGGGGTTCTGGTACTGGGAGGCGACGATGATGATGAGCGGCAGACCCGGGATCACGAGGAACACGTTCGTCACGGCCGAGAGCGACTCGCTGCGCCAGCCGCGGGTGTAGCCGGCGACCACACCGATGACCACGGCCACGAAGGTCGCGATGATGCCGGCGGTGAAGCCGACCACGAGCACCCCCCGGGTGCCGTACACGATCTGGCTGAAGACGTCCTCGCCCATGTGCGTGGTGCCGAGCCAGTGGGCCGAGGAGGGCCCCTGCCGCAGCGCCGTGTAGTCCTTCTCGAGCGGACCGTAGGGAGCGATGATGTTCCCGAAGACGGCGATGAGCACGAAGACGCCGAGGATCGCCAGGCCGGTGAGCGACTTGGGGTTGCGGAACATCGCGAAGGCCGAGCCGAGTTGCGACCAGAAGGTCCGCCGCGACGGGCCGGGGCGCGGCGCGAGCTGGGTGGCGGCCTCGGTGGCCGCGTCGGTGTCCTCGACAGGGGGCTGGGGTATCGACTGGGAAATGGACATCTCTCAGGCCTCCGCCTGCCGGGTACGGGGATCCAGGACGGCGTAGGCGACGTCGGCCAGGATGTTGGCAACGAGGACGGCCATGGTGATGATGAGGAACAGACCCTGCATGAGCGGGTAGTCCTTGGCCGTGGTGGCGTCCAGCAGGAGCTTGCCGACGCCGGGGTAGGAGAAGACCATCTCCATCACGATCGTCCCGCCCACGATGAAGCCGAGCGAGAGCGCGAAGCTCTGGATCTGGGGCAGCACCGCGTTGCGCGCGGCGTAGTGCCGCAGCACCCGCTTGTTCGGCATGCCCTTGGCCTGCGCCACGGTGATGTAGTCCTCGTCCAGGACGGTCAGCATCATGTTGCGCATGCCGAGGATCCAGCCGCCGAGGGAGGCGACGACGATCGTGATGGCCGGCAGCGCGCCGTGGTGGATGACCTGCCCGATGAAGTCGAGGCTGAACTCCGGCACGCTGCCCTTGTCGTAGGCGTGCGAGGCGGGGAACCAGTGCAGCGTGGAGGAGAACAGCGCGATCGCGATCAGACCGAGCCAGAAGTAGGGCACGGTCCCGAAGAAGGTGGTGACGGGGATCAGCGCGTCGAGCTTGCTGCCGCGGCGCCATCCGATGACGGCGCCCAGGGAGGTGCCCAGGACGAAGGAGATGATGGTGGCGATGCCGACCAGGCCCACCGTCCAGGGCAGCGCCGAGGAGATCACCTCGCCCACGGGTGCCAGGCCGTGGGAGAAGGACAGGCCGAGATCGCCGCTGAGCAGCAGGCGCCAGTACTCCACGTACTGCTGCCACAGGGACTTGTCCTCGTCGAGGCCGAAGAGGATCCGCAGGGCGTTCTCCGCCTCCGGGGTGATCTGTCCCGCCTGCTTCTGCATGTAGGCGGAGACGGGGTCGCCCTTCAACATCCGCGGCAGGAAGAAGTTGATGGTGATGGCCGCCCACGCCGTGAAGGCGTAGAAGAGGGCGCGACCAGCGATGAAGCGAACGGGGATTCTCATGCGGCACCTCCGCCGGTGGTGGCGGAACCGACGGCGAAGTGCGCCTCGGGGTCGGGCGAGGCAGCCCGCAGTTCCTGGGTGTAGGGGTCCTGCGGTCGCAGGATCACGTCGTCGGCGCTCCCGTGTTCCACGACCTTGCCGTGGTTGAGCACCATGATCTCGTCGCTGAAGTGCCGCGCGGTGGCGAGGTCGTGCGTGATGTAGAGGACTCCTAGACCCTCCTCGCGCTGCAGGTCGGCGAGCAGGTTCAGCACGCCGAGCCGGATCGAGACGTCCAGCATGGAGACCGGCTCGTCCGCCACGAGGAGCTTGGGCCGGGAGGCGAGCGCCCGCGCGATCGCGACACGCTGGCGCTGACCACCGGAGAGTTCGTGGGGGCGCCGGTCGATCGTCGCGTCCACATCGAGCCGGACCCGCTCCAGCAGTCGGCGCACCTCGGCATCGACCTGGTCCTTGGGCACGACCCGGTCCAGGCGCAGCGGGCGCTCGATGTGGTGGCGGATCGAGTGATACGGGTTGAGCGAGGCGAAGGGGTCCTGGAACACCATCCGCAGGGTCTGGCGATACCCGCGCAGGGCCCGCCCGCGGCGCGGGATCGGCGTGCCGTCCAGCAGGATCTCCCCGCTGGTGGGTCGCTCGAGCTGGGTGAGGATCTTCGCGATCGTGGACTTGCCGCTGCCGGACTGCCCCACCAGGGCGATGGTCTGGCGGTCCTGCAGCGTGAAGCTCACGTCGTCCAGGGCCCGCAGCGCCGAGGCGCCGCGCACGTGGTAGATCTTGCTGACATTGCGGAACTCGAGCGTGGTCATCGCTGGAGCACCCCCTTCTCGCCGGTCAGGCGGGGGAAGGACGCCAGGAGGGTCCTGGTGTAGTCGTGGCGCGGGTGCTCCCACAGCTCCCGCGCGCCGGAGAGCTCCACGATCTCGCCGGAACGCATCACCGCGATCCGGTCGCTGATCTCCAGGAGCAGGGGCAGATCGTGGGTGATGAACACGACGGAGAACCCGAACTCGTGGCGCAGTTCGGAGATCTGGCGCAGGATCTCGCGTTGCACGAGCACGTCGAGCGCGGTGGTGGGCTCGTCCATCACCATGAGTTGGGGCCGCAACGCGAGGGCCATCGCGATCATCACCCGCTGACGCATCCCGCCGGAGAGCTCGTGGGGGTAGGACCGCAACCGGTCCTTGCCCACCGCCACGATCTCCAGCAGATCCGCGCACTCCGCGCGGCGCTGCGCCTTGGTCATCCCGGGACGATGGATGCGGAACACGTCATCCAGCTGGGCGCCGATCGTGGCCACCGGGTTCAGGGCGTTCATCGCCCCCTGGAAGACCATCGAGATCTTGTCCCAGCGGAACACCCGCATCGCCTCGGCATCCAGGGCGTTGACGTCGATCACCTCGCCCCCGGCGTCGTGGAAGTGCACGGAGCCGCTCGTGATCACCGCCGGGGGCTTGAGCAGACGCTGGACCCCGTAGGCCAGGGTGGTCTTGCCGCAGCCGCTCTCGCCGGCGAGCCCGAGGATCTCCCCGCGCTTCAACTCCAGGCTCACGTGCTTGACGGCCTCCACGGGTGTCTCCACGTCGTAGAGGACCGAGAAGTCCTTGATGGACATCAATGTCTCAGGCATGCGCTGTCGCTCTCGTCTCGGCCCCGGGGGTGGGGGTCCGATGGCACTCGGACCCCCACCCCGCCGTGGCAGCGGATGGGGCCTAGTTGGCCGGCTCGAGTCGGGTCATGATCATCGCGGCCGTCACCTGCACGGGGTCGGCGGTCGCATACGGGTCCTCCTCGTTGGGCCACCCGACGTAGCTGCGGGTGTTGTACTCGCCCAGGAACGGGTGCGTGCCGACCGGGATCACCGGCACCTCCTCCACGAAGATCTGCTGGATCCGGTTCAGGGCCTCGGTGCGCTCCTCGTCACTGGACGTGGTCGCGTAGGTGTCCAGCAGCGCCGTCGCCTCCTCGTTCTCGAACCGCCCGAAGTTGTAGTCGACCAGGTCCCCGGCGAGCAGCCAGCGGCCGTCCATCGTGTCGGAGTAGAGGTCGTACGGCGTGGAGCCCGCGTCCGTCCAGTGCATGATCGCGTCGAAGTCGCCGCTGCGCTTGTTCTCCCACCACGTGTCGGCGTCGGGGGTGTCCACCAGCACCTCGGCGCCCAGGGTCTGCCCGACCTGGTCGGCGATCAGGCTGATCCCGGTGACGTAGTCGTTCCACCCCTGAGGCACGCTCAGTTCGAAGGAGACCGGCTCACCGTCCGGGTCGATCAGGCTCTCGCCCTCCCAGGTGTACCCGGCGTCTGCCAGGATCTCCCGCGCGCCGTCCACGTCGATGGCGAACTCCTCGCCCTGGAACTCCGGGGCGATGTACTGCTCACCGACCGGGGTGGGCAGTCCGGTGACCGAGGTGAGCTCCGGGCCCGCGTTCTCCCGGGCGATGGTGGTGTGCTGCTCGCGATCGATCACCATGTTCACGGCCTGCCGGAACGCGACGTCGTCGAACGGCTTCTCCTGCACGTTGAGGAACAGCACGTCGGGCGCCATCACGTTGGCCGCCCAGAACACGTTGTGCTCGGGGTCCTTGTCGACGAAGGCCTCCTGCACGTTCGGGATGAACGCCTGGGCCCAGTCCGCGTCGCCGTTGGCCAGAGCCGTGGTCAGCGCGGTGTTGTCGTTGTAGGAGACGTAATACAGGGTCGGGACCGCCAGGTCACCGCCCCAGTAGTCGGACCGCGCGGTGAGCTCGACGCTCTGGCTCGAGAAGTTCTCCAGCGTGTAGGGGCCGGTGCCGACCGGGTCCGGGTTGGTCTCCGTGGTCGGGTCGGCCACGTTCTCCCAGATGTGCTTGGGCACCATCGGCATGTGCAGCACCTGGGACTGCTTGACGAACTTGGACTCGGCGAAGGTGAGCACCACCTCCTCCCCCTCCTGCTCCACACTGGTCAACTGGAGGTTGCCGGTGTCCAGCGCGGGGGTGTTCTGGATGAGCTCGAAACTGAAGACGATGTCCTCGGCGGTGAAGTCGGTGCCGTCGTTCCACGTCACGCCGGCGCGGGGCGTGACCCGCAGTTCGGTGTAGTCGTCGTTCCAGGCGATGGACTCGGCGAGCCACGGCGTGGTCTCGTTCTCCCCCACCAGGTTCACCATGGCCAAGGGCTCGAAGATCACGTTCTTGTAGCCGAGCTTGACCGCCGAGGAGTCGCCGATCCAGGGGTTGTTCGACTCCGTGGCGATGGAACCGTCCGGCTTCGCAATCGTCAGGGCCGTCCCCGTCGCGGACGCACCCCCGGACTGGCCTGAGTTCTCCTGCGCGCTGTCATCGCTCGTCGAGCAACCCGCCAGCGCGAGCGAACTGACGAGCATGGCTGCACCGGTGACCAGTAGGGACCTTCTGAGCTTCATCGCTTCTCCTCGAGCACGTTTGCACCTCGTCGGTGAGGGGGCCACGACCCCGTGACCTCTCACTTACTTTCTGGCAAGTAAGTGCTCCGGAGGTTACTCGACAGTCAGTAAACTTGGCAAGTGGCAGGCTGAGGCATGAGACGCTCTCCGCCTTCGGAGCGGGCGCCACCCACACGGCACAGGAGGACCACATGGCTGATGAGGCCTCGACCACGGCGCGGGTGCGGCCGGCCACGGCGGCGAAGCGGGAGCAGATCCTGCGGGCTGCCGTGGAGACCTTCGGGAACAAGGGGTACGCCAACGGCACCCTGAACGACATCGCCGAACAGGTCGGCATCACCCACGCCGGGGTGCTGCATCACTTCGGCTCGAAGCAGAAGTTGCTCCTGGAGGTGATCAGTTACCGCGACCACACCGACGTGCAGGACTTCGAGGCGCAGCACATGCCCGGAGGCGCGGATCTCTTCCTGCACCTGGTGCGCACCGCCCTGCTGAACGAGTCCCGGCCGGGCATCGTCCAGGTCTATACGGTGCTCTCCAGTGAGGCCGTGACCGAGGACCACCCGGCCCGCGACTACTTCCAGCGCCGATACCAGAGCCTGCGCGCGGAGGTCGGCGAGGCCTTCGAGGTGATCTGCCGACAGGAGGGCGTGACGGACCGGTCAGTGATCGCGGCCGCATCCGCGAGCATCTTGGGGGTCATGGACGGACTGCAGTTGCAGTGGCTCCTGCACCCCGAGGAGGTGGGGCTGGCCGAGGCCACCGAGTTCGCGATCCGCTCCATCGTCAACGGCGTGCTCCACCCCGGTCCCCCGCTGAAGGACCTCAAGGCGGCGAACGACGCGGACGGCACGTAGTCGACCCGATCGTGCCACCCTGAGGACCCGCGCGGGCACACGACCCGCGAAGCCGTGGCTCCTGCGCCGAGGACGTGGCCCACGACCACGCCCTCGACGCACACGCAACGGACTCGCGGGGTAGAGGGAAGAGGGCTCCTCAGCCGGCGGCGGCCCAGGCGATGGCCTCGGCCTCGGCGGACTCCGCGAACACCTGCACCTCGCAACGGTAGAAGTGCAGGAAGAAGTGCACCGCCCCGGAGATCCAGTGGGTGTCCGTGACCACGGCGATGCGGCCGAACTCCTTGGCGGGGGTGGTGGCGCCGACCTTCGCGTCCTGCGCCATGGCCCCGAGGCTGAAGCGCTCCACGTCCTGTCCGATGACGTAGACGACGTTGACCTTCTCCTGTGAGGCGTGCGCGGCCTCCATCGCGGGTTCCAGCACGTCGCGGTAGTCCTCGGCGCTGATGACGCCGCTCGCGCGGAAACCGATGGTTCCGGCGGGGAGGTTCTCGATCGTGGTGAGCATGGCGCCGAGTGTGCCGCTGAGTGGCAGGGTCCGCCACCGGGACCAAGAGCGCCGCCTGCTCAGCGCCCGGGGCGTCGCAGCGGGATGCCGCCCACCGAGGGCGGCTCGGGGTCGATGGTCCCCGGCGGCACCTGCGCATCCACCGGGCGGGGCGAGGGACCCACCCAGACCTGCCAGGCGCCGTCGTGCACGAACGCCTCCCCGGGGTGGGTCAGCACGCCTCGCCGCGGCAGCTGCGCCCGGAGCTCGGCCTCGTGATCCACGGGCACGAACGCCACATTGCGGTTGCGCAGGAGGATGACCATGCGGGCGCCGGGGACGACGTCGATCCCCACCTCGATCGGCACGCTCGCGCCGACCCGGGGCCGGCCGAGCAGAGCCTCCAGCGCCGGCGCGTGCGCCGCCGCCTCCTGCGCCACGAATCCCGCGGTGAGGTGGGCGGGGTGGGGGCTGCGCCGTCGCCATCGCATGCCTCATTGTCGCCGTTCCCCACGGCAAAGTCAGACTTGTACAAAAGTACATTCCGGTTTAGCCGTTTCCGCGGTAACGTGACGCGAATATGTGCAGCGAGGGGTCGGGGGGCGGCATGGAACTGGTTTCGACCTGTTACACAGCGACGGCGCCGGCTGATTCGCGCCGAGGAACGGCGGCGACGCGCCGTGGTGCGGCAGGCGGGGCACCGGAGGCCGAGGCGCGACTCCTCCCTGAGGGCACTCACCTCCTCGCACTCACCCAGCCGCGCGCCAGGAGACTTCGCCTCACGCTCACGCTACCCACCGGGTGGCGCACGGTCAGCGCCGAGGACCGCGCGCTGCTGCGCCTGCTGCGCCTGTTGATCCGGCAGGACAGCCTCACCACGTGCCGCAGCGATCGAGACCGCGAGCTGACGCTGGGCGGGATGAGCCTGCACGTGCAGACCGAGGCCGATCGCACGCAGTTCCTCCTCACCGCGCCCGCCGCTCCCCTCCAGCCCGCGGCGGAACTGCTGCTGGACGTGGCGTTCCTGCCCGCGATGCGCCAGGAGCAGATCGATGCCCAGGTCCACGCCCTGCGTGCCGCGGCGCCGCACGCGGCGCTTCCGCCGTCGCTGGGTGCCGAGGACCTGCGCGCCGAGCACCGGCGCCTGTTCAGTGCGGAACACGGCCTCCTGGTGGCCTCGGGCCCGGGTTCGGCGAGCGCGATGATCCACGACCTCACCGCTGCGGTGCGTGCCGTCCTTGCGGCTCGGTGAGGTCGATCAGGCCGTGCCGCATCGCACTCACGAGGATCTGCACCCGGTCACGCACCTCGAGCTTGGTCATGATCCGCACCAGTCGGGCCTTCACTGTCGACTCCGCGATGAAGAGCACGTCGCTCATCTCGCGATTGCTCATCCCCTCGGCCAGCAGCTGGATGACCTGCAGTTCCTTGTCCGTCAGTGCCTCCAGGAGAGCGGGGTCCGGCTGGACGGCGCGCATCGACTCCTGCAGGCCGGCCACCACGTGGCGGGTGACGGCCGGGGAGAGGACCGACTCTCCGGCCACGGCAGCGGCGATCGCCGCCCGTAGGTCACGGGGCCGGGTGTCCTTGACCAGGTAGCCGCTCGCACCGGCGCGCAACAGATCCACCACGTAGCGGTCGGAGGTGAACGTGGACATCCCGAGGATGCAGACCTCGGGGTGCGCCCGGTGGATGGCCTCGGTGGCGGCCACGCCGTCCATACCGGGCATCTGCATGTCCATCAGGATGATGTCGGGGCCCAGCGCCTGGGCCTGCCGGACTGCAGTCTCACCGTCCGCGGCCTCACCGACCACCTCGATGGTCGGGTCGGCCTCCAGGTAGTCCCGCAGGATCTCTCGGGTCATGGCTTCGTCGTCCACCACCAGGACTGTGATCACGCGCGCTCGCTCTCCTCCCGCGCCTGCTCCGGGGGCGCCCCGGCGGCGCCGCTCGCTTCTACGGTGGCACGCCCGGGCAGTGGAATGGTCATCGAAGTTCGCCAGCGCACGCCGTGACCGGTGGAGCGCGGGGCGCGCGCCGAGGCGTTCTGGGCCCCCACGACTCCTGCGGACACCCGCCCCCCGAACACCTCGCACCGGGCACGCATCGCCGCGATCCCGGCGCGGGTGGACGGCGCCTGGCCGCCGCTGCCCGGATCGGCCACGGAGTTCTCGACGGCGAGCTCCAGGTGGGCCTCCCCGACCACCAGCCGCACGCCCACGATGGCAGCAGGGTCGGCGTACTTGAGCACATTGGTCCCCAGTTCCCGCATCGTGCGCGAGAGGACCTGCCACACACTGACCGGCACGAGGTCGAGGTCTCCCTCGATGTCGAGTTCCACCGGGAAGCCGGCACGTTCCAGATCCGCCGCGATGCTGCGCAGTTGCGCCGTGACGTGCTCCGCGGCCGTCGCTTCGCCGCCCGGTTCCCCGGCGCCCGGTTCACCGGCGCCCGGTTCACCGGCGCCCGGTTCCCCGATGTCCGATGCGCCGGCGCCCGGCGCCGATCTGCCGCCGGGGAGAGCGGACGGCTCCTGCGCGGCGTCACTGCTCAGCAGCGCCACGAGCCGGCGCAGGTCCTGCAGCGCGCTCGAGGCCGAGTCACCGATGCTCTCCAGGATCGCGGCGCTCTTGTCCGGATCACGCAGCATCTCGGCGCGGCGCGCCTGCATCGCGATCACGGTCACATCGTGCGCCACCACGTCGTGCAGCTCCAGAGCCAGTCGCGCCCGCTCCTCCACACGCACCTGCGCCTGCTCCTCGCGCAGTCGCGCCACCCGCGCGGTGGCCACCTCGGACCGGGTGCGGAAGAGGTCGGCCGCAAGGCCTGCCGACGCCGCGAGCGAACCGGTGACCGTCAGTCCGATGAACACGGGCAGCCGCCCGGGCGCCAGGAGCGCTGAGGCCAACAGGAGCGCGAAGAAGGCGCCGCCGAACGCGAGGGCCGCACGCCGCGGGAGCCCATAGGCGGCGAACCCGATGGCGATCAGCATCGGCGCCACCGCCGCCGACAGCATCAGGCTGTCCGGCGGGGCGCTCATTGTTACGACGAAGACCACCAGGGTCGTGACCGCGCCCACGATGATGCCGACGGGAAGCACCAGCAGCGGCAGGTAGGGGATGACCAGCGAGAACCACCCGGAGGGTGCGGAGAGGTCCACCGTGTCGGTCACCACGTCGCTGATCATGAAGGCCAGTCCCAGGCCGATCAGTGCCCCGCGAAGCGGCCATCCGCCCGGCACCGGGCGCACGAGGGTGCGGCGCTGTTCCTGGACGCCCCCCGTCATGTGAACGAGCGTAGTGCGATGCCGAGGGATGTGCCGTGCGATGCCACCCGTCGAGAATTGTCCTTTTGGCTATCCCCATCGCATCTCGGATCGCGCAACGATGGCAACACGCGCCGAAGAGACTCGGGCGATGGTTCCGGGGGGAAGCATGGTGGGGGTCCTGGCGAGCGCGCTCGCAACCACCGGCATGGTTCTCGGTTCCAGCGTGCTGACCGCCTCTGCGGGCGAAGTTGCTGTGCTGCCTGCCGCGGCCGTGTCCGTTGCGACGCCTTCAGAGGGCGGTGTCGCACCGAGACACGGCGCGGCGCGCGGTGCGGAGCGCCAGTGGCGCGGCCTCTTCTGCTTCGTCGCGCCCTGGACCTGCGACTGACGGTTCCCGTTCCGCGGGAACCGGCGCCGTACTCTCGAAGAATGCGCACCCTCTTCCGCTCCGAGCAGGTCGGCCGCGCGTCGCTGTCCGGGGCGAACGTGACGGCATCACTCCTGACCCTCGCCTGGCTCGCCGGCGCGATGCTCCTGCTGCAGGTGGTCAATTCCCTCACCGGCTCCTGGCTCACGCAGCACCTCGGCATCACACCACGCACCCTCGAGGGGCTGCTCGGGATCCTGTTCGCTCCACTCCTGCACGCCGGCTGGAGCCATCTGTGGTCCAACCTGGCCCTGGTGGTGGCCTTCGGGTTCCTCGTGCGGCTCGGTGGCCCCACGCAGTTCGTGGGGGTGACGGCGGTGATCTGGCTGGTCAGCGGCCTGGGGATCTGGTTGACGGCGCCGGCGGGGTCGGTGACGATCGGCGCCTCGGTGCTGGTGTTCGGGTGGCTGGCCTATCTCGTGGTGCGCGGGTTCCTGCGCCGCGCCGTGGGGCAGATCCTGCTCGGGATCGTGCTGCTGGCCATCTGGGGCAGCATCTTCTGGACCGGGATCGCCCTGGCCGCCTTCGGGCCGGGGTCGGTGTCCTGGCAGGGGCACCTGTTCGGAGCCGTCGGGGGTGTGCTGGCCGCGTGGCTGGTGGCGCGGGCGGACGGGACCGTGGGCGCGCGCCGCTAGTCCTACTGGGTGCCGCCCCGGTGGGCAAGGTCCCGCAGGACCTCCTCGAAGAACTCCTTCACCTTCGCCCAACTCACCGTGGCCTCCGCCAGGTGATGCTCCAGGCGCTCGATCTCCTCGTGCTGCGCCTGGTTGGCGCGCCGGTCCGCGAGTTCGGCCTGCAGCCTCGTGACGGCGGCCTCGGTCTCCGCGATCAGACGCACCAGAGCGGCGTCGATCTCCTCCTCGGAGCGCGGGAGATCCGCCTCGGAGAGCGGAGTGGGAATCTGCGTGCCCTCGCCGGTCATCGAGCCCCTCAGAAGAGCAGAGTGCCGGCGATGAGCAGGCCCGGGAGCGCCACGAACACGCCCAGCACCCACATCGCGGCGAAGGACTTGTTCTCCGCGGAACGGTTCGCGAGCCACTGCGCGGCACGCACCGGGACCGGCCGCAGGAACGGCAGGCCGAAGATGATGACAGTCGCGGACAGGTTGAACAGCAGGTGCACCAGGGCGACCTGGAGGCCGAAACTCGCGTTCGCGCCGGAGAGGCCGAGCGCGGCGAGGAATGCGGTCACGGTGGTGCCGATGTTCGCACCGATGGTGAAGGGGTAGACCTGGCGCAGCGTGAAGGTACCCGAGCCCGCGAGGGGGATCATCAGGGACGTGGCGGTGGAGGAGGACTGCACGAGTGCGGTCACCACGGTTCCCGAGGCGATGCCCGAGACCGGGCCTCGGCCGATCGCGGTGTGCAGCACGCGGCGGGCGCGGCCCACCATCAGCACCTTGAGGACCTTGCCCACGAAGCTGATGGAGAACAGGATCAGGGCGATCCCGACGGCGATCATCAGGATCCCGCCCCACGGTGCGGGGACGCCGGAGGTCGCAGCGGCCATGGCGTTCTCGATGGGTTCGGTGGCGGTGCCGATGAGGTCGGCGCGGCCGGTGTCCAACCCGGTCACGCTGGAGAAGGCATTCGCGAGCAGCCCGGAGAGCGTCTCCAGGTATCCCGTCATCAGTTCCAGCGGCAGCAGGATCGCCACGGCGATGAGGTTGAAGAAGTCGTGCACCGTGGCTGCGGCAAACGCCCGGCGGAAGTCCTCCTTGTTCCCGATCATGCCGATGCTGACCAGGGTGTTGGTCAGCGTGGTGCCGATGTTGGCACCCATGATGATCGGGATCGCGATCTCCAGCGGCAGGCCACCAGCCGCCAACCCCACCGTGATGGAACTGGTGGTGGAGGAGGACTGTGTGGCGGCAGTGGCGAGCACACCCACCATGAGCGCCACGATCGGGTTGCTCGCGAAGGCGAACAGTTGCTCGGCCTGATCTCCCGTGGCGGCCTTGAAGCCACCACCGATGAGGTTGACCGCGGAGATCAGCAGGTAGATCGAGACCGCCACCGAGAGCCAGTTCACCCAGGTGCGAGCGGGACCCTCCGGCACCCAGCGGTCCCAGGGGCCGCGCAGGGTGGCGTCCTGCGTGCCGGGATCGGCGGCATCGGCCGCGGCTGTCGCAGAGGCGGCGAACGCCTCGGTCTCGGACACGTGGTGCGTGGCGCCCCGCCGGGTCGCATCGTCGGCCACCACGGTCATCGTGTGCGCGGCGGAGGCAGCTGCCTCGGGATCGACCGCGGCACCCGCCTCCCGTGCGTTCAGCTGGTCGGTCATGCGCGAACCCCTGCCGTGGTCATGGCACTAGTCAACCGCCCTCGCGTGGCACTCCCGACCACCGCAGGTGAACACAAGGTGAACAGTCAGCGACGGCTTCCATGTCCGGCGTGTCGGCCCTCAGCGCGTCACCCGGGAAGGCGGCGGTATGGGCCGGACTGCGGCGTGGACCAGGTGACGGGCGTGATGCACGACCCGACGCGCCTACGATGGCGTCACCCGACTCGCCCGTCGCCTACTACGACCCCGGGAGTTCAGCATGGCGAGCCTTGAGTCCGCCGACACGCTCGATGACCTGGTGGCCGTGCTGCGCGAGGTCCGGGTGCAGGCGGGCCTGCCGAGCTACTCGCAGATCGCCACGGAGGTCGCCCGCGTGCGCGCGGCGCGGCGCGGCATCGAGACAGCCGCCAAGCCCGGGCGCGTGACCGTGTACGACGCCTTCCGCGACGGGCGCCGCCGCCTCGACCCGGATCTCGCCTCGGACATCCTCACGGTGCTCGGCCGCCCCGATCTCGCCCCCGCCCTGCACCAGGCGCACGCCCGGGTGCTGCGCCACCGGGCCGCGGCCACCGCGCGGCCCACGGTCACGGTCACGCCGCCCGGGCCCAGCGCCCTGACCGGTAGCCGCGCCGCCGAGGTGGCGGACCTGACCGCCCGCGTCGTGGCGGCACGCCCCGATGACCCACCCGGTGACCCGGTCGCCGAGGCGCGCACGCCCAGCGTGGTGGTGCTCACCGGGCTCCCCGGCGTGGGGAAGTCGACCATGGCGCGCGACCTGGCCCATCTCCTGGCGGCGCGCACGGGGGCGGATGCCGTGCTGGAGATCGGCCTTCGCACCGCTTCCGGCGAGGCCGGTCCCGACACGGTGAAGCCCCGCGAGGTGGCCGGCGAGATCAGGCGGGCACGGCGCGCTCGGGCGACCGGCGGATCGCAGGGCCGTGCGCGCGGGGTGAGCCACGCCGTCGTGCTCCTGGATGATGTGCCCTCAGGTGGCGACCTCGCCGAGATCGCCGGCCTGCTCGACCCGGCCGATGTGCTCGTGGCAACCTCCCGTATACGGCTGCAGTGGGACGGCGCCACCGCGCACCACGTGGTCGAGCCCATGAACGAGGCCGATTCGATCGCGCTGCTCAGCGTGCTGCTGGCGCAGCACACGAGGCGCCAGGACCCCGAGTCGGATTCCGAGGCACTGCGCGCGCTCGCGGCGCACTGCGGCGGGCTCCCGCTCGCGATGACCATTCTCGCCGGAAACGCGCACAGCACGCCCGGGTGGTACCTGAGTGACCACGTGCACCGACTCGACACCCTCGGGCTCGGCACCGTGCCCGCGCTCCAGGACGCGCTCCACCACCTCACCGCCGATCAACGCCGCGTGCTCGCGTTCCTCGCGCGGCACCGCGGCCGGCTCACAGCGCAGGAGATCGCCGTCGCGCTGGCACAGGGCCCGGCGCCGCTCTCGAGTGACGAGGCCGCCCGCGCCCTCACCGCGCTGCGCGGCGCGAACCTCGTGGTGCAGACTCATGGCCGATACGACCTGCATGACGTGGTGCGCTCCGGCGTGCGCGGGACACCCGAGTTCGAGGTGCGTTTCTCGCTGCTGCGTTCCCAGACCAATGCGCTGGTCTCGCACCTCCTCGCCGGGTACGCGGCGAGCCCCAGCCTGTCCTGGATCGAGGAGCACGCCGAGGCCGCGGTCACGACGGCGCAACTCGCCGCGGAACTCGACCTCGCCGACGCGGTCGGGTCACTGGCGCAAGCCCTGAGCCGTCAGCTGCTGGACGACGGCCGGGTCACCGACGCCTACCTGCTCACCTCGGCGCACCTCGCTGCCCTCGGGGACGGCGAGGTGGCCACCGAACACCTCATTCGCCACGCGACGGCCGCGAGATTGGCCGGGAACCTCGAGGACACGCGCGCCACGCTGGGACGCGCGGTGGCCGATGCGGAGCTGCTCGGTCCACTCAGGGTGGCACTCGCGGAGACGGAGGCCGTGACCGGCAGCCTCGAGCGTGCCTGCGACGAGCTCGAGGAACTCCTGACCGAGTCGATCCCGGCGGAGGTCCGGCTCTCTGCGCGCTACCGACTTCCTCAGTTCCTCCTGGTGGCCGGCCGTGCCGAGCGGGCCCGGCTGATCGCCGAGGAGGTCATTGCCGAGCGCGCGAACGAGCCACCCGACACGGCGCTGTCCATGGTGCGCAACAACTACGCGCGTGCCCTGTGCGAGCTCGACGAGGCTGCCGCGGCTGAGGTCGCCGCCCACGAGGCGATCGCCGAAAGTCGGCGCAGCCGCACGCAGCGATTCGAGGCGCAGGCGTTGAGCCTCGTGGCCGACGCGATCGCCTGGCAGGGCCGCCCGGACGAGGCGACGCCGTTCTCCGACGCCGCGTTCGAGCTGACGCAGTCGCTCGGCGATCCGGCCGGGGTCGTGATTCTCGGCGCGAACCTCGTGCACAGCGCGGTGGCCTTGGGGGACCTCCCCCGCGCGCGAGAGGTGCTTCGCGCCGTGAGGGACGCCCGACGGCGCCTGAACTACGCGGCCCTCGAACTGGATGAACTGTTGGCGCGCGCGGACGTCGCTCGGGCCGAGGGCGACGCCGCCCTGTCGATCGCGGTGCTCGAGCGCGCCGCTGCGATCGCCGACCACCAGGGACTGCGGCTGCACGAGGCGCGCACCCGGATCCTGCACGGGGACGCGCTCGCGACGCTCGGGGACCGCGAGGGAGCGGTGCGGCAGTGGCGCGCGGTGGTGCAGTCCCCGACGAGCGCGCCGCTGCGCGTGCGGCTGGCCCGGGAGCGGCTGGCGCAGGAGTAGTGGCCGGTGCCTGCGGGAGATTGTCCGCCGTGAGGTGGGCGAGCCGGAGGCCCATCGGGTCAGCGTAGGGGTGGTGGGTTCGGGGACGGTGTGCCGAGAACGGACACCGGTGGTAGTTTCACGTTCAGCAAATTCTGGTTCGCAAGGGGGCATTGCTGGCATGACAACGTCGACGAAGACCAGGGTGTCCGCCTGGATCGGGTGGATTCTGGTGGCCGGCCTTCTCGCGGTGCTCGCCCTCGTGGCCATCGGCCCCCTGAAGCCCCTGATGAACCTCGCCTCCATCGGCACCACCACCGAGACCCGGGACACCCAGGTGATCGAGTCCGTGACCACCGAGGAACAGGTGGTGCTGCTGAGCCTCGGAATCCAGGGACTGATGGAGGAGAACTCCAGCGGCGAGGTGTTCGGCGTGGCGATCCCGGGGAGTTCCCGCACGTCCTTCATCCAGTACGCGTTCACGGCCAAGCTTGGCATCGAGGGCGGCGAGGTCACGATCGAACCGACCGGCGAGGACTCCTACCTCATCACCATCCCTGCGTTCATCTTCGTGGGACATGACGACCAGACGTTCGAACTCGTGGCCGAGGACAACGGGGCACTCAGTTGGGTGACGCCGGAGATCGACTCCGTGGAGATGGTCAACAAGATCCTCGACGACACCGCACAAGCGGAGTACATCGCGTCGAACGCGGAGACACTCCAGGAGCAGGCTGCCTCCTTCTACCGGGGCATCGTCACCGGGATCGACCCCGAACTGACGGTCGAGTTCGCGTACGCGGGTTAGGGCGCGTCCGGACGTGATTCCGCCGGATGCTCGTCGCCGCAGCACAGCTGCCGGGCGTGCGCATTCACCGCGAGTCCTACCTCCGAAGCGCGTTCGCCAAGAGCTGCGCCCCGGACCAGGTCGAGGAGGCCGTGCGCACCTCACCGTCAGCGGCGGGGATAGATGCGTCCCTCATCGAGAAGGCGGCGAGCGACTCGATCCGTTTCGAGACGGCGAAGGTCTCGACGCTCTCCGCTGCGGCGGGCCTCCCCGGGGGCATTGGCATAGCCGCCGCCGTTCCGGCCGATCTGGCGCAGTACCTGGCTCACATGATGCGCATCGCGCAGAAACTCGCCTATCTCTATGGGTGGCCCGAACTCTTCGAGGGGAGTGGGGACGACCTGGACGACGGCACGCACAACATCCTGATGCTCTTCTTCGGCGTCATGTTCGGGACGCAGGTGGCCAATGCAGCCGTGGCGAGCGTCGCCAAGATGATCGCTGAGCAGGCCGTGCGTCAGCTCCCCAAGCAAGCGCTCACCAAGGGCGCCATCTATCCGCTGGTGAAGCAGGTGGCCAGCCTCCTGGGCACGCAGATGACCAAGCAGATCTTCGCGCGAGGGGTCGGCAAGGTGATCCCCGTCATCGGCGCAGCGGTCGAGGGCGGCATCACGTTGGCGACCTTCCCGCCCATGTGCAAACGACTCCGAGTGCACCTCCGTGGGCTGGATCTCGGAGCCGCACGGGTCGCCTAGTCGAGCGGCGGCGGTCGGGTCACGCCAGCAATCAGGCCAAACTCACCCGCGCTGAGCGTGCCTCGTAGCGCGACAGGCTGAAGAGCGTCACACTCCACACATGGAGAACGCCAAGGTTGACGTCGATGGCCCCCAGTACTACGTCTATGCATTGATCGATCCCTTGACTTATCGGGAGACCGGAAGTCAGGTGCAGAGCATCCTCTACGTGGGCAAGGGCAAGAAAGACCGCGTTCTCCAGCACGAGAAAGATGAGCGGAAGGCACTGGAGAAGGCAGCTGACTCGATCCCGATGGCCGGTTCAAAATCCGAACGGATCCGCACGATCTTGAGCTCCGGCGAGCGGTTGCTCTCGATCATGTTGGCCACCGGATTCGGTACGGAACACGATGCCTACAGCGCCGAGACGATGGCCATGGAGCTGGTGGAGCGCCTACTCAGGGCATACGGCCGAGAAACGCTCGGGAACCTCACGCCCGGACACATGCAGCGAGCCGGGATGGCGACCGGCCAAATACTCGACGACGGCACTTCCGGCCAGGTGTTCTCTGACCCCGCAACTCCCGCACCGTCTCCCGGTGAGGAGTCGGGAGACCCGTTCGGCTTCACCCCCGTCGCTCAGGCGCTGCTCGCCTCGACAGCTGTCCGGACGGAGTGGCGAGACGTCGTCCCCTCCAAGACGATCCTGGTGAAGGGCACCGCGGAGGAGATGGCCGGAGGCTCGCACGCGCAAATCGCCGACCGGGGCTCTCTGGGACCGTCTCGCAACATCGTCTGGAAGGACTCCGAGTTTCTTCCTGGGAGTGAGTTCACTCGGCCCGGCTTCGACCCGGACAACCCATGGGGCGACCCGGCCGCGCGAGAGCGCGGCGCACGCTACTGGCCGCTCGGAAGGAGCACCGTGACGGGGTGGCTCGATGACCCTGCCACGATGCCCGAGCACCTGCTCCTTGCCATTCCCGGTCGAGGTGGCACCACCGTGCGCTATGCCTGGCGCATCGACGCAGAGCAGCCTTTCGAGTACTACCCCGACATGGATAGGTGGGGGGTCCCCCTTGGAGCCCGGGAACTCACGCACCCCGCGTTGGGCAAGACACTCACCGAGATGAGACCGGGACGAGAGCGCGCGGTGCAGGTACTAGCGAATTACGTCTCCGGGTGCCGGGTCTTGGACCCCGCTGACTAGTTTCGGTCCGGGTTCGAGGTTGACCCGCGCCCAGTCCAGATCCGGCTGGCCCGAACCTTGCGCCCCCTCGCCCACGAGCCGCAGCAGGTCCTCCTGCCGCGGCTGGCCGAACGCGAGCCGGTAGGTGGCCACGGTCCGCACGAGCCGCCGGTAGCGCGCGGACTCCCGGGAGAGTGGGTGCTGCGGCACGATGCGCTGGATCGCACTGCCGCCGGGGAAGACCCAGGCCGGGTTGATCTCACTCATCTCCGGCGGCCTGGCCGAGGCCGCCTGATGGAACATCCCCGCCCACGCATCCATCGGCCCCTCCCGGAGCACCTGGGCGCCGTACGCGGCCGCGACGTTCTTGCGCACCGCGTGCCCCTGGTACCGGTGCACGCGCCCCTCACGCTGCTCCAGGTCCACGGGGTTTCCGGGCAGGTTCCAGTGCACCACCGCGTGGCAGTAGCTGTGGAAGTCCAGGCCCTCCTGCCCCACCGAGGTGGTGGCGAGCACGAACGGCCAGAACGGGGAGTTGAACGCGCGGCGCACCACGTCCTCACGGTCGAGGTTCTTCTCGTCGGCGGAGATCTGCCTGCCGAACCGCATCGCGAGGTGCGTGCGCAGGCGCAGGTCGTCCTCGCCGTCGTACAGGTTGGCGCGCGCCACGGAGGTGCGCAGCGCGAGCGCGGAGGCCATCGACTCCGCGAGTTCCGGCACGCTGACGCCGCCACCGCCGCGCATCACGTGAACCCACTCGTCGAGCACGGCCTGCAGCCCGCCGTCGACGGCGTAGCGCAGCGCCGCCCGCCAGTACGCCAACCCCGAGTCGGGGTGGGCCAGGCGGACCGCGCCCTGCGACTCCGGCCTCCCCAGCCGCGAGCGCAGCGCCTCCGCCACGGTGAACGCCGGCACCTGCAACTCCGCGGACTCCCTCGTCCCGTCAGGTTGGTCGACGGCGAGCGCCAGGGCCCGCATCGCGCTCACCCCGGGGCCGGCCACGGCAAGGCGCGCGAGCGTGCGGGCGAGGTCGGCGGGCCGGCGGCCGAGGTCTGCCGGGTGCAGGTGCCGCAACCGTTCCACGTGCGCGAGGAACCCGGACGCTGCCCCGCCCTCGCCGTCCTCCTCCTCACGGGTTCCGGCCGAGGCGACACCGCCGAGGAAGGACTCGAAGGCCTCGGGATCCGCGAGCCGGTCCAGCAGGAACGGCGCAGCCCAGAGCCATTCCTCGTCCTCACGCCCGCCCTCGGATTCCGGCAGCGAGGCGAGCAGGCCTTCGATGCGCCGCTCGACGGCGTCCAGCACCTCCTCGATCCCGGCCTGCGGTCCGAGGGTTCGGGCCAACTCGCGGGGGTCGCCGATGCGGGCGAGCACCCGGCACGGGTAGGTGAGTGCGAGGGCGGGCATCCCGGCCTCGCGTCCGGCGCTCACCCGGTACTGCAGCGGGCTGGCGGGCGTGCGGGCGCTGTAGGTCTCCCTCCGCCCCACCCAGTACTCCGGTCGCAGGCGCCGCTCCGCCTCATAACTGAGCACCGTGGAGATCGCGTGCGGCACCACGTTCCAGGCGGAGAACACCAGGCGCTTGGTGACGTTCTGGTCCGCAGCCTGAGCGAACGGTGCCCCGAGCGTGTAGTGCGGCGCCGCGGGCGGCAGCCACAGCAGGTGCTCCAGATCGGCGACCTCGTCGAGCAGGGCGCGGGTCTTGGCGTTGGTGACGTGCAGCGGCTAGTAGCCCTCGATCGCGCCGCGGTCGAGGTAGCCCAGGCCGCGCAACGGGAGGGGTGAGGCGGCCGCGGTGGTGGCTGCGCCGTCGACCCCTGCGCCGTCGACCGCTGCGCCGTCGACCCCTGCGCCGTCGACCGCTGCGCCGTCGACCTCAGCGACCTCGACCACCGCGTCCACGGCCCGCTTCAGCCGGTAGGAGCCGGTGTCCATGAGGTTGAGCGGGAAGGGAGCGGAGAGCCAGAACTCGATCGGGTCGTACTCCCCCAGCCGGTCGGCAAGGCGGGCCAGGTCGCGGTAGGTGCGGACATCGTCGGCCGTGGGCATCAGCGGTATCACCCGCTCGGTGAGCATGCCGTCGCGATCGGGGGTGGCGGCCAGTCGCTCGGTGCGGCACATCACCTGACGCAGGTGGTGCTCGACGGCGGTGCGCGCCTCGCGCGCCCCCTCCGCTCTCGCGCCGCCCGCGCGCTGAAGAGCCAGTTCATGCTGCTCGCGACCGGCACGCCTATCGAGAACTCCATGCGGGACTTCTGGACTCTCATGGACACCGCCCAGCCAGGACTGCTCGGCACCTGGGGTGAGTTCGCTGAGGACTGGGTGAAGCCCATTGCCGCGGCGGAGGGCGCCGAGAAGGAGAGTCTGGGGCGCGCCCTCCGGGAGACGGTTGGGCGATTCATGCTGCGACGCCTGAAGGAGGACCATCTTCCAGACCTGCCGAGCAAGACGATCTATGGGCCGACTGCGAGCGCGACCCGCCAGCATCGGCCTGACTTGGGCGTTGCCATGCCCCCTGTTCAGCAGTCCGCCTACGAGAAGGTGCTGGAGGCGTTTGCCCAGGCCAGCGAGCGAAGGGTCGCCCAGGCCAGCAAGGATGAGGGTCGTGATGCAGCCCTTCGTGCGGTGCATGGACTGCGTGCCGTGAGTCTGCACCCTGATGCGGTAGCAGACACCCGAATGGCCCCTGACGTTAGTGGTATGCGTGACTCCGGCCGTTTGGTCGCGACCGTCACGGTGCTGGATGAGGTCCGGGCGCGCGGCGAGAAGGCCATCGTGTTCGTGATCAACAAGAAGGTTCAGCGCGCGCTCGCCTCGTGGCTCGGGCAGCGCTACGAGCTACCGATCCGCATTGTGAACGGTGAGACTCCGGCGGCCTCGCGGGGCGCAGCGCAGACCAGGTCCTCGATCATCCGTAACTTCGAGACCACCCCGGGCTTCAACGTGATCATCATGTCGCCACTCGCCGTTGGAGTCGGTCTCACGGTCGTTGGCACTAATCACGCGATCCACCTGGAGCGGCACTGGAACCCCGCGAAGGAGGCCCAGGTCACCGACCGCATCTATCGCATCGGCCAGACCCGGGACGTCCACGTCTACCTCCCGATGTCTCTGCACCCGAACCGGACCTCGTTCGACGAGAATCTCGATCAACTGCTCCAGCAGAAGACCACACTGCGCGAGGCGATCGTGGTCCCGCAGCAGCTCGAGGACTCCGAGGTCGCCGCGACACTGGGGCTCCTCTGACAACAGCCGGACCCATCCCTCGGCCCAGTGCCGTTTGACGAGGGGCGGGAAGTGTCTTCCGCGAAGGCATGCTTTGCGTGGTGCTCTCAGAGGCGGGTGTGAACCCGTTGAACTCAAGCGACTCGAGGACGAACCCGACCGCGTCTCCGGCGCTCACCTCGCCTGGTTGTGGGGCATGGGGTTCGAGGCGCACCAGGGATGGGGAGACCACCAGGGCGGATTCGTGATGGCGCCCGCCCGCCGATTCCTCCGGAGAGGTCAACGACAAGGGCAACAGCCCGCACCGCTGATAGGCGAATCGCGCAGTCCGAGAGCGCACGCGGGCGATGGTTGGTACCGTGACGTGAGTACGGTTGAAGTCCCTGCCAGCCCAGGAAATGGAGTGGTCGACGGTGAGATCAGCGGCCCGGGCCGGGCACTCAGGCGCCCGCTGCGGGATACCTCGCCCTGGCACCGCACTGGGTTCACGGTCTCGAGTGCCCGAAGCAGAGCTACACGAGGCTGGCCACGACCTACTGGAAGACCATCGGGGCACAGTGGCTCCGCACACCACTGTCCAATAACACGAGAGGCAGAACATGGGCGATCGGGCAGCAGTACAGGCGAAGGTGCAAGAGTTTCTTGCGGCGTCATTTCGAGGCGTGACACTTGAGCGGAACGGGTACTCCATCGGCCACGGCTCCGCACGATGCTTCGTGAAGGTGCGCGAAAGCACCGAGGACGGGCCTATCATCATCAACATCACGGCACCCCTGTTGTTCGACGTACCTGCCACACCGGCACTGTACGAGTACATTGCATTGCACGCCGACGACTACGTGTTCGGCCACCTGAGTGCTCTCCGCGCAGAAGACGCCGACAAGGTCCACATCTACTTCACCCATCAACTCCTGGGCGACTACTTGGATCACGACGAGTTGGATTATGCGGTCGGAGCCGTCATGACCACAGCGGACGACCTTGACGACACGTTGCAAGTACAATTTGGTGGCGCACGATTCCACGAGTCGTGACTCGTGCTCACCAGAGACGAGATCGAAAGTCTCCTTGACGCGGCCCGGTCGGAAACAAAACGGTGGGGCGGCGCCGAGCCCGGACTCGCGCACCTAGCATTCGCCTTACGAAAGCGCTGGCCACAGGACTTCCAGGAGACATTTGGTCCGACAGGCCAAGCGGACGTCGAGGCGCTACTGCGTCGCGGCGCCTATCTTGGGGAGGAAAGCACGGTGCGCGGAGTGCTCGAGGCTCCCACCACGAGTCGCCGAGAACTCCTCGAGGAACTACGGGATGCGCTCAACGTCCAGGAGGCCATCGAGGCAGATCACAATACGGGGCCCCTCGCAGTTGCGACAGTCGATGAGCACCTCGACTCACTCGACCTCGACGACGCGGGTAAGTCCACTTCAGAACCAGGCTCGCCATCCGACATGCACAACGACTTTCCCGAGTGGGCACGGCCATTCGAGGACGTTCTTGAGCGCTGCCCTACGACGAGTTCGGCACAAGAACGCTCGAATGAACTCTCAGAGGCACTCGCCCAGGTGCACACCCGTACGCGACGCGCAATATTCATCGTCGGCGCGCACGGCACTGGCCGCTCTACATTCCTCCAGGCGCTGGCGCACCGACTGGCGGAAACCGAGCAGACTTGTGTTCTTGTACGCGCAGACCTCGAGCACAAGAATGCCGACCGCCTCGCCCGGGCGCTTGCTGTAGCGCCACCCTCAGCGTGCGTCGTGATCGACGATATGGACGATCTCACTTGGCTCGATACCGAGTCACCCGCGCGACTCGCCCTTTCTCTCGCACACTCGGTTCGGACGACGCGGGCCTCCATCGTGTGCACACTCCGCCCGCGCAGCATCGGAAGGCTCGCGATACTGGCTCCGCAGTTCGTGGACGACTCCGCTGTGATCACCCTTGAGTCGCTACCAATCGGGTCAGTCGAGCGCGTCGTGGCCGCTGAGCTACCCGCGCTCGCACGACACCACGGCGTGGAGGCTTCCCAGGAACTCATCGATGCGGCGATCAAACCCCGCCGGGGGCATGAGCCTACGCACCACCCGGGCCTTGCGCTTGAACGCCTGGACGCAGCACTCGCGCGGGCAAAGGTCGACGGGAGGGGTGAGGCCAGTGTCGCCGATCTGTCGCGTGCTGGCGACCACACCCCGGTGCACGTCGCACGGGCCGACCTCGAGACAGCCTTGGGTGAACGTATCAAGGGCCAGCCGCACGCGATCTCCGCCATTGCCAAGAGGTTGACATTGACCCGAACGGGGCTTGACCTACGCCCCGAGCGACCAAACGGCGTGTTCCTGTTCGTCGGACCAACCGGGGTCGGCAAGACTGAATTGGCACACCAACTAGCCCGCCACGAGTACGGCGACCTGGACCATCTCATACGCCTCGACATGTCCGAGTACTCCAAAGACTGGGCGGTGAGCCGCCTTGTCGGGCCGATGCCTGGGTACGTCGGATCGACGGAGCCCGAGTCATGGCTTACTACTCGCGTCGCCAAACTGCCGAGGTGCGTGATATTGCTCGACGAGATCGAAAAAGCCCACCCAGGCGTCTGGAACATCTTCCTGCAGGTCTTCGACGCGGGACGCCTGACCGACTCCCGCGGAACAACCGCTGATTTTCGCGACACGGTCATGATACTGACCAGCAACCTCGGAGCGCGGGAGGCATCAAGAAACGCGGTCGGGTTCGGTGAGGACACGGGCGATCCGCTGAGGAGAATGCGCAACGCCCTGGACACGCACATGCCACCAGAGTTCCTGAACCGCATCGATGAGATCGTTCTCTTCCAGCACCTCGGCATGGAAGAAATTGTCCGCATCGCACAGTCTGAACTGGATTCACTCCAAGAGAGACTGATCTCGAATGGGTGGTACATTCGCATTGCACCCGAGGTCAGCACATGGCTTGCCGAAACTGGGTACAACCCGGACTTCGGCGCGCGCCATCTGCAACGAAACATTGAACGCGAACTTCTTGCCCAGCTCGCCGAGGCGCAGAGTAAGACAGTTACGGTCACCGTCCGGGACGGTGGGCTGAGAATGGACCCGGCATGACGCTGCCCGATGATTATCATGGCCTGGATCACGGCCCGGGCCCCGTACTACCCGTCGCCACACCTTCGGCAGCCGCACCCGATGCCGCTCACACTCAAGGGGCTCCTACACCCTGGGATCGGTACCTTGCATGGAACCGCGACGTCGCCCTTGCGGTCTACCCAGCGGCCCCTGCCGAACGCCTCGTGTTCCTTGACCTCGAGGGCGATTCTCTCGACCGCATCGCCGAGCGCCGCGGATTACCCCGCGAGCAGGTGGTACCCGCCCTCGTAGAAACAGTCACGAGGCTCCTGGATCCAGCGACCATGAGTTCGGCCTTCCGTCGTTTCGCTCGAGCCACCGACGCGTGGCATAATGGCGAGCAGACAGATCCACCACCTGGAGTCGCGCTACTCGCGCTGTTCTCGCTCGCAGCGGAACGCATGAAGGCGGGCGACGGCATCAGAGCCACGAATTACTATGGCCAACTAGCGCGCCTGCTCGACCAGGACACCGAGCGCATGTCACTCTCCTACCGTGAGTCCTCGCCCATCCTTTGGGATTCTCTGACGCATTGGCTCACGGCGCTGCAGGGACGCCGCGGTCGCCCCGTAACCTTCTCCATTGGGCACTTTGAGTACATCGGCCGAGCCATGGCTCAAGCGCTCGTCCGCGACACAGACCGCCGGCGACTGGAGTCTTTTTTTGTCGACTTCGACCTCTCGCCACATTCGGACATGACGACGAGCCAATTGCTGCCGCTGCTCGACGCCTGGCTGACACCCGCCTATGCGCCCGCGCATCTCTCGTCGCTATGGGCGCAGGAAGAACTGCGGCATCCACTGACCCAATCCGTTGCGGAGATACTGCGTTCATGGGACGGCACCGTCTCCGCGTCGGATAGTCAAGGGGTGGGCGCAGCGCAGATACGACTCGCACTCGCGCGCCGCAGCGGCCTTCAGCGCGGATGGTCCATCTGGCTGACCATGCGTCTTCCACGCGCAAGCGAGCCTCGTACCGCCACAATTCAGGCCACAGACGGAGGCGTAGAGGTCTCACTTGTACCATCGCGGCCCGGCGAACTGCAGATTCAATCGCTTCGCGACATCCTCACGCCCGATCAATTGGTGACTGGACGCATCGACATCAATGATCCCATCGCTGGAAGAATTGTGTCACGCGTGCCGCGTTCGATTGTGGTATTGCGACGTGAGGAAGCCTCGGCCGATTGGATTGAGGTGTCCCAGGTTCGCCTTGGCGACGAGGTTGCAGTCCTTGCGCGAGAAGACCAATCATTCGAGCAGACCCTCCGGGAGGTGTCGGCTACGGCGTGGACCGAGGTCACTGGTGCTGACGCAGTCGGTATCCCTCAGGGGTGGAGGCTGGTCCACGGCGTGACGGTCGCCGGCAGGCCAACCGAGGAGTTCGGCCATTTCCACGATCTGTCGGCGCTCATCCCGATTACGCACAGCACGCTGTCTGCATCAGGCGGGCTGCGCCTTCCGGGCCACGGTAGGGAGTGGCGCTATCATGCAGATCGGCCACCCACAGTGACCGTCGCCCGCCCCGGCGGGCAGTTCGACGCCTATCTCTTCGATCTCGAGCACAAGAACCCGATCCCGATCGAGAGGTTCCGTTCAGTCTCGGGGGAACCACGGGCCATCGCACTTGACGAACTAGGCCTCGAGCCAGGCAGTTACGGCCTACGCGTTCCGGACTCCCAGGAGGCGATGGAACGTCGTCTCTGGCTTCACGACTCAGCCCACCCCACATCTAGTGAGGCGGCACCACAGGTTCCCCAGAATTGGGATGGTCCACTGTGGGCAATCAACGCGTATCCGCTTGATGCTTCCTCTGCAGACGCGAGTGCACCCCGAGTCGATACGACGTCAACCCAGGCGGCGTTCGAACTTCCACCGCCGGCGCCGTGGTGGCGGCGCAGCCGCGAAGCCCCTCGACGCAGACCGATACAGGTGGCCATTCCGGACAGCGGGTCGTGCGCCTACACCGGCCGCCACCATGAACAACTGGAGGATGCTCGCCCTGACTCTCGCGGCCGATACCCAGGAACGAGCCTCGGCGTGTGCATCACGTGTGGTCGCACGAAGCGCTATAGCAACTCCTACTGGAGCAACACCAGACGATGGAACCTGGCGCGTAATCCGTCCGAGGGATCATCCGCCTCGACTCAAACAGTGTCTGCACTGGGCACCGATCTCGACTGGAATCTCTTGCTCGACGCATTGCTCACGATGGGTTCGGGATCGGCCTCTCAACTCCGCGGCCTGACGCAACAGTTCGACCCGTCGGCGCGTTTCTACCATGAAGTTGCTGCGACTCTCTCCGACCTTGGTCAACTCGAGCTCGTTCGAGACCCGGCGACCTGCGAGGTGAGGTCCTGGGCTGCTGGACCGCCGAGCATCGCCGTGATCGACAGCGAAGTCCTCCTGCTGGGCGGTTGGCCGAGGTCACTCGTGCGCGAGTTCATCGCGTCTGGAGCGCAGATATGCCGCGAGCCGCAGGAGGGCGCACCCGACCGCCTCACGACCACGGCTGACGCTACCCGCATCACGGAGGCGCTGTCGGATCTCAGCGTGACTGCCGATCCAGCGCGCCACCTGGCACGACGCCTGCCTCCGCTCTCGGCGGTAGTCGCGGCGCTCCCAGCAATCACGATGCCGAGCATCGCCACTCTTGAACGCTACGAACCGTCAGTCGACCGATGGGAACACGTCACGTCGGGGGATGCACCGGGTGCATACCGCGCGGATGGCTACTCCCGTTTGTACCTCCTGCGCACGGAGGAAGACGTGCGGCTGGGTGCTGCACGGGTGGCGAACGTCGCTCTCGCAAAGCACGCGGCACCCGTTCTCCAGCAGTCGGCGCAGCCCTTGCTTGCCTACGACAGGCGTGCAAGAACGCTCTCTGTCCCCCTGGGCGCTTTGCTACCCGGAGAGTACTCACGCGCCGCCACGCTTGCCTCAGGGCGCACGCCACGTCGTCGAGACACGGCCGACCACAGCCTTGTCGACTACCTCGGCGTGCCTCCTGACATCGCGGCTCACATTTACCATCAGATCGGAGCATGACCGATGGGCATGGCAACACCCACAAGCATGACGGCGGCGATTCGTGAAGCGATGCTTCGGTATATCGACACTGCATTCTGGCTACGCGATCCGGGCCTACGCCACGAACGTGCAGCACTCCTTTCTGATCAACGGGCACTCGTTCCCGATCCCCTTGTCGAGCCGGTCATCAGGACTCCGCGTTCGGCACCAGGCATAGCGTCGGGCGAGGCGGTAGGTCTGACGACCCGGGAGTCGGAACTCCTCCTCGGGTCCGTCTTCGATACCGACCCCAGCGACGTGTACTTGGGAGAGCACCAGGCCGAATCCCTCCGCGTCGCGCTGAGCGAAGCAGAGGTGCACAACCCCGTCATCACCACCGGCACTGGGTCGGGAAAGACAGAGGCCTTCCTCCTTCCGCTTCTCGCGCGCCTTCTTCTTGAGTCACGCGGATGGGATGACGCAAGCCCCCGGACACTGTGGTGGGAGAGCAACCCGCCGCGATGGCAGCCTGTGAGGCAATCCTCGCGACCGGCTGCCATGCGAGCTCTCGTGCTGTACCCGACAAATGCGTTGGTGGAGGATCAGCTGGTACGACTCCGGCGAGCGATCAGGGGAATCGGCAAGGGCGGCGGACCAGATCTCTGGTTCGGGCGATACACGTCGGCCTCACCGGGCAGGACCACTATGCCTAACAGCCGCGGTGGCCACCCCGGCCTCCAAACGATCGCGGAAGATCTCACGCAATTGTCGCGCGAGTTCGACGATCACCGCAAGCAAGAGGAACTGCGCCATCAATTGCAGGACCCCCGCCGAGGCGAACTGATCACGCGTTGGGACATGATCGCCACCCCGCCAGACATTCTGATCACTAACTATTCGATGCTCAACGTGATGCTGATGCGGTCACTGGAGGACCCGATATTCGATCAGACGAAGGAATGGCTCGCCAGCGACCCAGGCAACGCCTTCACCCTTGTTGTCGACGAACTTCATCTCTACCGAGGCACCACCGGGACCGAGATCGCCATGATCCTGCGTAGCCTCTTCCTACGCCTGGGCCTCGAACCGACGTCGCCGCAGATCCGCATTATTGGCACCAGCGCCTCACTGGGAACGGAAGGCGGTAACTTCCTCCAGCAACTGTTCGGAGTGCCACGCGGAACCTTCAAACTGGTCACTGGTCCAAAGCCTCCGACGCTGCCAGGCGTTTCTCCCCGCCCCTTGGACGAAGTTCTCTCAAGCGCCACCCTGCTCGACGATATCACCGCCGCGTGCACCGATTCCAGTGGCATGGTTCGAGCGACGCCGAGCCGTGTCATTGCGGAGCGGTTGACGGGAAGCGCTGAAACGGATCTGGCACCACTGTGGGAGCGGCTTCTGGACAACTCAGCCGGCCCATCGGGTGCGCCCGGAACGAGCCTTCGAGCCCACACGTTCGTGCGGACAATGCGCGCCATGTACGCATGCAGCAATCCGCAATGCGACCAACTCCCGCTCGCGCGACAACGCGCAGGGAATACCACCGGAATCGGTCGCTTGTTTGTCTACCCGCGGCATTTCTGCGATTGCGGCGGCCGAGTTCTCGACCTCTTGTACTGCTTTGTCTGCGGTGATGCCTCCCTCGGAGGATGGGTGCAGGCGGGCGGGGTAGCCGACGGATACTTCCTCGGGCTCACACCCGCGAACGAGCGTGATCGGATACCGCCGATCTTTCGCCGTGACGCCGCGGAGTACCGCTGGTACTGGCCGCACACCACGCCGGCGTCGATGAGAGGCTCGGGCAAACACGCGGATTTCGTCCTTGCCAATCTGGCACCGGCGGTCGGCTTCCTGCAGCCGACCTCCCATGACGCCACTGGGCTCGTTCTCGAGGCTAAGAACGGCGGGCAAGGGACTCCAGCGTTGCCCATCCGGTGCCCTCGATGCAACCACCAGTACCGGCAACAGCGGTTGTCGCAAGGGGAGGTGCGTTCGCCGATTCGCGCC
Source organism: Serinibacter salmoneus (assembly GCF_002563925.1). Taxonomy (NCBI): domain Bacteria; kingdom Bacillati; phylum Actinomycetota; class Actinomycetes; order Micrococcales; family Beutenbergiaceae; genus Serinibacter; species Serinibacter salmoneus. Next base: position 121,122 of record NZ_PDJD01000001.1, on the reverse strand, counting down.
CATACACAAGCCCCCCCTCAGGCTGTGGAGCTTGTCACGGCGAATGCGCTCAATCAGTTGAGACATCAGCGAGCCGAGGATCCGACTCAACCAAGTGCACGCACGATCGTCTTCTCCGACAGCCGCGACCAGGCAGCCCGTACCGCGATCGCTTTGAACATTCATCACTACCGGGACACGTTGCGTCAGGTGGTCAGCAAGGTACTCGAGGAGCGTCCGCCGTCGGCTGCGGACCTGCTCCGCCGCAACGCCCGCAGGGATCTGCCCCTTGAATGGCGAGCGGCAGCGAGTGATCTGGAGTACGCCCACCCTGAGGTGGCGGATGCCTTTCGTGCCCTCGCCGCAGGTCGTGAGACGCCCGAGGATCTCGACCGCATCGCCGCCTTCGAGAGCGACTCCGGCGGCTCTGCCACCACCTGGCCGGATCTCGTGCAGCGCGTTTCGCTCGCGCTGGTTCGTCTGGGCATCCCTCCCGGGGGTCCGCGCTCGAGTTCACTCACCCTCGCTGACGACGTCACACCGTGGTATCGCGCGTTCGAGCCGCCAGTACCGGGTGCGTGGGAGCAGGTCGGGCACTCGATCCGCACCGAGGAGTTGAAACACTTCCGTGCCAGCCTCGCCGCTTCGATGGGCGACCTCTTCGGCGGCACGTCGAGCCACGATCTCGAGACCGCCGGCGTTGCGTGGCTCGAACCAGCGGGCGCGCCGGACGAGTATCGGGAGGCTACGGCCTCCGTTTTGCGTCTCCTCCTCATGGGCAGCCGCTGGTCCCCCCGCAATGGCTCTCTACCCAGCGATCCGCTCACGCAGGCCGCGAAGGACTACCTCGAAAGGTATGCGGCGCGGCACGGCCTCGTTCAGGACCAGGTGAGCCAGCGGGTTAGTGACGCGCTGCGACCCATCATTAGCGATGATCTCATCCCGCTCGACCGAACCGACTTGCCGCTCCAGGTGCATCCGCCTACGGAGCACTGGAGGTGCGACTTCTGCGGTCGCCGACACCTGCACCGGTCCGGAGGTGTGTGCACTCGCACCGCGTGCCCGGGAACGGTCGCCCCCGAAGATCGGGGCGACGTGGAGGCCGGTGCGTATTACGCATGGCTCTCCGCGCAGGAGCCGCAGCGCATGGCGGTGGCAGAGCTCACTGGCCAAACCAGTCCCCCGAGTGAAGCGCGCCGGCGCCAGAGGCTCTTCCGTGGCGTCCTGTATCCGCATCCTCGTGAGAACGACTCCACCTCCCCCATCGACGTGCTCAGCGCGACGACAACCCTGGAGTCTGGGGTTGACATCGGGAGCCTGCAGGCGATTGTGATGGGCAACATGCCGCCTCAACGCTTCAACTATCAGCAACGAGTTGGCCGAGCGGGCCGAGCTGGTCAGACTTTCTCGTTCGCCCTCACGGTCACTCGAGATCGTAGTCATGACGACTACTACTTCCAGCACGCAGAACGCATGACCGGAGACCTACCGCCCGCCCCGTTCCTTGATACCGACCGACTGGAGGTCGTCCGGCGCGGCCTTGCCGCCGAATTACTGCGGCGCGCATTCCGCACTCTTCGCCCCACCGGTGAAAGTTCTTCCGACAGCGTTCACGGCGAGTTCGGTCTCACGACGGCCTGGCCAGATCGCCGCGAGTCCATCGCAGCGTGGCTTGGCAAGCGCAGCAATGTCCATCCCGTGATCCAGGGGCTCACCGCGTACAACCTGACGAGCATCAGCAACGAGCAACGGTGGGCTCAGACGGAACTCGTTGAGGAGATCGATCAAGCAGTCAATGCCGGCACCCACGACCATCGGCACCTGTCTGCACTGCTCGCGGCCGCCGGGGTGCTCCCTATGTTCGGTTTCCCGACCACGTCACGAGACCTGGTGGAGGTTGACAGGCAAGGAGGCTACCGGTCCACGATCAGTTCCCGTCCGCTCGCGCAGGCCGTCTCGCTCTTCTCACCACAGTCACAAGTCGCCAAAGACGGTTGGATCCACACCGTAGACGGGTTCACCCGCCCGAGGCAGTCCACCGGTGACGCCATGGGACCCAAGGTCACCGTCTGGCGATGCGGCGACTGCTCCACGGCGATGGTCGCGCGCTCTGCCACACCCCAAGGCGAGGCCTGCCCGCTGTGTGGCACACCACTTTCCAGCATTACGATGTACCGGCCGCTGGGTTTTCGATCCGCAACGAAAGCGGATGGAGAGCTTGTCGATGTCGACGAGGGTGCTCGCGCGAACCCCCCATCACTGAACTGGGTCGACCTCCCCGCCGATCCGCGACGCGCCGGCCACTGCGACATCTGGCCTCTGCCAAGGCAGATCATCCTCACCCTGAATGACAACGCTGGAGATGGATTCAACCTGACGCGCTTGCCCCCTGGCTACGTCACGGCTAGTGACGACCAGCGGCCGGACCTCCACGGCGTCGCCATCGGAGACCTGAGGGTCACCGACGCTCTGCTGCTCCTGGCAAACCACCTCGAACTTCCTGGTGGGGTGATCGCCACGCACCGAGAGATCGGACCGCACGGGAAGGCGGCATTGGACTCTCTGGCAGAGGCTCTACGCCGCGGAGCGCAGACCGCGCTCGATATCGACCCAGCTGAACTGATCGCCGGCACACAGCCGCGGCAGGTCAACGGCCAACAGACACACCTGATCTATCTCGCCGACACCCTCGAAAACGGCGCTGGGTACGCCGTCGAGATTGGACACCGCCACGTTCCCGAACTGCTCAGCGAGATATCCTCAATTCTCGCAACCCGGTGGGCCGCGGCCTCACACGCCGAGTGTCAGTCGTCGTGCCCCGACTGCTTGCGCTCCTGGGACAACCAACGCCTGCACGGTCAACTCGATTGGCGACTGGCAATCGATGCGGCATCCCTCGCGCTTGGACAAGGCCTCCATCCTCACGGTTACGGATCGCAGGGCGTTGCGGCGGCCGAGGCCTTCCGCAAGAGTTTCGGCCCAGTCCTCTCGCACCTCACGCTCGGGACAATCGGCGACCTGCCATGCCTCACGGTCGATGGGACGATCGCCCTCATCGGGCACCCCCTTTGGCCGCGCAGCGGTCAGCTCCTTCCTCAACAGGCCCGCGCCGAGGAGGCTGCTCGGGAGAAGGCCGCACGGGTGGTGTGGACCGATCCGCGTGAGTTGCGAGCGCGTCCTGACCTCGTGTGGCGGGCACTCGCGCCATGATGGGACCGCACCGCGCCCGTGTGCGGTCACTACACCCAGCGTGGTCCACTCACCACACACCCAGGCTCGCCGCTCGCGCCACCAACTACTCGAGTGACAGTCAGAACACTCGGTGCTCGCGCATGGGACCGGGCACGTCGTGGCCGTTCTCGTCCGTCTGGTACGTCGGGGCGAATAGCCGCAGACGGCTGAGATCTTGCATGGCGAGACGGATCTCACGGTTTCCGTCCCGCCACTTTGGCCGTGCCATGAAGAGGGCGCCCGCTGCAAACGCCACGGCCCTTGGCACACGCGCCCGCACCTCCACGGCCGCAGTCGGCGAATCATGCAGTGCTTTGGTGATCGCGAATGCTACGGCCTTGGCTGCGCCAAGGGGGGACACCGCAGACTTGTCGTGATCCGCACCCGACCTCACCTGGATCGAAGATAGACGCCCGCCGCCGTCCAACGCGCCGAGAATGAACGTGACGGGCTCCTCACACAGCCATTGAGGAACATTGTCCTCGTTGGCGATTCCGATCCGCAGCGAGACCACCTCGCCCCCCGATTCCGAAGGAGACGGGGCAGCGCTGTAGGCGAGCGGCCCTTCGAGGCCTGCCGTGGCCTCGGTTCCGCAACTCAGTTCCGCCCCACCGATCGAGAACACCGCCTGGCGGACTCGATCCGATTTGCCGCCCGCGCCCGCACCGCCCAGCTTGTGCGCTTTCGCGTACTCGGTGATCTCGCTCTCCGGGAAAACGACCGCGCGGGCTCCGAGCGCAAACGCTGCCGGGAAATGCCCGCCCGGAACAATGGTGAGGGACGCCCCATGCGCACGCGCCTGCGCCTCCTCCAGCGCAGCAGAGGCGGACTCGAGTTGGCCGCGCAGGTCGACAATGGTCCCTTCCGACAACCTAGGCGAATATACTCGCCGAATCGACTCGAATCGCTTCATCTTCTGCCGAGGGAGATTGTCCAGGTACCACCCCGTCTCACCCAATTGCGCAATGGAGACATAGACCACCGAGTCAATGTTGGCAAGGACCGACCCTCGAAACGTCGCCCACCATGCAAGAAACAACGCAACCACAGTGACCACCGCTGCACCCACAAGGAACCAAACGCGCTGCGAGTCCGGTCGCCCTTCCAGCCAGATGTCCAAGACAATGGGGGCTGCGGTTGTCGCCACCACCAGCAAGACCGCAGCAATCACAGCGTACCTGCGTTGCCACCGCCAGGTCGTATCTTTCCACTCACCGGTGACCCACTCAGCACGCTGCCCTTTCGAACTCCGCTTGCTCATACCCACGCGGTGGCACCTTCTTCAAGATCGTGACCCGGCACTTGCGACCACTAGCCTAGACTAGGCGCGCAGCCGCGCTCTGGAGGACGTGATGACCGAGGACACGAACTGGACTGACGCTCAAGCCGCGCTCGACCACCAGGCCAAGCAGGACTTGATCGTGATGCTTGGCCTCCACCCCGACGACGTGAGTTTCGTCGAGCCAAGCGAGCAGCCCAGCGCGCGACAACCGCGCCGGGATCGCCACGCCCCGTCGTCCAAAGAGATCCCGTTGCCCCAGCTTGCCGCGACCCCTGCGCGAGCCCTGCGCCTCTGGCGATCAAGCGCCTTTGAACCTCGGGAGATGAGGTTCATCGCCGCGTACAGCAAGGCCCTCGGCGACCTGGCACAAACGCCCGAGACGTTCAGGGCCGTGGTGCTACGCTCCCTGACCTCCACTGCCATTGCGCGAGTCCTGTCGGACGAAGTGGGCGAAACGCCTCGGGATCGCGACGTTGATCGGCACGTGCCGGCCTTCACAACCATCCTCGACTTTCTTCGAGAGGTTGCGATCTCTACCTATGAGGGCCAGCCGATCCACACCAATGTCGTGATAGGCACGGATGGGAAGCCAGGCGACCACAGCATCCTCTTGGATCACTATCAGGATCGCGGTGCGTACCCGTGGTATCCCGCACTCGGGGCCTCCCGATCTACGGCGATCTGTGTCGACAAGTTTGCGCGCGTCACTGGCATTGAGGATCTCAATGAGCCGACCCTGCACCCGGACAACGCGGCTTGGTATCCGGCTGAGCTCGCTCGGCTAGCAGCATATTCACGCGTGCACCGAACACCGGCGTTCTCCATACAGCACAGCGGAGATATCGCGGTGCTCATCTCCGGCGAACTCACCTACGCGTTTCGACGAGGATCGTGGCGCGCATTTCCTCGCGCCTCACTAAGCACGCGACGACTCGCCTACCCCGGCGTGAACGATGCGATTCTCGAGGCGCTCGTTGATGCGAGTTTCAATCGGCACGGTGCAACCATTGCCATCGTTGAGCAAGCACGACTCCCCGACTTCGAGGAGGCATGCAGGCTTGAGCCGGCGCTTGTGCAACCTAAGAACCGGTGGGATCTCGAGCCAGCCGAGCACCGTGATGTCCGTGCGCGATTGATTGCCCGCGGATCGCGGTCCGTGAAGTTTCACGAGCTCTCTCGTGATCGCAGGCTTGAATTGCTCAATATGGACGGTGCCACAATTGTGCTGTCAGACGGAACCCTGATCGCAGCCGGAGCGATCGTGTCGGTTCCGGGCGGAGGCGGTGGCGGGAGACGCGCCGCGGCGCAGCGATTGTCACACTATGGTTCGGCGTTCAAGGTATCGCAGGACGGTGCGATCGAACTCTTTCGGGCGGGCGGCAACAACGCACCCTCGAAGCCCGTGGTGACACTCGGCTGAGGAGAGTTCTACACCGCCTGACATTCACCGAAGTCGGCGGGCTACCCTCGCTCAGTTCTGGCGGAACAGTCGCCCTCGTGAGTCACCCGCTCTGGCCACGGCGTGGTGTCGGCGCGCTTCACCTACCCGGCAGCGACGAGTTGACCGCGTGAGGAGGCCCCAGCGACACACCCATCTCGGCGGGGTGTTCCCAGTTTCGCACCGCGGGATCGTTTCACACGGAACTCTCGAGTTCTTCCGCGACCCCGGAAAGAACGTCAACAATGATCAAGAGTTCATCCCTGGCCTGAATACTCGTCACCGCGACCGCGATATCAGCACTCGGCGCGACCTTCACTCTCGCCGTAGACGCGCGCTTCGAGAACTCGGCCTCCAGGCGCAGTCGGGCCTTCTCGACAATCTCGGAACTGAGCGCGCGTCGGCGAGGGAAGAGGTCGAACCGGAGAAAGGACTTGTTGAATCGGAGTGTACCCAACTGCACGTCCCTCTCATGCTCGCCGTTCGGCGCGAAGATATTCCACTCCGTCGGGTAGCTCCGTGGGGCACGCAACGAGATCTTCCTCGGAGCCAGAGCCGCCTCGAACTCTTCGCCGAGCGCAATCAGGGCGTCACTGATGCCCTGGGCGCGCAGTGCGCCGATCCGCTCGCCGGGATCAGGGATCGAACGCCGCCCTGCAGCCTGCCCCTGGCCGATCGAGGTCCCCGTGATCGACGTGCTACTCATGAGTTCCGCAAACAGATTGCCGTCAAACTTGTCCCCACCAAAGATGTTGTATAGTTCGCCGAGAAACGCAATGAACCTCCCCTCGACTCCCTCAGGTATACCCCAGGAATCGGCAATATTGCTATCCTCATCACTCAGGATCGCTCGCCAGCGCGACACGCTCTCACCAGCACCCTCTTCCGCTATCGCGCGATAGGCGCCAGGGTACGCAGCCTGGAGCGCAAGGAGGGCGAACAAGTGGAGATCTGAAGCACCGGCGCCCACTTGATGGTGCACGCTCCGGAGCAACGTGTACGTATTCAGCAGGCGCTTGGTGGAGCGAGGGTTCGTCCCGACAGAGTTGCGCGCCACGTCGATATACTTGCCCACGTCACCTTCGCCCAGGCTGATGCCGACTTGCGGGAGCGCACCCGCAAAGAACTTCTCCACATCGAACGCGGCGACTGGCAACTGGAAGGGCACCTGGATGATCTTATCGAAGAATGCTTGCGCTTTTTCCTGCTTGAAGTCGGAGCCGTACTTCTCTTGCACGCCCGCGTAGACGACCTCAGTATCGATAGCCAGCACGAAGACACATTCTTCGACATCGAGGAAGAGCTTGATTGCCTCCATGACTTCGACGGCCCGCGCGGGCCGCAGCCTGTCCAGGTCATCAATGAAGATGAGGACCCGCCGCTCGGTCGCTTTGACATCGGCAGCGAATGCCTCCCGCATGCTCAAGAGCGAGGATGCGGTATCGAGCTCGGCCCCCACACCCTCGGCGCTCTCGAACGTCTCCCGGGCCGCCTGCACGGCACCCTTGACAGCACCGCTGACGGCCTCAGGAGCAACAGCGGCCGTGCCGGCAACGATTGCGCCCTCGACAACGCGGGGCGCCATCTGCCAGAACTTCCACTTGCGTATCTTCTGGAGAGCCGATTCGTCGCCACCCTGCGCCCTCGTCTGCCTGCGCTCCGCGTCCAGCGCTCGAGCAATGGCCTCCATGATGCTGAGCGACAAGTGCTCACCAGGATCGAACTGAGAGTACTGCCACGTGTTGAACCACAACACCAGCACGTCTTCATTGGCCGCGCCGTGTGATCCCGCAACCGATTCGCCGTTGATCTGCTCGCGGACCATCTGCATGATCGACGTCTTCCCGGATCCCCAGTCCCCCTGCACACCCACGGTCATCGGCGTGTGGCACCTGAGCAGAAACTCAGTCAGCCCCTTGACGTACTCCTCCATACCGAGCTCGTCCGTCGTCGCCGGCACATCCGACAACCCTTTGAACTGCATCCTGGCACCGCCCCCTTGCTCGCCTACTGCTACCAAACCGGCAACACACAACAAATATAGCGTTTGATCATCCGGACGCCGGCAGCAACTCGCTCGGCTGCCCCTTCCACATCACCACGAGCCGGTCGCGCGCCCGGGTCGCCGCCACGTACAGCAGCGAGCGCTCGCGGAGTTCCGCGTCGGCACGGTCTGCCTCGGGCACGTCCCGCAGGTGGGCGGCGCCGGCCCCGAATCCGGTGTCGATGCCGAAGAGCAGCACGTGGCTGAACTCCATGCCCTTGGCGCGGTGCATCGTCATGATGACGACCTTTCCGGGCGTCACCTCCTTGTCTGGCCCCACGAACTGCGCCTCGATTCCCCGCTCCGCGAGCGCGCGCTGCAGCGCCTCCGCCACGCCCTTGGCGTGCACGAGCACCCCGAGCGCCTCCGCGGCGCCGGCACCCACCTCCTCTACCCATCCCCCCAGCAGTTCGGCGGCGGCCTCGTACTCCTCGGCCAGCGAGGTGGCGGGCATCATCTCCGGCGTCGGGCCGCGGCGCGCCGCCCGGTACCCCGACGCCGACGCTCCCTCCGCCTCCAGATCCTCGTACGCCGCCTGGTCACCCAGCACTCGCAGTGCGTAGGCGAGGTTCTCGTGCGTGGTGCGGTAGTTCAGCGTGAGGCGGCGCGAGCGCCCCCGGATGTTGATCCCGTACTTCGACAGCACGATCCGCTGACCGTAGATCCGCTGGTGGGAGTCCTCCGCGAGGAACAGGTCGTTCTTCCCCTCCGCCACCAACGCCCGCAGCAGCATGAGGCGGGCCGGGGTGAGGTCCTGCGCCTCGTCCACCAGCACGTGATCGGCCAGCCGGGCACCAGCAGCATCCAGCTGCGTGGCCGCGATCATGGCCTTCTCCTCGAAGTCCGCGGTCCCGGCGGCGGCGGCGGCGGCGCGGTAGGCCTCGATCACGTCCCACACGCCACTGCGCTGCGCGCGCCCGAGCGGCACCTTGCGCCCGGGTCGCCGCGCCCGCAGGTACTCACCTCGCGCCGTCAGCCGCCCCGGCAGCACCACGGTGGCGTACTCGGCGATGAAGAACGACTCGCTGCGCAACTCCTCCGGCAGGGACGACCCGGCCACGGCGATCGCCTCTGCCCACGCCCCCGGCGCGGTGCCCTGCAGCACCTGCGCGGTGCGCGGCCCGAGCACCTGCGCCACCGCGCCGGTCGAGGACTGCGATCCGGCGAGCGCCGAGCCCGCCTCGCGCAGCACTTGGTAGGCCACCTGGTCCACTCCCCCCACGTACACCCCGGGCTGCCCGGGTGCCTTCGCGAGCGGTACCTCGGGGTCGAGGCTGAGCAGTTGCTCCCGCAGCGAGTCCGCGAGGGTGCGGTTGAAGGTGGTGAGCACGATCCGCGCCTGCGGGTTCGCGCGCGCCAGGAGCCGTGCACGGTGCACGAGCACCACGGTCTTTCCGGTGCCCGCGCCGCCGGAGAGGCGGAAGGCGCCGTTGCGGTCCCGTTCGGCGTAGGTGCGCTGCTCGGGGTGCAGGTAGATGCGCCACCGCGCGAAGTCGGCGTTCTCGATGACCTCCCGCAGTTCCTCCTGCCCCTCGATGAACGCGAACTCCGCGCGCGAGGCCGGGTGCTTCAGCGCCGCCAGCAGCGCCTCGTCGGTGTCATCGCGCGAGGTGTCGCGGGGCGCGCTCGGGATCGAGTACGCCTCCCGCACCGCCTCCACGCTCTTGCCATAGGCGAGGTCGATGAGTGCCACGCCCTGCCAGGTAGGCAGCCGCCCCGCGAACGATTCGAGACTGTCGTCGTCGCTGATCGTGACGGCCTGCTTCGCGGCCGCCTCGGTGAACCCGAGCCCGGTCAGGTCCGCCACGCTCACGCCCTGGGTCTCCAGGAACGGGTAGGCAGTGGTGTCCCGGTCCTCCGGAGCGGGCTTGGGGGGAACGGTGGTGCCCGACGGCGCAGCCCCACCCGGCCCCGCCGGCCCACCCTGGTCAGCAGCACCCTGGGCAACGGGGACGCTGCCACCCGCTGAAGCGGCGCCGTCGCCCACCTTGATGAACTCGGCGATCCCGTTGATGGGGTTGATCCGCACGCTGGCGGTCTTGGCGAGGGCGATCGCGTCGTCGTGCGCGTAGGTGCCGAGGTAGACGTAACTGGTGGCCCCGCCGTGGGTGAGTTTGACCAGCAGGGCGCGCCAGAAGTCGTTGACCCTCCCGGTGCGCACCCGCGGGTCGGCGCTGAGCGCGATGGGTTCGATGTGCAGCCCGGGCACCGTGTCGTCCTCCCGGAGCTTCTCCAGGAAGGAGTACGCGGCCTTCTTCACCGACCCGTCCAGGCCCGACTTCTCCGCGGGCCCCATGATGATCTGCGGCATTACTGCTCCCCGTCCTTGGTGCCGTCTGCCTGCGCCAACGCCTCGCGCACGCTCCCCACGTCAATACTCGCCGTGTCCGCTTCCACCACAATCCACCCGGCTCGCACCAGGTCCACCCGCAGGTCCTCGTCGGGCTCGCGCAGCACCGCAACCCGCTCCTCGGGCCAGCACAGGTCCACCGGCACCTGGTCCCCGGCGAGTTCCACGTCCTGCCCGAGTTCCGGTGCCGCGTAGCCCTCGGCGGCCAGGGGCGCCAGGGCGTGCAGCAGCGCGGAGTCCTCCGGCAGCGCCGTGGCGGCCAGGTCCGCCCACTCCTGGGGCACCGGCGCCGCCTCGGGTTCGGCCGTGGGCGCCGGGGCCGGGGCGCGGGCGCCATCCGCCTGCCCCGCCTCCACGGCGGAGCGGGTGGTGATCAGGGTCGGGGCCTCGCGGTGGTTGAGCAGGTTCGCCAGGTGCAGCCATTCGCGCCAGTCGTCGCGGGCGGCCTCGCTGAGCACCTCCTCGCGGTCATCCAGCACGACGGCGATCTCCGCGGAGCCCTCCTCGCCGTCCTTCACGCGAAGCGCCAGGGCGAGGGTGCCGCGGCTCCAGGCGAAGGTCGCCACGTCGCCGCCCTCCTCGGGTGGGGCCTCGCCGTCGAGCATCCCGAGGGCCACCCGGGCGAGCGGCTGCTCCGCGGCGGTGAACCCACCCACCGAGCGCCCCAGGGCCAGCATGGGCACCCACTGCGCCAGGGTGCGGCGCTGCTCCACCTCCGGCGCCTGCATCCAGGCCAGGAGGTGCTCCAGGCCGGAGCGGGAGACGAGGTCCACCATCGTGGTGGTCAGCGGCGCGCCCTCGGCCATGAGGTCGGAGACCACGGACGGCTCGAACCAGCCCGGCGAGACCGAGCCGGCCCCCGAGCCAGCAGAGCCACCAGAGCCGCCAGAGCCACCCGAGCCGCCCTCGGCGCCCTGCGCCCCCGCGACGTCCCGCCACGACAGTGAGAGCACCTGGTAGCCCGCGAGCCGCAGGTTCTCCCGCTTCGCCGCGTCGTCGGCCACCCGGTTGTGGGCCGGGGAGGCGTGGTAGAACCACCCGTCGGTGAAGATCGCGACGCGCGGGATTCCCGGGCGTCCGGCGGTGAGCACGAAGTCGGGCCGGGAGTCCTTGGCGAACTGCTGCGGCTCCAGGCGCCAGGTGACGCCGCCGAGGTGGATCGTCCAGGAACTGCCGAACTGGTTGGGGACCTCGCGCACGGTGGCGCCCATGGTCTGCAGCCGCTCGCGCAGCACCTGGCGGAAGCGCTGCTCGAGCTGGGATTCGCCGTCGGACCGCCCGGGTTCCTCCTGGGTGGTGTCCCAGGCGCAGGTCTCCGGCACCTCGGGCGCCTCGGGGCCCGCCGTCGCCACGGCGCCCTCCCCGGACAGCAGGATGGTGCGCAGGTGCCGCTCGGCGGCGGCGCGGGAGGTCACGCCGATCTCGTGGGTGAGGGCGAACGGCAGCAGGCACCGCTCGCACGCGAGTTTGTCCTCGCCCTGGCAGGGGCACTCGCGCAGCACGAGCCAGGCGCGGCGCAGCATCCCCCACACGGTCTCGGGGTCGGCGAGTTCGGCGAGGTAGCCGGTGCCGCCGGGCACGATGTCGTGCAGCAGCAGGGCCTCCCCCGCGGTGCCGTCGCCGTCGGTCTCGGTGACGGTGGCCACGTCCAGGTGGTCCGGTGCCCCGCCGAGGTGCTCACGCAGCGCGAGTTGCAGGGCGGCGCGCAGGCTGGGCAGGGCGAACTGGTCGCCCATCGTCACCGAGCTGGGCAGCCGCATGAGGATGCCCTCGGTGCGCAGGGTGCGGCGCAGCACCACCTCCCGGGTGTGCTCGGTGGGCTCCTTGCGGCGCGGGCACCAGGGCCGGTGCTCGCGGGCGGAGTTGCGCCCGGAGGAGGTGTCCCGCTTGCCGCAGGAGTCGCACAGCCGGAACCGGGGTGCGGTGACCTCCCGGCTGCCGATCGTCAGGGTGGCGCCGCGGGCGGCGCGCGGGCCGAGGTTCAGCCAGGTCAGCGGCATGTCACGCACGTACTTGGCGCCGAATCCGTACCCGTCCACGTACCAGCGGCTGCGCACCTGACCGGGGGTGTGCCCGGTGGTCAGGAGGATCTGGTAGCCGGTGCGGTCGCGTTCGTCGCGTGCATCGTTGATGGTGGCCTCATCGCGGCGGATCTCCGAGGAGACCTCCCGCAGGTCCACCACCTCCAGGTACTGGCGCACGTCCGCGATGCCGGTCTGGGCGCAGCGCGGGCAGGCGGAGACCTGGGTCTGCGCGTCGGGCAGGTCCACGCCGTAGCCGCAGTTGGGGCAGATGGCGCAGGTGCGCACCTCCTCCCCGTCCCGGCCGAGGTCCACGGCGTCGATCGCGATCGCATAGCCGCGGGCGTAGAAGGTGGAGCCGGGGGCGAAGTCGCGCAGCGCGTGCGCGGAGGCCCGTTCGATGGTGAGGGCGTCGCGGGAGAACTCCTGGGTGTCCGGGTTCACCCAGGAGACCGAGACGCCCAGGCGCACGGTGTCATCCAGCAGGGTGTAGTTGGGCAGCAGCCCGTACTCCTCCAGCGCGCTGACCCAGTACTCGCTGTGGAGGTCGGACAGTTGCTTGTCCGCCAGGCCCAGGGCGGCGCGCGCGGTGCGCAGTTCCCGCTTCGCCTCCTCGGTGGCGGCGGGTGACTCCGCGACCTGACGCAGCGCGGGCAGGGCCTCCTGGATGGCCTTCTTGCGCAACTCGAGGGTGTCCCTGCGGCGCAGCCACTGGGCGCTGGCCTCGTGGCAGCGGGCGGCGAGCGCGCTGCTGCCCGCCAGGTACCCATTGGCGCTGTCGGCGCCGGCAGTACTCACAGTGCCCTCAGCGATATCCGCGCTATCAGTGCTCTCAACCGGGGCGGCCGACGGCGTGGCCCACTCCCGCAGCAGGTCCGCCACCTCGGGGTCGAGGTGAGCACCGAAGCCGCCGAGGAACGCCGCCAGGTGGGCCTCGGCATGGGTCTCCGCCTCGGCGATGAGGGCGCCGAGGTAGCTGCCGGGCTCGCTGCTCCCCAGCGCGTCGGACACCTTGATCGGGTGGGGTGCACCCGGGGTGCGGGCGAGCACGTCGGCCACGCTGGCGAGGTACTGCCGGCGCAGGATCTCCTCGGCGCCCAGATAGGTGGCGGGCGGGCGCACCAGCCCGTTCACGGTGGCCAGCGGGTCGGTGAAGCGGGGCAGTTGGTCGCCGCGGGCGGTGACGAACGCGATCGCGAGGGAGTTCCCCGTCAGGCGCCCGGCGCGGCCGATGCGCTGGATGTAGTTCGCCACGCTGCGGGGCAGGGAGGCGAGCATCACGGTGGAGAGGTCGCCGATGTCGATCCCCATCTCCAGGGTGGGGGTGGCCACGAGCACGTTGGGCGCATCGGGTGCGGCGGCGGAGGCCTTGAACGCCTGCTCGTACGCGGTGCGCTCGGAATCGGGCAGCAGGCTGGTGTGCTCGCGGGCGATCACGCGGCGCATGTCCGCGGCGGCGTACATGCGGCGGTAGAAGTTGTCGCCGTCGCGGTGGGGTTCCAGGCGTCCGTCGCAGCGCTGCACGAGGCAGGGGGCGCCGTCGAGTTGCTCCACCACCTCCGGCAGCGCGGGGGTGACGTCGTGGCAGGTGGTGCAGGTCAGGGCGGCGCGGCCGGCGGCGAGGTCGTCGCGGCTGATGGCGCGCACGGTGATGCTCGCGGGGCTGAGGTGGTAGGTGGTGGCCTGGGAGTCGGAGACCTCGGCGCCGATCACGTCGCGCCGCTCCAGGGCGGTGAAGAGGGCCTTGGCCAGGGCGGCGCCCTCGGGGGCGGCCACGCCGAGCGCGGCCGCGGTCCAGGTGGCATACCAGCCGCGGGGGCTGCCGATCGGGTCCATGTCGGAGTCCTTGGCGGCGGCCTGCCCGCCGATGCGGGGGTAGCCGGGGGCGGAGGCGCCGCGCGGGAAGGCGGGCATGCCCTCGTGCCGGGGCCGCCCGCCCCAGATCCGGAAGCGGTTGCCGTCCTCCCGGCGGAACTTGGTGAACCACTCGTGCCCGATGGCGCCGCGGGTGCGCATCCGCTCCAGCACCCCACGCACCCAAACGCGCAGTTGCGGCACGGTGGGGCTGAAGGACTCCAGGGTGCCCGCCCCGCCGGCGGACTCCAGTGCCTGGATGGCCACACGGTCCAGCAGGGCGGCCTCGATGTCCACCCCCGCGGTGGCGGCGCCGGTGGTGGCCAGGGTGCGCCCGACCCCGGAGCGCAGCCCGAACTCCAACTGCACGTCCAGCGCGAGGCGCTTCTCCACCCGCTTGCGTGCGTTGTTGCGGGCGCGGGTGGTGGCCTCCGGCTGCCAGAACGGCGCGAAGACGTCCAGATCGGCGAGGTCGGGCGGGAGGATGCGGTAGCGGCGCTGCGGGTCGTCCCCGGCCACCTCCAGCACGGCCCGCACGAGCTCGTCCAGGCTCGCCTCCCCCGCCTCGGGTTCCTCGGCGCGACCGCGGGCGCTGAGCGCCTGGCGCAGCACGGCGCGCAGGGTGAGTGTGTGCGAGCGGGCCTGCACGAACCCGGCGCGGTGCGCGGCGTCCTGCACCGAGTCGGTGAAGACCAGGGCCTTCTTCTCCGCGTCGTCGAGGTTCTCGGTGCCGAACAGGGCCGAGAGGGTCACCGAGAGCATGGTGGCGATCGCGGAGCCGAGGAACCGGATCGCATCGGGTTGCAGGCAGGAGGGGCAGGTGTCGTTCACGGACAGTTCGCCGGCGTCCTGGCTGCGGTGGGTGAGCACGGGCAGGGCGTCGCCGGCGTCCATGGCGGCCGCATCGGGCCGGCTGGCCACCAGTTGCCGGTCGGCCACGCGGAACCACATGAGGTTGTCCACCGGGCGGTCGGACTCCCGGGAGCGGGCGTCCTCCTCGGGGGCGTGCAGCAGGGGGCGGAATCGGTCGTCGCGCGCGAGGTGGCGGCGGCGGATGTCCTCGTCCTCGCCGTCCAGGGTGGAGCCGGTGGGGGCGAGGGCCACCCCCCAGCCGGAGCGGTGGCAGTGGCGGCAGTACAGGGCGGGGAAGGCGGCGCCGCCGTGCTCGAGGGTGGCCACGCCGTCGTCCGACCAGGAGAAGGCGGGTGAGCCGGTGGCGGCGCGGTCCACCCGGGTAAGTTCCCGGATCCACAGGTGGGTGTCGACCGAGAGGGCGCCGCGCCCGCACACGGCGCGCACGTGGCTGAGGGCGGTGAGCAGCAGGGTGAGGGCGTCCGGGGCGGTGGCGCGGGCCTCCGCCCGGGTGGTGGCGGCGCCGCGGGGCACGACGGCGTGGGCCAACTCGGTCAGGTCCCTCGCCTCCTGCGCGGCCTCGATCAGGCGCGCGGTGGCCGGGTGGGCCTTCACGAGGTCCAGCAGGAGGGCCTCGGGCGCGCCGGTGAGGTCGGGGCGGTGGCCGTCGCCGTCCTGGTAGAGCGCCGCGAGGACCGCGCGGGCGGTGGCGGCGGGCTCCTCTCCCGCGGCGGGGTCCGCACCCGCGGGGTGGGACGCGTTGAGGTGGGTGAAGGTGAGGGTGTCCAGCGGCACCGGGGTGTAGCCGTGCTCGTGCGCGATGCGGTCGGCGGCGTCGGCGGCCCATTCGGCGGTGGTGAGGCGGTCCTCGGTGATCACGGAATCGGGGGCGAACTCCTCGCCGAACACGGTGGCGGCGAAGGTGCGCATCGCCGCTGCACTCGTATCCGCACCGGCGTCCGCGTGGATTCCTGCGCCGTCATGCGGGGTCTGCTCGCCGGGCCCACCGCCGAGGGTGGCGGAGGTGGCGACGGGGGTGACGTTCCCCAGCGGCCGCTCGGGGTGGGTGGGGGCGCCGTGCGCGGCGAGGGTGAGGCCGAGCCGGCGGATCAGCATGGCGACGTCGGTGCCCTGCGCGCCGTCGTAGGTGTGGAACTCATCCAGCACGAGGTACTGCAGGCTCCGCGCGCTCTGTTCCCACAGGGGGGCGTCGCCGTCGCGCAGCAGGAGCTGATCGAGCATCTTGTAGTTGGTGAGGATGATGTCCGGCGCGGTGTCGCGGATCACCGGCCGGGAGGTGACGAGGCTGTCCTCGCTGACGCGGCTGCGTTCGGGCCCGTCCAGCCCCACATACAGGGCGGCGGTGACCTCCCCGAGGGCGGGGTGGGTGGTGAGCAGGCGGGCGAGGCGATCGGCCTGGTCCTTGGCGAGGGCGTTCATCGGGTAGAGGATGATCGCCTTGGTGCCGGCGATACCGCGGCGCTTGGCGCGCAGCACGTGGTCGAGGATCGGGTAGAGGAACGCCTCGGTCTTTCCCGATCCGGTGCCGGTGGTCACGAGAGTGGGCTGGGGCCGCTGGCCCTCGGCGAGGCCGTGGCTGCTCAGTCGCGCGAAGGCGCGGGCCTGATGGCCGTAGGGGGTGAAGCCCTCGTACCACTCCAGGGTGTCGCGCCACCCGTCGGCAGCGGGGCGGAACGGGAGGCGCAGGCGCACGTAGGGGCCGCGGAACATGCCGCCGCCTGCGGTGGTGAGGAAGTCCTCCAGGGCGGCGCGGGTGGCGGGATCGGCCAGGGAGAACGTGGTGCCGAGGTACTCCGCGAGGGCCTCACGTAGCCGCGCCGCCTGCGCGACGGGGATCAGTTCAGCCACGCGCGCACCCACCTGCCGTCAGCACGAGTGGCGCGCATGCGGATTCAGCGGTGTTCGGCGACTTTGCCCCCATGAGGGGCAGTCTGCCCCACGCCGACCGATCCCGCATGCGCTACCGCCCCAAACGCTGCTCGAAGATCTCGTACGCCTGGCGCAGGTGCGCCTCGCGGTCGAGGGTCTCGAACGGCAACTCGTAGAGGTACTCCACGCCGCTGCCGGGGTGGACGGCGGAGAGGTCCTCCTCGCTGTAGCGGCCCTCGTTGCGGCCGCGCTTGCGCCACGTGGTGATGACGGAGTGCGGAACGATGCGGCCGTTGGCGTCGTAGTGGTCGCGGTTGCGGTCGTAGCCGTAGAGCACGGGGAACTGGGTGCGGTAGATCGTGCAGAGCTCGTCCGCGGTGAGGCCGAGGGAGAGCGCGACGAGCGCGTCGATCTCCAGCAGCGCCTGCCGCCGGTCCTCATCCCGGCGCAGCGGGGTGTCCGGGGTCCACTGCGGCCCGACGTCGCCCAGGTCCACCCAGCCGGTGCGTTCCGGCAGCCCGGTCCAGGAGTCCTCGCGGAAGGCGGGGTCGTAGCACTCGTCCCACAGGTCGGCGTAGGCCTCGGTGACGCCGTTGAGGCGCAGCACCCTTAGGTGCAGCGCATGACTGACCCTCGCAACCAGCGTGATCGGAAGACTCTCGATCGTCGCGGCACGGATGTTTGCTTTGGGCGCGGCGCGCAGGAAGGCATCGAGTACCAACGACGAGGTGAACCCGGCGACGTCCAAGAGAGACGAAGGCGCGCCAGCGATCGAGCCGAGAGTGAACACTCCATCGATATGAGTTGCTCCAGGCGGAAGGATCGCAGGGATGAGTGTCCTCTCGCCCGTGTTGGCGGCCATCTTGCGCCATGCGAGGCGGTAGAAGCCGCGCGCGGAGATGGACTCGGTGCGAACCGTGGTGCCGTCGCCGTGGGTGGCGGTCTCGACGGAGCGGATCCAGCGCGGATCGACGGCGGGCACCGGGTCGACCGGCTCGCCATCGGCACCCACCACCACCTCGCGGGTCCAGTGCGTGTACGCGGCGTCATAGCGGGCGCGGTCGCCGCGCGGCTTGTACGAGGTCGCCGGGATCGCGTCGGCCGCCAACTCCTCCAGGTCCACCGCCGACCAGTCGAGATTGCTCGACATGGTCGAGTTCGGCGTCTTGTACGCCGGGTTAGCGACGTGGAGGTGCGGCCCCTGAAGAATCGCTGTGTCCCACGAGCCTGGCTCACCCCATTCCGAGTCGAAGAACCCCTTCTTCCTGTCAATGGATTCATCCCAGCCGCGAGAGAACTCCAGGCCTAGAGCACCGACGCGCGGCGCCGAGGAGAGTTTGCCAAGCACCGTCTCGGTCGCCCGGTTCACCGCATACACCATGCGGGTTTCAGTCACAGGAACGGCTGGGGTCTCGAGCAGGTCACGCCACGTGTGGAGCACGGACTCGTCGACATAGAGCAGGCGGTGCTTGTGCGGGCGCAGATCCCACCTTCCCTCCGGGTCCTTGATGCCCGGCTCCTCGTAGCCCGGCTCATCGTGCGCAAGCGAACGCTCGGCGGTGTCCGGGTGATACAGCGTGGACGCCTGGATGAACCGTGGCGTCCGCTCGCCGCCGTATACATGTACGCCGTAGGACTGGTGATGATCGATCTCGAACAACTGGAGTTCGTTGATGAACTGCCAGTGACGCCGGAGGCGTCCGTAACTCGCAGCGCGAAGACTCCCGGCCTTCTCGTCCGTGAAGTGACTCTCAGGGTGGATGAGGCCCACTCGCCCGGTGAGCGACTGGTGCCGCCATGTCTGCCCCATGAAGCATCGGTAGAGATCCGGCTGTAGCCCCGCGAGGTGCGGATAGTTGACGACGTCGCCGATGTAGGCCGCGGTCACTGCGACGTCGGCCGTGCCGTTGACGACGAGCGGCCGCATGCCGGGCAGCGCGAGCGTGGCCTCGCGCTTGGCGCGCACCACCTCCTGGGTCGCCTTGGTCTTGAGTTGCCACCACGGGTCACCCTCGGCGAGCAGCGCCTCGACGTCGGATCGAGGCCGCACCCACGGGGGGTTCCCCACCTGGAGGTCGAATCCGCCGCGGCCGGCGAACACCGGCGCAAAATCCAGCTCCCAGTGGAAGAAGCCCTGCCCGCCCGCGATGCGCTGCACCTCCCCGAGCCAGGCGTGCTGGGCGACCGCGTCGTCGGTGGAGAGGGCCCCGGTGAAGGTGCGATCGTTGATCTCCTCGTGACCGAGCTCCTCCCACGTGGCGCTGGAGTACAGGAACTCCGTGCCGCCCTTGGCCTCCACGTGCACGCCGAGCAGCGCGGTGAGCCCCGCCAGCCACTCCTCCAGGGTGGGCGGCTGGACCGGGTGAGCGGCGTCGTCGCGCCCGTCATTGTCCGGTACGACCGGCCAGAACCAGAGCGCGCACCAGGCGTCCATCACCAGCCGCAGTCGCTGGAAGGCACCCGCGGGATCCGCGAGGGCCTCCTCGATCTGCTCGCGGGTCACCTCGCCGCCGACGGGCAGGTCCTGCGCGCCCCAGAGGCCGATGTCGCGCCGGACCTGCTGCTCGGCGATCTGCAGGCGCCGGTGCGCGATGTCCCACAGCGCCTCCACCCGATGCGCGAGCCCGACCAGCTTCGCCGTCTGCTGCTTGGTGGGCACCGCGGTGATCTGCCGGCGCCACGCCTTGAGCCGCTGGTGGGACTCGGGGGCGAGGGTCTTCGCTTCCTTGGCCTCCGTGGCGCTGCCCCAGCCAGCGGCGGGGAGCAGGAAGTGGTGGATGCGGCCGCCGGAACCGAAGCCGCCGGTGAGCGGTGCGTCGGTCGGCACGGCGCTCAGCCAGGCCTTCTTCGCCAACTGGTGCTTGCCGTAGAACGCGTGCCGGGCGCCGATGAGGCTGTTGCCGCGGCGCAGGTGCAGCCCGAACCAGGGCGCCGCCAGGCCCTCGCTCATGGTGTCCAACCACAGCGAGATCTCCGCGAACTCCACCGCGGTCTCGTTCAGGTCCACCCCGTAGGTCTGGTGCAGGGCGAGGTAGGCCTTCGCCTTCTGCAGTTCCCGGGGGTAGGCATCCGGGTCGATCTTCCGGCCGGTCTCGTGCTGGCGTCGGCGCAGGTACTCGGTGGCGAGCTGCCGCACCGCCTCGATGGCGAATGCCCCCGACCCCAGCGCCGGCTCGCAGACCGTGAGGTCGAGGATCTCCCGCGCCGTGGTGACGTGCTCGTTGCCGTGCTCGTCGGGCTGATCGAGCAGTTCGGCGAGCGCCTGCGACACCGTGAAGCGGGTCAGCACCTCGGGGGTGTAGTAGGAGGCGGACTGCTGCCGCTCCCGCCCCGAGAGCCGGAACACGAACGCGCCCCGCTCGTGCACCACCGGGGTCCGCTCCCCCGTGACCGGATCGGCGCGCCGCACGAAGTCGTTCGGGCTGATGCCCTCGGCACGGGTGACGGGCACCACCCAGGAGCCCTTCTCGCCGTCGCCCCCCTTGGCCACCTCGTACAACTCCTCGGTAGCGAAGAACCCCGTGTAACTCATCAACCCCTCGTACACCGCACCGAGTTGGTTGATGCCGAGTTCCGCGTAAGAGATGAACCCGCGTTCCTTACCGCGGGACTCCTTCGAGAGCAGCAGGCGGCCCAGCACCTGCTGCAGGGCGCCGTTGCCGAGGCCCACCGCATCGATGTGGGCGGTAGCGCGCGGGAGGAACAGGTCGGCCCGCAGGGAGCGGAAGATCAGCGCCGGGAGGTGGGGAGCGCCGTCGTCCTCAGCGGTGTCCGCTTCCGGAACGGCCTGGTCGGCTGTGCCTTGATGAGCAGTGCCCTGGTCGGCTGTGCCCTGATCAGCAGTGCCTTGATCAGCCGTGCCTTGATCCACGAGGCGGAAGAGCACGGCCAGCGAGTCGTACAGGTGCGTGCCGCTGAGGTCGGCCTGATCGGCGAGCTCCACCAGGGTGAGTTCCCGCAGCCGGTCCAGGCTGTAGCCGCGCTCGTAGGCATCCTCCCCCGTAGGCAGCACCCCCAGTTCCGGGGAGGCCTCCGCGTACAGCAGGAACAGGATCCGGTACAGGAACCGCAGCGACTGGCGGGCCAGGGGCTGCGCCTGATCGGCGGGCAGCGGCTCCAGGCCCTGGGCGCGGCGACGGGCGACCACCTCATTGGCGATGATCTCGATGGACTCCCGCACGCCGTCGCGCAGATCCTGCGAGACACCCACGGTGTGCTTGACGGACTCCTCCAGCACGCTCGACCACCAGATGCTGCCCTCGGCGTCCGGGGCGAGGGACTGCGCCGCCAGGCACGTCAGGGCGCGGTCGGTCTCACCGCCGCGGGCGTCCTCGGCGCGTTCGGTGACCACCTGCAGGTCGATCACCAGGTAGCGGCCCTCCGCCCATCGGGTGGCCTCCGTGATCAGCGCGAGCGGGCCCGCGAGCACGAGGGCGAAGGTGGGGCCGTCCTCCGCCACGAACAGGTGCGAGAGCAGCCGGGCGGCGGAGGTGATCTCCTCGCCGTCCTCGGTGACGTACGGCCTGCGCAGCGTGTAGCCCTTGCGGGAGAGCAGGTACTCGGGGTCCTTGGCGCCGGTGGGGTCCGTGGTCGCGGAGATGATCGCGAGCGGGGCGCCGGTGGTCAGGCCCGGGGAGTTGATGCGCAGCACGGGGCCCTCGCGGTGGGGCTCGTAGCCGAACGCCTCATACCCCAGGGCGCGCAGGAGGGTGGCGTCCAGGGCATCCAGGGCGATTCTGAGGGCCTCGCTGGGGGCCTCATGGGGTTGCGCGGTGGTGGTGGAGTGGGCGGTGGTGGCGGTGGCTGCGGTGGCGCCGTCGTCGGCGTCCGTCAACTCCGCGAGGCCCGCGAAGGTACGCAACAGGTCCTGCCGCACGCGCAGGAACCGGGTGCGCGGAGTCTCGCGGCCCTCCTTCGCGGTGGCGTCCCACTCCTTGCGGCGCTCCAGCACCTTCGCGCGGAAGGTGCCCTTGGCGTCCGAGGTCAGGTAGTGCTCGCTGATCCAGTCCTCACCAACGGTGATCGCATCGCTCGCGACCATCACAGGGCTCCGTTCTCACTCGCGGGGGTCTGATCGCCGGGGGTCAGATCGCCGGGGGGCAGGTCACCCGGGGTCAGGTCACTCAGGTCACCGGGCGGCACCACCACCAACAGCGGGCGGATGAGGGTGCGCTCCGGGTTCATCGACGCCGCGAGGTCCTCCTCCGCGGCCACCATCGCGGTGCGCTGCCTCACCGTGGAGCGCTGGGTCTCCCGGGCGGCCTGCTGCTGCCAGCGGGAGGAGCGGGCGCGCCACGCCTCGATGCGGTCCCGGGTGGCTGCCTCGATGGCCGCGACCTGGTTCCCGATCATGGCCTGTGCCTCGTCCACGGCCACGGGAATGAGCGCACCCCAGGCGGCGGCGCCCGGCACCCCGCCGGTGTTCACCTCCGCCAGACGCAGGGCCGCCACCGCCTCGGCGGCCGTGGCGAACGGCTGCGCGAACGCGGGGCGCACGCTCGGGGCGCCCGGGAACAGCACATGCGTGTAGGAGGTGGCGATGACCTGACCGCGGGCGTTCGTCAGGGTGCCCTGCAGCAGGACGGAGGGGTCGGCCACGTCGCCGCGCACCACGTACACGCGGCCGCGGCCCAGGGCCGCGAGGCTGCGGTCCGCCGCCCACTCCAGCAGCGGGTGCAACGGGGAGAGGTAGTGCGCCTCGGGCCACAGCGAGGTCGACTCGTTGCTGCGGGCCTGGGCGATCTCACGCTTGCCCGCCACCGCCGTGGTCGCGAGCTTGAAGGTGCGGGTGACCTTGCGGTCGGCGAGGTAGGACTGCGGCAGCACCTCCAGACGCTGGCGCAGATCCTTCGTCTGGGCGCCGGAGACGTCGAGCTGGGCGATGCCGTGGCCCGGGTGGGTCTGCCAGGCGACGCCGTTCGGCACGTCCTTCTCCGGGGTGACCAGCGCCTCGGCGAGAGCGTCACTCAGGAAGTCCAGTTCGCCGTCGTACAGCCCGCTTGCGGTGGCGGGACGGGACTGGTTGGGCTGCGCTGGTTCCTCGGAGGGCTTCGCGGGAGCGGCGCGCTTCGCCATGAGGCGCGCCAGCATGCCCGTGGGGCCACCCGCGGTCCGGACCTCCTCGACCGAGTGCACCACGTCGTCGAGTTGCTTGGTGCCCGACAACACCTGGCGGATCGAGTCCTCCTCCGCCTTCACGTCGTACTCGCCCATGAGGGAGGCGGAATCGCCGAGGGCGCGGTGGGCCTCGTCCTCGCGCTCCATCAGGCGGGTCAGCACGCGGATGTCGCCCGCGAACCGCTCCGTGCTCGGGTTCAGCAGGAGCGTGGTGATCACCGGGCGGTGCTTCTGCCCGTACCGGTCGATGCGGCCGTTGCGCTGCTCGATGCGGATCAGCGACCACGGGATGTCGAAGTGGATCAGGTGATGGCACTGGGTGTGCAGGTTCACGCCCTCGGAGGCGACGTCACCCGTGATGAGCACGCGGATCGGGGAGGACTCCAACTTGAAGCTCTCCACGATCTTCTGCTGATCCACATCGGTGAGCCCGCCGTGCATGACCGCGACCTGCTCGGTGGTCATTTTGAGGTCACGGGCCAGGCGCTCCCGCAGCCAGTGCAGGGTGGCGAGGCGTTCGGCGAACACGACGGCGCGGGTGGGGCTGGTCTTGGAGACGCCGATCGTCCGGAGGTGGGCCAGGAGGGCGTCGTACTTGGCGGAGGTGCCGGCCTCGGCGCGCTCGGCGAGGTGCTCGAGAGTGGTGAGCGCTTGTTGTTCTTTGGCCTGGTCGGTGACTTGCTCGTTCGTGGGCGGTTGGTTCGGTGCCGGTTGGTTCGGTGTCGGCTGGTTCGCGAGGCGCTTGCGGCGCTCCCTGACGGTCTCCGCCAGGGCCGCGGGACTGGAGAGGAACGCCTTCGCGAGGGTCCACGGGAACAGGCCCTTGGTGGAACCCGAGTAGGGGTTGGTGCCCGACGCGGGCCAGAGCCAGGTGTGCTCCAACTCCTCCGCGATTGCGTTCTCCTCCGGGGAGGCGTCGATGAGGAGGTTGTGCGGGGGCATCCGCTCCGCCCAGTCCGCGCCCACCACGCCCGCGACGTCCGGGTGGTGCCGGTGGCGGCGGATGATCAGGCGCTTCACCTGATCCTCGTCGAGCTCGCCGGTGGGGCTGACGGCGCTCGGTTCGAGCATGCGGACGAGTTCCGCAAAGGACTCGGCCTTGCCGTTGTGCGGGGTGGCGGAGGCTAGGATCAGCGCATCGGTGCGCTCCGCGAGGGTGGTGGCCAGCCGGTTGTTCTGGCTGGAGGCGTTCGTGACGTTGTGCGATTCGTCGATCACGACCGCGTCCCACTGCTGGCGGCGCAGGTGGTTCACGTACTTGTCCGACTTCAACGTGTCGATCGAGATGATCACGCGCTTGAAGTAGGTGAACGGGTTGCGGTTCGCCGGGAGCTTCTGCCGGATGCGCTGAATGCCCGTGGAATCCAGGCGCACGAACGGCAGCGCGAACCGGGTCCACAGTTCGAACTGCATCTGCTCCAGCACGTGCTTCGGGGTCACGATGAGGATCCGGTCACCCCGGCCCCGGCGGACGAGTTCCGCGAGGATCATGCCGATCTCGAGGGTCTTGCCCAGGCCCACGGCGTCTGCCAGGAGAATGCGCGGACGCAGATTGTCCGGGGCCAGCGCCTGACGGACCGCCTGATGCTGATACGGCAGCGGGTCGGCGAGGGCCTGGGTGGAGACGGTGAGTTCTTCGGCGCCCACCGGGACGGGGGTCTTGCGCAGCATGGACTCCAGCCACAAGCGGCTCTTGCGGTGACCCGGGCTGCCGTCCGCGACCACCCGGGTGTGGCGCGGATCGGACTGCGTGATCGTGTCGAGCTGAGTCCAGAACGTCGCCTCGGTGTCCTTCGTGATGCCCGTCAGGCCGATCGCGGAGACGAAGAAGGTGGGTTCTTGCGTCTGCGGATCCGGGGCGCCGGGCTCGACGGCGGTCACCAGCCACTCCTCATCGCGCACCTCGACCGTGGAGCCGGGGGCGGCGGTGAAGGTTGCCGTGACGTTGTGGGCGGGGTCCGCTTGCTGATGCGTGGGTGAGGCGTCGGCAGGCGTGCTGACCTGCGACGTTGCAGTGGTGCTCGGGTTCACGTGGCGCAGCCTTGGGTCGAGGGTGGTCCTGCGTTGAATCTACATCGGGTACGGCTCGCTGCCGAAACGAAACCCCGATAGGATCGCGGCGGTCGGCCGACCACACCCAGGAACCCGCCACTCAGGCGGGCCCAGCCAATCGGAGGTGGGTGAGTAACGCCCACTGGAATGACCGTGGCTGCGGTGCCGTTGTCGCGACGCTACATGCGAGAGGTGAGTGTGGTTGGCCGATCCACGCGACTTCCTACTCGGGCTGAAACTCGCCCGTCTTCTCGGGGACGCCGGCCTGGGCGCGGAACGCACGAGGGCAATCATCCGGCGCGAGGTGGATCCCTACCGTGTTCTGACGGTCCCCCGCATCAGAGCGGCAGCCCGAGAGATCCGCAAGCCCGACGCCGACCTCATGGCGTTCCAACGCGCCCTGCTCGCGGAGTGGACCCCCGGCCATGTGGCGCACCCTCGCGCATTCGCCTACGCCCGCGGCCGATCGATCGTTGACTGCGCCCGCCTCCACCTCGGAGCGGAGCTCGTCGTGCGGCTCGACATCAGCAACTTCTTCCACTCCATCACGGAGCGGCACGTATTCCGCGCGCTCCCCGGTCCGCACTCGCGCAACTCCTTCGATGCTGCGCAGATCACGCGCCT
Source organism: Serinibacter salmoneus (assembly GCF_002563925.1). Classification (NCBI taxonomy): domain Bacteria; kingdom Bacillati; phylum Actinomycetota; class Actinomycetes; order Micrococcales; family Beutenbergiaceae; genus Serinibacter; species Serinibacter salmoneus. Next base: position 95,388 of record NZ_PDJD01000001.1, on the reverse strand, counting down.
GGTGACAGCGCCGTCGACATCACCCTTATCCTGGAACCAGCGCAGGACCGGAGCAATCCAGCTCTGCAATCCTCGCCAGTGCCGCTGCTGGCCACTGCGCTGCGAGAAGGTGCGCGCCAACTACTTCGGCCATGCACCAGAAGGCTTCCTCCCCCAGGGCGCACCGACCAGTGGCTTGCTCTCCAACCTCGTGATGCGTGAGTTCGATCAACGTATGTACGAGTGGGCGGAGGCCAACCGGTGGGTCTACAGCCGGTACTCCGACGACATGCACTTCTCCAGCAGGCGGCCGCGAGCGCACACAGACACCGACCGCTTGGTCACCCATGTGCGCCGAGAACTCGGACGACTGGGGATGCACCTCAACGACAAGAAGACCACAGTCGCGCGCCGCGGGGCGCGCCGACAAGTGCTCGGCCTCTTGGTGGACGGACACCACCTCCGGCTGACGAGGGAGTACAAGCGAGAACTCGAACTCCACACGCGAGGGGTCAGTGAGTTCGGGCTGGAACCGCACGCCCATCACTGGGGCTTCGAGAACGCGGGCGCGCTCGTGACGCACGTGAACGGCCGACTCGCGCACGCGACGCACGCCGAACCCGACTGGGGAGTCCCTGCACGTGAGCGTTGGCTCGCGGCAACTACGCACTACTCGGTGTGAGACCCCCCGAAGCGAACCCGTGTCGGCGTCGAGCGGCTCACCGGAGGGACAACGATCGAGCACCCCGGCACAATCGGCACATGACTCACCAGTCCGAGCAGGACATCCGCTCCGACCACCGTGGCGACGACCGCGCCGGCGAAGGCCACCTGTTCATCGTGCACGGGAGGCTGGACGCGATAGCGAGTACGGCCGTCGTCATCCCGGCGGACGCGCCGTTCTCCGTAGGCGACCACTGGAAGTCAGCCGCGGGGGTTCCCGCGGACCAGGACTGGTCCACGCTGCGGCCTGTCGGTTGGGGCCGATTCTCCGTCGATCCACTGGACCTCGACATCGCGCCTGGTGATCCCCAGCCCTGGATCATCGACTCCATCGGGTGGACGCCGGACAAGGTGGGCGAAATAGCCGCGCGCACCGTGGCCGAGATCGTCTCCCGCACCGGCGACGACCTGTGGAAGGCCGCCGGGAGGGCGAAGCTCGGTGCGCCCGTGATTGCGATGCCACTGCTCGGCTCCGGTCGGGCCGGGCACGCACACGACCGCGGCCGACTCGCCGAATCGCTCGTTCAGTCCCTGTCTGCCGCAGTCAGAGAGACCGGCGTCGACGTGATGATCGTGGCGTCCTCGGCGTCTGATTACGCGGTGCTGCAACACGTGCGCCGCGCCCAGCTGGCGGAGCATCGTCTCTTCGCCGGACTCCGCCCGGGGCTGATCACGCAGGCCCAGTCCCTGGCCGCGAAGGTCGCCAATCACGAGGTCGCACTGTTCTTCGGCGCGGGCCTCAGCATGGGCGCCGGCCTGCCGAGCTGGAGTGGCCTCTTGCAGGAGCTCCTGAAGGGACTGGACTCGGATCTCACGTGGAAGGAAGTCGAGCGCCTGCCGACCCTCGACCAGGGCGAGGTCATCGAGGCCGAGGCTCGCCGCGCCGTCGACCGTGGCGGCCCCTCCCTCGGGGAGCGAGTCGCTGACATCATCTCCAGAGCGGAACGCCCCAGCCTCAGCCACCTCCTGCTCGCAGGGATGCAGATCCCCAGCGCCGTCACCACGAACTACGACGGGCTCTACGAGCGGGCGGTGGAGAACGCCGGGCGCACCGGCGATCGCCGAGAAATTGCGGTACTGCCCTGGCAGGACGTCTCCGCGACCGGACCCTGGCTCCTGAAGATGCACGGCGACGTGAATCACCCGAACTCCATCGTGCTGACGCGCAACTCCTTCGTCTCCTACGACAGCCGCTGGAAGCCCGTCGGCTCTGTGGTCCAATCGCTGATGATGACCAAGCACCTCCTGGTCGTCGGCGCCTCGCTCACCGATGACAACCTCATCCGGTTCGCCCACGAGGTGGCCACGCTCCGACGCCAGTTGACCGAGGAGGGCAGCACATTCGCCGAGGAGTCAGACATCGGCACCGTCATCACGCTGCGACCCGATCGGGCATTCGAGCGGCTGTGGCAACGACAGTTCGCCGTCGTCATGGCGGGGACCGACGACGAGGCCGGCGCTCCTGAGAGCGGAAGCGGGCCCTCGCCGGGACACGCTCGCCGCGCCGCGGCACGTTCCATGACCATCTTCCTCGACGCCGTCGCGATGTTCGCGGCGCGGGCACCGAGCCACCTGCTCGATGCCCGCTACCAGGTCGAGGACGACCACCTCGTGGAGTCCCTGCGCGATGCGTACCAGGAGGCGCTGGCACGGGGCGCCACGCACGACGGGTGGGCCGCCCTGGCCCGCGCGCTCAGGCAGTTCGGGGCGGGTGAGGAGTAGTCGCGCAGTTAGCGATCAGTCCTCCACGGCAGGACTCGCCGTCTCCTCGAGCGCACTTCTCGCGAAGGATCACCTACATACCCAAGTGCGGCACGAAGGTCGCGTTCAGCCTTGCCAAGATCGCGCTTCAACTGGCTCCTAATGCTGGCCCGAACGGCGTGGCGCATACCAAACCTGGGCGCCACCCATGAACCAAACCCCACCGCAGCGGCGACAACTAGTGCACCGATCCCCACGCACACCCCCAGACCAACGCTCATCTGCCATAAGGCAAACGCGAATGCCACCGCAGCGATAAAGTCAAAGACAATCCACTGGAGAGCATAAACGCCGCACTTTCTTGCATACATGACCCCAGCGCACACCAGCCAATACACCAGCGGACCTACGAGCAGTGACGCGAATACAAGCATCAGCGCGCCGTCGACCTCAGCTGCCTCAACACCAGTGGGCGAAACGATCGCAGCAAGGGCCGCACCGGCGGCGATTGCCACGAGAAACAAAGTGATTAGCCAGACGCCCCCCGCAATCAGCGACTGCGCGTAACCCATCCGCGCGAATACCAGCGCCGGCCGGGAGTGCGCAGGGAACGTGCGCCGAATACGCACCTTTATTTCCGTCCGCCAACGCCACGCCGCATTCGCAGGACTTACCTTCTGGCTCACGGTCCTTGCCATCGCCTCCGCGCACAGCGATCCTACAACAGTCGCAAGCAGCAGCACCACGAGAGATTCGGCGCCGCTCCAACCTTGCGCAATATTGACAAGCACCACGACCGAGACCGTCCCAGCACCCAGAACAAGGGCCACAATAAGCATCCGCTTACCCGCCAACACCTCGTCACTAGTGCGTGGGAGGGCCCCGATTACAGCCGCATAGAGACCAACCACGAGTGTCGCCACTACAGCAAGGAAGGAAAGCGAACCCAAGCCTTTCGCGCCGCCTCCAGACCATGCACGCACCCGCTCGGCGAGCCCGGCCATTGTCTGATCGCCGTCCACCCAAGCCACCCACAACACACCCAAGACGACGTAGGCGGCCGCGCCGAACACGAGTAGGTATGCCACGCGCGGCGTGATCGGAGTGTGCAGATCACGGAGGTCCAGCGCTTTCGAGTCGTGAGACTCAGGAGCAGATCGGCTCTGCAGCGACTTCTGGACTGGTTTAGGACGCATTTGACGATGCTACGGCATCGGGAGGCAGGGTTGGCGTCTCGGCATCGCTAGCGTCAACCTCTCATCGTCGCAGCGAGTGAGCGGCCCTGGCCCGCGCGCTCAGGCAGTTCGGGGCGGGTGAGGAGTAGCCGGGGCCGTGCCCGGCGCGGGTACCGCCTTCGCGATCACCGCGGGGTAGGCCCGCCGGAGGCGGGCCGCGGCGCTCGCCGAGCCCTCCGCGATCACGCTCATCCCGCCCGCGGTGTTGAGCCGCACGAGATCGCGGGCCAGAGTGTCGGCAACCCAGCCCACGGGCAGGTGATCCTGCAGGCGCCGGGGCAGCGCCGCGACGCCGTGGACTGCGCCGAGCAACGCGCCCGCCACGGCCGCGACCGAATCGCCGTCCGGTGCGGTGGCGGCGAATCTCAAGGCCCGAAGAACCTCGTCCGGCCCCGGGTAGGACAGCGCCGCGTACACACCGCCCTGCAACGCGGACCAGGAGCTCGCATCGGGCGCCATCTCAGCGAGACGCTCCGTGCTGCGCACCTGCCTGGCGGCCGCCTCCCGCACCTGCGCGAGGATCGCGAGGTTCCCGATCAGCTCGTGAGCTCGCGCCACGGCCCGCTCCACGGTGTCCGAGCGCAGCGCTACCCGCAACACCTCACATGCCACCTGCGCCGCGTACCCGGCTGCGGGGGCGTGGGAGAAAGCGCACGACGCCTTGAGCGCCTCGGGGCCCGGGCGGTTCCACGCCGCGAACGGCAGGGAACGCACCAGGGCCTGACATCCGGTCGACGTACTCGGCTTGCCTGCGCGGATCGCGTACACCGTGGACGGCGAAGAGCCTCGCCGCTCGCGCAGCGCCAGCACCTGGCCCGTCCACCCGGAGTTCGCCACCCCACGGCTGGGCGCCTCCTGGCGCCGCAGCGCCCACCGCCGGTAGGCGCGAATCACCTCTCGGGTCGCCACCTTCTGCACCTGATCGCGTGGGAGGGCTTGGTGCATGGAGGCCTCCGCGCGCACCAAGCCGTCGATGGTAGCCAACGCGAGTTGCCCGCCCGCGGCGATCCGCAGCGGGAACGCCGCGGCGCTCAGCCCGAGACCGGCGGTGCTGGCCGTGGCCTTGCGGCCCTGGGCACCTCCGCCCGCGGTGGACCCGCCCGCACCACCCCCTTCCGTGCTGCCGATCGCCTCCCCCACCAGGAGTCCGAGCACCAGTCCACGCACCCGATCCTCCGCCGGTCCCGCCCACCCGAAGGGCCGCCTGGGCGGGCGTGCCGGCCGGCCCCGCCCTGCGCCGTCGGGCACCGCGTATTCCCCAGTCTGCGCCGGGGAGGGCAGCATGCCGGTCTTCTCCAGGACGTCGTAGAACGCGACGAAGTCCTCGTGCACCACCTGCAGGGTGAGGCCGTAGAACATCGCGCTCGCGGCGGGCACCGGCTGCCAGAAGCCACCGAGCCGCCAGAACCGGCCCCGGTGAGTCCAGGCGACCAGGCCGACCGGCTCGTGATCGTCGTCGTGCATCATCATCAGTTCGCCCGGCTTCACGCGCAGGCCGGCCACGTCAGGCATTGGCGAGGCTCCCTTCCAAGCGGGTCAGTGCGGCCCGGAACCCCTCGTTGGGGTGGGCGTAGGGCAGGGCGCGGCAGACGTCGTCGAACGCCGTGGCCAGCGGCACGCCCCGGCGCATCGCGTAGGCGATCGCCACGGTGGGCGTGCGGGAGTAGGCCGCCACGCAGTGCACGAACACACGCTGACCGTGGGCCCGCAGGTCCGCGATCGTCTCGGCGGCATCGGTCAGCACCGCGTCCAGGTTCGGATTGCTCGCCGGGTCGCTCTCGTCCTGCAGCCGGAAGGTGATGTGCTCCACGCCTGGTGGCACCTGACGCCGACCCAGCCGGCACAGGGAGACGACAGCGTCGACCTGGGCCGGGAGCTCGTCCAGGATCGTGGCGGCGCCCAGGATCACCCCGTCGTCGTGCGGGTGGACGACGGCGCGGGCCGGCCGGTACTGCAGCGGCCGGTAGTCGAGGTGGTCCACGAGCGGCCAGCCGTACTTCTCCCCGCGACCACCGGTCACGATCCGCACCGCCAGGCGCTCCAACTCACGTTCGTCGATGCCGGGCCAGCCGTGCAGGATCCGTCGCCACCGGGCGGGCACGGCGCTCGCGCCCCAGCGCGCGCCGAGGAGGGCGCCGGCGATGGCGGCGACCGTGTCGGTGTCCCGCCCGATCCGGATCGCCGTGGTCAGCGCATCCTGCAGGTGGCGGGAGGGTTCGGCGGGGACGGGGGTGTGCGTGATCGCCGACCACGCCGCTTGCAGCGCGCCCACCGACCAGGTGTTCTGCGCGAACGCCGCGGGCGGGCGCTGCTGCGCCTCCTCGAGCCTCGCGCGCCACAGGTCGGCGCGCGGCAGCCAGGGCGCGACGTCCTCGAACACGGGGAAGGTGCCGTGCAGGACGGCGTGGCGCACCATGAGTGACCAGAGTGCGCACGCCTCGCGGGCGTCGTCCTCGTGGTGGGTCAGGCCGCTGACCGTCATGGCCGCCTGGGCGAGGGCCGCGGGGTCGTCGAGGTAGGCGAGGGCGACCGGGCCGGTGCGCATCAGGGAGCCGTTCCCGGCGCTACGGCCGCGGGCCTCGTGCACCTCCTGGGCCGCGCGGGTCATGGTGGCGGCGTCGGGGGTGGCGGGCCCAGCTGCGGCAGCGGCGCGGCCGAGCACGGCGGAGGTCTGGACCCCCACATCCGGGGGGCCCTGCGCGTACCAGCGTGCGAAACCGTGGGCGACGGCGTCCAGCACCGCGGTCTCGCGCAGGTCGCCCCCGGTGGCGGCCGCCTGGGCGATGGCGACGGCCTGCGCGGTGTCATCGGTCCACTCCCCCGGGGCGAACCCACCGAGGCCGCCGCCGATCATGGTGGGCTCGAGGTCCGGGGTCACGTGCGCGAACTCGTAACCCGCGCCGAGCGCGTCGCCCGCGGCCGAGGCGATGAGAACACCACAGGCTCGGTCCAATTGTGCCGGTGTCAGGGTCATCGGGTGCCTCCGTGAGTTTTTCTTGTAGTCTATGCGCTACGCATAGGGTGACTGATGCTGAACGTATACCGCTGCTGTGCGGAGCGCAACACCTTGCGACGCTGAGCGCATAGGGTGGTCCTCACATCGGACGTGACGGCGGCGGGAAGGAGGCGCGGATGGCGGGTTCACCCAAGACCGGAGACCTCGAGGTCGGTCGACGGATCGTGGCGCGCCGCGAGGAACTCGGACTCTCGCGTCGCGCCCTGGCGGAGGCGACCGACCTCTCCTACCCCTACGTGGCACAGATCGAGACGGGCTACCGCCTGCCCTCCTCCCGACACCAGGCCACCCTCGCCCGCGCTCTCGGGCTCACGCTGGACGAGCTATTCGGGTTCGACGAGCCAGGAGAGGCTGAGCCGCCTCGGAGGCAGGATGTGCGGCGGCGCCCGGAGCGGGAGCGTGACTACCGGCCGCTGGAGTCGGATCGCAACGGCGTGCGGCAGCGAGGGCCGACGACCGCTGAGGCCATCGACATCGCCGCCGAGGCCCTCGAGGCCCTACCAGCCTCCGTGCGCCTGGAGGCCCTCTCGCGCCTTCAGCTGCGCATCGTCACCGGGGTCGCGCAAGAGGAGGCGCGGCGGCGGGGTGGGCGGTAGGGAAGGACCTCGGGCACGATCGGACTTCCGCCATTTCACCCCGCTACCGCACAACAACTAACGGTCCCGGCTACCCCAGTCCTTCAGGACGGACTCGAAGATAAAGGAAATGATCGGCGAAAGGAAACGGTAGACGGATTCCACCTGGCTCGGGTCAATACGTTTGGTTGCAACCCCCACACATAGATAGATCCACGCCTCGCCGGCGGCATACGTCCACGCAGCCGCAACCGTAGCGTTTACAACAGACCCCACACCTGGCACAAGTTTGACGAGACTTTGCGCGGCGGCTCGTCCGGTGAGCTGCAGCGCCAACTGTGCCAGCGCTCCACTGCCACCTACGGCACCAACCAGACTCAGGCCCATCAGCCGCGCAATCTTGCCCATCATAGCCAATTGCACGGGCGCCAGAAACGCTGCAGTGGCCACGGGAACCGGAACCGCAGCTGCACTCGCCGCCGTCGCAGCCGCGGCTACGACGACAGTGCGCGCGGCCCGCTTCTTCGCATCCCAGTCCAAGACCTGCGCTGCGTCGATGGCATCTCGAAACGTCGCGCCACCCGCCAAGCGAGTCTCGTCGAGCAGTTTCTTTAGGCCAGCGGTGGGCTCTAGGGCACGCGTGAAGCAGACCGTCGGTTTACCATCAGAGTTCGACCACAGACCTTTGACCTCCTCTCGGATGTAGTGGCCAAACTCACGGATCTCGCGCTGCTCGTCATCCCGAACCTTGGTCACGACCCCAATGACCGTGATGCCACGTTTGCGCAATTCGTTGATCGCCTGGACGTGTGGCTCCTGGACGCGCCGAGCGCTTTGATCCCAACAGAACCAGGCGAGATGGATGCGACCCTCCTCCGGCCCCTTCTGGATCTTGCCCAGGTCAGACTTTATTACTTTCATCGGATCACGACCGGTGAATCCGAGCTCAAATCCTGGAAAGTCGTACACTCGGAGCGTGCCGGCCTTGTTGTCGTGCGCATTGACCGACTGGGTGACGGGGGCGCCGATGCCAGACTCTGCCCTGATCTCACCGAAGATGGCGTTCACGAGGCTGGACTTTCCCGAGCCCGTATCTCCCAAGACGGCGAGGTTGAAGCGAGGGATCTCCTCATCGAGACTCTCCCAGCCATCCGCGAAGTAGCGCTCTTCGCCATCCGTCGAGAATCCGTCGCCCGCCGCCCCTGCGGTGCGCCCTCCATGCGAACTCTTCGGACCGGATAGAGCCAATCTCCCGGAGCCATCGGCCTTCGCCTGGCGCCACTGCAGCAAGAAGTCTTCTGGAACGTCTTTGCTCGCCATGGGCAGCATGGTAGTGCGCGCCAGGGATCCGCGCAGTGCCACCTGGAAGCTGGCCGGAGTGTGGCACCATCCAAACGATCCATAATCGATCCAGTGAGCTCAAGCGCGATGTGATCTCCATGTACTTTGGCTACCCGGGGCTAGGCGCAGCCCGTTATAGCGCCGCACGAACGTCCGGGGGCCCATGTGCGGACGCAAGCGGCCATGAACGTCGTCAGCGCGATCCTGGCGGACGGGGTCGAGCCGGAGGAGGGCTTCAAGCTCGAGGCGTTGGGCGTGGAGCTAGGTGATGCGCTCTCGGTGATGCTCGCCGACGACGGGGTGCCGTGCCCGTGGCGCCTGGTCACCGACGAATGGGGCATCACAGCAGCCCTGCACCTCAGTGCACAAGCGGTGATGTACCCGATGTCGATGCTCGCCAAGCGCGTCGAGGACGGTGAGACAGTCGACGTGCGGGAACTCAAGATCGCGGCGCTACAGCACGCAGAGCAGGTGCGCGCCGAGACAGACCTCTGGCTACCGACCGCTGCCCCGCATATCGATCATCTCGATGAGTTCGTCTGTGCGAGCCCGACCCACACCGTAGAAGGTTCCTCGCGAGTCGAGGTTCTCCCTCACTGTCAGCCTCCGGTCCAGCAGCGACTGCTGGAACACCACGCCGATTGCGGCGCGTATGTCACGATCATTCACACCTACCTCCCGGCCTCCGACATGGATGCTCCCGGCATCAAAGTCCAGAAGGGTGGTCATACATGAGATCGTCGTCGACTTTCCGGCCCCATTGGTTCCTAGAAACGCAAAGAGGGCGCCCTCACCCACCGTGAAACTCAGGTCGTCGACCGCCACGGTCTGGCGGTATTTCTTCGTTAGTCGCTCAACTTGGATCACTCGCGGGCCTCCCCCGTTCATCCCGATACAGGTGGAGACTCTCGGCGCGTCGGTACTACGGAGCGCTTCGACTACAACAAGGCTCCCCACACCTGTTGCTTCAGTCGGACTTCTTCCCCCGAGAGATCGTCCCCACCTTCCGATCTCCGTGCCAGTCAGTTACTACACCATGACCTCCGGGGCTAGGTCAATATCCTCGTGCGCGTTGCCGGCGCACCACAATCAGCGGTGTAGTCGGGGCCTGAGGCGGCCTGCCTCGTCCACAGATCCAGCGAGGAGTTGGTGAGGTTGGGGAAGCCGGCGTGTCCTGTCTCAGTACATTGGTGGCCCCGGTTGTCTCGGGATTTCGGTGACCGTTTGTCGGCGTCTCAGGAGATGGGGCCCGGTTGGACATGAGGCCGGCCGTGGAGCGAGCGTGATCTCAGGCTCCCAGCGCCGCGCACCCGCCGTTCGCGCACGTACTCACGAAGTGCAAGAACGGTGACATCCCAGTGATGTGCACGCTCGTTCACCCGGGGCACGGCGCCGCGCCCTGCGCCCGCTCATGGCCGGGCGACGAGTACCTCCGAGATGTACAGATCGCCCGAGGCCTGTGATCGAGCAGTGCCTCCGCGCCCAGCTCGATTTCGCCGTCGCCCACCCGCATGCTCTGGACGCGCAGACGGTCCGCCACTCGGTCAACCACCCGCCCCTCGTCCTCCACGAGGGCCAGGTGCAGGTCCAGGGATGCCGGGGCGGGCACCTCAAGGCCGGCCAGCTCGCGCACCTCGTCCTGCCCGGCGGCCACAGTGAGCATCCGGCCCGCCGTCGTCAACCAGGTGTATTCGCTTGCCGCTTCGGAGGTGTCGACGGCGAGCAGCCCTGGTCCACTGCGGCTCCAACCGGTTAGCGCCGTCCGCTCGGGTGCTCCGTCCGCGCGCAGGCGCCACACACTGACGTCCGTCACGGGCGCCACCGCCGCCTCGGACGCAAGGTCGGACTCCACGTCCTCACCACGCCCGCGCCCTCCACGCACGGCACCACCGCGTCCTCGCTCCACCCGGTGCCAGCGGCACCGTGAAGGACTCGCCCGCGAGGAAGGTGCCGTCGAGCGTGATCTCCCCCACCACCACCGTCTGCTCCGCTGCGCCAGCCAAGTCCAGCGAGGTACCCGCGGCCGTGTACACGCCGTCGCACTTCCACACCGCCCGCGCGAACCCCTGGATCTCTCCGTGGCCCGCCACCTCGCCCTCCACGAACGTCGTGAGGTGGAACAGATAGCCCATGTTGTTCTCGGCGAAGCCCTCGTTCAGGAGCGCCACAACTGCAGCCGACGCGGTGAGGACACCACGGCCACGCCGGAGTGCAGGCGGAACCACTCGGCGCTCGGTGTGCTTCACTCCCACCTCAGCACCCTCGCAGGGTGAGCCGCAGGAGCATCTTGCCCCGCGCTGTCGGGCACCACACAGGCTCGTGTTCGCCCACCTCCAGGGCACCTATCCGGTAGAGCAGCGCGCGCAGGGGGGCCCAACCTCCCACCACACCTCGCGCTCGGAGACGGGCCGCGCACTCGTGCGCCACCCGAGATCGCTCGACCGGGCGGCGACCCGCGCGCACGCCACTCTTGGAAACATGGGGTCGTGGAGCGACGCAACCGGGACCGGCCGGCCGTCGAACTCCGACTGCGCGGCGAGGTCGAGCATCAGCATCAACCCGGCGAGCTGCGCGACCTCACCAGGCAGCGCGGAGAGGGAGCGGGCGCTCTGCCGCACCAGCGCGACCGGGTCGCAGGTTCCCTTCTCCCCTGGACGGCGATCGGGTACGTGGCGTCCTCGCGGTTGCAAGCCCCAGGCCACTCCCGCTCCAGATCGAACTGCACGGCAATCTCCCGCACCACGGCCGGGCGCAGGTACCAGTTCATCGCAGGTGAGGGTTTAGGAGTGGCTGGCTGATCTGGTTGGGGCCGCAGTCTCGGGGAAGGGTCGAGGTCCCCCAGGATGGACGTTCTCACAATGCCCACCCGGAAGACCTCGACGCGCCTGGCGCGACCATCGATCCTGCGAATCTGACGAGGTTCGCGCGGCTGGACGAGCTTGGTCTCTTCGTGGTCGGACAGCGTCTCGAACTGGGTCGGGCGGTGCTGAGTGCCGTGTGGTCGCCCACGATGAGGACGCGTCCTGCCGCCAGTGCGGCGCTGAAGGCGCGCCGCGAGGGACTGTGTTCCGGTGGCTGGCGCACGTACCGTTCGGCTGGCGGCCCACGACGCTGCTGGTGCGGGTGCGCCGCTATCGCTGCGAGGGCTGCGGGAGGCTGTGGCGGCAGGACACCACAGCGGCTGCGGAGCCTCGGGCGAAGCTGTCGCGGGCAGCGGTGCGCTGGACACTGGTCGGCCTCGTCGCTGGACATTTGACCGTGACGCGAGCGGCCGAGGCCCTCGCGGTGGCATGGCACACCGCGAACGACGCCGTCCTCACGGAAGGGCGACGGGCGTTGATCGATGATGCTCACCGATTCGACGGCGCCACGGTCATCGGAGTCGATGAACACGTGTGGCACAACACCCGCCGCGGCCAGAAGTACGTCACAGCGGTCATCGACCTCACCCCGATCCGCGACGACACATGCCCGGCACGACTGCTCGACATGGTCGAAGGCCGTTCGAAGCAGGCGTTCAAGGCCTGGCTCGCGGCACGGGCGAAACCGTGGCGTGAGTGCGTGGAGGTCGCGGCGATGGACGGCTACACCAAGACCGCCGCGGCTGTGGAGCTCCCTCCCGCGACTGTGTCATGGATCCCTTCCACGTCCTCCGGTTGGGTCGTGACGCCTTGGGCCGGTGCCGACTCCGGGTCCAGGAGGACCTCCATCGTTCACCGCGGCCGACGTGATGATCCGCTCTACCGCGCCCATCGGACCCTGCGCACCGGGGCCGACCTACTGAGCGAGAAGCAGCGCGCCCGTATCAGCGCCCTGTTCGCTGGGGACGAGCACGTTCAGGTAGAAGCAACCTGGGGCATCTACCAACGCATGATCGCCGCCTACCGCCACCCCGACCGCGCACAAGGAAGTGCCCTGATGACCGCCGTGAACGACTCTGTCAGCACCGGCGCCCCAGCCGTACTGAGCGAGGTCATCACAATCGGACGGACCTTGAAGAAGCGAGCCGCTGACGCCCTGGCCTACTTCGAACGGCCCGGCACCAGCAACAGCCCGACGGAGGCCATCAATGGACGGCTCGAACACCTGCCGCGGCTCCGCCCTTGGGTTCCGCAACCTCACCCACTACATCGCCCGCTCTCTCCTCGAGGCAGGCGGCTTCAGGCCACTCCCGCACCCTCAACTGCGATGAGCCCCGAATCGACTGCTGACGAGAGCAATCGAGCGCGACCCAATCCCAATAGCCTGGGGACTGGTCTCCCGACACCTCACGCCTCAGAACGCCAGCGCAAGACTACGGCAGCAATCCTGCCTGCCTGCGGCGCTCAATCTCCAACTGATCCGCCGCTTCCTTTTCCTCAATCGCACGGAGTTCTTCCGGCGTGGCGATCCAATCCTCGAAGGATCGGACTTTACGGCGCTTCGGCACACGCGAGCGCGTTGCCGCGACCAACTTCCGTTCGTGCTCATCGCACAGGATGAACGTGCCACCATGCGTTTCGACTAGAGCGGCCCCGAGGGCCCGGCCGCACCCGACGTGTACACAACTCTCGACTGGCAAAGTCGCCACCTCCTGGAGCCTCAGCCCGAGACCCGCCACAACTCGTTAGGATCGACCCTATGTTGATGGCGCGCCGAAGACAAGCGCCCAGCAAGACCTGGACACCTCAGGGATCGAGAGGACTGAAGAGTCATGGCACGAAGCAAGATCCAAGACCTCGATGAGGTGAAGGCGTGGTTCGACGCCGAGTTGCCTTACGCCGAGATGATTCGGCGATACAGGAACTCCTATGGCATCGAGACCACGGCAACCATGTGGAGTAACTGGCGTCGAAAGCTAGGTTATCCCACCCGACTGGATCGCCAGGCACTCCTGATCCCTTGGGCCGTCAGCGAGGAGCACCGTGCGCTCGCTCCGATCCAGGCGCTGCGGGGCATCGCGGCGCGCAGGGCAGGGCTAGATCGAGATAAGGCTCGCATTGCACTCGGCGCGCAGTGGGAGCATGCTCTCGACGAGGCTGGTCTAGTTATTCACTACGATCCCGACACTGAGCAGGGATTCTTCTTGGTCCCCGCCCGCGAAGACATAGATCTTGACGTCATACGCGAACCAAATGAACTGCGACGGACAAGTAGGCAATACGGAATCCCATGGGGTAGCAGGGCAAACGCGTCCGCACGATGATCGCGACCCGGCACAGAAACCACAAGAGACCTCGTGGCGAGCGCGCAGCGCTGCGGCGATTGCCGGGACTGACGGGAGAGAGCCAAAGCAAACCACCTGTCGATCGCGTCAGTGATAGGAACGCGGCTGGCCCTCGGTGGCACTGAATCGCGCTACGACGCGCTACTGCACGGTTTCGAGGTTGTGCACCGGCGCCCCGGCCGCCGCACAGAGCTGCACGGCCCCCGCGCAGTCGAGACCCATGCGCTGAAGGAGCGCGAACGGGTTGCGGGGCGAGACGCCGAAGGAACGGCCCATGGCCTCCCGGGTCGACTCCCGTTCGGGGAGAAGACCTTCGAGGTACGGGTCGACGACGCGGTGCCGGAACGGTCCGGCGCCCAGGGGCATCGACAGGGACAGCGGCGTCCGGGCGGCCCGGTTGTCATATGCGAGCTCGTGCTGACCACCACGCGTCTGCTCCAGAGTGGCCACCTGGTCGCCGTCGAGCAGCACGGCGAGTGTGTTCATGGTTCGCCCAACTCCGTGAGCAGCTCCGCCAGAGGGTCGCTCGGCACTGTGGACATCTCCAGCCTGGCGTCGAGTGCATCGAGTGTGTCGAGCACCTTGCCGAGTTCGGCCCTCTCACTCGCGCCGGACTCCACGGTGATGAGCCATCGCCGGCTGACGCCCGCCCGCTCAGCAAGCTCGCGCTGCGTCCAGCCCTGACGCATTCGAGCGCCCCTGATCGCCGCCCCGATCTGGGCAGGCGTGGAGAGCGGGATTCCCATGAAGTAATCGTACGTGCACTTTCTCACGAAGTGCAAGAGCGGTGACATGCCAGCGATGTGCACGCTCGCGCACTCGGGGCACGGCGCCGCTCCCTGCCCCCGCTCATGGCTGACCCCGCTGGCGCCTGGCCACTACCAGACCGACTCAGCCGCCTCCCAGGGCGAGCTGCAGGAGCACCCTGCCCTCAGTCGGCGGGCACCGAGGTGGCCCGTGCTCAACCATCTCGCGCGCACCGAGCCGCGTGGGCAAGCGAGGATGTCAGTCCCCCTCTCTACCGTCCATGGCATGAGCACCGTCGTGGAACGGCAGAGCCGACCGAGTAAGGGAGTGCCGAGCCGCATCCCCTACCAAGACAGCCTGGACCTGGGCGAGCTCGTGCGCCGGGAGCCCAGCCGGCGTCACGAGCACGGCGCCCGGCCGTCCACCTTTGCCCGGCACATCGACGCGTGCGCCGATGCGGCACGGATTCTCTCGTTCGACAGGATGTTCACGCAGGCCTTCCTCCTGGGGCCGAGGTACTCGTTCTGGAACGCCTTCCTCATCCTCGCCCAGGTGCCCGACGCCACCGATGTGCGCACGAGCCGGCGATGGGAGGAGGACCTCGGGTACGTCCCGAGGCCGAATGCGCAGCCCATCGTGATCAGCCACCGAAGTGGGGGCGTCTGCTTCGTGCTGGACGTCTCCCAGGTGGAGCCCGGGCCCAATGCCCGGCGGGGCCCGGTGATCTCCGACTACTTCACCCGCCCGCCATGGCCTCCCGCGAAGGAACTCCTCGCACGGCTCATCGAGGCCGGGAACGCGCGCGGGATCCGCGTCAATCAGCACGCGCTCGGGAACGCCCGGGCGGGCCACATTCACCGCACTGCGGCGAACGTCGCCCAACGGGCCGTGGTCGCGGGGAAGGGTCGGGCGACCACGGAGCTGGTAAAGGTGAGGTACGACTGCTCGCTCAACGCCAGCCACTCGCCGGAGAGCCAACTCGCGACCCTCACCCACGAACTCGGGCACCTGCTCTGCAACCATCTGGGGGAACGGCGCGAGAAGGAGAATCTGCCCCACGAGTTGCGGGAGGCGGAGGCGGACGCGGTCATGACGGCCGTGATGGCGGCGATCGCTCCGGAGGTCGGCTCGCACCCCTCACTGGGGACCGACGAGCTCGACTGGTGGAGTAGGGGCCACGTGGTGTGGGCGACGCAGGAGGTACTGGACATGCTCGAGGGTGTGCCCGCCGATGGCTCCGAGAGGGAGGAGGAGCCGGGCGAGGCGGAGCCGGGCGAGGACTCAAGCCAGGAGCCGACGGCGAAGCGTGAACCGGTCCCACCGCTGGAGCTGACGGGTCGGCAGCTCTACCGGATCGCCCGCGAGATCGAGGACGACCCCGCCGTCGACCTGGACCTCGCGTCCGCGCACATGCTCGTGCGCCTCGCCTCCGCCTTCGGCGATGGGCCCATCAACTTGCGCAGCCCGTCGGTCCGCGCGGTCACCAAGGGCAAGGACGGCAAGAAGGCCGTCGAGGCGCTCCTCGCGGGCGACTGGTTGGAGCGGTCGGGCGCGGGCGCTGACCAATTGGCCATCTCCTCCGTCGCCGACCACGTGAGCGGTGGGTGGACGGCGAGCAGCACCACTGACTCCAGTCGCCTGCACAACCACGTGGTCCGCATCAGCGACGAGGGCCTCAACTTGGTGCTGACGCGAACCTGACCCGACCGCCTGGCGGCGTGCGCGGGTGGTTGTCCACAGGGCGCAACTCGATTCCCCCACGCTCGCGGTGCTCGCCCTACGGTGGCCTCAACCGGAGGGGGAACCATGATCAGACGACGGCGCATGCACGGACAGCCGACGGCGGCACCGATCGTGGTGGCCGCCGCCGCGACGATGCTGACGCTCACGGGATGCTCCGGCGGCGACGCGGATACGAGAGCCACGGCTACCTCCGCCGAGGCCACCACGAGCATCGAACCGCGCGCGGACGAGACCACCGCAACACCCACTGCGAGCGAGACCTCGCAGTGGACGCCCGAGGAGGCCGCACTCATCGAAGAAGCGGAGGCCTTCTACCTCGAGGCCAACGACCTCTACATCGCCGTGGCCCAGGCCGGCTTCACAGGACCGGAAACCAACGAACTGTTCACACGATACTCAGGAGCCGCCAGGGAGGCGCTCCACGCGGAGATGTTGGAATCAGCGGGGAAATCAATCACGTTGGAGGGAGAACCAACAACAGTGAGCGTCACGGCACACTCCGTTTCTGCAGGTCAGGAACCTGAGGTTGTGCTCGACCACTGCCTCGACACCTCGGAGATCGAGTTCCTCATCGCAGGCGAGACCCAACCCGAAGCGCCTCCGGGCGGCCTACGCGTGCTGCGCGATCGCCTCGTCATGTCCGGTGGCGTGTGGACGATCAACGAGCGGATTGACTACCGGGTCGGCAGTTGTGAGTGGTAGGCGCACATTCGCACTCACAGCCGTGCTCGCCTGGGCATTCTCGATACCGGCTGCTGCGCCAGTTGCTGCCGCCGCTGGCTGCGGAGGCGGCTCCACGTTCCAGTACTGTGACGTGACCACACCGCCCGGCGTCGTTACCCCAGAACCCACGCCTCCTCCTGAGTCGGATAGCGGCGGGGAAGGAGGAGGTGTGCGCAAGGACCAGTGCGCTGGGACCCGCGGCACGCCGATCGACTGTGTTCTCGACGGGCTTCGATGGAGCGCGGAGCACATGTGTTACCTCGACCCTGAGCCACTGAGCACGGACCCGTCCGATGGGCTGGCCGCCTGGGACGGCCACACCGATGGAGCGATCCACGAGTGCCGCTCGGACGTGCCGGGCGTCCTCACCATCACCTGGCCGGTCTGGGTCGCGCCCGCGGCCGACGCGGGCCCGTCCCCTGCCGAGCTCGCGCAGCAGGCCGTGGACTCGATGGAGTTGCGCGCCGTCGAGATCGGCATGGCACCCGAGCCGAACAACGCCGACCCGAACATCCTCATCCGGATGCCGAACCAGGTCTACGCCACCAACGCCGGACCCAACGCCCTCGGCCCCAGGTCCGCCTCGGCGTCCGCCGGTGGGATCACCGTCACCGCGCACGGCAAGCTGGCCGGCATCGACATCGACCCCGGCGACGGATCAGCGCCCCTGACCTGCACGGCCACGGAGCTCGCCGCCACCCAGCGCGCACTCGAAGGCCCCGGCATCTGCTCCGTCACCTGGGAACGCACCAGCACCGACCAACCCCGCGGCACCTACCCCCTCACCGTCACCACCCACTGGGAGATCACCTGGAGCGGCGGCGGCGAAGCCGGGGTCATCACCTTCGACCTCACCAACACCCGGCCCGTGGCCGTCCGCGACCGCAAGGTCAACCTCGTCCCCTGATCACCCACCTGCCCAGCACGCGGTGCCCTCGGGTGTGGCCCACCCACGCGCGGCTCGCTTCGCGGAGGGCGGATCGCCTTCGCTGACGGCGGATACACGCACCCGCGCGCTTAGGGCCAGGGCGCTGACCTGCACAAACGCCGAGGATGCCCGACCGACGCGCCACGCAACCGCCGTCCGCGAAGACGATCCGCCGTGCGCGAAGCGCGCGCCGCGCTTGCGTGAGGGGTCTGTCGTGCGGTGATTCCGGCGTGGCCACGGCACGTCGGCGCCACAGCGTCACTCGGGCGCCGACGCCGAGCCCCGGCGCCACAGCGTCACTCCGGTGCCTGCGCCGCGCGTACCCCGGCGCCATGCCCACCCCGCGCGCGGCACTACGGCGTCATGTCGTCGTGCTTCACCACGCGGCTGAGCTCGATCACACCGTCCGGCCGCTCCCAGTAGTGCAGGCGTCGCGCCGAGGCAGTCTCGCGCTGCAACGCCGCCCGGTAGCAGACCGCGCCGTCCTCCCGCGTCACCGCCGCGGCCCCACCGGCCGCGGACTCGCGCAGCCGGTGCAGATCACGACCGGCCAGTTCCTTCGCCAGATCGGTCAGCACCTCCACCACCACGCCGAGCACCTTCGACCGCGAGACCCCTTGAAGGGCCTCGAGGGAGGTCAGGAAATCCGGGCCGATCTCATAGCGGCGAAGCGGGCGACGCGCCTTGTCCGACGCGGGGATCCGGCCGGCCCACGCCACGTGCACCTCGAACCGGAACTGCTCCACCGGGTCGAGGAACTCCCGCCCGGTCAGCACCGCCGAGCCGCCCCCGGCGCGACCCGCACGCAACCTCCGGCGAAGGTCAGCGCGCTCCGCCCGCAGCCGCGCCACTTCGCGGGATCGCTCCTCCACCGAGCGCCGAAGCTCCAGGATCTCGGCGCCCAGGGGAGAACTCGGGTCGATGCCGTCGTCCTCCCGGGAGGCATCGCCGTCCGCCTCCTCGCCCTCCGCCGCATCCGGATGAGTGTCCGCCTCGGTGAGCCACGGTGGCCCATCCGGCAGCAGCGCCGGGGCCGGCGCAATCGGGTCGTCCTCCTCCCACAGGTCGAGGCGCAGTTCGTGCCCCTCGCCCTCGGGCCACCAGGTCGCGGCCACCACGTCGCCCGCGGCGAACGCCTCGGCCGCATCCGGCCCCGCGAGCACCGCCGGCACCGCGACGGGCACCCCCGGGACCAGCGCCACGGTGACCTCCTGCGCCGTCACCGATTCGACGCGCACCAGCACATGCCGGTGCTCTCCCGGCGCGGGGCGCGAATCCGCGACCACCCGCTCGGGCACCACCTCACCGCGCATTGCCGAGATGTCCAGGCGGTTCGTCGTCTCGTCCAGCACGCCGCTGACCGCCTGCTGTGGCCGCAGGAGTCGCTCGATCGGCACACCCGTCACGGTCAGTTCGGCCCAGACACTCGCCATCCCGCCGTCCGACAGCGACACGAGGCCGCGCGTCGCCACCACGCCCTCGACCATTCCGCTCACTGTCCGGACGGGATGCGATGACCGATCGGCCACCGGAGCCACGGCGAAGACGTCCGAGACCAACAGGTCGCTCTTCCGCACGCCGTCCGGGTGCGAGAACGCCATCCGCAGCGGCGAGGCGTACGGGTCCTGGAGCCACCGACCATCTGGCGCATACACGCGGCTCGCCCCGCCGTACACCTGGGTGAACGGCGGCATCTCGTTGGAGAACGCCCACGACTGCGGGCCCGTCGGCATCACGTACACCTGCGCGAGGCCTTCGACCTGGTCCGCCACATCCTGCGCCGGGATGAAGGGCTCCTCCTGGCCGGAGGCCACGGTGATCAGCACCACGGGCCATGGGAAGGACCTGGCTCTCAGCCTCTGGGCGAGGTCCCGGGCCGCGGCGGCATCCTCCACCACGGTGATCGACGACGGCGGCACCTGGCCGGGCGGGGTCGCCGCCAGGCCGTCGAAGGCTGGGGTGGCCGGTGCCGATTCCGGGGGCAATGCGGGCGAGGTGGCACTTGACGCAGCCGCTGCGCCCCCAGCGTCAGCGTGGTTTCGGCGGGCTCGTGCGCGCTTCTGTGACCGCTTGCTCATGGCACTCCCATCGTCGTGACGGCATGGGAGGGAAAAGACGTCCGCGTCCCCACCCGGATCTGCCTCGAGGGTATGGCCGACCCCTGACAACCGCCCGCCAGGGCTTCGCGCGCGGCGGATCGCCTTCGCGCGCGGCGGATACACGAGACCTCAGGCTCGGTCGCACCTCGCTGACCAGCGCGGACGCCACACCGGCCGCGGGGCGGCGTCACACAGCCGCCGTGCGCGAAGCCGATCCGCCGTGCGCGAGGTGGCGGGGCGGGCGAGGCAGCGCGGCAGACCGGCAGCAGCGCGGGGCGGGGGCAGCCCGGCGGCAGCAGGTTGGGGCGCGGCAGCGCGGGGAGGCGCGGATTGGGGCGCGGCAGCGCGGCAGGCTACGCGCCGAGGAAGACCAGCTCGGTGCGGGCGCGCTCGCCGGTCGCGGCCTCCAGCGCCCGCACGTACGCCTCGAGCTGCGGGGCGTAGTACCGGGACCGCTCGGCGCGCTCGGCCTCGGTGCGCACCGTGTCGGTCTTGTAGTCCACGATCACCAGGCCGCCTCCGCGCTCCGGGGACTCGCGGAAGAGCAGGTCGATGAACCCCTCCAGCACCACGCCGTCGGCCTCCACCGCGCCCACGTACACCTCGCTCCAGTGCTCCCCCGCGAGCGCCCGGGAGACCACCGGGTGCGCCAGCGCGGAGCGCACGAAGCCGGCGACGACGTCCGCGAGGTCGCCGATGCCCTCCGCGAGCGCCTGCGCCTGCGCCACCTCCTCGATCCGGGAGGCATCGCCGTCGATGGCCTGCAGGGTGCCGTGCACGGCGCGACCGATGAGGTTGCCGTACCGGCCCTTCATCCACGGCGCGAGGTCCACGTCCCGCGCGCCCTTGGCGCGGCCCGCGATCACCTCGGCCGGCAGCCGCTCGTCGTCCACGCCGGGGTCGCCCACGGGTGCGTGCTCGTCGAAGGTGTCGTCCTCGGCCGTGTTCACCGCGCTGGTGGTCTGCCCCGCCTCGGCCTCGGCGATCGCCCAGACCACCTCCGGTTCCGTCCCCTCCAACCCGGACGCGGAGCGGGAGGCCGGCTGAGCGGCGCGGCGCAGCGCCGCCCGGGTCTCCGCGTGCCAGGTCTCCCACTCGGGCCCCGGCCCGGGTGACCCTGACAACCCGGCAGCGGCGCCCGGCCCTGCGCCGTCGGGCGCCTGCTCCGCCTCGAAGCACACCACGCCGGGCACCTCCAGCGCCCCGGCGTCGGTGAAGATCTGCGCGGCCGTGGCCGCGCGGGAGCCCTCGGCGCGGTGCAGGGAGACCACGAGGTGCTCGCGGGCGCGGGTGGCGGCCACGTACAGCAGGCGCTTGCGCTCCTCGGAGTCCATCTGCTCATCCAGCGGGGCGGCCTCGGCGAAGTCATTCGTCTCGATCGACTTGGTCAGCCGCACCGCGTAGTCCCGCTCGCGCCACAGCAGCCGCACACCGCTGGGGGTGCGGGGATGGCTCGTGGTGCCGGCGAGCACCACCATCCCGAACTCCAGACCCTTGGCGGCGTGCACGGTCATGATCCGCACCACATCCAGGTCGGTCTCCGGCAGCAGCGACTCGGCGACCCGGGCGGAGTCCTGCCCCTGGTGGGAGGCCCATGCGAGGTACTCCCGCAGCCCCCCGTGCTCCACGTCGGACCACGCCCGCGCCTGGTCGATGACGAACCGCACCCGCCCCCACGCATCGCGCGCCCGGGCGGAGGGTTGGGTGAGGGTCGCGGCCTCGAGCACGCGGCCGTCGGTGGCGAGTTCGGTGAGCAGGTCGGCGGGGGTGAGCCAGCGGCTGCGGCGGGCCAGGCGCCGCAGGTACTCCATCGCCACCCCGACTGGGTGCTGTTCCAGGCCCTCGGGCACGGGGGCTCCGACGGTGAAGGAGCCGCCGTCGCGCTTGTACGTGAACAGGTCGTCGTCCCCGCAGCCGAACAGGGCCGAGCGCAGCGCGGCCACGCAGCTGAGTTGGTCGGCGGGGTCGGCCACGGCGCGCGCCGCCCACAGCAGGCTGCGGATCTCCTCCGCCTGGTAGACCAGGGAGCTGGACTCGGTGCGGTAGGCGATCCCGGCGCGATCCAGCGCGGCCTCCAGGAACGGCAGCGAGGTCCGGGCGGGGATGAGCACGGCGATGTCCCGCGCGGTCAGCGCCCGCCAGGCGCCACTGTCGCGGTCCCGCACCCGCCAACCCTGCGCGAGGGCGTGGCGGATCACGGCGGCGACGTCGTCCGCCTCCGCCTCGCGCATGCCGGGCACCCGGGTGCCCTTGGGGTGCGGGGTGGCGCCGAGGAGGGTGACGGCGGGGCCGCCTGGATCGGGCTGCCCGGGCTGCCCGGGCTGCCCGACGGCGTCGCCTCCTGGGCGCGACCGGTCGCCCTGGGCGGGGGCGGGGAGGGCAGGCGTGCGATGTGCCACCAGCGGCTCGTAGGCGGGCTGCGCACCCGGGGAGGGCTGGATGATCTGCGCGAACACCGCGTTCACCCAGTCGATCACGCCCGGCAGGGAGCGGAAGTTCGTGGTGAGCGCGAGCCGCGCCCCGATGCGCTCCCCGGCCTCGAGGTAGGTGGCGATGGAGGCGCGGCGGAACCGGTAGATGGACTGCTTGGGGTCGCCCACCACGAACAGGGACCCCGGTGGGAGGGCGACGTCGCGCCAGTCGGGGGCGCCGCCGTCGGCCCCCGCGGCAATGCGCACCGCGATCTCGATCTGGATGGGATCGGTGTCCTGGAACTCATCCAGCAGCAGCCGCTGGTACTGCGCCTGGAGGGCGGCGCGGGCATCGGCGTCGCGGCGCAGCAGGTCGCGGGAGGCCACGAGCAGGTCGTGGAACTCCAGGGTGCCCGAGGCCACCCGCTCGGCGGCGGCCTCCCGCACCGCCGCGGCGATCCAGCGCGCGAGGGGGCGCAGGGCTGCGTCGGTGTAGGCGGTGGCGAGGGTGCGCGCCTGCTCGGCGAGGTCCTTGCACTGCTGCTTCAGGCCGTCCAGGTCGGGCCAGTTGGCCTTCTTCCCGCCGCGGCCGGTGGTCAAGCGGCCCAGGGTCACCGCCAGGCCCAGGCGCTCGGCATCGGAGCGGGCCGCGCGCCAGGAGGTCACCCAGTCCGCGGCCTTCGTGGTGACCTCGAGGAACTTGTCCGCCGGGTCCCGGCACTCGGCGGCCGCCTCGGCGAAGGCAACGGCAGCGCGCAACACCGGGTCGCCGTCGGGCAGGAGCATCTCGCGCGGCGGCGTGGCGAGCACGTGGGAGTCGATGAGGTCCCAGTCGTTGCCGAAGGCGCGCGCGAGGGAGCGCAACTGATCGGCGTTCACGCCGGCTGCGAGCGCCAGCTCGAGGGGTTCGGCGAGGGCGTCGTCGTCCAGCATCCCGCGCCAGAGCTGCTGCCAGCGGTTCTCGAACGCCACGGAGGAGCCGACCTCGTCCAGCACTTCCACGAGCGGCGGCATCCCGGCCTGGATCGGGAAGGAGGCGAGGATGCGCTGGGCGAAGGAGTGCAGGGTGCCGATCGCGGCCGAGTCGAGGTCTGCGAGCGCCGCCTCTGCCCGCTCACGATCGGCGCCGTCAGCGCCGTCAGTTTCCCGTGCCCGCTGCTCGAAGGCGGCGCGCAGCCGGTCGCGCAGTTCCGCGCCGGCCTTCTCGGTGAAGGTGACCACGGCGGTGCGGGCCAGCGGCACACCCTCGCCGAGGACCTGTTCCACCACGCGCGCCACCAGCGCGGAGGTCTTCCCGGTGCCGGCGCCCGCGTCCACGACGAGGTTCTCGCCCGTGCTGGTGCGGATGCGCCTGCGGGCGGGGTCGTCCGCGAGGTGGTCGGTCTCGCGTGCGGTGGCGTCCAGCAGGACGGTGCCCCCGACGACAGTGTCACCAGCGACCATGTCCCCAGCGAGCGCCACCTCTTCAGCCATGGCTCGACGCTACCCGGCACCGCCGACATCCACCGCCGACGCCGCTCGCGACGACTCGCCCACGCCCGCGGGGACGTGCCTCCGACGCCGAGACCGTGCCCCGCGCGCACGGTTTCGGCGGATACCCCACGGGTTCGCGGAATGGTTCGCGGGAGACGGAGGGTTCGCAGGAGACGGATGCCGCGCACCGCCACGCCCCTGCCCTACGGTGAACAGCATCCCGTCGAGTGGAGGACTCGTGCCCGCTGCAGCCCGCGCCCACCTGATCGCGCCGCCCTGGCCCGCGTGGGAGGCGGCGACGGCCGCGCAGGAGCCGCCGTTCGCCGTCCTGGACGCCGAGGCGCTGGAGGCCAACGCGGCAGACCTGGTGCGGCGCGCCGCCGGGAAGCCGATCCGGATCGCCAGCAAGTCGCTGCGGGTGCGCGGCGTGATCGAGGACCTGCTCACGCGCCCCGGGTTCACGGGGGTGCTGGCGTACACGCTGCCCGAGGCGCTGTGGCTCGCCGAGACCATCGAGGACGTGGTGGTCGGCTACCCCAGCGCCGACCGCGCCGCGATCGCCGCCCTGGCGCGGGAGGAGCGGGCCGCCGCCCGGGTGACCCTCATGGTCGACGACGTCGCCCAGCTCGACCTGATCGACGCCGTCGTGCCGCCAGCCTCCCGCCCCGTCTTGCGGATCTGCCTCGAGTTGGACGCCTCCTGGCACGCCCCCGCCCCTCTCGGACCACTGGGCCTGCACCACGTGGGAGTGCTGCGCTCCCCCGTCCACTCCCCGCAGGCGCTGCGCACCCTCGCCCGCCACGTCACAGCCCGCCAGGGATTCGCCCTCGTGGGCGTGATGGCGTATGAGGCGCAGATCGCCGGGGTGAGCGACGCCGTCCCCGGCCGCCACGCGATGAACGCCGTCATGCGCCGGATCAAGCGCCACTCCGAGGCCGAGCTCGCCGAGCGCCGCGGCGAGGCGATCGCCGCGGTGCGCGAGCTCGCGGACCTGGAGTTCGTCAACGGCGGCGGCACCGGATCGGTGGAGACCACCACCGCCGACCCGTCGGTGACGGAGATCGCCGCCGGGTCCGGCCTGTTCGCCGGGCACTACTTCGACGACTACGCCGCCTTCGCGCCCCGCCCCGCCACCGGATTCGCCCTCAGCGTGGTCCGCAAGCCGGCCCCGGGGACCGCGACCGTGCTCGGCGGCGGATGGATCGCCTCCGGCCCTCCCGGCCCTGACCGACTCCCCCGGGTGGTCCACCCGGAGGGGCTCGCGATGGCGCCCCGCGAGATGGCCGGGGAGGTCCAGACCCCGCTGACCGGCGCCGCCGCGAGACGCCTCGCCGTCGGGGACCGGGTGTGGCTGCGGCACGCGAAGTCCGGGGAACTCGCCGAGCACGTGAACGAGATGGTGGTGGTCGCCGGCGAGTCGATCACCGCCCGCGTCCCCACCTACCGCGGTGAGGGAAAGGCGTTCCTGTGAGTTCGCCGTCGGGCCTCTGGCGCAACTGGGGGCGGACCGTGTCCGCCAGCCCGCTCGGGGTCGCCGCACCGAGGAGCCTGGGCGAGGTGGTCGACGTCGTGACCCGGGCCCGCGCGACGCGTCGCCGCGTGAAGGCGGTCGGGGCGGGCCACAGCTTCACGGCGATCGCGCAGGCCGACGACGTGCAGGTCACCCTGGACGGGTTGCAGGGCCTGATCGCGGTGGACCGGCAGGCACGGACCGCGACCCTGGCGGCGGGCACGCGCCTGCACCAGATCCCCGCGCTGCTCGCGCCGCACGGCCTGGCGATGACGAACCTCGGCGACATCGACGCGCAGTCCATCGCGGGCGCGATCTCCACCGGCACCCACGGCACCGGCGCGCGCTTCGGCGGGATCGCCACGCAGGTGATCGGGGCGGTGCTGGTGACCGGGACCGGTGAGGTGCTGCGGGTGACCTCTGGGGAAGACGGCGAGAACGCGGAAGGCGGTGAGAACGCCGATCTGCTCCCCGCCGTCGCCCTCGGCCTCGGCGCCCTGGGGATCCTCACGGAGGTGACCCTGCAGTGCGTGGACGCGTTCGACCTGCACGCCACCGAACGCGTCGAGCCGCTGGAGGACGTGCTGGCGAGCGTGCACGAGCGGGCCGCGAGCGCCGACCACCTGGAGTTCTACTGGTTCCCGCACACCGACCTCGCGATGACCAAGACCAACCGACGGCTCCCGGCCGGGCAGCGGCGTGATCCGCTGCCCGCTCATCGGGCGTGGCTGGACGAGGTCGTCATGGCCAACGGCGTCTTCGGCGCCACCTGTGCGCTGGGGCGGGCCGCACCCGTCCTGGTGCCGCGGATCAACAGGATCGCCGCACGACTCTCCGGCGAGCGGACCTACACCGACGCCTCGCACCGCGTGTTCGCCACCCGCCGCACCGTGCGATTCAGCGAGATGGAGTACGCGATCCCCGCGGGCGAGGTGGTGGGGGCGCTGCGAGCGATCCGGTCCCTCATCGAGGAGCGCGGGTGGCGGATCTCCTTCCCGTTGGAGGTGCGGTTCGCCGCGGCGGACGACCTGTGGCTCTCCACGGCGCACGGCCGGGACTCGGCCTACATCGCGGTGCACCGTGCGCAGGGGGAAGACCCGCGTCCCTACTTCCACGCGGTGGAGGCGCTGCTGCGGGCCCGGGGCGGTCGCCCGCACTGGGGGAAGATGCACACCCGCCGCGCGGCGGACCTCGCGCCCGCCTATCCGCGCTTCGCGGACTTCCAGGCGCTGCGGGAGGAGCTGGACCCGGATCGAGTGTTCGCGAACGCGTACCTGCGGCGAGTGCTGGGGTCATGACGGGAGACGCACCCGCGGGCACGTCACGGATCGCACGGATCGCGCGGATTCGGCGCGAGATCGCCGCCGATCCCGAGAACGCCGCCTTCACCGAGGCCGGGTGGCAGCCGGTCTTCTCCGCCGACCCCGCCGCGCGGATCCTCATCATCGGGCAGGCACCCGGCCAGGTGGCGCAGGCCAGCGGGGTGGCCTTCAGCGATGCGAGCGGCCGCACCCTGCGGGAGTGGTTCGGGGTCGAGGAGGAGGTGTTCCGTGGGCCACGGATTGCCGTGCTGCCGATGGACTTCTACTACCCGGGGCGGGGACGCAGCGGCGACAAGCCTCCCCGCCGGGGTTTCGCCGCGCGCTGGCATCCCCCGCTGCTGGCCGAGATGCGTCAGGTGCGGCTGACCGTGCTGGTGGGCCGGTACGCGCAGCAGTACTACCTGGCGCCGACGGGCACGCTGACCGAGACGGTGCGCCGGTTCGCCGACTACCTGCCCGAGCGCTTCCCCCTCGTGCACCCCTCACCGCTCAACTTCCGCTGGCAGGCACGCAACCCCTGGTTCGCCACCGAGGCGGTCCCGGCGCTGCGCCGGGTGGTGGCGCGGGCCCTGGCCGAGTGAGCGGGTGCGGGTGCAGCGGTGGGAGGCACCGGCAAGAATGTCGGAGGGCCGTTGCAGGATCGGACCCGAGGAGAGGACACCGATGAGCGACGGGGCACACGACGGGGCGGACTGCGCGGCGGACGGCGCGGCGACGGCGGGCGAGCCACAGGCCGAGCAGGCGGGCGAGCACGGACGTGAACAGCGGCCCGCCCGGGTGACGGCGCGCGTGGCGCCGCGGTGGACCTGGCCGGCGAGCCTCGCGCGGATCCCGCAGGTCACCGACCTGGTCCTGGAGGTCCCCGAGGCGCTGCCGGGTGCCCGCCTCACGCTCCTGGTGCACGACGGCGATCTCCAGCTGGGGGAGCGGGAGGTCACCGACCTGCAGCTCGCCCCGGGCGCGAACAGGCTCGGGACCCTCCACGTGCCGCTGTCGGCCCGCGTGATGGCGCGGGTGACCGACCGGCTCGCGGCGGAGTGCACCGTGACCCTGCTGGACGGCGCGGGGAACCGGATCGCGGCCCTGCGCGCTCCGGTGGAGGTCCAGCCGAACAACCTGTGGGTGTGGACCAGCGACTCCGCCTCCGAACGGGTGGACGGCGGCTCCCTCGCGCGTGCGCTGCTCGCGAGCTACGTGCGCCCCAACCACCCGGAGATCGCCGCTCTGGCGCGGGAGGCCGCGCAGCAGCTGCGGGAGGCGACCGGCGAGTCGAGCTTCTCCGGGTTCCAGAACTCCGACGTCGCCGCCGCCGAGCGGCACGCGGACGAGACGGTGGATGCGATCCTTGCGGCCCTGCGCGGTCGGGACATCTCCTACTCCGAACCGCCGCCCGGGTGGGACTTCGCGCGTGAGGGGCAGCGGATCCGGGACCACGCCGAGGTCGCGCGCGCGGGCCTGGGCACCTGCATGGACACCGCGGTGCTGATGGCGGCGGTGATGGAGCACGTCGGCATGATGCCGGTGTTGCTGCTGACCAGGGGCCACATCACCACCGGCTACTGGCGCCGCGACCCTCAGCCGATCGGAGAGCGCGCCCAGTGGTACCCCGGCCAGGCCGTGATCACCGATCCCGCGCGGGTGCGCGCCCTCATCAGCGGCGGCTGGCTCGGCATCACCGAGACCACCGCCGCCACCTCGGGACACCACGACTCCCCCGCCCACGTGCGCTCGCGCGCCACCCGCCGCGCGCAGCACACCGACGACGGCGACCTCCTCGCCGCGATCGACGTGGTCGCCGCGCGCCTGGACGGCGTGGGGCCGCTGCCCGCCGTCGTCACCACGGACGGCATCGCGGAGATCCACGAGTACCGCGCCGGCGGTGGCAGCGTGGTCACGCCGATCGACGCCGCGGCGGTGGACGCCGTGGACGACGCCCTCGCCGACCGCCAGGGAGATCCGCACCCGCCCCGGTACCGCACCTGGAAGTCCTCGCTGTTCAGCCTCAACGCCACCAATGCGCTGCTGAACCTCGGCGCGAACCCGCGGGTGCAGCCGCTGCTGCTGCCACCCGACTCCCTGGGCCTCCTGGAGGACCGCCTCCACGAGGACGTCACCTTCACGCTGCGTTCGGGGGACGACATCCCGGAGGTGTGGCAGGCGCGCGGCACCCGCAACGCCCTGGAGATGCTGGAGCGCGGCGAGGAGGCGGATCTCGCGGACCTGCGCGAGCAGCTGGAACACCGCACCCTGTTCGTGCAGCGGGTGGGGAGGAAGGCCGGGCAACCCACCGCGCTCGCGGCCGGCACCTTCCTGCGGGAACTGCGCAGCATGGCCCACCGCGCAAAGACCTCCCGGGAGGAGAAGGGGATGAACCCCCTCTTCCTATGCCTGGGCACGCTGCACTGGCCGCACAAGCCGGGGGTCATGGCCACCGCGCCGCTCATCCTCGTGCCGGTGAACCTGACCCCGGTGCGCCGCGGCACCACCCTGACCCTCACGCTGGACGCCACCCAGCAGACCACCCCGAACGCCGCCCTGATCGAGTGGCTGCGCCGGGAGCACGACCTGGTGATCCCGGGCCTGGCGGAACCCTCCGCCGACCGTGCCGGGATCGACGTGGACGCGGTGCTCTCCGAGGTGCGCGAGGCCGTGGCACGCCGGGGTCTGCCCTTCGTGGTCCGCGCCGAGGCGACCCTGGCCACCCTGGACCTCTCCGCGTTCCGCAAGTGGCAGGACCTCACCGCTCACGCCGAGACGTTCCTGACCCGGCCGCTCGTGCACCACCTCGTGCACACCCCCACCGACCCGTTCCGGGATCCGGCACTGGATCCGGCACTGGATCCGGCACTGGAGTCGGGTGCCGCCGGCGCAGGTGCCGCCGCGCAGCGCCCCGATGAGGACGTCCTGGACGCCCTGGAGACCCCCGTGGCCGCGGATGCCACCCAGAAGCAGGCCGTGCTGTGGGCCACCCAGGGCCGCTCGTTCGTGCTGCAGGGGCCGCCCGGCACCGGGAAGTCCCAGACCATCACCAACATGATCGCCGCCTGCGTGATGGCTGGGATGAACGTGCTGTTCGTGGCGGAGAAGGGCACCGCGCTGGAGGTGGTGCAGCGTCGCCTGGACGAGATCGGCCTGGGGCCCTTCACGTTGAACCTGCACCACGAGGGCTCCAACGCCACTGTCGTGCGTGCCCAGCTCAAGCGGTCCCTCGCCGCTCGCGTCACCCCCGACCCGGCCGCGATGGACACCGCCCGGCGCCGGCTGCGCACCGCCAGGTTCGAACTCGGCGCCTACCCCCGCCACCTGCACGCCCGCAACGCCGCCGGGCACTCCGCCTACAGCGCCCGCGACGAACTGCTTGTGCTCGGCGAGGGCGAGTCGATCCCGATCGACGCCGAGGTGGTGCGCCGCGAGGAGGGCGTGGTGGCCACGCTGCGCGGCCTGATGGCGGACATCCAACCGTGGACGGCCGCCGCCCGGGTGGCCCCACCCCACCCCTGGCTGCTGGCCGGCCCCGGGGCCGGGGACCCGTTCGACCTGGCCGCCACCGGTGCGGCGATCCGCGGGGTGCTCGACGGCGCGGCCTGGGCCGGGCAGGTCGGGGGCGCCCTGAGCGAGGCCCTGGCGAGCGTGACGGAGGTCGCGCACCTGGAGACTCTCGTGGCCGGCGCCCACCCCGCGCTGCCCTCGGGCACCGACCTCGCGGCGGTCCTGGCGCCGCAGTGGCCCACCGCCACCGAGCAGACCCTGCGCACCTGCCAGGATGCGCTCACCGACGCCACCAGTCGGCTGCACGGCCTGCACCCCTCGATCCTGCAGGTGGACCTCACCCTCGTGGCGCAGGTGGTGCGGCAGGCGAACGAGTCGGGCTTCCTCGGGCGGCGGCGCCGGCAGCGCGAGGCGATCGCCCCGTTGCAGCAGTGCGCCCCGGCGGGTACGGAGATCGACCCAGACGACGCCCCGCGGATCGTGCAGGACCTGCAGCGCTCCCAGCAGCTGCTCGGCTGGGTCGCCGAGACCCTCGCGGCCACGCCCGGGCTGCGGGAGGTGAGCGACGCCGTCGTGCGCCGGCTGCTCGAACCGGACGCCCTGGCACCGGCCCGCGCGCGCCTGGCCGAGGTGATCGAGGCGACCGAGGCGCTGCGCGGCGAGGAGGCGTGGGCGGCCCGGGTGCGCGACCTGGCGATCGCGGGCGAGGTGCGCCGCGCCGGGCGGGAGTTGACCGCGTGGCGGGACGCATGGGTGGCACTCGATCGCGAACTCGCGATCGATCCCCGCGACCTGGCGGCGTGGCGCGACGGCGTCGGCCTGCTCGCCCGCGTGCAGCAGGTCACCGAGGCGTGGCGGCACGACCTGGACCACGAGCGGCTGCTCGGCCTGCAGCAGTGGTGCGCCCTGGTGCGGCGCCTGCAACCCCTGCGCGAGGCGGGGTTGGAGGAGGCTCGCAGCGGCATCCTGACCGGGCAGATCCGCGCCGATACCGCCGAGGAGTCGCTGCTGCGGGGCCTCGCGGAGGCCTCCCTGGCCGAGCGGATCGCCACCGAGGGCCTGGACCGCTTCAACCCGATCGCGCACAACGAGCGGGTGGAGTCCTACACCGCCGCGCAGCGCGAGACCCGGCGGGAGTGGGTCACGACCGGGCCCGCCGCCCTGCTGCAGCGGCGGGCGCAGCTGCGGGCGTCGGCGAACGTGGGGCGGCTCGCCCGAGAGTTGGAGAAGACCACCCGGCGCCTGGGGACCCGCGCGATCCTGCGCACCCACAGCGAGGCGGTCGCCGCCCTGACCCCGGTGGTGCTGGGCAGCCCCTCCTCGGTGGTGGATCTTCTCGAACCCGGCACGATGGAGTTCGACGTGGTGGTCTTCGACGAGGCCTCCCAGATCACGGTGCCGGAGGCCGTCGGGTCGCTGGGCCGGGCGCGGGCGGCGATCATCGTCGGCGACAGCAAGCAGATGCCCCCCACGGCGCGGGTCGGTGGACCCACCGGGCCGCGGGAAGCGGGCGATGACCTCGAGGAGGAGATCGTCGAGGACCAGGAGTCGATCCTGTCCGAGTGCGAACTGGCGAGCGTGCCGCCGCTGCGGCTGAGCTGGCACTACCGCAGCCAGGACGAGGCGCTCATCGACTTCTCCAACCGCACCTACTACACCGGGGCGCTGTCCTCCTTCCCCACCCCGACGCTGCTGTCCACCGACACCGGCCTGGAGTACCGGCTGGTGCCGGACGGGCGGTACCTGCGCTCCGGGGCCCGCGCGGGCAACGAGCCGGTCGAACTGCCCGGCGGGGTGGTGGCGGGGACCAACACCAACCCCATTGAGGCGCAGGCGGTGGTGGACTACGTGCACGAGCTCGTGCACGCGGGCCCCGCGTTGCCCTCGCTCGGGATCGTGACGTTCAACGAACCGCAGCGTCAGCTCATCGAGGACCTCCTGGTCGCCAGCCCCGATCACCGGGTGGCGGCCGTGATGGACGAGGCGCGGATGGGGCGCCGGGAGGCCCTGTTCGTCAAGGCCCTGGAACAGGTGCAGGGCGATGAACGCGACACGGTGATCTTCTCCGTGGCCTTCTCCAAGCAGGCCAATGGGCGCATCCCCACGAACTTCGGCCCGCTCTCCCGGGCCGGCGGTGAGCGCCGGCTGAATGTGGCGGTCACCCGGGCTCGCCGCAAGAACGTGGTGTTCGCGAGTTTCGACCCGGCCGAGTTGGACGTCTCGGGGTCCTCCTATCGCGGGCCGAAGGACCTCAAGGCCTACCTCACGTTCGTCAAGGCCTCCACCGCCGGGACCGCGGTGCCCCCGCCGGAGAGCCGCACGCCGATCCGTGACCGGCACCGCGATGAGGTCGCCGCCGTGCTGCGCGAGCTCGGCTTCCACGTGATGACGGATGTGGGAATGTCCACCTTCCGCCTCGACCTGGTCCTGGCACGGGCCGAGGAGCCCGACCGCCCGGTGCTGCCCGTGCTCCTGGACGGCGAGAGTTGGATGACCCGCCGCACCGTGTCCGACCGGGACGTGCTGCCCGTGGAGGTCCTCAGAAACCTCATGGGGTGGCCGGCGGTGGCGCGGGTGTGGTGGCCGATGTGGCTGCAGAACCGCGAGGATGTGCTGCAGCGCCTGGCCCGCGCGTTCGACGACGCGGTGGCGCTGCTCGACGCCCGCGACGCGGCGGCCCTCGCGGAGGCGGAGTCCGCGGCTGCCGCCGATGAGGTCGAGGCCGTGGCCCACGCCACCGACGGCGCAGCCGAGGACCCGGCCGAGGGCACGGTGGGGGCGCCGATGGAGTCCCAGGACCAGGCCGGCGAGGAGGCCGCGGACCGTGCGCCCGTGCCCGCGCTGATGCGCGCCGCGCCCGTGCTGGAGGCCCCCTCCGAGTCGAGCATCGCGACCCCCTCCCGCCGAGACTTGCGCGAGCCACCTGCGATCACCGACTTCGTCCCCGCCCACATCGAGGCGGTCGGCGGGGTGGACGTGCTGGACGCCCTCCCCGAGAAGGCCGCCGCCACGCGGGTGCGCGAGCAGGTGGTCGACATCATCGAGACCGAGGGGCCCGTGGAGTTGGCCCGCCTGCTGCGGCTGACCGCTCGACGCTTCGGCCTGTCCGCCGTGCGGTCCTCCCGCGCCGAGCAGTTGCGACGGCACGTGCCCCGGGACCTCATCCACCGCGGCAGCCTCGGCACATTCGTCTGGCCCCGCACACTGGATCCCGACACCTGGAGCGGCTTCCGCACCGACCACGCCGGGACCCGGACCCTGGAGGAGGTGGCCCCGCAGGAGATCGCGAACGCGATGCGGGCCTACCTCGCGGAGTACCCCGAGGCGAGCGCGGAGGAGGTGCTGCGCCGCGTGGGCCTGGTGTTCGGGATCACCCGAATGGGCGCCAAGGTGCGCACCCGCCTGGAAGCCGTGCACGCCACCCTCTGAACGCGCCGCACCCGGCACCGCGACACGTCCCGCGCCCGTGCACACCCGCACCCCGCCGAGACCGTGGCTTGTGCGCCGAGGACGTGCCCCCGGAGCTCGTCCTCGGCGCACGCGGCACGGGTTCGGCGCCGCTGGCGTGAGCCGTCAGCCGAGGTCGCTGCCCTCGGCGAGCGCGCCCGGGTCCAGCAGCGCGAACAGGTCCGCGAGCGCCGGGTCGGTGCGCTTGCGGTAGGCGCCGGTGCGCACGTGTCCGTACCCCACGCCGTCGGGGTTGCAGTACGGGCATTTCACCCAGGAGAAGTCGTCCTCCTGCGGCGGCCGGGGAATGAACTGCCCGTCCCGGATCCCCGCCACCAGGGCGCCCAGAGCCCGGGCGTACCGGGAGGCGAGGTCCTCATCGAGCCGCACCTCCACGCGCTCGTCGTGGTACTTGCGCCCCACGAACCAGTACGCGGCCTCGATCTCCTGCCCCTCGTGGCCGAACTCGCGCTGCGCGGCCATCGCGTAGGCCGGTAACTGGAGCTTCGTGCCGGCCACCACGGGGTCCTGGGCGATGTCCTTGAAGGTGCGGGAGCTCCCGGTCTTCAGGTCGGTGACGATCAGGCGGCCCTCGCTCGTCTCCTCCACCCGGTCGGCGGAGCCTCGCATCGCCAGGTGCGCTGCGCCGTCGGGCATCTCGATCGGCACCTGCACGGGAGCCAGACCCCGCTGCCCGAACGCGAGTTCGCTGGCAATCAGGCGGGAGCGCTGGGTGGCGTGGGCGGCGTCGTCCAGGTCGAGGACGGCGGTCAGGTCCCCGAGGATCAGTTCGCGTTCCCGTTCCCACAGCCGGGGATGCCCCGTCAGGCCACGGCGTTCGACGGCGTCCATCACCTCTCCCGCGATCTCCCCCATCCGCCGGCGGTGCGCCGCGCTCCACGGCTCACCGAAGCCAGGCAGGGTGCCGGCGGCCTTCGCCTCGCTGGTGAGGCGGTCCATCACCTCGTGGATGATCGTGCCGAGGTCGGCGGGGCTGAGGGTGAGGATCTCCTCGGGCTCCTCCAACGGCCGCACGTTCAGCAGCCGCTCCTGGAAGTAGGCGTGTGGGCAGCCCGCGTAGCGCTCCAGGGTGGTGGGGGCGATCGCGCGGTCGCCCGCCGTGAAGTCCGGCAGCCCGGCGACACCCGCCACGTTGCCATCGAACCGGGTGAAGGACTCCTCGGCGCGGGCGGCCAGCAGTTCCAGGGCCGCGGCCAGGCGGCCGTCGTGGAGGGGGTCACCGCCGGTGATGCGCCGCAGCCGCCACTCCTGCTCACTCCCGGGATCGGCGCCGCGAGCCACCCCCTCCCAGTGCGAGGCGACGGCGTGGAGGCGATCCGAGGACGCCTCGCTCCACCCGGTGGCCTGCAGGTCCGGGGTACGGGTCAGCGCGCGCAGCGTCGGCATCAGCCAGCGGCTCGGGAGCCGTTCCGCGCCGCGGCGCAGGTCACCGCGGGGGAAGGTGGCGGTCACCTCCGGTGCGCAGGCCAGGGCCGCGAGCAGCGCGCGGTGCCGCTCCCGCAGCCGGTCGGCGTCGGTGCGCAGGCCGGCGCTGCGACGCACCGCGTCGGGCAGCAGCGGGTCCACGCGGTGGCGGCCGGGGTAGAGGTCCTCCGCGAGGCCGAGCACGATCGTGTGGTCGGTCTCCAGGGAGGTGGCGGCGCCGATCGGGCCGACGAACACACCCTCCCCGAACCGGCCCACGCGGGGGCGGTGGCCGTCCAGGTCCACGGCGAGGATCTCCGCGAGGTCCGCCACGCTCGGGGGGCCGGCCGCAATGGCGTCCAACTCCCCCAGGCCACCCAGGGTGGTCTCGATGGCGGTGGCGGCGCGCTGCTCGTCCTGCGGCAGCCGGGTCATCCGGGCGCTGGCGGCGGCCCCGAGGTAGCGCGCGAAGGTCCGCGCGGCCCAGGCGCCGAGGTCGGCCCAGGTGGTCGCCTCGCGGCCGGCGCGGAGGGTCTCGGTGAGTTCGGTGATGAACGCCGCGAGGTCCTGCGCCGCCGCGAGGGCCCGCTCGTGGTGGGCGATGGTGGCCTCGCTCGCCTCGGGGTCCTCCCGGGTGGCGGCCAGGATGCCCGTCAGCCGTTCGGTGTGGTCGGCGAGGCGCGGCGCCCAGGTGCCGCGGGTGACCCCCGCCTCGCGCGCGATCCGGTCCCACGCGGTGCGCGGCACCACCCGCGCGGCCGCCCCGTGCAGGATCGGGGCGCGCCCGAACCAGTCGAACACCGCGATCCGGTCCAGGCGCTCGGGGTCGAGCGCGAGCAGGGCGAGGAACGCATCGGCGATGGCGCGGTCCCGCAGGGGCCGCACCCCGGGGCCGTTGGCGGCGATGCCCGCGGCGGCGAGGTGGTCGTGCAGGAGCCGGGCGTAGGGCGCGGCCACGGGGTAGAGCAGGGCGATGCGGTGCGCGGGGGTGCCGGCGGCGAGCAGGCGTCGGGTGCGGCGCAGCGCCTCGCGGACCTCCTCGTCGGAGTCGGAGGTGTGCACCACGGCGCCGGCGATCGGTTCGGTCGGGTGAGGGGTGGTTGCGCCGGGCGGGTCCGCCTCGACGCCGAGGATCGTGGTGAACGCGGCGGTCGCCGGCGCATCGACCGCGGGGTTGCCGGTGGTGCCGAGGATCGCGGTGAGGGGAGTCGCCGCGGCGAGCGCCCGCAGGAAGGTGGCCTCGGTCGCCTCGGGTTCGCCGGGCAGGTGGAGGATGACGGGTCCCAGGTGGGCGGCGCCGTCGGGCAGATGGGCCGCGGCGGCCTCGAGGATGGCGGCAGCATCCTGCCGACCGTCGCTCACCAGGGCGGCCAGCACCGCGCGGTGCAGCCGGACCAGGTCGGCGCCGAGGTGGCTGCCCTCCGCCACGGCCCGCAGGGCCACCGCGGGGGCATCGCGCAGCTCGTGATGGGCCCGCACCAGGGCGCGGACGGTGGCGGGCCGATCGATCACGGGCGCGAAGACCCCCGGGGCGCGCTCGAGTTCGCGGCGCCACAGCGCGGTGAGCAGGGCGGAGGTGACGGGTCGGGTGGTGGCACCGGTGGCCTGCACGAGGTGCTCCGCGAGGCGCCGGGTGGTCGTGACGTCGATCGCGGCCACGCCGGGGCGGCCGCCGATCCCGTGGGCGAGGGCACGGCGCGCAGCGACGGCCGCGATGTTATCGGGGCAGAGGATCGTCACGGGGGCGAGGGGGTCGCCGTGCTTGGCGTGCTCGACGGCGCGGCGCAGCGCCTGGAGTGCCGGCGCGCCGAATCCGGCGGTGATCAGGCGGTTCACCGCGCCTCACCTCCCGCGAACCCGAGCGTCGTGCGCCGAGCACGTGCGCACGGGCCACGGCCTCGGCGCGCGCGGCACGGTCTCGGCGTGCAGTGCTGGGGGCCCCGTCGCGTCACGCTCCCGAGGCTACCGCCGCCAGCGAGTCAGGCGAGATCCAGCAGATCGGCGCCGCTCGGCGCGGTCGACGCCGCGGCGCGCACGCCGTCGCCGTTGAGCAGTGACACCGACCCTCCCTGCGCGTCATCGAACGCACCGCCGAGCCAGGCGACCCAGATCAGGACGAGGAGGGACACCGCCACCACGGCGACGAAGACTCCGAGCATCCGGTGCGAGTTCTGATCGACCGGACTCGGACCCTGCTGGGACGGGCCACGCCGCTGCGCACCACCGCGGGCACCCGGCGCGGGACGGCCCGCCCGCGGTACCGGACGCGGCGGTGCATACGCCGGTTGTGGGGCGGGTCGAGCCGTCGCCTGCGGGGGTTGCTGCGGCGGGGCGTACGGCTGCGGCGCCGCGTACGGCTGCGGCGCCGCGTAGTGCTGGGGCTGGGCAACGTGCTGCGCCATGGCCATGGCGAACTGAACCGAACCCGCCGGAGCGAACTGCTGCTTCGGGGCGGGCCCGCCCGCCGAACCCGCAGGAGCGTGCTGCACCTGGGGCGTGGCGCCGGGGCGGCGCGCCGCCGCGGCCTCCCACGCGGCACGCGCGGAGTCATACCGCGCGGCGGGCACAAAGCGCGTGCCACCCACACCACGGGTCAGCCGCTCGTACGCAGTCTCCTTCGGCATTGCTCCCCCTCCACCGTGCTGCGAGATCCCGTGCCGAACCTACCCGCTTCGAAGCGCAAGGTGGTGCCCTGAGGCGCCATGCCCCGAGGCGCACCGTCGCCCGGGAGCCGCGCCCTCAGTCCATCTGCGAGAGCCGGTCGCCTTCCCCGACGTCCACGCGCAGCCCGGAGAAGTGGCGGGCTACCGCTTCGGCGTACTCCAGCACGGTCAGCGGGAAGTCCAATTCCACCCTGCGCGCCTCCCCGTCACACTCCGCTTCGAGGGCCAGGGCATCACCCAGGTCCTCCCCCGCCAGCATGCCGTGCGGGATCCGCACCAGGTCCTCCACCCACTCCCGCAGCGCCTGATCGGCCGGCTCCACCTCCACCACCTCGCACAGTTCCCGCGTACTCCACACCGGCTGTGACCAGGCGACCGGTGCGTTGCCGCAACGCGCGAGGCTGCCCTCGACTGCGAGCGACAGGGCCCGCTCCAGGGCACTCACCACACGTCCGGCGCCGCGGTGCACCCGACCGTCCAGCCGGTCCAGGTACAGGTCGGCACGGACCTCGATGCACAGGTCAGCGAGCGTGGCGCCGCACGCACACGTACACGACCCCGCGGCGCCTGCGCAGCAGTCCATGGCGGGCGGCACCCCCGCGTCCACCGCCTCGCCGTCCTGCACCACCTCGCCGTCCTCCACTGCCGAACGGTCCTCACCCGCGCCCGAGGCCCCTGGATCGACCCGCACGTCGAAGTAGCGCAACTCCCGGGACAACGCGTCCAGCACCGGGCGCATCGCGGGACGGCCGGAGGGCAGGCTGATCGTGATCTCGGGGACCAGGTCCTCCTGCGGGTCCGGAGTCCCCGAGCGCACCGCACGCACTTCCACGACAAGGGGGCGCGCGCCCTGCTGCGCCATCGCCTCCGTCTCCCGGCACGCTTCGTACGGGGTGGTGGCCAGCCGCCCGATCGCCTCCCTGGGCGGGTGGAAGTCCAGCGGGCCCCGACGCCGCGTGCGGCGCAGCGCCTCCCCCACCACGTACACCAGCGCGCCGACATCCAGCCGTTCACCGCGGCCAGCGTTCTCGCCCGCCTCCGCGACCCGCACCACCATCGGCAAGCTCGGAACCCGCCCGTTTGCCTGCAGGTCGACGCCGCAGCGGGGGCAATGGAACGGCATTACCGGCTCCATCACCACGCAGCCGCCGTATACCGGCGACCGGCCGGAAATCGCGTCGTCGAACACCCCAGGAACGGCTAATCCCATGATCAACGGCCGAACATCGCCGGACCGACACCACGCGCACCGAGGAAACTCGATCTCCATACCGTCACAGTGCCATGCCCCACCGACATCCTCCTAGCATTGCGAACCGCTCGAGCGGCGCAGCACACTCTCCTTCGCTAGCCTCGGGGCAGGGGGACCCACGGGCCGCACCCGGCGCCGTCGGGCCGGACGTGATGACACAGCACCTGGAGCCGCATGACACCCCCCGACCCCACGACCGACGCTCCAGCGCAGAGGTCCAGACAGGTACGAGTGCAGCGGCGCTCCCGCGGGGCGTTCGCGCTCTGGGTCACCCTCTACCTCACCCTCGTGATCCTCCCCCTGCCCTTGGCGCTCATCAGCCTCGATCCGGGCCGTGGCTTCTGGATCAATTTCTCGGTCGCGCTCGGATTCGTGGGACTCGCCATGTTCGGACTCCAATTCGTGATGGCAGCGCGCTCACGCATCGTGGTCCATCCAGTCGGAATGGACGTGGTCCTGCAGTTCCACAAGCAGGTCGCATACCTGGCCACCGTTCTCGTCTTCGCACACCCGATCATCCTGTTCCTGGTGAACAGCGAGTTCCTCGGCCTTCTCGACGTCCTCACCTCGCCGCTACGCGCGAAGTTCGCCGTCACCTCCTGCGTGGCGCTCCTCGTGCTGATCGTGCTCTCCGTCTACCGGCGCAGGCTGCGCCTGTCCTACCCCGCCTGGCAGTTCACCCACGCCGCGCTCGCGCTCGTGGTCGTGGTCACCGCGCTGGCGCACGCACTCCTGGTCGGCTACTACATCCGGGAACCGTGGGAGCAGGCACTGTGGATCGTGCTGACCATCGCGTTCGTGGCCCTGGGGATCTGGGTGCGCCTGATCAAGCCGCTCCTGCGCCACCGGCGCCGCTGGGTGGTGGAGTCCCTCGAACGGGCCACGGACGACACCACCACGATCACGCTGCGGCTGGCCGATCCCGCCGCGCACGGGGACGCCGGCTTCCGGTTCGAACCCGGGCAGTTCGCCTGGCTGATCGCCCGTCGCTCCCCCTTCGCCCTGACCTATCACCCCTTCTCCTTCGCCTCCAGCGCCGAGGACCACCAGCGGGTGCGCTTCACGATCCGAGAGTTCGACAACTTCAGCCACGACGTCGCCGACCTCCAGGTCGGCGAGACCGTGTACCTCGACGGCCCGTTCGGCGCGTTCGTCCTTCCCGATCGAGCCCCGCTCGTGCTCATCGGCGCGGGGGTCGGCGTCACTCCGCTGGTCAGCATGCTGGAGACCCTCGCCGACAGGGGCGATGACCGCCCGATCCAGCTCTGGCTCGGCAACCGCCGGGAGGACTCCATCCCCTGCCGCGAGGAGATCGACCGGGCCGCGCAGCGACTGGACCTCACGGTCACCCACGTGATCTCCCGCCCCTCACCCACCTGGGAGGGGGCCACGGGCCGCGTGGACGGCGCGTTCGTCTCCGCGCGCACCGAGGGCCTGCCCGCTGGGACGGTCTTCTGCCTGTGCGGACCCGACGCGATGATGGACGACGTCGAGGCCGCCTTGACCAGGGCCGGGATCCCGGCCGACGACGTGCGCTCCGAGCGCTTCGGGATGGTGTGAGATGTGGCGTGAGAAGGCGGCCTCCTGGGCCACGTGGATCAGCGCCGTGGTGATCGTGCTCGCCTGCGCCCTGTGGGCGTACGCGGCGCAGGAACTGGTCACCCCGGCGTGCGACCTGCCGACCCCACCGGCCAACGCCGGCCCTCTGGCGTGCCCCTGAGGCGCACGCCGTCGTCCTGACCTGCCAGCAGGTCACGCGTTTCCGCCCGGACGCGATCCACCAGGTCTAGACTGGACGGCACGCGGCCGCGCGCCGCGATGCACCTCGGGGGCGGTGCAGACGTCGGGGGGACGCGATGATCGTGCGTCGCACAGCAACTCGCGCCACGAGGCATCCCACGTACCCGCGCGGGGGTGCCGGCGATGGCTGACGACCTGCGCGCCGCACTGGTTCGGTCCCGGAGTCTGGACGACCTCGTCCACGTGCTCGTCATGGCACGCACCGCGGTGGGCAACCCCTCCTTCACCCGGTTGGCGCGCAGCGTCGCTGCGTTGCGCGCCACGCGAGAGGTGGCTCATCGCCTGCCGCCACCGGGCCGGGTCACCGTCTACGACGCCTTCCGACCTGGCCGGCGCCGCCTCGACGTGGACCTGGTCGCCGACCTCCTGAGTGCGCTCGGCCGGGAGGACCTCACCCAGGATGCTCGCGCGGCCCACCGCAGGATCCTGCGCGAGGGGTCCACCCCGAGCGATCGCGCGAGCATCGAGGTGGTCGACCTCCCCCCGATCGAATCGGACCTGCCCGACCGCTCCGCCGAACTCGAGCAGCTCACCACCCAGGTGCTCCACGCGGTGCGGGACGGCGAGGGCGCATCCCGACCCGGACACGCTGTTCT
Organism: Serinibacter salmoneus; assembly: GCF_002563925.1. Lineage (NCBI taxonomy): Bacteria > Bacillati > Actinomycetota > Actinomycetes > Micrococcales > Beutenbergiaceae > Serinibacter > Serinibacter salmoneus. The sequence goes on along the minus strand of NZ_PDJD01000001.1, from coordinate 53,984 downwards.
CGCCCTGTTCACGGGGATCCCGGGTGTGGGCAAGAGCCACCTGGCTGCCGCCCTCGCCGGCCGGGTCGCCGCTGAGATCAATGGCAGGGACCGGCCGCTGCGCATCCTGCACATCGGGCTGCGCACCGCCTCCGGTGACACCGGCTCCGCCTCGCTGCGGCCACGCGAGGTCGCCGCAGCCATCGCGCGCACCGCACCGGCCGGCGGCGCGCGCCTGATCGTGGTGCTCGACGACGTCCCGAGCGATGAGGACCTCGCCCAGCTTCTCGAGCACACCCCCGGCACCATCCTCATCGTCACCTCACGCCGTCGACTCTCCTGCCCCCACGCCGTGGTCAACCATCGGGTCGAGCCACTCACCACCCGGGATGCGCGCATCATGCTGGAACGCTCCCTCGTGGGACAGGTGCAGCCGGGATCCCCGACGGAGGACTCGACGGCGCTGGACCGCCTGGCCCAGATCTCCGGCGGGATCCCCCTCGCCATCACGATGCTGGCCGGCCAGGCACGCTCACGGCCGGGGTGGTTCCTCGGCGACCACGTGCGCCGCCTGACCGCACTCACCCACGCCCTGGCGCCCGCACTGCACGAGGCGTACGCGATCCTGCCCGCTGCGGAACAGCGGGTGCTGGGCCTCCTGGCGCTGCACCCTGGCCGGCTGGGCGAACACGACGTCGCGGTCGCGCTCGCGGGCGACGCCGGGATCACGAACCCGGTCGGCCACCTGCACAATCTCGTGCGAGAGAACGTGGTCACCCGCCTTGGCGACGGCCGGTTCGACCTGCACGATGTGGTGCGCTCGGCGGCCCGCAGCCGCGCCGCCGAGGACTTCCCCCGCTCCACGCAACGCATCTGGGTTCACGACCTCGCCGCGGACCTGGCAGCCCGCGCCGACCTCGTGTGGGCTCGTGCCGCAGCCCAGATGAGCCCCCCGTTCCCGCAGCGCCCCGAACGCGGGCCACTGGGGTTGCCCGACCTGAGCGACCTGGCACAGCAGCCGCACGCGATGGACGACGACGCCACCCTGCCCCGTGATCTCGGCGAGTGCCTGGCGTGGCTGCGCAGCGTGATCGAGGTGGCGGTGACGACGGTGCACCTGGCCGCCGAGCTGGCGCTCTCCCGAGAGGTGTCCGTGCTGGCGACCGTGCTGGGGCCGTTCACCGTGTACGACAACAGCCGTCAGGACGGACATGCGCTCGCCGCCGACGCCGCCACCCACGGCCTGGCCTCCCTGCGGATGTGGCACCACCTCGCACACGCGCGGGAGTCGATGGCCCTGTGCCGGTTCGAGGAGGCACGCGACGCCCTCACACGCTGCGTCGAGCTCGCGGACCGCGCCCGGGAGTCCGGCCATCTGCCGGTGCCGAGCCGGGCCGAGTTGGAGGCGGAACAGGCGGAGATCATCGGCCGGGGATTCCGCTACGACAGCGCGATCACACTCCTCGAGCACGCGCTGTCATCACCCGAGCACACGGACGGCGACCGCGTGATGCTCCACGCTCGCGGGATCCAGGCGTTCAATCTCGCGGGGCGCCCCGCTGATGCCCTCGCCTCCTGCGAGTACGTCCTGGCACGTGAGGAGGCCGCCGCCCACTGGGCCACCCTTGCGCGACTGGAGCTCCCACGAGCGTTGCGCGAACTGGACAGGTTGGCGCAGGCCGAGGCTGCGGGGCGGGAGTCGATGGCCTGGTTCGCGAGGCGCGGCGTGCTGCTGCATCGCATCATCGCGCCCTGGCAGCTGGCCGAGGTGCTCGTGGCGCAGGGACGCCGCGGCGAGGCGCACACGCTGTTTGAGTCAGCGTTCACCCTCGCCCTCGAGCAGAAGGACCCGCACGCCGTGGTGATCTCCGGTTCCAGCCACGTCCGCAACCTCATGGCGCTGGGGCGAGAGGACGAGGCCGAGGAGACCCTCACGGCCTGCACCCGCGCCTCCGCCGCGGCCTACGGACCGCCGCTGAGCGTCAACTACACGCTGGCCAAGGCGGTCGCCCTCGCCCCGCGCGAGGGCACACGAGCGCGTGCCCTGTTCGAGTCCTGCCTGCACGAGGCCGAGGCGGGCCACCTGCGGTTGCACCTGACCTCGGTGCGTCTCGCCCTGAGCGCCTTCGAGGCGCGGCGTGGGGCGATCGCGGCCGCCCGCGTGCCGTTGCTCGCACTCCTGCGGGATCCGACGGCCACACCGCTCGGGCGACGCCTCGCGACGCAGCGCCTGGCAACACTGGCGAGGTAGCGCCGCTGCCTGCAGCCGCGCCGTGGGGCGGCATGGCACGATGACCCTCCACCGGGGGAGGGATGGGGCATGGCAACACTGCTGATCTACGCACGGCGCATCACGCGCCGCATCTGGTTCCGCGCGGCCGCATTCGCTGCGGCCGGGGTCCTCCTGGCGCTCCTCGCACCGCTCGCCTCCGCCTGGGCTCCCCTGGGTGCGATCGATCTGGGCCAGGAGGCGCTCTCCCCGATCCTGCAGATCCTCGCGTCCTCGATGCTGGCCGTCACCACCTTCTCCGTTGCCACCATGGTCTCCTCGTTGGCCTCGGCGGCGGCCACGACCACCCCGCGTGCCACCGAACTGCTCGCTCAGGACCGCTCGAGCCAGACCGCTCTGTCCACGTTCATCGGCGCGTTCGCCTTTGCGATAGTGGGCATCGTGGCGCTGGCGACCCAGTACTACGACCCCGCGGCGAGGATCGTGCTGTTCCTGGGTGCACTGGCGGTCATCGTGGTCGTGATCGCCACCCTGCTGCGGTGGATCTCCCACCTGGTCACCTTCGGTCACCACGCCGATGTGCTGGACCGCGTGGAGCAGCGCACCACCGCGGTGCTGACCGCGTTCGCGAGGTCCCCCCGGTTCGGCGGGGCACCCGTGATCGGGGCCCCGCCCGGTGCACACACCATCACGGCCGGGCGTAGTGGCTTCGTCACGCACGTGGATGTGCCCTCGCTGCAACGATGGGCACAGCGCGGCGACTACCGGGTGCACCTGGAGGTCCTGCCCGGTGACCTGGTGGACGCCGGGTCACCGATCCTGCGTGTGGAGGCGCTCGGGGACGCGTCACAGGAGGTGTCCTGGCAGGAGATGGCGCGAGCGGCGGTGAGTGTGGAGCGGCACCGCACCCACGAACAGGATCCCCGCCTCGGCCTCGTCACGCTCAGCGAGATCTCCTCCCGCGCGCTCTCCCCCGGCGTCAACGACCCCGGCGGCGCGATCGAGACCCTCGCCACCCTGCACCGGGTGCTGCGGGCCTACCTCACCACCGAGGTCGATCCCACCATCACGGCCGATCGGGTGCACGTGCCGAGCCTCGACCTGGCCACCCTGCTGCGCGACGCCGTCGAGCCCACCGCCCGCGACGGCGCGGGAACCGTGGAGGTCGCCATCCGAGTGCAGCGCACCCTCGGCCTGCTGCTGCCGCACGCCGACCCCACCCAGGCGCGGGCGCTACGCGCGGCCTCCTCGGACGCCGAGGCGCGGGCACTGGACGCCCTCACGCACGAGAGCGACCGCGCTCGTGTGCGGGAGTCCGCCGCAGCACTCAGGTCAGCCACGACCCCTCGGTGACCAGCACCGCGAGCTGCACCCGATTCGCGGCGCCCGACTTGGTCAGCGCCGCGTTCAGGTGGGTCTTCACCGTGCTCTCACTGAGGAACAACTCCCGGGCGATCTCGGGGTTCGACAGTCCCCTGGTCACCCGCTCGGCCACATCACGCTCGCGTTCGCTGAGCGCGGCCAGGCGCGCGGAGGCACGGCGACGCGCCCCCTCGTCCTCGGACCGCGCCTGTTCCAGGACCACCCGCGCGGCGCGCGGCGAGAGCGCCCCCTCGCCGGCAGCCACCTGCCGCAGCGCGGACTCGAGCTCATCCGGTCCGACGTCCTTGGCGAGGAAGCCCTGCACCCCCGCCGCCACCGCGTCGCGGATCGTGGCAGGGGTGTCGAAGGAGGTCAGGGCCACCACGCCCGGCGCGCTCGGCAGGGCCCGCACCGCACGCGTGGCCTCGACCCCGCTCATCCGCGCCATCCTCAGGTCCATCAGCAGCACGTCCGGATGGTGACGCTGCACCAGGTCCACAGCGCCATCGCCGTCGTCAGCCTCGCCGACCACCTCCATCCCGCGGGCCGTGACGATGGTGCGCAGCAGGGAGCGCACCATCGTGTCGTCGTCCACGATGCCCACACGGACCACACGCGGCTCGTGGGCGCCGGGCTGCGCCGTCGCGGCATCCCCGCCCGAGCCGGTCACGCCCTCGCTCATCGTTCCTCCCGCCAGGGCAGCCACGCGCGCACCACCCAGATCTCGCCCTCGGCCCGTGAGGTGAGCACCCCACCGAGCGCCGTGGCACGTTCCGTCATCCCGATGATCCCGGCGCGCGAGCCCTCACCGCGCGCATCGGTCCGCGGCAACCAGTTGGAGACCACGAGCGTCACGCCCGCCCCGGGCACGCCGGTGACCCGCACCGCCACGCCGGACCCGGGGGCGTGCTTCATCGCGTTCGTCAGTGCCTCCTGCACGATCCGGTACGCCGCCCGCGTGAGGCCCTGGGGCGCCGGCGGGTCCGCGGGGACGTCCACGTGGGCATCGATGGTGACCCCGGCCCGGGACGCCTCCTCGACGAGGGCACCGAGCGTGGCCAGGGTCGGTGCGGACCCGACGTAGCCCCCATCGGCGGAATCCCGCAGCGAGGTGATCAGGGTGCGCATCTCCTCCAGCGCCTGGTGGGCCGAGGTCCGCAGCGCCCGGGCGTGCTCGGGCACGGTGGGATCGGAACTCGTGGCCTCCATCGACGCGGCGCGCAGGGACAGGACGGACAGGTGGTGAGCCACCGTGTCGTGCATCTCCCGCGCGATCAGTTCCCGTTCCTCCTGACGGGAGAGCTCGCCACGCAGGTGGTGGGAACGCTGTTCACTGGCCGCCGTGCGCGCCTGCGCGAGCCTGGTCTGGGCCTGCGAGCGCCGCACCAGACCGATGGCCACCGCCGGTAGCAGCACCACGAGCGCCCACAGCAGGTACCAGCCGGCACCCGGTGGCACGTTCTCGGCGGCGCCGGCGGCGCCCTCCGGGGCAACGGAGAGCACCGCATCGGCTCCGTACCCGGGATCGCGCCAGAACGGGACGACGATCCCGAGCAGGCCGAGCGGGACAGTCCAGATCAGGGTGTGGCGCGGCGCGCGCGCCACCACCCAGTTCAGCGCGATCGCGGGGCCGATCGGGTCCAGCGGCAACAGGATCGCGCCGAGTGACGTGAGCACGAGAACCAGGACGGGGCGAGCGATCCGCCAGATCATCGCGACGCCGAGCCCGAGCGCGCCGAGCAACCCGAGGGCGTGCCACACGATCCGGACGCCTTCCGTGGGGCTGGGCACCGCGGCGAACACCATCCCCATGAAGGCCACGATCACCGCGGCGGCCACCGTTCCCATGATCCGCAGCACCCGGCGGGTGGGTGTCGACGCAGGCGGTGCCGGCAGGAGACCGGGGCCACCGCTCCACCCCTGGCCCGCACCCGGGGTCCCGGCGCCTGCGGCCCGGTGCGGGTCGGGCCCTGACTCGGGTGTGCCCCAGGAGGGCGGACCGGATGTGGTGGACATGGCGTGAGCGTATGGCGCACCTGTGACATCCGCCATGAGCCGACCGGCCGGAGTGCCCTCGGCCTCCTCCACCGATCGGTCAGGCGAGTCGACCCGATCGGGCGAGGCGCCGCCGTCGGGCGCCCCGGCAGGCTCGAGGGAGCCCGCTATCCCCCGGGCATCTCGAGAGAAAGGTCGCCCATGTCCACTCCCACCACCCCGGCCCCGGTTCCCCCCGGGACCCCGCCCGCCCCGGATCCGAGCACCTCGCGCCCCAGGCGTACCCTCGGCATCATCGCCCTGGTCACGGCGATCCTCGGCTTCCTCTTCGCCGTCATCCCCGGGGCGATGCTGGTCGGCTGGATCCTGCTGCCGATCGCCTTCGTGCTCGCGATCGTCGCCATGTTCCAGCCCCCCAGCCGCATCCTCGGGATCTGGGCGCTGGTGGTCTCCGTGCTCGGCGGGGTGATCGGTGCGATCGTCTTCGTGGTGCTCGTGGCCGGCGCCGTGGACGAGGCCTTCAGTGAGGACGAGGTCACGGTCGAGACCGCCGCCGAGGCCGAGGACGCCGAGGAGGAGACCGAGGCCGAGGCGGCCGCACAGGACGAGTCGCAGAACGAGTCGGAGGGCGAGTCGGAGGGCGCCGCCGGCCAGGTCGGCACCCGGGACAACCCCGCCCCCCTCGGCTCGGTCATCACCGGTGAGGAGTGGGAGGTCGTCATCGACGCCGTCCAACTCGATGCCACCGACGCCGTCATGGCGGCCAACCAGTTCAACGACCCGCCGGCCGACGGCGAGGCCTACCTGATCGTGACCGTCACCACCACCTACCTCGGGCAGGACTCCTCCTACGACTCGATGGTCGACGTGGACTACGTGACCGCCGACGGCACGGTGATCACCTCCTCGGACAACTTCGCCGTGGCTCCCGAGCCGGAGTTCGGGATGACGGAACTGTTCACGGGGGCGAGCTCGACCGGGAACATCGTGCTCGCGGCTCCCCTCGGCGACACGGGCCTGCTGCGGGTCACTCCAGGGCTGTTCGCCGATGACGTGTTCGTGGCGTTGAACTGAGACCCGCCGCGCCAGGCGCACCCGGGTGAGTGCCATCGCCCGCGGGTCCGTGCCTCCCGCGGCGAGCCCGTGGCCAGCGGCCACGGGCTCGCTGCGGGAGGCACGGGTTCGCGGGCAGGAGGTGCGCTGGCAGGAGGCACGCGGATGCCGGCTGTCCCCAGGAGCCGTCCCGACCCCTCGGAGCACCACTGTCCACAGGTGAGCAACGCCGTGGCCCATCATCCTGGAGTCTCGGGCGATGACCTCGACACCGCGACTCACCGCGACATCCGGGCTCGGACAGTGCGACCTGTGGGACGGGCTGCGTGCTCCGACCCGTGGCTATCCCATCGCGCGCCCCGTCCTGCCCCGGATCATTCGTTCCACCGCGGACCTGCGCCACGACATCGAGGCGGGACTGCGCGCCGGAGCGCTGCATCGAGTCGGTCGCGGACTGGTCGCACGCGGTAGCACCGCCGAGGATCCCGAGCTCGAAGGCATTGCAGCCATGGCCCATCGACTGAGCGGACCGTTCGTGGTCTCCCATCGCAGCGCCGCGCGCCTCCTCGGGCTGTGGCTGCCACCGTGGGATGGATACCTCCACGTGACCCGCTCCATCCGGGCCGATCACCGCGCCTGTCTGGATCACCGGCTCGTGCGCCACAGTGGCCGCGTGCCACCGGAGGACATCCGCATCTCGGGCGACCTCCTGGTCACCTCGATCGAGCGGACCGTGGTGGACTGCGCACGCAGCATGCCTGTGTGGGCCTCGCTCCCACTCGTCGACAGCGCCCTGCTGCTCGGGGCCCGCCGCATCCTGCTCGACGCCGCGCTCGCGCGGGCGGCAGGTGCGCGCGGTGTCCGCCGCGCCCGCACGATGATCGCGGCGGGCACGGGACGCATCGGCTCGCCCTACGAGTCCCGGGTGCGAGGCGCCGTCCTCGCCGCCGGCATGCCTCCCCCGCAAACCCTGATCGAGGTCTCCACCGCACACGGGGACTTCGAGATCGACCTCGGGTGGGAACGGATCCGGCTGGGCATCGAGGCACACGGGCGAGGCAAGTACGGCAACGGCGCGGACCCGGTGGCCGAGGCGATCCGACGTGAGGCTCTCTTCGCCCACGGGTGGGCGATCATCGACGTGCGCACGGGGCGACCCGTGGAGGACTACCTGCCACGGATCGCCGGCGAGTTGCGCCGTCGTGGCCTGTGACCGCGCGGTAGTCCTGCGCCGAGACCGAGGCGCCCGCGCCGGGACCGTGCTCGCGGGCAACGGACTCGCCGCCCACGCCACGGGTTCGGCGATTGGGGGCGCGGGGGCGGCGGGCGGGGGCGCGGGGGCGGCGGGCGGGGGCGCGGGATGTCAGACTGTGCCGCGATGAGACTCCCCCGCACCCTCGCCGCGGCCCTGGGCCTGCTGGCCCTTGCCGCCTGCACCTCCCCGAACCCCGCCGGCCCCCTGAGCCCCACCGGTCCCGACCCGAGCGCCACCGGCTCGCCCACCGCGCAGCCGAGCGAGCAGCCGAGCGCGACGTCCTCGGCCGACCCGACGCCCTCGCCCACCCCCGACCCGCTGACGGGGATGAGCCTGGAGGAGATCGTGGGTCAGGTGATCATGACCGGCGCGCCGGTGGACGCGGGCGGGGTCGCCGAGGTCACCCGGACAGCGATCGTGGACCACCACGTGGGGAACCTCTTCCTGCACGGTCGCAGCGAGGCCGGGGTCCAGGCCACCGCGGAACTGGTGGAGCAGTACACCACCCTGCCCGACGGCGATGCTCCCGTCATGCTGGTGGCCACCGATCAGGAGGGGTACAACGTGCAGGTGCTGCGCGGCCCGGGGTTCTCCGACATCCCCTCCGCCATGGAGCAGGCCACCTGGCCCGCCACCGACCTCACGGCCGCGGCCACCACCTGGGGCACCGAGCTGGCGCAGGCGGGGATCACCCTCAACCTCGCCCCGGTGATGGACCTGGTGCCCGCCGAGAACCAGCAGGCCAACGCCCCGATCGGGTACTACTCCCGCAACTATGGCAACACGGCGCAGAGCGTGATCGACGGCGCCGGCGCGTTCGCGCGCGGGATGCAGCAGGCGGGGGTCCAGCCGGTGATCAAGCACTTCCCGGGCCTCGGACACGTCACGCAGAACACCGACACCGCACGAGATGTGGTGGACGAGGTCGTGACCGCGGACTCGCAGGACATCGCCGTCTTCGAGGCCGGGATCGAGGCGGGCGCGCGGTACGTGATGCTCGCGAACGCCACGTACGCCCTCATCGACCCGGACAACCCCGCAACCTTCTCCCCCGAGATGGTGCGGATCCTGCGGGAGGACCTCGCGTTCGACGGCGTGATCATGACCGATGACGTCTCGGCCGCGGCCGCCGTGACCGATGTGGCGCCGGGCGACCGCGCGGTGCGCGCGATCGAGGCGGGCGTGGACCTGGTGCTGGCCTCCGCGGACCCGAGCGTGGTGCCCGCGATGACCGAGGCCCTGGTGCAGCGCGCCGAGGAGGACCCGGCGTTCGAGGAGCGCGTGCGAGAGGCGGCACGCGCCGTCCTGACCGAGAAAGCCAACGATCCGCAAAGAAGGTAACCTCGACGCCAAGCCCCCGACCCCCCTAGGGACACGCGATGACATCCCCTCCCGAGCAGCCGGACCGACCGAACCCGCAGGGCACCGGCCCGGGCGGCTCCCCGGAGTGGCGGTCCACGACTGCGCCCACCCCGCTCACCCCCGCGAGTCCACCGGAACCCAAGCACACCCCGATCGGCGTGACGGGGTTCGTGGCGGCAATCGTGGGCACCGTGCTCGCCCTGATCCCCACCACCGTGGTGGTCGGCTGGGTGGTGCTCGGCGTGGCGCTCCTGCTCGGCGTCATCGCGCTCGGGCAGGCCCCCAGCCGCAAGACCCTGGTGGTGTGGGGCCTGGTGATCACCCTCGTGGGTGGGGCCGCCAGCGTCTACCTCTCCCTGTACCCTCCCGGCGGGACGGACGGGGACGCGGAGGCGACAGCCACCGAGTCGACCGGGGAGGCGAGTCAGGACGCCGACGCGACGGAGTCGGCGGAGGACGAGACCGCCTCGCCCACCGGCGACCCCACGGCCGATCCGACCACGAGCCCCACCCAGCAGCCGACTGTCGAACCCACCGCGCTGCCGACCGAGCCGGCGTTCGAGGCGAGAGACCTAGACGGGACGGGCGACGCCGTCCTGCCGCTGCCCGAGGGAGCCACCTACGGCATCATCACTGCCGAGTACACCGGCAACGAGGACTTCACCGTCGTCGTCCTCGACGGCGCCGGATCCCAGATCGGGGACGACCTCGTCGATGCCGACGGCGCCTATGAGGGCACCACAGCCTTCGGCCTGGACCTCATCGGCAGCGACGAGGCCGGCGACGACCCCGACGCGCCGAGCGACCTGCGCATCGAGGCCGAGGGCGAGTGGACGGTGAGGATCGCACCCGTGCAGGACGCGCCCGAACTCGCCCTGCCGGCGCGCTCGCAGGGCGATGTCGTCCTGCAGTGGCTCGGTGACGCGGCGACCCCCACGCTCACCTCCGTCCAGGACCTCACCCTGGCCCAGGTCACGGCCGAGGGTGAACGCGTGCTGATCGAGGACGAGATCGCCGAGATCGTGGCCATCGAGTTGCAGGCCGGACCCTCTCTCGTGGTGATCCGCACGGAGGGGGCGTGGACCCTGGAATGACACCCGTGCCCGGCGCGACGGGCACGGGGTCGCACGAGTCGCGCCCGGTGCGGGCGGCGGCGTCGTATCCTCGAACAATGGGGGATTTTGACGAGGCAACGTCCCTGGATGACCTGGCGCGAGGCTTGAGGGAGCTGCGCGCCGCGAACGGGTCGCCCAGTTTCGGACAGATCGCCACGCTCATCGGTCAGTTGCGAGAGGCGCGCGGCGACTCCAAGTGGATACCCCTGCCCGGTCGCGTCACCGTCTACGACGCGTTCCGGGACGGGCGGCGCCGCCTCGACCCGACCCTGGTCGCGGACATCGTGACCGTGCTCGGCCGACCCGACCTCGTGGAGCCGCTGCGCGCCGCGCACGCGCGCCTGGTGCGTGGCGACGCCGGTGTCGGCGCCAGCACGCGCCCCAGCCTGAACGTGGTCGCACTCGAGCCCACCACGACCCGCGTGATCGGCCGCGATGAGGAGCTGGCCGACCTCGCCGCCCGCACCCTGAACGAGATCGCCCCGCACTCCTCGCGCGCACGGGACGCCGTCGGGCCACCCGCCGTGGTGGTCCTCACCGGCATGCCGGGTGTGGGCAAGAGCGCACTCGCCCGCGCCCTGGCCCGGAAGGTAGCGCACCGGCTGGCGCGCCCCGTGGTCCTCGAGGTCGCGCTGCGTACCGCATCCGGGGACTCCGACCGCGAACCCCTCCCACCGCACGAGGTGGCCCAGGGCATCGGCGCCGCGCTGCGCCGACACGCCGGTGACGATGAGGTCCACGGGATCGTGGTGCTCGACGACGTGCCCTCCGACGAGTCACTGGCCGCCATAGCGGCCCGGCTCCCGGGCGACACCACCCTGATCGCGACCTCGCGACGACGCATCCGCTGGGAGGGAGCCATCGCCCACCACGTGGTCCCGCCGCTCTCCCTGCCCCGCGCGGTCTCCCTGATCGAGGACCTCGTCGGCCCCCACGTGGCCGAGGAGGGCGAGGAGGCCGACCGCGCCGCGCTCGATGCCCTCGCGCACCGCTGCGGCGGGCTCCCGCTGGCGATCACCGTGCTCGCGGGCCAGGCGGCACGGCGGCCCGGCTGGTTCCTCAGTGATCACGTGCGCCGCCTCGACACCATCGAGATCGGCCTGGTCCCCGCGATCGACGACTCCTACCTGACCCTGCCGGGCTCGCACCGCCAGGTGCTCTCCTTCCTCGCGCAGCACCCCGGTCGCCTCACCTCCTGCCAGGTGAAGGTCTCCTTCGCCGCCACGATGGAGCCCGACCAGACGGTGAGCGTGCTGGAGTCGCTGGAACGCGACAACCTGCTGAGCCAGGACGGCGACGGCCGCTACGACCTGCACGACGCGGTGCGGGTCGCGGCCGCCAACCGCGCCCTGGACGAGGTGCCGGTATCCGCCCACGCCGAGCGCGTGGCACGCCTGGCCCGATCCCTCATCACCCGCTACAGCCTCGCCTGGGAACGCGCCTCGCAGGGCCTGGCCTCACCGCCCGCGCGGGTACCGGAACGCGACGACGTCCCGCCGCCGGACACCACGCTCGACGTCTCCGACGTGCCCGAGGACGCGGCCGGCGCCCTGGAGTGGATGCGGTCGCACGTGGAGGTCGCCGTCACCACCAGTCAGATCGCGGCGGACATGGACCTGCCGGATGAGGTCTCGGGCAGCATGGTCGCGCTGATCCCGTTCCTGTACTCCGAGGAGCGCTTCTCCGACGCGTACCTGGTCGCGGCGACCGCGGCCACCCACGGACGCCCGGCCAACCGTCTCCAGCACCGCTACCAGCAGGCGAGGTTCGCGCGTCTGACCGGACGGTTCGACGAGGCACGTCGACTCCTCCAGGCGATCATGAACGAACCCGGGCCGACCCCGTCATGGCTCGCGATCGAGCGGGGCAACCTGGAGGCCCTGGCCGGATCCGTGGACGAGTCCATCCGAGTGTTCGAGGGCGTGCTCGCCGAGCACCCCGAACCGGGGGAGGCCCGCACCGCGGCGCTCGAGGGCGTGGTGCAGGTGTACGTCGCCGCAGCCCGGTGCGAGGACGCGGTCGCCGCGGCACAGGAGGTGGCCGAGCACCCGTTCCTGGACACGAGCCTCGCGGGCCGGCTGCTCTCGATCGACTTCCACGCCCTGGCGCTGAGCGAGTTGGAGCAACCCCGTGCGGCCGAGCGCAAGGCCCGCGACGCGATCGTGTTCGGGACCAAGCACGGCCTGGATCGACTCCGGGTGATGGCTACAGCGCACCTCGCCACCATCCTGAACGCCCAGTCCAAGCCCCGGCGTGCCCTCGAGATCGCCACGGGTGCCTTCCGCGAGGCCCTGGAGAAGGAGGACCCGGCGATCACCGTGTTCGCTGGATGCGCCCTGGCCGATTCGATCCTCGCCTCCCAGGGCGATCCGGCGCTCGCGGAGCGCGCCCTGGATGAGGTGCGCGAGGCCCTGGCGCTGGTGGGACACGACGCGTTCGAGCCCGACTACCGGTTCGCGCGGGCCGATCTGGCTCTCGCGCTGAAGGACACGGATGCGGCGCGCCGTCACCTGGACCGGGCCCGCGGCCTGCTCCACGGCCGCCAGGACCGGTTGAACGAGGTGCGACTGCGCCTGCACTCGGGACTGTTGGAACGCGCACTCGGCAACACCGACGCCGCGCAGCGGATCTGGCAGGGCCTGCTGGAGGACTCCGTGGGCACCCCCCTGCAGCGCACGGAGGCCCGGACCCTGCTGGACACCCTGGTCACCGCCCGGGGTGCCTGAACCGAGCCCGGCCCGGCCGGGCGCTCAGCGTTCGCGGGCCGCCCAGAGCATGCCGCGCTGGATCATCTCCCGCAGCCACGACTCCTGCAGTTCGCGAGCGGTGTGCCCGGGCGCGCACGCGAACACCTTGCCCTGGCCCCACCGGCGCGTCCACACCGCCGGGACGGTGACGTCCTCGTGCCACGGGAAGCCCGGACGGGCGCGGTGCGTGGTGCGCATCAGCACGTCGTTGAGCGGGTCGGTGTGCACCCAGTACTGCTCAGTGTGCACGGACACCCTCGCCGGCATCCCGGCCAGGATCGGGTGGTCGGCGCGTTCGGGGACGACCTCGAGTTCGTAGTCGATGAGGTCCCCCGGGTGGGCCACGAACTGTCCGCCGATGACCTGGTGGATCTCGGTGGCCTGCCGGAAGGAGTCCAGCAGCCCGCCGTGCCAGCCGGCCAGGCCGGTGCCGTTCTCCACGGCGGTCACCAGCCCGGCGGCCTCGTCGGGCAGGATCTCGCCCATGGTCCAGCACTGCACGATGAGATCGGTCGAGGCCATGACGGCCTCGTCGGCGTAGACCTCCAGGGCGTCTTCGATGGTGACGTCGAACCCCGCGTCACGCAGGAACGGGATGAACAGGTCGGAGGCGGCGACAGGCTGATGACCCTCCCACCCGCCTCGCACGACCATTGCGGAGCGCTGCTGCACTTAGTCCTCCTAGACGGTGATGAGCGCCTCGATCGCGGAAGGCGCGAGGAACTCGTCCGCGACCATTGTCGCAGCCCCCACGATGCCCGCGCTGCTGCCCGCCCGGGCGGTGGAGATGACCAGGTGCTCGGTGGCCAGCGGGAGCGATCGCTGGTAGACGACCTCCCTGATCCCGGCGATGAGTTGTTCGGAGGCGACCGCGAGCACGCCGCCGATGACGATCCTGGCCGGGTTGAGCAGGCTGACCGCATTGGCGAGGATGACGCCGATGTGCCGGCCGGACTGGCGCAGCTGCTGGCTCGTGGTCACGTCGCCTGATCTGACCAGCGCCAGGAGCGAGTCCACGGTGCCGTCCCCCACCCCGGCCTCCCGCAGCCGCTGGGCGATCACTCCCACTCCGGCCACGGCCTCCAGGCACCCCGTGTTCCCGCACCGGCAGGGCACACCCTCCTGCCCCGGGACCGTGAGGTGCCCGAGGTCGCCGGCCGCCCCCTGCGCGCCGTGACGCAGCCGCCCGTCCATGACGATGCCCGAGCCGATCCCGGTGGCCACCTTGACGAACAGCATCTCGCGCTCGCTCGGGTAGATCGCTCGGTGCTCCCCGAGCGCCATGACGTTGGCGTCGTTGTCCACCACCACGGGGGCGCGGAACTCCTCCCCCAGCCGGCCGGCGATGTCGAAACCGTCCCATCCGGGCATGATGGGCGGGCTGATGGGCCGCCCGGAGGCGTGGTCCACGGGTCCCGGTACGCCGACCCCGATCCCTGCCAGGTCCGCGGCCGGCCGCCCGAGGTCGTCGATCAGGCGATGACCCCGCTCCCGCACCCAGGCCATCACCGCATCCGGGCCATCGGCGATGTCCAGCGCCTGCTGGTGCTCGGTGAGCACGGTGCCGGCGAGGTCGGTGACCCCGATGCGGGCGTGGTGGGCACCGAGGTCGACCCCCAGCACGATCCGGGAGTGCGGCCTGAAGGCGAAGGTGGCGGGCGGTCGGCCCCCGGTGCTGTCGGCCTCCCCGCTCGGCCCCAGCAATCCGGTGCCCACCAGGGCATCGATGCGCGCCGCCACGGTGGAGCGCGACTGCCCAGTCGCCGCGACCAGTGAGGCGCGGGTACGCGGCTCACCGTCCCGGAACAACTGGAATGTCTCCCCCGCCCCTGTCGGCCGGGGGGCGAATTTGCTCAGCCCGTCCACGGGCACAGTCAACCACGGTGGCTTATCCTCGCGCTGGTCGAGATTCACCACCGGAGCGTCCTTGCTTGCGGCAGCGCTCACCATAGTTATGGGATCGTAACCCAGACTTGTGCTTGACGGTCAACAGAAGTCTGCCTATGGTCATCACATGGTCAGTGCAGACCCACCACAACCGCCCCTGCTGCAGATGCGCGGCATCGTCAAGACCTTCCCGGGAGCCCGTGCCCTGGACGGCGTGGACCTCGAGGTGCGCGCCGGCGAGGTGCATTGCCTCCTCGGGCAGAACGGTGCCGGCAAGTCCACCCTCATCAAGGTGCTCTCCGGCGCGTACCAGCCGAACGAGGGCGAGATCCTCGTCAACGGCGAACGCGTCGTCATCCACAACCCGGTGGCGGCCCTCGCCCACGGGGTCGCCACGATGTACCAGGAACTCGACGTGGTCGACGGCCTGAGCATCGCCGAGAACGTCTACCTCGGTCACGAGCTCGCCCGCGGCGGCTTCACCCAGCGCCGCGAACTCACCCGCCGCACCCGGGAGATCCTGCACCGACTCGGGCACGGTGAGCTCTCCCCGCACCGCGAGGTCGCCACTCTGCCCGCGGCCGGGAAGCAGATCGTCTCGATGGCCCGCGCCCTCTCCCACGAGGCCAAGGTCATCGTGATGGACGAGCCCTCGGCCGTGCTGGACTCCGGTGAGGTGGAGAACCTCTTCCGGGTGGTCCGCGAGCTCACCGCCCAGGGCGTGGCCGTGGTCTACATCTCCCACCGCATGGAGGAGATCCGGGAGATCGGCGATCGCATCACGGTCCTGAAGGACGGCGCCAGCGTCGGGGAGAACCTCGACGTCGCCTCCACACCCACCGCCGACCTCATCCGCCTGATGACCGGACGCAGCCTCACGGCCGGGTCCTTCCCCCAGCGCCCGGGCGTCCCCGAGAACGCCGAGACGGTCCTGCGGGTCACCGACGTCCAGGTGCCCGGGCTGCTGCACGACATCAACCTGAGCGTGCGCGCCGGGGAGGTCGTGGGCCTGGCAGGCCTGGTCGGATCCGGGCGCTCGGAGATCCTGGAGACCATCTACGGGGCGCGGCGAGCGTCGTCCGGCACCGTGGAGATCGCCGGGACCCGGCTGCGCCCCGGGTCCGTGCCGCAGGCCGTGGCCGCCGGCGTGGGCCTGTGCCCCGAGGAGCGCAAGTTCCAGGGCCTCCTGCTGGACGAGGCCGTGTTCCGCAACATCACGCTGGCCAGCTTCGCCCGCATGGGCAACAGCGGGTTCCTCAACGAACGCGCCGAGCGTGAGGTCTCCCAGGAGAAGGCGCAGGCCCTGGACCTGCGGCCGACCGGCATCGAGCGGGCCATCCGCACCCTCTCGGGCGGCAACCAGCAGAAGGCACTACTGGCCCGCTGGCTGGTACATGGCTGCCGGCTCCTGCTCCTGGACGAGCCCAGCCGCGGCGTCGATGTGGGCGCCCGCGCCGAGATCTACGCCCTGGTGAAGGAGCTCACCGATGCGGGCGTGGCCGTCCTGGTGGTCTCCAGCGAGATCGAGGAGGTCATCGGGCTGTCCGACCGGGTGCTCGTGGTCAACGAGGGCCGGATCGTGCACGAGGCCCCCGCCGATCAGATCACCGAGCACCGGGTCCTGGACCTGGTCATGGAGCAGTCCCACAACACGGAAGGAAGTGCCGCATGAGCGGGTCAACGAAGACCTCCGAGACCAAGGAGGTGACACACGGATCGGCCTCCGGCGGTGCCCGCCCGAGCTTCCTCTCGGGCGCGGCCGGGCGCAACGCGGGCCTGGTGCTCGCGCTGATCGCGCTGACCCTGGTCGGCTGGATCACCGCCGGGGACAGTTTCCTCAACGGCGACAACTTCATGACGATCCTTCGCCTGGCCGCCGTGATCGGCGTGCTGAGCATCGGCATGACGTTCGTCATCACCGGAGGCGGCATCGACCTGTCCGTGGGGTCGGTCATGGGCCTGGCCACCGTCTGGGCCTCCACCCTGGCCACCCAGACCATGGCCGAGAACACCCACTGGATCGTCATGGTCTTCACCGCGCTGGCGGTGGGCACGGTCTGCGGCCTGATCAACGGTCTGCTCATCGCCTACGGCAAGGTCGTCGCCTTCATCGCCACCCTGGCCATGATGGTCTCCGCCCGGGGCCTGGCCGAGATGATCTCCAACCGCCAGACCCAGATCGTGGACGTGGACTCCTTCCTGGACTTCTTCCGCGCCGAACCCCTGGGGGTGCCCGTCCTGGTCATCATGTTCGCCGTGGTCGCCGTGCTCGGGTGGATCCTGCTCAACCGCACCACCTTCGGCCGCCGCACCATCGCCGTCGGGGGGAACGCCGAGGCCGCCCGTCTCGCGGGCATCAAGGTGAACCGGCACACGATGATGCTCTACGGGCTGGCGGGTTTCACCGCCGGGATCGCCGCGATCATGATGCTCGCGCGCACCACGGCCGGCACCTCCACCCACGGCATGCTCTACGAGCTCGACGCAATCGCGGCCGTGGTCGTCGGCGGCACCCTGCTGGCGGGCGGGCGCGGCACGATCGTGGGCACCGTGTTCGGCGTCCTGATCTTCACGATGCTGAGCAACGTCTTCACCCAGAACAACATGTCGATCTCGGCGCAGGCCGTGGCCAAGGGCATCATCATCGTCGCCGCCGTCCTCCTACAGCAGCGCTTCGCCGAGCGCGGCCTAGCCAAGGGCGGTGGATGAATCCTCAACCACAGCGCCCACACTCGCCCTGCGCACGCTGACGTGCGCCGACCCTGACCACACAACCGACGCACCACCACCCACGGGTGGCCTCGCGCGCCCTGACGCGCCCGCGGCCGCTCCGACGCCCCGACACGAATCAAAGGAGATCTCATGTTCACCTCCCGCCTGAAGCCCGTCGCCTCCGTCGCCGCCATGGCCGCCGCCTCCGCGCTGGTGCTGGCGTCCTGCACCTCCAACGAGGCCGCACCCGCCGAGACCGAGTCGCAGGAGTCCTCCGAGTCCGGCGACGGCGGCTCCACCGAGGCCACCGGCTCCTCCAACGACGCCGAGGGTGACAAGGTCGTCATCGGCTTCTCCGCTCCCGCCGCCGACCACGGCTGGATGGGCGCCATCACGAAGAACGCCATCGCGATGGCCGACTCCTACCCGGACGTGGAGCTGCGGCAGGCCGAGGCCACCAACGACGTCAACCTGCAGATCAGCCAGATCGAGCAGTTCATCAACGAGGGCGTGGACGCCATCGTGCTGCTGCCCTTCGACGGGGCGGCGCTGACCGAGGTCGCGATCGACGCGATGGAGGCCGGCATCCCGGTGGTGAACGTGGACCGGGAGTTCTCCAGCCCGTTCGCCTCCCGCACCACGATCCTCGGCGACAACTACGGCATGGGGGTCTCGGCCGGGACCTACATCTGCGAGCAGCTCGGGGACAACCCGGATGCGGTGGTCGCCGAGATCGCCGGTATCGACTCCCTGCCCCTGACCCAGGACCGCAGCCAGGGCTTCGCCGACGCGCTGAGCGACTGCGGCCTGGACGTGGACGCCCGCGTGGCAGCCGACTTCACCGTCCAGGGCGGGGAGACCGCCACCTCCAACCTCCTGCAGTCCGAGTCGCAGATCGACGCCATCTGGAACCACGACGACGACCAGGGCATCGGCGTCATGGCCGCCATCGAGAACGCCGGCCGGGATGAGTTCTTCATGGTCGGCGGCGCCGGTTCGCGCAACGTGATGGAGGACATTCAGGCGGGCGACACGGTGCTGCAGGCCACGGTCGTCTACCCCTCCACTCAGGCCGCCGACGGCATCCAGCTGGCGCGCCTGATCGTGCAGGGCAAGTCCCTCAGCGACATCGAGACCTACGGCGTGCCGCGCGAGATCCAGCTGTTCGCCCCGGTCGTGACCGCGGAGAACGTCGAGGAGTACCTGCCCACCTCCTTCGACTCCTGATCACCCCGTGGGCCGCGGGTGCGAACCCCGCGGCCCACGAGGTCCCCACCCCGGGGCCGTGTCCGACGCTCCGGCCGCACCGTCGGACACGGCCCTCCTCTCACCAAAGGACTCCACGATGACTTACGCACGCCTCGGTGTCGGGATGGTCGGCTACTCCTTCATGGGCGCCGTCCACGCACACGCCTGGAACACCGCCCCCCGCTTCTTCACCCTCCCGCTGCACCCCGAGCTCACGCTCCTGGCCGGTCGCAACGCCGAGGCCGTCACCGCGGCGGCCGCGCGGTTCGGCTTCGCCGAGACCACCACCGACTGGCGCACCATGCTCACCCGCGACGACGTGGACCTGGTCGACGTCTGCACACCAGGGGACACCCACGCGGAGATCGCCATCGCGGCCCTGGAGGCCGGCAAGCACGTGCTGTGCGAGAAGCCGCTGGCCAACTCCGTGGCCGAGGCCGAGGCCATGGCCGCCGCCGCCGCGAGCGCCGCCGAGCACGGCGTGCGCGCGATGGTCGGCTTCACCTACCGCCGGGTGCCCGCCATCCAGCTCGCGCGCCAGCTCGTGGCCGAGGGCGCCCTCGGGCAGATCCGCCACGTGCGCGCCGACTACCTGCAGGACTGGCTGAGCGACCCGAGCGCCCCCCTGAGCTGGCGTCTGGACAAGTCCAAGGCCGGCTCCGGCGCGCTGGGGGACATCGGCGCGCACGTGATCGACCTGGCGCAGTTCATCACCGGGGAGCAGATCACCGCCGTCACCGGGATGCTGGACACCTTCGTGGCCGAGCGCCCCATCGCCGCCTCCGCCGCCGGCCTGTCCGCCACCGCCGGGGAGGGGATGG
This sequence comes from Serinibacter salmoneus, assembly GCF_002563925.1. Taxonomy (NCBI): domain Bacteria; kingdom Bacillati; phylum Actinomycetota; class Actinomycetes; order Micrococcales; family Beutenbergiaceae; genus Serinibacter; species Serinibacter salmoneus. Next base: position 34,218 of record NZ_PDJD01000001.1, on the reverse strand, counting down.
GGCCGGTCACCGTGGACGACTCCGCCGCCTTCCTCGCGCGATTGTCCGGCGGCGGGAACGGCGTGTTCACCGCCACCCGGTTCGCCCAGGGCCGCAAGAACGCGATCCGCATCGAGATCAACGGCTCGCGCGGCTCCCTCGCCTTCGACTTCGAGGACATGAACGTGCTGCACGTCTACGACGCCGAGGAGGTCGCCGAGCGCGCGGGCTTCCGGCGGATCGTCGTGACCGAACCGGGGCACCCGTTCGTGGCCGCCTGGTGGCCCCCCGGCCACGGGCTGGGCTACGAGCACGGCTTCACCCACCAGGCCGTCGACCTCGTCACGGCACTGGCCGAGGGGTCCCAGCCCACGCCGTCGTTCGCCGACGGCCTCGCTGTCCAGCGGGTGCTCGACGCCGTCGAGCGCAGCGCTGCGACCGGCACCTGGCTCGCCGTGTCCGGCACCGGCCAGGCCGCCACCGACCCGTCCACCCGGAAGGAGGTGCACAGCCCGGCCTGAGGGCCGCGGCCGTACGCCATCGCCGTCGGGTTCGGGCCAACGCGACGCGGTGCGGGAGCGACAGATCAGCACTCGCTATCAGATCAAAGGAGCCTCTGGTGCAGAACGTGCTCTTGAGCAGACCATCCGCCGTGCGGCGGACGGTCGCGGCTCTCGCCGCCACAACCATCGCGATACCGCTCGCGTTCGCCATGGCCGCGCCGGCCATGGCCGAACCCGAATCCGACGACAGCGCCCTCCCTGCCCCCGCCGCGGAGGCGGAGGAGGAGACCGCCGACTTCGACGTCCTCGTCTTCTCCAAGACCGCCGGCTTCCGGCACGGCTCGATCCCCGCCGGCATCGCCGCGATCGAGCAGCTCGGCGAGGAGAACAACTTCTCGGTCACCGCCACTGAGGACGCCACCCAGTTCACCGAGGAGAACCTCGCCCAGTACGAGGCAGTGGTGTTCCTGTCCACCACGGGTGACGTGCTGAACGGCGACCAGCAGGACGCGTTCGAGTCCTACATCCAGAACGGCGGCGGCTACGCGGGCATCCACGCCGCCTCCGACACCGAGTACGACTGGCCGTGGTACGGCGAGCTCGTGGGCGCCTACTTCGCCAACCACCCGGCGCAGCAGACCGCCACCGTGATCGTGGAGGACCACGCCCACGACTCCACCGACCACCTGGACGAGGAATGGGTCCGCTTCGACGAGTGGTACAACTTCCGCGAGTCGCCTCGCACGGACGTGCACGTCCTGGCGAGCCTGGATGAGACCACCTACAACGCCGGCGGCGGCGCCATGGGTCACGACCACCCGATCGCCTGGTGTCACCCGTTCGACGGGGGCCGTTCCTGGTACACCGGCGGCGGTCACACCGATGCCTCGTTCGAGGAGCCGGAGTTCCTGGAGCACCTGCTCGGCGGGATCCAGACCGCGGCGGGCGCCGTGGACAGTGACTGCTCCGCCACCCAGAGCGACAGCTTCGAGAAGGTCTCCCTGGACGACGCGACCTCCAACCCGATGGCGCTGGACGTGGCCGACGACGGCACCGTCTACTACATCGAGCGTGACGGTCGGGTGCGCGAGATCGACCCCGAGACCTCCATCACCTCCACGGTGCTGGACCTGGACGTCACCCAGGGCAACGAGGACGGGCTCCTGGGCATCGTCCTGGACCCGGCCTTCGAGTCCAACGGGTGGGTCTTCCTGTACTGGTCCCCGGAGGACGTCGGTGAGGTGGGACCGCACAACGTGCTGACCCGCTTCACCTACGACTTCGACCTCGGGTACATCCCCGAGGAGACCGGCGTGACGATCCTGGAGGTCCCCACGCAGCGTGAGACGTGCTGCCACGCCGGTGGCGACATGCTCTTCGACGAGGACGGGAACCTGATCCTGGCCACGGGTGACAACACCAACCCGTTCCAGTCCAACGGCTTCACCCCGATCGACGAGCAGGCCGGCCGGAAGAACTTCGACGCCCAGCGCACCTCCGGCAACACCAATGACCTGCGCGGCAAGGTGCTGCGCATCACCCCGCTGGAGGAGGGCGGCTACACGATCCCGGAGGGGAACCTGTTCGCTCCCGAGACCGCGTTGACCAAGCCCGAGATCTACGCGATGGGCTTCCGCAACCCGTTCCGCATCGACCTCGACCACGAGTCCGGCAACATCCTCGTGGCCGACTACGGACCCGACAACCGCAACGGCGCCGCCAACCGCGGGCCCGCTGGGACCGTGGAGTGGAACGTGGTGGCCGAACCCGGCAACTACGGGTGGCCGTACTGCACCGGACCGAACGATGCCTACAACGACTACGACTTCGCCACCGGCCAGTCCGGTGAGAAGTTCGACTGCGAGAACGGTCCGCTGAACGACTCCCCGAACAACACCGGCCTGGAGCAGCTCCCGCCGGCGATCGAGGCGGAGATCTACTACACCTCCAACAACTCCCCGGTGGCGCCCGCCATCGGTGGCGGCGGCGCACCGATGGCCGGCCCGACCTACTCCTACGACCCCGAGCTGGACTCGGACGTGAAGTGGCCGGAGTACTGGGACGGCAAGGCGCTCATGGCCGAGTGGAACCACGGCACCATGTTCTCGGTGCAGCTCGGCCAGGAGGACCGCGAGGAGGTCCTCCAGGTCAACCGGGTCCTCCCGGGGATCCTGGACCCGGAGCACGGCTTCAACCGGGCGATGGACTTCAGTTTCGGGCCCGACGGAGCGCTCTACGTGATCGACTGGGGCGCCGGATTCGGTGGGAACAACGCCACCTCCGAGGTCTTCAAGATCAACTACGTCAAGGGCAACCCCGCGCCGCTGGCACGGGCCGAGGCGGACGTCACCTCCGGGCCGGCGCCGCTGACCGTGCAGTTCTCCTCCGAGGGCACGCGGCACCCGGCGGGTGACCCGATCAGCCTGCAGTGGACCTTCGGCGACGGCTCCGAACCCACCGACGACCCGAACCCGACCCACACCTACACCGAGGAGGGCGTGTACACCGCGCAGCTCGTGGTGACCGACGACGACGGTGACACCGGCGTGGCCAACCTGACGATCGTCGTCGGGAACGAGGCACCGACGATCTCCATCACCTTCCCGGAGAACGGTGGATTCTTCGACTTCGGGGACCAGGTGGCCTACGAGATCGCCGTCGACGACCCCGACGGGGAGGTCGACTGCTCCGACGTGCAGCTGTTCACCTCGCTGGGTCACGACTCCCACGCCCACCCCTTCGAGGAGCTCTTCGGCTGCTCCGGCATGCTGCAGACCGCCCGCGACGAGGGTCACGGGATCTCCGAGAACATCTTCTGGGTGGTCGAGGCGACCTACACCGATGACGGCGGGAGCGTGGGATCGCCCCTGAGCGCCAACGACCTGCAGGTGCTGCAGCCCAAGACGCTGCAGGCGGAGTTCTTCACCTCCACCGGGCGCCTGGAGGGCTCGGAGTCGACCGGCACCCCCGGCGTGCAGACCGAACCCACCGAGGACGAGGCCGGTGGCGGTCTGAACATCGGGTGGACCGAAGCCGACGACTGGTGGGCCTTCGAGCCGATCAGCCTGACCAACGTCGACGGGATCGCGCTGCGCGTCTCGGCGCCGAAGGCCGGCACCGTCTCGGTGCGCTGGGACGACCCCGAGGGTCCGGAGCTCGCGAGCATCCCGGTTCCCAACACGGGCGGCTGGCAGAACTGGGTCACCACCGATGTGGTCCCGCTGAGTGAGAACCCCGGCGGCTCCGGCACGCTGTACTTCGTCAGCTCTGGCAGCACGAACGTCAACTGGGCGGAGTTCGACGGTCGAGGTGTCACCGAGAACGAGCGCCCGGAGGTCGACCTCACCGTCGCCCAGACCGAGCTCACCGCGCCGGGGACCGTGAATGCCTCGGTGTCCGCGACCGACCCGGACGGTGAGGTCTCCGACCTCACCTACGCGTGGGACGCGGGTCTCGGTGACGGCTTCCAGGAAGGTGGGGAGACGTTCTCCTTCACCTACGACGAGCCGGGCGAGTACCGGCTGCAGGTGCGGGTCACGGACGGCGGCGGTGCGTACACCGACGTCTACCAGACCATCACGGTGACCACCGAGACGGCCGTGCTGCCGATGTGCTTCGACGGGCGCAGCGACGACTTCCTCGGCGACGAGCTCGACGAGGATCGCTGGACCGACGTGGTGCGTCGCGACCAGAACCTGCGGGTGGAGGACAGCGCGCTGATCATCCCGACGAGCAAGGCCGACATCCACGCCGGGAACACGGGCGTGACCAACATCGTGCTGCAGGAGTTGCCGGAGGGTGACTTCACGGTCACCACGAAGGTGGACATCGACGCAGTCGAGCGCTGGCAGCAGGCAGGGATCGTGCTCTACGAGGACGATGACAACTACGCCAAGTTGATGGTCGCGGGTCGCACCGTGACCCCCGACTCCTCCCAGCGCGTGGTCCAGCTCCTCACCGAGAAGGACGGCTCGCCCTCCGAGACGAACACTCCGGCCCTCGGTCAGGGCGTGCCCACCACGCTGTACCTGCGCCTGACCAACGCCGGCGGCACCCTCACCGGCGCCTGGTCAACTGACGGCGCTGCGTTCACCACGCTGCCCGAGACGCGTTCGCTGGACGGCCTGGAGAACCTGCGGGTGGGCCTGGCGGCATGGGCGAACGACACCCTGCCGACCGAGCCCATCGATGCTCGCTTCGACTGGTTCCACATCACCCCGGACGACACAGCCGGAGCCGCTGGCCCCGACGACGAGTTCGATGGTGCGGAGATCAACACGTGCCAGTGGAGCATCGTGCGGCCCGACGCCGAGGGCCTTCGCCTGGCCGACGGCTGGCTGGAGATCGACACCTCGCCGTACGACATCGCTCAGGGGAACAACACCCCCGTGAGCAACATCGTGCTGCAGGACCAGCCGGGTGAGGACTGGACGATCGAGACCCTCGTGGACGGCTCGGAGTTCGACCAGGGCTACGAGCAGGGCGGCCTGATCGTCTACGTGGACGACGACACCTACCTCAAGCTCGACTACATCTCCGACAGCGCGACCTCGTCGCGCCTGGAGTTCCGAGGAGAGTCCGGTGGGTCGTTGCTCAACCCGCGTCCGCAGCTCGCGGGTGTCACCGAGGACGTGTGGCACCTGCGGATCGCCAAGGAGGGGACGGCCTACACGGCGTCCTACTCCACCGACGGTGAGACGTGGGAGTCTTTCGCGCCGATCACCCACACCGGGCTCGGTGAGGCCAAGGTGGGGCTCTTCGCCCTCGGTGCTCGCGACGGCGCCGACGCCACGGCACGCTTCGACTACTTCCGGGTGGTCGAGGACGGCGAGCCGCTGACGGTATCGGCCACCCTGAACCCGGCCGAGCCGAACGGCCCCGACGGCAGCTACATCGGTGCCGTGGAGGTCTCCGTGGAGACCGCGGGCGGCCCGGCAGGTGAGCTGGTGTACCGCGAGGTCAACGTGGACGGCGAAGGATGGCAGGAGTACACCTCGCCGATCAGCATCGACGAGGTGGGCGAGCACACGGTCGCCTTCCGTGCCTCGGCCGGGGCGGAGAACGTGGACGGCGAGACCGTCACGTTCACCATCGTGGAGGCCACGGTGGCCTCGGCACCCCAGGTGAGCGTCGTGCAGGCCCGGTGCACCTACCAGGGTCTGACCATCTCCCAGGTCCCCGGTTCCATCACCGGGGTCGAGGGCGAGGGCATCGCCGAGTACGTCGTCACCGCCGAGGGGATGAGCGACATCGACCCGATGGCGCTCGAGCCCGGCACCTACACGGTGACGGCGACCCCGGCGGCGGGCTACGTGCTCGAGGCCGCGGGTGCGTGGACCGCTGCGGCGGGCGGCGCCCTGGAACGGGAGGTCGTCATCGACGCCTACCCGTGTCAGATCGCGGCACCGGCGCTGACGGTCACCCACGCGTGCGGCGAGGTCGGCGGCAGCATCGTCGGCGACGACGTCGAGGGGGTGGACCGGTACGAGGTCCGCTCGGGCAGCAGGGTGGTGGACGGTGGCGACCTGGCCGTCGGCACCTACACCGTGCGCGCCTACCCCTCCGCGGGAACCGTGCTGACCATCCCCGAGGGCTGGTCGCCGATCTTCCGTGGCGGTATTCAGCGCAGCGTCACCATCGAGGAGGTGACCTGCGACTGACCTGAACCCCGTGGGGGCCGCAGCCGCGGCCCCCACGGGCCCCGCCGGCGCCCGACGCGTCGGCTCCGGCCCGGGAGCCCCGCGAGGACCCGGGCCCGGCGGGAAGTCCGGCCCACCCGGGCCGGCAACCCCGACGTGGAGCGCGACACGCTCCGGCTCCACGTCGGGGTCCACTCTCAACGATGAGGTGAGAACGTCCATGACGCACATCAAGGCGGCGACCAGTCGGATGCGGCTGGTCCTGGCCACGCTGCTCGCCGGGTTGCTGACCGCCGCGGTCCTGACGGGCCCGGCGGCATCCGCGCACGGCGGCGACCTGCGGGTCGACGTCGGCACGGACGGCGCCGGCGGGATCGACGCCCTGATCTTCTGGGCGAACGACGACCACCCAGTGGAGGAGAGCGTGGCCATCACGGTCACCGCCACCTCCGAGGCCGGTGAGGAGATCGGCCCGGTGACCCTACGGTCCTCCCCGCAGGGCGTCGGCTGGTACGTCTCCGAATCCGGTTTGCTCGGGGAGGGTCACTGGTCCCTCACCACCGTGATCACCGAGCCCGCCGAGTACGAGGGCACGGTGGAACTCGACATCGCGGCCCCCGTTGCGCCGCCCGCCGCTGAGGACACCGCCGGTGGCGAGGACGCCGAGGCCGCAGCCGAGGACGAGGCGGCCGGGAACGAGACGGCCGACGGTGAGGAGCCGGCAGCCGACGGGAACGGGGCAGCCGACGGTGAGCAGTCGGAGGCCTCCGCGGACGACGACGCGGTCTCCGCCACCGAGGCGGACGGCGGGATCTCCCCGGTCGTCTGGGTCCTCATCGTGGCCGCCCTGGTGGTGGCCGCCATCGCCGTCGTCATCGCCCGTCGGCGCGCCCGCCAGTCCTAGAGCCGCCACAGACCACAGACCACGTAAGGAAAGGAACACATCATGACCCGACCGATCTCCCTCTTCACCGGACAGTGGGCCGACCTGCCGCTGGAGGAGGTGGCATCGCTCGCCTCCGGGTGGGGGTACGACGGCCTGGAGCTGGCGTGCTGGGGTGACCACCTCGACGTCAGCCGCTGGGACGACGCCGAGTACGTGGCCGGACGCCAGGAGCTCATGGCCCGGCACGGGCTGAAGATCGTGGCGATCTCCAACCACCTCACCGGTCAGGCCGTCTGCGACGACCCGATCGACCGCCGTCACCAGGAGATCCTCTCCCCCGCGGTGTGGGGGGACGGCGACCCCGAGGGCGTGCGTCAGCGCGCCGCCGAGGCGATCAAGGACACCGCCCGGATGGCCGCGAAGCTCGGCGTCGAGACGGTGGTCGGTTTCACCGGCTCGAGCATCTGGAAGGTGCTGGCCATGTTCCCGCCCGTCCCGGCGGACATGATCGAGGACGGCTACGCCGACTTCGCGAACCGGTGGAACCCGATCATGGACGTCTTCGACGCCGAGGGTGTGCGGTTCGCGCTCGAGGTGCACCCCAGCGAGATCGCCTACGACTACTGGAGCGCCAAGCGGGTCATGGAGATCATGGCCGACCGGCCGAACTTCGGGCTCAACTGGGACCCGAGCCACATGGTCTGGCAGGACATCGACCCGGTCGGTTTCCTCTGGGACTTCGCCGACCGGATCTACCACGTGCACGCCAAGGACACCAAGCGTCGCCTCAACGGTCGCAACGGGCGGCTCGGCTCCCACCTGGCATGGGCCGACCCGCGCCGCGGCTGGGACTTCATCTCCACCGGTCACGGGGACGTGCCCTGGGAGGACGCCTTCCGGATGCTCAACGCGATCGGCTACTCCGGGCCGGTCTCGGTGGAGTGGGAGGACGCCGGCATGGACCGGCTCGTCGGGGCCCCCGAGGCACTGGCCTTCGTCCGCAAGAGCATGTTCGACGCCCCGGATGCCGCCTTCGATGCCGCGTTCTCCAGCAAGTAGCACCACGGCACCATCCATCCACCACGCAGTACCCATCACGTGAGGAATCAACCCATGGCAAAGACGCTACGTACCCTCGCCGCCGGGAGCGGCGCCGTCCTGCTCCTCGGAGTCGGCTCGATGGCCCTGGCCGATACCGAGCACGACACCTCCGGGGTCGATGTCACGGTCGGCATCACCCCGATCGAGGAGCCCGGCGTGCTCGCGATGAGCGTGGCCGCCGACTCGGTGGCCCTGACCGAGAACGGCTCCGACGCCACCGCGCGCGTGTTCACCGGCGAACTGCCGACCGTCACCGTGACCGACACCCGCAGCGCCGACGAGATCGACCCGACCGTCTCCTGGTTCGTGATGGGGTCCTCCTCGGACTTCACCACCGGCGGCGGCGACACCATCTCCGCGGACAACCTCGGCTGGACCCCGCGGATGGTGGACGCCGGTGACCTCGGCGCGGTGATCGAGGGTGACCCGGTGGACCCGGCCCTGGACGGCGGGCCGGGCCTGACCGACGAGGTGCTGCTCACCGGTGCCTGGCAGTCGGCCGCCGTCGCGGAGGAGGGTCAGTGGTCCGCCACCGCCGACCTGACGCTGAAGACCGAGACCACCGTCGCGCCCGGGGACTACTCCTCGGTCATGACGCTCTCGCTCTTCGAGTGACCGATCGCCGGGTGGGGGCACCGGTCGGCGCCCCCACCCGGCCTCCCCGCCCCTGACCACGGAGTACCCATGCCACGCGTCACCGCGATCACCGCGGGCCTCGCCCCCCTCACCCTGATCACTGCCCTGGCGGCCGCCCTGGTCGCGGCGCCGGCCGCAGCCTCCGGGCAGGAGGCCCCCACGATCACCTGGGCGGTGGATCCCGCCACCGCCGAGGGGCCCGACGACCGCAGTTGGATCGAGCAGGAAATGGACCCGGGCGAGAGCGTCCAGGAGTACCTCGCGGTGCGCAATCTCTCCGCGGTGGACGCCACGTTCGCCCTGGAGGGCGCGGACGCCTACTTCACCGACGCCGGCTATTTCACGATGCTGCCCGCGGACCACGACTCCACCGGCGCGGGCACCTGGATCGACATCCCCGAGTCGGTGGACGTGGCCAGCGGCGAGACCGCGATCGTCCCGTTCACCGTCACCGTGCCGGAGAACGCCACCCCGGGGGACCACGCCGCGGGGGTCGCGGCCTCCCTCGCCTACCTCGGCGCCGACGCCGAGGGGCAGTCCGTGCGCGTGGACTCCCGGGTCGGGTTCCGCGTCCTCACCCGCGTGACCGGCGAGATCGTCCCGGCCCTCACCGCGCCGGGCCTGAGTGCCACCTACGACACCGAGTGGAACCCGCTGCGACCCGGCGCGCTCGACGTGACCGTCACCCTGGCCAACGCGGGGAATGTGGCCCTCGACGTCGCCGGTGAGGCGAGCGCGGGTGGCGCGAGCGCCCCGCTGGGGTTCACCGACGGCGCCGAGCGGATCGAGCTGCTGCCGGGCGACAGTCAGGTCGTCACCGCCCGCCTCCAGGGGGTGTGGCCGCTCGGCCCGCTCACCACCGAGGTCACCCTGGAGGGCTCCGCCGACGAGGTGACTCCGGTCATCGTCTCCTCCGCCACGACCACCTGGGCGCTGCCCCTGCCGCAACTGTTCACGCTCGCCGGCATCGCCCTGATCGTGCTGGCCCTGGTCGACTCGGGCCGTCGGCGACGGCGGCGGCTACGCGCGATGCTGGCGGAGGCGCGTGCACAGGGACGCGCCGAGGGTGGGGCACCCGATCCGGCCGAGGCGGCTGCCCGATGAGGCGCCCCCGCCCGCTGATGGCGTCGCTCACGCTGCTTGCCCTGCTCACCGCCGGACCGGCGAGCATCGCCGCATCGCAGCCCGTCGAGGACGGGCAGGTGGCGGTCGATGTGGCGATCGTGCCGACTCCCACGCCGTTGCCGACCGATCCGCCGACCGATCCGCCGGCCGAGCATCCGCCGACACCGACCGGGAGCGCGTCCCCGACGCCCGCTCCCACCCCACCCGGGCAACTGCCCGGGACCGGGGTGAGCGACGCCGTCGTGGCCCTCGCCGTGGCCGGAGGGCTGCTCGGGACCGGAGCGGTCCTGATGCGGCGACGCCGGCTGGAGCGCGAGTAGGAGTGGCTCAGGTGGGGCTCAGGGGGTGCGGCGCCGCAGGGTGACCGCGCCGCCGATCATCGCGATCGCCAGCCAGAGCAGCATCACCACCACGGCCCCGGCGATGTCCGACCACGGCAGCCCCTGGGCGATGTCCTGCATCGCCTCGACCGCGTAGGTCAGGGGCAGCACCCGCGAGATCCACTCCAGCACCTGCGGCATCTGGTCTCGCGGCATCAGCAGTCCGCAGACGATGAGCTGGGGGAAGATGAAGACCGGCATGAGTTGCACGGCCTGGAACTCGGTGCGCGCCAGGGAGGATCCCGCCAGGCCCAGGCAGCAGCCGAGCAGGGCGTTGAGCACGGCCACGAGGATCAGCAGGCCGATCGATCCCTTGACGTCCATCCCGACCAGCAGCGTGAATCCGACCACCACGGCGGCCTGCAGGATCGCGAGCGCCCCGAACGCCAACGCGTAGCCGACCACGAAGTCGCCGCGCCCGAGCGGGGTGGTCATCAGCCGCTCGAGGGTGCCCGAGGAGCGCTCGCGCAGCGTGGCCACGCTGGTGACCAGGAACATGACGATGAGCGGGAAGATCCCCACGAGGACGGGACCGAACTGGTCCAGCACCGGGGTGCCGTCGAACATCCAGGCGATGAGGCCCAGGATCACGCACGGCAGCACCACCACGATGGCGATCGTGCGCTTGTCGGCGAGGAGTTGGCGCCCCACCCGCGCGGTGGTGGCCAGCAGCAGTCCGGCGTTCATGCGTCCGTCCCCTTCCCCGTGGTGGGCGATTCCGCCCGGTCGATGAGCGCGAGGAACGCCGACTCGGCGTCGGCGGCGCCGGTGCTCGCGAGGAGCTCGGCGGGGGTGGTGTGGGTGAGGACCGCGCCGCGGCGCAGCAACACGAGGCGGTCGCACTGGGTGGCCTCGTCCATCACGTGGGAGGAGACCAGCAGCGTGGTCCCGGCGTCGCGCAGATCGCGGAACATGCTCCACAGGTCCCGGCGCAGCACGGGATCCAGGCCCACGGTGGGCTCGTCGAGCACGAGGAGCGCGGGCCGGCTGATCAGGGCGGCGGCGAGGGAGACCCGGTTGGCCTGACCACCGGAGAGGGCACCGACGGCGTTGCTCGCGTGATCGGTGAGCCCGACGGCGTCGATCACCTCGGTCACGCGGCTCGCCGGGGCCCCGTACAGGGCGGCGAAGTACTGCAGGTTGGCGCGGACGGACAGGTCGGCGTAGGTGGAGGCGGACTGCGTGGCATAGCCGACCTCGCGGCGCAGCGCGGGGGTACCGGCGGGCCTGCCGAGCACCTCCAGGGTGCCGGTGACATGGTCCTGCACCCCCACGATCGCGCGCATCAGGGTGGACTTGCCGGAGCCGGAGGGGCCGAGCAGCCCGGTGATGCGGCCGGACTCCATGGTCAGGGTCAGGCCGGCGATCACCTGGCGCTTCCCGCGGCGCACCACGAGATCCGCGATGCGGACCGCGGGGGTCTCGGAGGTGGGCGGTGCGGCGTGCCGCCCGGCCTGGTTTTTCACCATGCGAGGAATTATGCGCCTCGCGCGGCGCCGACGGCAAGGGGGGCGCCTACAGCGGGTCCTCCAGGGCGCGCTGGATCGCGTCCCCCACGGTGGCCACCAGCACCTCCAGCGGGAGGGATGCGGTGGGCTCGATCCGGAACACGTGGCGCATCAGGAGGGTGCCGCCGAGGAGGTTCAGCACGAGGACGAAGCGCCGCGGATCGGGATCCGGAACGAGGTCGGAGACGGTGGGGATCACCGAGCGCTCCAGGATCGGGGCGAGCACGTCGTGCATGTCCGTGGAGCTCAGGCCGGCCACGAGGATCCGGAACCGGGCGGGGCCTCCCTCCTCGTCCCAGGCCCCGAGCACGGTCTCCGCGATGCGTCGACCCAGACCGGTGAGCCCGGGCGCGGACAGGATCCGGATCTGCTCGGCGGGGTTGAGTTCGCGGGGGATCACGCTGGCGGCCACGAGTTCCTCGCGATTGGCGAACCAGTGCCGCACCGTTCCGGGATCCACGCCCGCGCGGCGCGCGATCGAACGCATCGAGGCACCGTCCACGCCCTTCTCGGCGAACTCCTCCCGGGCGGCCCGCAGCACGGCGCCGCGGGTGTCCTGGCCCGCCGGGCGTCGTCCGGGCCCGCGGGGTTCGCTGGCGTCCCTACTCACCCCCCGAGCCTAGATCCCCCAGCGCGAGAGGACTCCGAAGGTGCCGCGGGGTCCTCTCGCGCGAAGAAAGGACCTGCAGAACCTGCTCGCGGTACCTGCAGAACCACCTCGCGGCGCCCGCAGAACCACCTCGTGGTACCTGCAGAACCACCTCGCGAAGGCTGGGGGCGCCGTCAGAGGGGACGCAGGGCGCGGGCCGCCGCAGCACGCAGCGCCTGCGCGGCCTCCTCCAGAGCCGCGGGCGCGGTGCGCCACTGCTGCCAGTGCAGCACCACGTCCACCCCGTCCAGCCCGCGCACGGGTTCCACCGCACCCGGCGGCCAATCGGCCAGCTGGACCTGCGGCACCATCCCCCACCCGAGGCCCATCCGCACGGCCTCGGCGTACTGGGTGGAGGCCGGCACGTAGTGCCGCGGTGGCGTCAGCGAGGCGACCCCCGCGGCCGCGAGGGCCTCGTCCTGGAGGCGATCATCGCCGTCGTACACCACCACGGGGAGCGACCCGAGATCGGCGAACCCACGCGCCAGCAACGAGGGCGCGGCGACCGGCAGGTACCGCATCGCCCCGAGCACCTCGGCGCGGCAGCCCTGCACCGCCCGCGCCTCACTGGTGATCGCGGCCATCACCGCCCCCTCGCGCAGCAGCGCCGCCGTGGTGTCCTGGTCACCCCGCACGAGTTCCAGCCGCATCCGCGGCGCGAGGGGCGCCAACGCCGGCAGCACCCAGGTGGCGAGCGAGTCCGCGTTGACGCCGATCCGCACCACCGGCAGTTCGGCGCCCGGGCCGGAGAGGTCCGCATCGGCCTCGCGCGCCAGCGCGGTCATCTGGCGCGCCAGCAGCAGCACCCGCTCCCCCGCGGGCGTGGCCCGCACCGGCCGCCTGCGCTGCAGCAGCACGGCGCCGACGGCGTGCTCCAGGGCACGGATGCGCTGGCTGACGGCGCTGGGGGTCAGATGCAGCGACGCCGCCGCGGCCTCGAGGCTCCCGCGCTCGACGACCTCGGCGAACGTGCGCAACTGGGCGAGGTCCCACTCCATGCCGCCACCCTAGATGAAGCGTTCCTTCAGATCCCGCAGAATCCTTCGCTGGACTGCACTGGGCGGTGCCCGTAGCGTCGAGGCCATGGTCACCACCGCCCTCGCCGGGCTCGGCTTCGGACTCGGCCTCATCGTCGCCATCGGCGCGCAGAACGCCTTCGTCCTGCGCCAGGGGCTGCGCCGGGAGCACGTGGGCGTGGTCATCGCGATCTGCGCGCTCAGCGACCTGGTGCTCATCGGCGTCGGGACCGCGGGGGTCGGCGGTTTCATCTCCTCCCACCCCGTGCTGCTGCGGCTCGTGACGCTCGCCGGGGCGGCCGTGCTGCTGGGGTACGCCGTGCTCGCGGCCCGCCGCGCGTGGCGGCCGGAGGCCCTGGAGGTGACCGAGTCGGGTGCCTGCGACGTCCCGGCGGACGGTGGACCCCGCGCGGGTGTCGCCGTGGCGACCAAGCCCGTGACCGCCGTGGCGCTGACCGCCCTCGCCCTGACCTGGCTCAACCCGCACGTCTACCTCGACACGGTGGTGCTGCTCGGCTCGGTCTCCGCGAGCTACGCCCAGCCGTGGGTGTTCGCCGGCGGCGCCATGGCCGGGAGCATCCTGTGGTTCAGCGCCCTCGGCCTGGGCGCCCGGGCGCTGGCACCGGTGTTCCAGCGCCCGACGGCGTGGCGCGTCTTCGACTCGATCATCGCCCTGGTCATGGCGACCCTGGCGATCCGGCTCCTGCTGGACCTGGCCGGCTGACGCAGGCCGACAGGCCCCGCGTGGTGTGCACGTCCGCGCGGGCACCTGCCGCGATGTCGGACCGCCGTGCCACAGTGAGCAGATGGCCATCAAGACGCAAGCCAACGACGGCGACATCGAGGAGTTCCTCGCGGGGGTGAAGAACCAGCGGCGCGTGGCCGATGCCCGCACCGTGATGGCGATCTTCGAGGAGATCACCGGCACCGCACCGCGAATGTGGGGTCCCAGCATCATCGGGTACGGCAGCCAGCCCTACACCAATACCACCGGCACCCACGAGTGGTTCGTCATGGGCCTGTCGCCGCGGGCCGCGGCACTGACGATCTACGGGCTGTGGGACGACTACCACCCCGACCCGCGGTTCGAGGACCTCGGCCCGCACACCGTGGGCAAGGGGTGCCTCTACATCAAACGGGTCGAGGAGATCGACCTGGAGCTGCTGCGGACTCTCGCGACGGAGGCGTGGCAACGCTCCGGCGCGGGGGATTGACGAGCCGCGGGTCCCGGCACGTCCCGCACGTGCGTGCGGCGCCAGGGCCGCGACCCTGCACGTCGGTGCAGATCGGTGCCAGAGGCCGTTGCGCGGGACCTTCGGCCCCCCGTCAGCAGCAGCGCGAGGGGCACGGTGGGAGGAAAGGAGCCCCCCGACGAAGGAGTCACGATGTCCTCCCACCTGATGTCCCTGATCGCTCCGGCCCGCTACGTGCAGGGGCGCGATGCGATCGCCAGCCTCGGCGACTACGTGAAGCAGATCGGCGAGCGCCCGCTCGTGCTGGTCGACGACGTGGTGTGGGGTTTCGTCGGTGACGCACTGACCTCCTCCTTCCAGGCCGCGGGGCTGCCCACCGAGAGGATGACGTTCGCGGGCTACTGCACCGCCGAGCAGATCGACCGGATCGCCGAGCGGGTCCGCGCCACCGGGAGCGACGTGCTCGTGGGAGTCGGCGGCGGCTCGGCGATCGACGCCGCGAAGGCCGCCGGGCACATCGCTGGGATCCGCTGGGCCTCGGTGCCCACGGTCGCCTCCACCGATGCCCCGTGCTCCGCGCTGTCCGTGGTCTACACGGCCGAGGGCGCCTTCGAGGAGTACCGCTTCTTCCCCCACAACCCCGACCTCGTGCTGGTGGACTCCCAGATCGTGGCCAACGCCCCGGTGCGGATGCTCGTGGGTGGCCTCGGTGACGCGCTCGCGACCTGGCAGGAGGCCCGCCTGGTGGCCGAGGCGCGGGCGGCCACGATGGCCGGCGCGCTGCCGACGACCTCGGGCACGGCGCTGGCGAAGCTCTCCTGGGACATGCTGCACGAGAACGCGCTCGCGGCGATCGACGCCGTGCGACACAACATCGTCACCCCCGCCCTGGAGCGGGTGATCGAGGCGAACACGCTGCTCTCGGGCGTCGGTTTCGAGTCCGGCGGTCTCGCGGCGGCGCATGCCATCCACAACGGGCTCACCGCCGCACCCTCCACCCACGGCCTGACCCACGGGGAGAAGGTCAACATCGGCACGCTGACCCAGTTCGTGCTCGAGGGCGCCCCGAGCAGCGAGATCGAGGACTTCATCGTGTTCACCACCAAGGTGGGCCTGCCGAACACGCTGACCGAGATCGGGATCGCCGGCGACGACGTCGCGGGCCTGCGTCAGGTGGCCGAGCTCGCCACCGCGGAGGGCGAGACCATCCACGCGATGCCCTTCGAGGTGCGGGTGCCGGACCTGGTGGACGCGCTGCGTTCCATCGAGCCCCTGGCCACCCGCGTGCGTGCCGAGGCGGGGCTGGCCGCGCCCGCCCCGTTCGGGCACTGACCGCCCGCGACCCCCATCGGCACCGCACCCGCCGGGAGGCTCCCCAGTCGGGGCCTCCCGGCGGTGTCACGTGGCCGTGCGAGCGGCGGGATCCTCGCGGCAGCGCTGCTCAGGTGAGCACAAGCCTCCCGTCGCGCCAGGCGACCGGCATCGGGTCGCTGACGCCACCGACGAACGTGCCGTCGGACCCGTCGTGGCGGAACGCCAGCAGACACCATTGCCCGTCCCGTTGCTGCACGAGCTTGCCGCTGTAGAACTCCATCCCCGTCAGGCGATAGGCCTCGGCGACGCGGAAGGGGCCGAGGGCCGACTCCGCGGGCGCCGCCCACACGCCCCCTTCCTCGCCCTCGCGCGCGCCGGCGAGTTCGGGTGAGGCACAGGAGAAGATCAGCACCGGGCGGCCCTCGATCTCCTCGACCTGGGTGACCTCGAGTTGCCCGAATCCGGAGCCGATCGAGGTCAGTGGCGAGCGCAGCGTCCACGAGCTCAGGTCCGGCGAGGTGGCGTGACCCACGACTCCCCGGTCGCGCGCATCAACTGCCGCTCCTGTCGATGCCGAGCCCGCGGGCACCCCACGCGCCGTGATGAGCATGTGCCAGCCGTCGCCGCCCGGATCGCGCATCACCCACGGGTCACGGAAGGCCTCGTCGTGCCACGCAGCGTCCGTGAGTGTCTCGTACCGTAGGCCACCCTTCTGCGCCACGGGGCTGTGGGCATCCAGCAGTGCGCCGTCGTCCTTGTGCCAGATGACCAGGTCCCGCGAGCGCGCCCGAGCCACACGTTGCACGTTGCGCAGCCTGCCCGCGGGATCCGGCTCGAGTCGCGCCCCGGTGTAGAACAGGTGCCACCCGCCGTCATCGGCCCGCACCACCGATCCCGTCCAGGTCGCGAGTTCGTCCACAGCCGGCGCGTCCGATCGCACGAGCGCGTCCTGCACGCGCTGCCAGGACCGCAAGTCGTCGGAGACGGCGTGCCCGATCGAGGCGCGGTGATGGCGTGCGTCGGGATCGTGCAACGCGCGAGATGCGTAGAGGAAGAACATGTGGTGCTGCTCGCCGTCATCGGCGAACCAGAAGTCCCACACCCAGGAGTCGGCGAGGTCGAAGCTCATCCCTTCACCCCGCTCGCCGCCACGCTCGAGACGAAGGCCCGTTGGAAGGACAGGAAGACGATGAGCACCGGCAGCGTGATCAGTGAGGTGTAGGCCATGACCTCTCCCCAGGCAGTGTTGAGTTGGAAGAAGTACTGCATCCCGACCATCACGGGGCGCAGTTCCTCCTGCTGGACCACCATCAGCGGCCACAGGTACTGGTTCCATGCCGGTAGGAAGGTGAGGATCGCGACCGTGGCGAAGGCGGGACCCGCGAGGGGCGCCACGATCCGTCGGTAGATCGTGAACCAGCCGGCGCCGTCGATCCGCGCCGCCTCGTCCAGCGACTTGGGAATGGTGGAGAAGTACTGGGCGAACAAGAAGATCGAGAACGCGTTGGCGATGAAGGGGATGATCTGCACGTGGTAGGAGTTCAGCCAGCCGAAGTCGTACTTCAAGACCCCGCCCTCCATGACCAAGGTGGGCAACTTCGAGACCCAGAACACCATCGGCACGGCGATGGTCTCGAAGGGCACGATCAGGGTCGCGATGACAACACTGAAGACGAGGTTCCGTCCGCGCCAGCGCATCCGGGAGAGCGCGAAGCCTGCCATGGAGTTCACGATGAGTCCCAGCCCGACGATGGCTACCGTCACGAACACCGAGTTCAGCAGGAACCTCACCACCGGTACCCGCTCGAAGACCCCCGAGTAGTTCTCGAGGCTGATGTCGCCCACCGGCAGGAACGCTGCGACGGAGGAGACGTCCCTGAGGATCTGGGAGTCGGGCTTGAAGCTGGAGACGAACATGAAGACCAGCGGGAAGAGGAAGAAGATCGCGATGCCGCCGAGCGCGACGTAGAGGAACACGGCACGCCGCCGCCGCACGGCCCGTTCACTCCTGGTGGGGCCTGCGGGTGCCCGCGTGGCGGGGGTGGATGCGCTGGTCATGACTAGTCCTTGTCTCGGGTCAGGTACCGCTGCAGGAGCGCGATCAGCAGCACAGCGACGAAGAAGATGAGGGAGAGGGCGGCGCCGTAGCCGGTCTCCTGCTCGCGATAGCCCTTGCGTACCGCGTGGTACACGAGTGAGGTGGTGGAGTTGACCGGACCGCCCTGTGTCATCACGTCGATCTGCACGAAGAGGCCGAGGGCTGCGATCGTGATCGTCACGAGGATGAACACCATGGTGGAACGCAGGCCCGGCCAGGTGACGTTGACGAACTGTTGCCAGGTGCCCGCACCGTCCATCCGGGCGGCCTCGTAGAGCTCCTCGGGGATGGTCTGCAACCCCGAGAGCCAGATCAGCATGTGGAAGCCGACGGCCTGCCAGATCGACAGCACGATGATCGCGCCGAGCGCGGTGGACGGATTCTGCAACCACGCCGTCCCGCTCCACGCGCCGAACGTCAGGGTGTCGATCGCGTTGTTGATGAGGCCGTCGTCCTGGTACATGAACTTCCACAGGATCGAGACCACCACGATGGAGGTCACGACCGGGATGAAGAAGATCACGCGGAAGGCCACGACTCCACGGATCTTCTGGTTGACCAGGATCGCCAGGAACAGCGCGAACCCTGCCTGCACGGGCACGACCACGGCCGCGAAGATCGCGGTGTTGAGTGCAGATCGGGTGAACACCGGGTCCTGGGTGAAGGCTCGGATGAAGTTGTCCAGTCCCACGAACCGCGGCGGGTTCGGGGAGACCAGCCGCGCGTTCGTGAACGAGAGCACGAACGCCAACACCACCGGAACGATCAGGAACAGCACCAGGAGCACCACCGCCGGGGTGGCCATCCCCGCGCCCCATCGCGCTTCGTACCTGCGCCCGCTGGCCCGACCCTTGATTCGTCTACCCCTGGCCCGGCCATCGACCACCGGTGTCTTCTGAGTTGTCATACATACCTCCCGGGCATGCCTCACGAGGTGGGCGGGCCGATCGGCCCGCCCACCTGCGCAAGGTCTTCTAGAAGCCGTACCCGTCGTTGGAGGAGATGTTGGCGTCAATCTCCGTGACGGCGCCGTCGAGCGCGTCGTTGACGTCGGCACCGTTCATGATGTCCTTCGCGGCCTTCTCGAAGGAGGAGGAGATCACGGGATAGGCCGGTGTCTCCGGACGAACGATCGCGAAGTTCTCGGACAGTTCCACGAACGGCCGCAGGTCACCGTCGGGGCCGAACAGCTGCGAGGCCTCGGCCGCCGTGGCCGTTGCGGGGATGACCACCTGGTTGTCGGCGAACTCGGTGATGTACTCGTCGGCGAAGGAGAACTCCAGGTAGGCCCGCGCGCCGTCTGCAGCGGGGCAGTCGGCGCTGATACCCCACTGCCAGGAGCCGCCACCGATCGCCGGCCCGTTCCCGAAGTCGGGCGGGGGAAGGATCAGCAGATCCTCACCCACGGCCTCGAGGGAGTCCATGGCGTTCCATACGCCGGTGTAGCTCAGCGCGACGGCGTCGTCGTTGAATTCCTGGTTTCCGATCGTGCCGTTGGCCGAGGTGAGTCCGTTCTCGAACGCCTCCTGGAACCAGGTCATGGCGGCTACCGAGCCCTCGGAGTTCAGTGCTCCGTCCGCCGTGAGCATGGAGTCCCGGTCGATGAGGTCGCCCCCGGCGCTCTGCAGGAAGGGTGAGTAGGCGTAGGGCCACCACTCGCCCGTGTCCTCGGCCCCGATGTCCAGCGGGGTCTCATAGCCAGCGGCCTTCAGCGTCTCCAGCGCCGAGGTGAACTCCTCGATCGTCCAAGGATCCTGCACGGTGGGGATCCGGATGTCGTTGGCCTCCAGCACGGACTGGCGGGCAAAGACGGACAGTGCGGCGTCCCAGTACCCGGCGCTGTAGATCTCGCCCTGGTACTCCCCGACCGCGGAGGGCAGCAGGGCGTCGGTGATCTCCGTCGGCAGGTCCAGGGGCTGGAGGTAGCCCGCCCACGCCCAGTTCGGGACGATCGGGCCGTCCATGTCGATGAGGCACGGCAGGTCCCCGGCTGCGGCAGCGGCCACCACCGCGTCGTTGTAGGCGCCCTGCGGGAACGCCTCCTGCACCACCTCGTACTGGTCCTGCGAGGCGTTGAACTCAGAGATGATGCGCTCGTAGACCTCGAGTTCGGCCGGGTTGCCCGCCGAGTGGGTCCACATGGTGACCGTGGTGGCTCCACCGTCACCTCCGGCCGCCTCGTCGCCCTCGGATCCGCCTTGACCGGCTTGACCGCATGCGGTCAGGCCCAGGGTCGTGGCGAGTGCGCCGGATACGATCAGGGTGAGGGAGTTTCTCCTCATGGTGTTCCTTCCTCGCTCCCGGGCTGCCACCCGGGAACTGCCTCGGTGGTCGCTCCTGTGCGACCGCTGGGTGTGGCGGTGGGTCCATCGCTGGCTGGCGTGATGGAGGTCAGCGGTGGACCCACAGATGAGCGAAGCACCACCGGACACTCCATCCGGTGGATCTCGCCGTCCTTCTCGATCTCCCTGATCCCCAGCGCCACCTCGGTGGCCCATCGCCCCATCGCCTCGTGAGGCAGGGCAACGGTGGTCAGGGGTGGATCGAGTTCGGCCGCGATGAGCTGTTGGTCGTCGTATCCGACGACGGACAGGTCTCGCGGAATCTCCAGTCCCGCACGGTGCGCCGCGGAGTAGACACCGCTCGCGATGCGGTCGTTGAAGCAGAAGATGCCGGTGGGGCGCTGCCGCGGCGGGAGCGCTATCAGACGTCCCAGAGCGGATCGGCCACCGGCCGCGTTCACCTCCGCCCGCACGTGCAGCGCCGGGTCGGGGGTGATGCCGGCCTCCAGCAGCGCCGCGCGGTAGCCCGCCAACCGCAGCCCCGACGCGATCGGAAGGTCCTCCTCGTCGGCGTCGATATAGGCGATGCGTCGGTGACCGGAGGCGAGCAGCACCTCGGTGGCGGCGCGACCCCCGCGCTCATCGTCCGGGACCACGGCGGGAAAGCCACCGCCCTCGGGTCGGCAGTCGAGGAACACCGTGCCCGGCGGCAAGCCTTCGGGAACAGGGACGAGCCGGTGCCACATCGCGGCATAGATCATGGCGTCGACCTGGTGGCTGGCCAGGGTGGCGACGGCGTCGACCTCGATCTCCCGATCGCCGTCCGTGTTGACCAGGACCACCAGGTGGTCGTTGCTCAGCGCGACATCCTGGGCGCCAGAGAGCAGCCGACCTGCGTACGGCGTGGTAGCGATCCGGTCGGAGAGGAGGCCGACGGTCCGGGTGCGCCGCGTGCGCAGGCTGCGGGCCAGGGCGTTCGGGGAGTATCCGACCTCGGCCGCGGCCCGGCGCACCTTCTCCCGGGTGGCCGCGGGAATTCGGCGAGCGCGGTCGTTCAGGACAAGGGAGACGGTCGAGGTGGAGACCCCCGCCGCCGCGGCGACGTCAGACAACTTGGCGCGCATGTCCACTCCCACCTCACTTCGTCGTGATGGTCCGAGGCGGTCAAGTCCGCCGGGTCAATCGATTGACCTGATGTTCGCGCAGTCCAGAGCGGTGTGTCAAGACCTGAGCCCGAATCGTGATCGCGCATGGCCGTGACGGCCGGGGCCTCCCGGCGGTTTCGCGCCGTCTCGCGCCCGTGACGCCGCTTTGCCACCCCTCCAGGTGCGGCCTCGGCCACCATCCCCCACCCTGTTGGCCATGGACACCGACGACCCCACCGGGCGTAGTTCCATCGCCCACCCGCATCGCGCCTCGCGCGCCCGCCTCGGCCTCGCCGGCGCGGGCCTCGCCGCAGCCCTCACGCTCAGCGCGTGCAGCGGCATCTCCCTGCCCACCGGTGACGGCGGCCAGGTCAACCTCGACCTCGACGGTGACGGCGGTTCACTCACCGTCACCGACGAGGACGGCAACGAGCAGAACATCGATATCGAGACCGACGACGACTCCTTCGCCATCACCGATGGGGACGGCAACAACATCATGTCCGGGGGTGGTGGCACCGAGGTGCCCGAGGACTTCCCCAGCGACATCCCGCTGCCCGACGGCGAGTTGCAGTTCTCCTCGAGCGTCACCGTGGACAGTGGCGACAACTGGTCGCTGACCTACCTGGTGCCGGGTGACCCGGTCACGGTCACCGAGGCGCTGCGCGGCGAGATGGACTCCGCCGGGTTCGAGGAGATCTCCAGTTGGCAGGCCGAGGACGCCTCCGCGACCGTCATGGAGGGCAACGGCTACACCGTGTCGCTCATGACGGCCGACGCGCCCGATTCCGAGGGAACCAGCGTCACCTACACCGTGACGCAGCAGAGCTGAGCATCCGGCCGCTCACCGCCAGGCGAGCGGCCGGATCGAGCGCGGGAACCACCGGTCGGCGGGCCGGATCGGGGCGTGCACGACCAGGCCCTCCCGCAGCCGCTCCACGAGCTCGGCGTTCTCGCTGCCTGCGGGGCCGTCATGGGCGTGCTGGTGCAGGACGGCGAACCGCTCGGGTGCCGCCGGAGCGCCTCCCTCCCGCTCCCGGGCTGCTCCCGGGCCCGCCGCTCGCACGTCCTGCCCGTGCGCCCCACCGGCGGGGGCCGGGGCGTACCAGGCGCGTTCCAGCCTCTCCACGAGGGCGTCCAGGCTCGCCCGGGTCCACCGGTCCGCCAGGGCCGCCGTCGCGACCTCGTGGGCGATCTGCGGCACGGAACCGTTCACCGGCAGGTCGAGCCCGTGGTCCAGGGCGAGCGCCTCGATCTCCGCCCACGCCTGCGCATCGGCGGCGGCCGGCCCAGCCTCCCGCATGCGCACCAGCCGGCGGCGACGCACCATCTCGCGCGCGGCATTGGGCGCGAGCGCCAGGATTGCCGCGCCCAGCATGGCGGCGACCAACGGCAGCAGGCTCGCCCGACCCTGCTGCTCATCCTGCGCTGCGGACCCCGCCTGCTCGTCCGGCGCCGCAGAACTCGCATCCGTGGTCGGTTCCGGTGCGCCGGTCTCCGGCGCCGAGGTCTCGACGTCGGGTACCTCCTGGCCCTCTTCCCCCGGGTTGCTCCCGGGGCCGAGGTCCGGCCCCTGGCCCAGCACGGTCTCCCGGGGCCCGAAGCCCTGTTGCCGCAGGTTCGAGCCGTCAGCGGGCGTCGGGTCGAAGCGGACCCACCCCGCGTCATCGAACTCGACCTCGACCCACGCGTGCGCGTTCGTGGAGTAGATCTCGGTGACGCCGTCGGCGTTCGTGGTCCCGGCGGAGTAGCCCACCACCACGCGGGCGGGGATCCCGAGGCTGCGGAGCATCACCGCCATCGCGCTGGCGTACTGCTCGCAGTACCCCACCTTGCGCTCCAGGAAGTCCAACAGGCGGTTGCCGGTGGAGCCATCGGCCACGGACAGGCTGTAGGTGAATCCGCCGGTATCGGTGAACCACTGCTGCAGGGCCAGGGCGCGAGCGAAGTCGGTCTCCGCGCCCGCGGTGACCTGTTCGGCGAGCGCCACCACCTGCGGGTGCACCGCATCCAGGCGGGTGTTCTCCTCGTCGGGGCTCGTGGTGTCCGCGGCGAGCGCCGCGGCCGAGGGGCGCTCGCCGGTGACCACCAGCCGGTAGGCCCCGGGATCGAGGGGGTCGCTCGCGTGCCACATCCGCAGGCTCTCGTCGTGGGCCCAGCCCTCGACCTCGGTCGCCAGGGCCTGCGTGCTGTCCGGGACCGGCAGGTGCGGGGTGAGGTGGTCGGTCGCGGTCAACCGCAGCAGGGTCACCTCTCCGTTGGAGTCGCCGGGCGTGACGGTACGGGGCACGTCCATGACCGGGGCCGGATCCTCGGCCAGGTCGCCCAGGCGCCAGCCGACATCGTCCACCCACTCCTCCAGCACGGCCACCCGCACGTAGTCGGGGGTCTCCTGCCCCTCGATCTGCAGGAGCAACTGGGAGTCGCCGCTGCGCAGGTTGCCCGCGAGTTGCGTGAAGGGTGAGACGCCGATGGTGTCGGCGCCGAAGGCGTCGTAGCGGCCCTGCGTGCCGACGGGGGTGAGCGGGACCGTGAGCACCGCCGCGCCGATGGCCAGCGCCCCCACCCCCGCCACGGCGGCCACCGCCCCGCGTCTGGCGGAGCCGTTCCGCGAGGCGCTGAGCCCGAGCAGTGCGATGTACGCGGCGGCAGCCACCGCGAACCGGCTGAGCACCACCGGCTCGACCAGGAGCACGGCGGCCACGATGAACAGGACCAGCAGCGGCAGTGCGATCAGGGCGGGCGCCCGGTCGGCGAGCCGGTCCGCGAGCACGGCGAGGCTCCCGATCGCGAGCACGAGCAGCCAGGTCAGCTCGCGGGAGGGCTCCACGGGGATACGGCCGGTGACGATCTGGTTCCACGCCACCACGAACGCCTCGCGCGCCCCGGCCAGGTCCCAGATACCCGAGGTGAGGCCGGCGACGACGAGGAGCGCTGCCACCTGCACCAGGCCGAGACCCAGCCACGCGCCCGGGGAGACCAGTGATCGACCGCCCGAGGGTCGTGACCCGCCGCGCAGCGACGCGGCGATCACGCCCGTCAGCCCCAGGGTGAGGATGATCGCGACGGCGGTGACCAGGGGCGGCAGCCAGGAGGTGTTCGCCAGGCCCGGTTCCAGGAGGGTCGCGGCGGCGAGCAACGCGAGGGCGGCGAGCAGGTGGATCGCCACGGCGATCGCGAGACGGGCGCCGCGCCGCTCCCCCCAGCCGCCGGGGCCGCCGGCGCTGCCGCGCGGCCCCCGATCAGCGCTCCGGGGTCCCCCGGGCGCACCGCCGCGCATGGCCTCGCGGGCCGCGGCGCTCAGCGCCGAGTCCGTGGCCTCGCTCATCTCGGTCCGGGACATGCCGACTGCCTACAGGGCCGGCACGCGGCGGCGCGCCGCGTTCCAATCGAGGGCGGGGTCGGCGCCGAGGTCGGTCACGTGCCAGCCGTGGGAGGCGAGCACGGCGCGTGCGCGCTCAGCACTCGCGGCGGCGGCCGCCTCCGCGCCCAGGAAGGCGAGGCAGGTGGCGCCCTGCCGGCGGGCGTTCGCCAGTCCCATGGCGTCGGCGTCCGTGTGGACGGCGGCCACGGCGATGATCAGGTCCGGCCGTCCCGGCACCTCGGGCGAGAGGGGCGCGGCGGCTGAACCGGTGAGGTCCACCAGCGCTGCCAGGGCCTCGGCGGGGGTCTCGGGGGTGGCCAGCACGGTGCCGGCCTGGTCCACCAGCGCGGTGAGCACTCCGCGATCCAGGAGTTGGACGAGCACCGAGGCGGCCATGGTGACGCACCGCTCCAGGCCCTCCTCGGCCACGCCGCTGCGGGCCGCCCTCTCACCCTCGCCACCGCTGCGGCAGTCCAGGATCACCGCGGCGGAGTCCGCCTGCACCGCCTCCGGTGTGCGCACCAACAGCCCCTCCTCCTGCCGGGCGGAGGCACGCCAGTTGATCAGCCGGGGGTCGTCGCCGCTGACGTAGGGCCGCAGGGTGGCCTGCGGCGCGCCGCTGGCGCCACCCGGCTGCGCACCGCGGGCCTCCGCGGAACCGGACAGGCTGCGGGGCAGGCCGGTGAGGGCCACGGGTCGGGGCGCGACGGCGAGGGTGGCGGTGACGCCGAGGGCCGCGTTCGCCTGGCACAGCCCGAGCGGGTCCAGCACCCGAAGCCGCGGTGAGGCGATCGGATACCGTCCGCGCCGCACGCCCTGAAGGGGGATGGTGATCACCTCGGCACGCCCGGGGACCAGGGATCCGCGCGCGTGGCGGCTCGCCCGCGTGATCCCGGGAACCGCGGGCAGCACCACGTCCAGGGTGCCGCTGCGCCGTCGGGCCGTGTTGCGCAGGTCGAGGTGCAGCAGCCCACGCTCCCCCGCCTGGAGCACCTCGGGTTCGAGGCGGTAGGCGGCGGCGAAGGAGGGGCGGGAGGTGAAGGTGGCGAGCCACGCCAGCGGTGGCAGCAGCAGGGCGACCACCGCGGGCAGCAGCAGGTCACGTTCGTCGAAGAGGAGGCCGAGGGCCGCCAGGCCGCACCCGA
Organism: Serinibacter salmoneus; assembly: GCF_002563925.1. Classification (NCBI taxonomy): domain Bacteria; kingdom Bacillati; phylum Actinomycetota; class Actinomycetes; order Micrococcales; family Beutenbergiaceae; genus Serinibacter; species Serinibacter salmoneus. Next base: position 8,255 of record NZ_PDJD01000001.1, on the reverse strand, counting down.
CGGCGAGCATCACCCAGCCACGCGCCGTGAACGTGCGCCGCACCCGTCGCCGGGCCGCCTGACTCGAGGGCGCGGTGGCGGCTGCGCGCACCGGGTCGCGCACCGGGGCCGGCGCCGTGGTCACCGCGGCGCACCCCGCGGGATGGCAACGTGCGCGAGGATCTCCGAGATCACGTCCTGGCTGGTGGCGCCGGCACCGAGCGACCCGGTGTGACCGGCGGGGGTCAGCACCAGTCGGTGGGCCAGCACGGGAGCCGCCAGGGCGACCACGTCGCTCGGGGTGACGTGATCGCGGCCGTGCAGCGCCGCGCGGGCACGCGCGGCGCGGGAGAGGTGCAGGGCGGCGCGCGGTGAGGCCCCGAGCCGCACACCGGGGGCGGTCCGGGTGGAGCGCACCACCGCGACCAGGTAGTCGCGCACCAGGGGGGCGAGGTGGACGCGGCGGACGGCGGCGATGACCTCGCGCACCGTGGCGGCATCGGTCACGGGGCGCAGGTCGCGCAGCGGGTCGCTGGCCTCGCGGTCCAGCAGCATCGCCGACTCGGCGGCCGCATCGGGGTAGCCGATGGCGGTGCGCGCGAGGAAACGGTCACGCTGCGCCTCCGGAAGCGGGTAGGTGCCCTCCATCTCGACCGGGTTCTGGGTCGCCAGCACCAGGAAGGGCTCGGCCAGCGGGTGGGTGGCACCGTCCACGGAGACCTGCTGCTCCTCCATCGCCTCCAGGAGAGCCGACTGGGTCTTCGGTGAGGCCCGGTTGATCTCGTCCGCCACCACGATGGAGGCGAACACGGGCCCGGGGCGGAACTCGAACGCGCCGGTGGCGCGGTTGTAGATGCTCACCCCGGTCACATCGCTCGGCATGAGGTCCGGGGTGAACTGGATCCGGGAGGTCGCCACCCCGAGCGCACGCGCAAGGGCCTTCGCGAGGCTGGTCTTCCCGGTGCCGGGGAGGTCCTCGATGAGCAGGTGCCCCTCGCTGAGCAGGCAGACCAGCGCGAGGTCGATCACCTCGTCCTTGCCCACCAACACCGTGCCCACGGCCTGCGCGATCGCGTCACCGACCTCGCGCACGGCCTGCGGCGGGTATCCGGTGGCTCCCTCGACGCCGGAGGTGTTCCTCATGCCACGAGTCTGTCACAGCGCGGGCCCGCCACTCGGTGGAATCGAGAGGTGGCGGGCTCGCGTGCGCAGGGTGTGCGTGGGCGTTGCCGGCGTGGGCGTTGCCGGCGTGGCGCCGTTCAGACCGCGGTCGGGGCCGGGCAGACGCCGCTGGTGGTGGTCGGTAGCAGTCCCGGCCAGTAGTACCGCTCGAATCCGCCACTGGTCGGGGTGACGAGCCGGGTGGCCAGGGACTGCGTACCGTAGCCCGACGCGGTGGCCATGAGCGTCAGCCACTCCGGCTTCACCTCGTCCCCGATGCGCAGGTAGCCCCAGGTGCCGTGGTAGCCCATGAGCTGCCCACCACACGTGGTGTTCGCGCCGTTCGCGCCCCCGTCCAGGGCGATCGTCCCGTTGACGTCCGTCACCAGAGTGATCGAGTAGTCGCTCCCGGAGCCTTGCATCGCCGACCACGCCGCCGCGGCCGAGAGGCAGGGGTTACGCACGAAGCTCATGTTCTTCTTGCCACGGTCGCTCCCGGTGATCGAGAACGTCACGGCGACGCCCGCCTGCGGCACGCCCGAGGGATCAGCAACCGTGACGCGGAACCCGTCCGCGATCCATCCGAGGTACTGCTTCTGGTCGCCCTGCTGGGCCCCGGGGGTCGCACAGCTCCCCGAGAGGGTCGGCGCGGTGGAAGCCATGGCCGCGGGTGCCACCGCGCTCGTGACGGCGACCACAGGCACCGACCATACCGCACCTCGAAGCAGGCCACGGCGCACTATCGCACTGCTGTTCGACTTGTTGGCGGGCGTGCTTGAACCCTGGACGTTGCTCATGATGAGCCCCCACTCGCTCGATACGGAGCCGGACCGCGTGCCCGGCCGATGAAGCGTGAACCAACGCTTCACAGCCCGTCAAAGGGCGCGGCAAAATCAGTTCGCTCGGATGCGGGTGAATCGTGCCACACCACGCACACCCCGCCCCTCGGCGGTGCGGCGCTCGCCGTTCGCGAGGCGGAACAGACCACAGATCCCTAACCTGGTGAGAGACCTACTCATGCCCACCCGGGCCGGCGCCCCTGCGCAGGCCCGTCGAGACCAGCAAGGACGACCATGCCGCGACGCACCTGGAGCAAGGTCCTCCCGCCGGAGGCCGCCGAGCGGGAGGCCGCCGGGCTGCGCTGGCTGGCCGCCGCCCAGGGCAGCGGCGGAGCCGCGGTGGTCACCGTGGTTGCGCTGGAGGGTCCGCGTCTGGTGCTCGAGCGCCTCACCCGCGCCCACCCGCAGCCCCTTCATGCCCGCGAGTTCGGACGCGCTCTGGCCCGCACCCATGCGGCGGGTGCCCTCACCTGGGGGATGGCACCCCCGGGCACCCGTGGGGACGGCGTGATCGGTGCCGCGCGCCTGGCCACGCCGACCCATCCGGAGGCGCCTGACGCGCCCCGACACTGGGGCGAGTTCTACGCCACCTACCGTCTGCTGCCGCATCTGCGCAACGCCGTCGGCCGCGACAGCGTCAGCCCGCAGGGGGCGCGAGCGGTGGAGGAAGTCTGCGCCCTGCTCGTGGACGGGGCGATGAACCATCCGCAGCCACAACTCCTCGAGCCCGACACCCCGGCACGAGTGCACGGCGACCTGTGGTCGGGGAACGTGATGTGGACCGAGACCGGGTGCGTGCTCATCGACCCGGCCGCGCACGGTGGCCACGCCGAGACGGACCTGGCGATGCTCGCACTGTTCGGCCTGCCCTACCTGCAGGACGTGCTCGCCGGGTACCAGGAGGTCTCCCCCCTGGCCCCGGGGTGGCAGGACCGGGTGCACCTGCATCAACTGCATCCCCTGCTCGTGCACGCTGAGCTCTTCGGCGGTTGGTACGGGGACCAGGCAGTCGCTGCCGCACGAGCCTGCACCTGAGCACGCCCCCCGAGACGCGAGGATCGGATGGTGGCCGTATCGTGGCCAGCGTGGGAGAACCGAGCCGGTCCGCACCGTTCGACGCGATCGCGGCCGAACTGCGCGGGATGCGACTTGCGGCCGGGGACCCCTCGTTCGGAGAGATCACGGCGCGCATCGCTCGGCTGCGGGGCGAGCGCGGCTCCTCGGCCTGGGGTGCCCGGCCCGGCCGTGTCACGGTGTACGACGCCTTCCGCGACGGCAGGCGGCGCGTGGACCCCGAACTGGTGGCCGACATCACGCTCGCGCTGGGGTTTCCCGAGCGCGAGCAGGACCTGCGGTCGATGTGTGTGGCGGCAGCGGGCGGGCGTGCACGCAGCACCGCTCGGCCCGACATCACCCTCCTGGAGCCTGCCGAGGTCCCCGAACCGCTGATCGGACGCGCCGCCGACCTCGACCACGCCCGCGACCTGCTCACCCGCACGGCAGGGCCGCGCCGACTCCTGATCACCGGGATGCCCGGCGTGGGCAAGTCGGCCTTCGCGCTCCGCCTCGCCGAGGAGACGGCGCGCGAGGCAGGCGCCCAGGTGGTCCGGGTGTCGCTGCGCACCGCCTCCGGAGACGAGGGCACGGAGGCGACCGATCCCGCTGTCCTGCTGCGCCAACTGCGCGACCACGTGGCGGACATGCCACGTGACCGTGGCCTGGTGGTGGTGCTGGACGACGCGACCGACCGCGCGGGACTCGCCCGATTCGCGATGGGCCTGAAGCCGACCACCACCCTCATCGCCACTTCCCGGCGCCGTCTGGCCGATGCGATGACCACGATGGACCTCCCACCGCTGACCACGCAGGCCGCGTGCGAGCTCCTGGCACGACAGATCGACGCCGCCGGCTCCCCCGTGCAGCGCGACCCGGGGATCGTGGAGGCGATCGCGGCGCACTGCGGAGGGCTCCCGCTGGCTGTGGCTGTGGTGGCCGGGCAGATCGCCGCGCGGCCCGGGTGGCTCCTGTCGGATCACCTGCGGCGGCTGGAGGCGATCGACGGGGGCCTGGCACCCGCCCTGGAGGAGGTCCTCGACTCACTCGAGCATGCCCCCGAGCACGTCCTGAGCCTGCTCGCGATCCACCCGGGACCGCTGACAGCCGGGGAGGTGGCGGTCTCGCTGCGCCGAGACCTCACGCCGGAGCAGGTCGATGCCGCGCTCGGCGTCCTGCGCCTGGAGAACCTCGTGCACCAGGAGGACTCCGGCACGCTGGTGCTGCACGACGTCGTGCGCGCCGTGGCCGCCGACCGTGCGGTTGATCGCTTCCCCGCCTCCCAGCGCACCCGGGAGGCCCAGGCCCTCGCCAGCAGCCTCGCGCAGCGCCTGATCACAGCCATCGGGCGGGCGGAGTTGACCAGCCCGCCGGATCCGGTCCTGGAGGCGCTGTTCCCGCCCACGGCGCCGGAGGGCTCCTGGGAGGCGCAGGCCGTACCCCCCGACCCTCAGGGGTGCCGCACCTGGCTGGCGGAGCACATCGCCCTGGCGGTCACCACCGCACAGGTCGCCGCCGACGAGGGCCTGGAACAGGAGGTCACGGCGCTGGCGGCGAGCGGGATGCGGTACCTGCTGTGGCGGCGTGAACCCGTGGACGCCTACCGCATCGCGCGCACCGCCATGCACCATGGCGCGCCGCAGTCGCGGATGTACTTCACCCTCGAGACCAGCGGGATCGCCGCAGCCCTGAACCTGCTGGACGAGGCGGACGCGATGCTGGCCACCGTGGCCGCGGAGGGTGACCTCGCGATGCGGATCGAGGCCACGGCCCAGCGCGCCCTCAACGAGATGTGGAAGCGCCACCTGCCCACCGGCATCGAGTTCGCGCGGACCGCACTGGCCGAGGCGCAGACGGCGGGCCTGACGGTGATCAGGCAGTCGATCGCCAGCCACCTCATGCGCGCCCTGGTGCTGTCGGGGGATCCACGTGCGGCGCTCGCGGTGCACGAGGAGGTGTTCGGGTCCATCGACGCGCCCGGCGGCTACCACGGGGTGGTGTCCACCATCGCGCTCGCCGAGGCGCACGTCGAGTTGGCCGAGACCGAGCTCGCTCTGGCTGCGCTCGACGCCGCACAGGCCATGGGGGACGGCGGGGCCTTCCCGGCCGAGAGCGCCGCGACGCTGCGGCACCGCCTGCGTGCGTTGCAGGGTCAGGACAGCTCGCGTGAGCTGGAGGCATTCGGGCAGGGCGCGGCGAACGAGTCACTCGGGGTGATGGCGCAGGTCGCGCAGGCGACCACCGATCGGATCGCGGCACGCTCCGGCGCGGCGGTGGACCTCGCCCGCCGGGCGTTGGCCGCGGATCCACCCGAGAACATGAACCCGTTCCGGGTGAGTGCCAACGCGCTGGCGTTCGCCCTGGTGCTCGCCGAGGGCGGCGACCCGGCCGGCGCCCGCGCGGTGGCGCAGCAGGCCACCAGGGACGCCCGTGAGCACGGTGTGCACCTCGTGGCCGCCTACGGCGACGCCGTGCTCGGCCTGTGCGCGGCACTCGAGGGCGATCCTTGCGCACACGAGTTGCTGCGCGCCGTGCTGGACGAGGACGCCGCGAGCCCCCTGCTGCGCGGATGGGTCGCTCATCACCTCGATCCCACCTCCCCGCCCGCGGTGATGAGGGCCCTCGTCGTGCCGTGACGGGCTGACCCGCGAGCGGGTCACGTTCCCGCGCGGCGCGCGCGGCCTACGCTGGCACCATGGTCATGGCGACGCCGCCGCAGAGCCTGGACGACATCGCCCTCGCGCTGCGCACCATGCGCGCTGAGGCGGGGGACCCGTCGTTCGGGGAGATCGCCGCGCGCATCGCGCGGCTGCGCTCGGCGCGTCCCGGTGCGCGCTTCATCCGCCGACCGGGCAAGGTGACCGTCTACGACGCCTTCCGCGACGGCAGACGACGGATCGACCCCGACCTCGTCGCCGACATCGCCATCGTGCTGGGATTCCCGGAGCGTGAGCGAGACCTGCGGGAGTTGCACCGTGCGGTGCTCGGCGGCCTGGCCACCGCCACGGCGCGGCCGGAGTTCACGGCGCTGAACCCCGAGTCCCTCACGGTCATCGGACGCCGCCGGGAGCGTGACAGCGCGCGCGACCTGTTGATGCCCGAGGAAGGTGGGCCGCGGCATCTCCTCATCACCGGGATGCCCGGGGTCGGCAAGTCGGCCCTGGCCCGCGCGGTCGCAGCCGACGCGGCGCTGGCCCGCCCCCGCGCGCGGGTCCTCTCGATCGGGCTGCGCACGGCCTCCGGTGATGCCTGCATCACCGCGGCCTCCCCGAGTGCGGTGCTCACCGAGCTCACGCGCGTGATCGCCACGCGCCCGGGCCCCGGGCTGCGCGCCGAGGCCACCGACCTCGTCCTGATCGTGGAGGATGTGACCAGCCCCGAGAACATCACCGCATTCGTCTCCGGGCTCCCCCCGGGCGCCACAGTGATCACGACCTCCCGCCGGCGGATCGAGCCACCTCACGGATTCGCTCTGCTGGAGCTCGGCCCGATGATCCTCCAGGATGCCTGCGACATGCTCGCCACGCTCACGGACGGGAACTACGCCCCCACCGACCCCGCCCGTGCCCGCGCGGACCTGGCCCTGCTGGCCGAGGCCTGCGGTCGCCTCCCGCTCGCGATCACGGTGCTCGCCGGTCAGATCGCGGCACGCCCCACCTGGTACCTCAGCGACCACCTGCGCCGCCTCGAGGCCACCGAGGCCGGGCTCGTCCCTGCCCTCGAGGACGTCTACGACGCCTTGGGACCTCCAGCGCGCAGCGTCCTCAGCTTCCTCGCGCTCCATCCCGGTCCGCTCACCCCCGCGGAACTGCACATCGCCCTGACCGACACGATCGGAGCGCTGGAGGTCGACCGGTCGGTGGCCGTCCTGGTGCGTGAGAACCTCCTCACCCCGCGTCCCGACGACGTCCTCGAACTCCATGACATCGTGCGCGCCACCGTCGCCGACCGAGCCGCCGACGACATTCCCTCCTCCCGACGCCGACGTGAGATCGAGACCCTGGCGACCGTCCTCACCCAGCGGTTCGCCACCGCCACCGAACGCGCCCGCGTCCGGGTCACCGTGAACCCCACCATCGATTCCTGGGTCCCCGCACCCGACCCGGCCGAGGACGCGGTCCCACGCGGGCGGCGGGCGAGCCAGGACTGGCTCGATGCCCAGGTCCCCGTGGCCATCACGACGCTGCAGGCCGCGGCCGACGTGAACGCCCCGGATGCGGTCTCTCGGCTGGCGCTGTCGATGCTGCACTACCTGCGATGGAGTTCCCGGCGGCTGGATGCCTACCTCGCGTGTTCCACGGCGATGACCCACGGCCGCCGTGAGCTGTGGGGATACTTCGCGATGCAGACGGCGCAACTGCTCGAGGCGACCGACCGATCGGTGCAGGCCGAGGAGCTCTACGCCGAGGTGGCGGCTCGGGGCGGACCGCGGGAACGGATCGAGGCGCAGACCAATCTCGCCGTCACACACCTGTGGGAACGGGACATGAGCGAGGGACTCGACCTCACGCGCGCGGCCATCCGGGCCATCGAGTCGCTCGGCCCCGACCACGGCGACGCCAGTCGTACCGAGTACCAGAGCCTCACCATCTCCGTGATGCGGGCGCTGCTCGTGACCGGTCGTCTACCCGAAGCACTCCAGGCCCATCAGAGGATTCCCGTCTCCGAGGACCCCTGCGATCGCAGGATGACCGTGATCGCCAGGACCCGACTCGCGGAGATCCACCTCGAACTGGCCGACGCGGACCTCACGAACGCCACCCTCGACTCCGCCGCCACCCTCGGCGACGCGGGGTATGAGACCTCGGACGCGATCACGCAGAACCGGCACCGCCTGCGCGCGATCCAAGGCCTGGACGGCAGCGACCTGGTCGCCACCCTCGTGCAGGCCGATCGTGGTGATGCGCGATCGGTCCTCGGTGTCGTCACGCGTGCGACCGCGGCACGTATGGCCGGGGATCACGCCCGGGCGGTGGACCTCGCCGAGCGCGCGCTCGGAGCCCGGACGGCGACCCCGATCGGGATCTGGCGCTGGAGTGCGGCCCAGCTCAACTGCGCGCTGGTCTCGCGGAGGCGGGCGAGGTGAGCCGCGCAGACGACCTGGCCCGGAAGGCGACCGAGGAGGTGCGGCGTTTCGGCGCCGATCTCATCGTCGCCTACGGTCGGGCCGTGCTCGGCTACCTCGGTTCGCTCGCGGGGGATGCGGACGCACCCGCGGCGATG